>JAZNXJ010000048.1:0-2363 GCA_045593805.1 Faecalimonas sp.
ACCTAGAGCACAGGGTAGAGCTTACAGAATCGAAAAGAGAATGAGCAATATCACAGTAGTTCTTGATGAGAGATAAGAAAGGAGATTAAACATGGGACAGAAAGTTAATCCTCATGGTCTGAGAGTCGGCGTTATCAAAGAGTGGGACTCAAAATGGTATGCTGATGCTGATTTTTCAGATTATTTAGTTGAAGATTACAATATCAGAAAATTCTTAAAAGAAAAATTGTTCGCTGCCGGAATTTCTAAGATTGAAATCGAAAGAGCATCCGACAGAGTGAAAGTTATCATCCATACAGCTAAACCGGGCGTTGTTATCGGTAAGGGTGGAAACGAAATCGAAGTTACAAAGATAGAACTTTCCAAGTTAACAGACAAGAAAGTACTCGTAGACATCAAGGAAATCAAGAGACCTGACAAAGATGCTCAGTTAGTAGCTGAAAACATTGCTCAGCAGCTTGAAAACCGTGTGTCATTCAGAAGAGCTATGAAGTCTACAATGTCAAGAACAATGAAGGCAGGTGCTTTAGGTATCAAGACAAGTTGTTCAGGACGTTTAGGTGGAGCAGATATGGCTCGTACAGAATTCTACAGTGAAGGAACTATTCCGCTTCAGACATTAAGAGCTGACATCGATTATGGATTTGCAGAAGCAGATACAACATATGGTAAAGTCGGCGTTAAGGTATGGATTTATAAAGGAGAAGTACTTCCTACAAAAGCTAATAAGGAAGGGAGCGATAAATAATGTTAATGCCAAAAAGAGTGAAACGTCGTAAGCAGTTCCGTGGTTCCATGAGAGGAAAAGCATTACGAGGTAACACAATCACAAACGGTGAATTTGCACTTGTGGCTGCAGAGCCATGTTGGATTAGATCAAATCAGATCGAAGCTGCCCGTATCGCGATGACTCGTCATACAAAACGTGGTGGTAAGGTTTGGATTAAGATTTTCCCTGATAAGCCGGTAACATCTAAACCAGCTGAAACTCGTATGGGTTCCGGTAAAGGTACATTAGAGTACTGGGTAGCAGTAGTAAAACCAGGTAGAGTAATGTTCGAAATCAGCGGCGTAAACGAAGAAGTAGCTAGAGAAGCGTTACGTCTTGCTATGCACAAACTCCCTTGTAAATGTAAAATAGTTTCTAAAGCAGACTTGGAAGGCGGTGTATCAAATGAAAACTAATAAGTATGTAGAAGATTTAAACAAAAAATCAGCTGCAGAATTAGCAAGTGAATTAGTGGCTGCTAAAAAAGAACTTTTCAATTTGAGATTCCAGAACGCTACAAATCAGTTAGACAACACTGCAAGAATTAAAGAAGTTAGAAAAAATATTGCAAGAATTCAGACTGTAATGACTCAGAAAGCAAACGCAGCTGAATAAGTTGTTATGTGAGATTTGGAAAGGAGATCAATCGTGGAAAGAAATTTAAGAAAAACTCGTACCGGTAAAGTTGTTAGTGACAAAATGGACAAAACAATTACCGTTGCAATTGAAAACCATGTAAAGCATCCTCTTTACGGCAAAATTGTAAAGAAGACTTATAAATTAAAAGCTCATGATGAAAACAATGAGTGCAAGATTGGTGATACAGTAAAAGTTATGGAGACAAGACCATTATCTAAAGATAAGAGATGGAGACTTGTCGAGATTATCGAAAGAGCAAAATAATTAAATTCATCCCATATTTGGGAAGTTTTTGGAAGGAGATTTAGCATGATTCAGCAGGAAACCAGACTTAAGGTTGCTGATAACACAGGTGCAAAAGAATTACTTTGCATCAGAGTTATGGGTGGATCTACAAGAAGATATGCCAATATTGGTGATGTAATCGTTGCTTCCGTTAAAGATGCAACACCAGGCGGCGTTGTAAAAAAAGGTGATGTTGTAAAAGCTGTCGTAGTACGTTCCGTTAAGGGCGCACGTCGTAAAGACGGTTCATATATCAAATTTGATGAAAATGCTGCAGTTATTATTAAAGATGACAAGACTCCAAGAGGAACACGTATTTTTGGACCAGTAGCAAGAGAGCTTCGTGAGAAACAGTTTATGAAGATCGTTTCTCTGGCTCCGGAAGTATTATAGGAGGTAGCGCATGGCAACATTTAAGATTAAAAAAGGTGATACTGTTAAAGTAATTGCCGGAAAAGACAATGGTAAAGAGGGTAAAGTACTCTCTGTTGACCCTAAGAACAACAAAGTTGTTGTTGAAGGCGTTAACGTTATTAAGAAACACACAAAGCCATCTGCAGCTAACCAGAACGGTGGTATCGTTACATTAGAAGCAGCAATCGATGCTTCAAACGTAATGCTCGTTTATAAGGGAAAAGCTACAAGAGTAGGTTTCAAGATTGAGAACGAT
>JAZNXJ010000049.1:0-2908 GCA_045593805.1 Faecalimonas sp.
CAGGAGTATTCGAGCCACGACGAGTTTTAGCATCAAAGTTCAATCCACCCTTTGTAAATCCGCCAGCCTTTAATACTTCATACATACAAAGTGCTGTATCGTATACATTTGTTGGGAATTGGTCTGTATCCCATCCAAGACACATGTCACCCTGATTAGCATCGATAGAACCAAATACACCGTTATCTCTCGCCACACGAAGTTCATGCTGGAACGTATGCATTGCAAGTGTTGCATGGTTCGCTTCAATGTTCATCTTAAAGTCTTTATCTAATCCATATTTTCTTAAGAACGCAAGTACTGTTGCTGTATCGAAATCATACTGATGTTTGGTTGGTTCCTTCGGTTTTGGTTCGATATAAAAGTCTCCTGTGTAACCGATAGAACGAGCATAGTCAACTGTCATTCTCATAAGACGTGCCATGTTGTCCTGCTCTAATGCCATGTTAGTGTTAAGAAGTGTCTCATATCCTTCTCTTCCTCCCCAGAATACATAGCCTTCTCCACCAAGCTCTGTTGTAATCTCAACTGCCTTTTTAATCTGTGCTGCCGCAAATGCAAACACATCTGCATTCGGAGCCGTACCAGCACCATGCATATATCTCTTGTTTCCAAAGCAGTTTGCAGTTCCCCAAAGAAGCTTCTTTCCACTTTGCTTCATTAAATCTTTTAATAAAGCTGTAATCTCATCTAATCTAGCGTTGCTCTCTGCAAGGGTCGCCCCTTCCGGTGAAATATCTCTGTCATGGAAACAGTAATAATCAATATCTAATTTGTCCATAAGTTCAAATGCTGCATATGCTTTGTTCTTTGCAATATCCATTTCATTTGTAGCACCATAGTTTTTAGACAATGTTCCAACACCAAACATATCTGATCCTTCCGCGCACATTGTATGCCAGTATGACATAGCAAAACGTAACTGGTCACGCATTGTTTTCCCTGCAACAATCTCATCCGGATTATAGAATTTAAAAGCGAATGGATTATCTGACTGCTTTCCTTCATATTTAATTTTACCGACATTTTTGAAATATTCCATATTAATACCTCCATATTAAGTTTGTATTTATCATTATGGATTATAGCATTTGACAATTCCTATTTCTCGACATATAATAGTGAAAACTAGACAATTTTTGCAAAAGGAGTTAGCGAAATGATACCTTTTTTTGAACATAAAACATCTATTTTGCAATCTATACGTGCATATAAGAAATTCATTTTCCCGTTACATATGCATATTCCGGCGGAATTTATATATATAAATGACGGACAACTTCGCATCGATTACCCAGACTGCTCGTTCACCCTATCCAAAGGGGATTTTGCCGTTATTTTTCCATATACTATTCATGGGTATACTTCCATAACTTCCACTGTAGATTATACTCTGGCAATCAGCCGACACGATATTTACGGTGATTTCGAAAATACATTATTACAAAAACATCCGGCAAACCCTGTGATTCAATCTTCGGATTTGCCGGATGATATTCCTTCTCTTATGAATGAACTAGTGTCCCTTAATGATTGTAATGAACAATCGACCTTAATCAAGGCAATTGTTTCTTTGATTCTCGCAAGAACACTGCCATTATTTCATTTGAAACCTAACACGGAGAAATTTAAAACCAATCTCTCAGTGCGTGCCGTTACTTACGTAACAGAACATTTTAAAGAAAATATTTCTCTGGATACTGCCGCTGATGCCTTGGGTATCAGTAGATTTGATGTGTCCAGATTATTCTCTTCCTCTATCAAGATAAACTTTGTAAAATATGTGAACTTTCTTCGTATTGCCTATGCGAAAGAACTTCTTGAAACTACAAACAAATCAGTTCTAGACATTGCGTTAGAATGTGGTTATGAAACCCTTCGCACATTTAACCGCGTATTTAAGGATTGTGTTGGAACAACACCGTTACAATATCGCCTATCTAAGAAAGCTTGATGGAATTACTATTATTTCATCGTTGACTCTCTTATGTGAAGTTCTGGCTTGTACTCTAAATAAACCAAGTGTTCCTCTTTATAACTATTCTTCATTTTCTCCTTCAAGATGTTCAATCCCATCTTGCATCCGTGGAACGCCATCTGCTCCACACTGGTAAGTTTCGGTTGTATTACATCATCTAGGAAAAGATTATCAAAACTACAAATAACCATATCTTCCGGTAGTCGTATCCCACGCTTAATTAATACATCCATGCATCCCATTGCAGTCATATCATTTACTGCAATAATCGCCTTACAATCTGGATATTGCTCCAAGAGTTGTTCGGCAAGTTTAGCACCGCACTTCATCTCATATGCAACATCCATAGATTCATCTTCTTCATTATCTACAAGTGTTACTAATCGTTCCAAAACACCTGCTTTCTCCATCGTCTGCTGAATTCCTTCCAAGCGTTTTCTTCGTGCATCTGTGATGTTTGTAAATGGAGTAGATATGTATGCAATGTCTTGATATCCTAATTCCAGCAGATGTTCTGCCGCTATTTTACCTGCTTCAAAACAGTTCAGACTGATTACATCCAAATCAATCTCCTCGGTTTTTTCACCCACCAACACCATCGGCATATCCTTAACAGTGGCTTTTGGTGTATATAAACATAAGATGCCTGAAGCATCAATACTCCTCAAAAATTCAAAACACTGTATTTCTCTTTGCTCACTTCTCATCGTATTTTGGACTACAACCGTTATTCCGATAGAATTTGCATAATTCTCAATATTTTGCACCAAAAAAGGATAATATAAGTTAGACAAGGTTGGCACAAGAAGACCAATAATATTTTTCTTTTCTTTCTTTTCTCTCTTTTTAAACTGATATCCCATCTCTGCCGCAGTTCTTAATACCAATTCTTTAGTTTCTGACGAAATGGCTATCTTGGTATTATTATTT
>JAZNXJ010000050.1:0-3133 GCA_045593805.1 Faecalimonas sp.
GCATAAGCCGAAGACATTCATGGAAGCAAATGATCTGATTGACAGATACATTCACTTCTATAACCACGAGCGCATCCAGAATAAAACTGGAGTGGCGCCGCTGACGCTGCGCCACTCCGCATAAAACTTAATATATCCTACTTAGGGGCACTTTTTTGTGCTGTCCGCACAAACTGGGGTAGTTCACAATCTGAAGGCGTCATTAATATTCACTCCTCTCATTTACTTATCCCCATTAAGAACTCTTCCAGTTTATCCAAAAGATAATCTGCTGCTTGCTCACTTCTTAGTTCAAGCATCTTAGTCAGATCCTCATTGGTAATGTCAAGGATCAATTTGCCGTGTTCTTTTAGGCAGCCTTCGGCTGCAAACTTAGCGGACTTCGAAAAACCTTTGCGGGATATGATGATAGCAACATTTCTTAAAGCGGCATCGAACAAATACTTTTCAGTGATATAAATTAGATTTTGATCAATTTCCTTTGAGTAGTTTTTAAACTCAAAAACAACAAAATGAGAATTATAATGCTGTACAAGCATTTGCCAAAATGGATGCATTCCGTCCTCACTGGTCTGATTTATCTTTAAGGAACCAATCAGATCCATTCTAAAATGCTCATCTTTTGTTTTATACTGATTTCTTAATTTGTTGAAATAATTGACCTCAAAAAGTGTTCGCAATATTTCTTCACAAATTTTTTCGTATTCACCTGAATTCCTTTTGCCCGGCTTGCACTCGCTTAATCGTTGAATAAGTTCAGTGGTCTTATCCACTTCTTTTTCTGCTGCTTCAACAATTCTTTCTTCTAAAATCTTGTCTTCCACGGGTTTGGAAGATATCTCTGTAAGTTCCTTCTCGCCAAAAGGTTGTCCTTCAATATAGTCAATCGGGAAATAGGTAATTCGAGATAGTTGTTTAAGCAAATTAGGATCATCTTTACTATAGAACACCAGATTCTCAATATCCCAAACAATTATCCTATATCTCCTAAATATTTCATCTTTTTGGAAACTGGGTATTTTACTGAATACTACAAGCAATACTACATCTCTTTCGGAAATGTTTTGCTTGATTTTTCGAAGTACAACGTTGCTTAATAACGAATTAGCAGCAGACGGAGAAACAACCTGACTTTTGTATGTTTTACAATCTACCCATATCTTATGTTCGTGTTTCTGCACAACCAGATCCCACCCTTGGTCCTGAGTGTGAGAATAAAACTGAACAGGAATACATCCAAATTGTTCTAGCAAGTGTTTAGCGAACAATTCAACAGCAGGTCCGAATGCTTGGGAATCCATTGCAGGAGTCAATATTCCATCTTTTACCGCATCCTTGTAACTGTACGAAAATACAACATTATCAGGTGTAAAAAGTTTATGAGTACTTCTTGTGTATTTTACAGAAAAAACTACAACTGTCTTTTCTCTACAATTGAGTATTTTATAAATAGCTTCGGTTATATCCGTCTCATCAAAAATTATAAACTGATATTCGTTTATATTTTCGTCTGTATGGCGCAATATCCTTTGTTCTGTTGTTACATTAATCCTAGCTTTGTCAATTAGTGCAAACTCCTGGTACTTATCAAAGAGATTGGTTTCCACATTTTTCTTTAACTCTATTCTACTAGTAACAACAAGGATTCTTGCCCCCTTATGCTTGTGCATCATTTCTACCGTTTTGGCGAGGACTACTCCTTTACCACCCCCAGCTGCCATTTCAACAACTATATGTTTTTGGCCATTCTCCAAAGCGGCTTGAATAGCACCTATTGCTTTTTCTTGATGTGGTCGTAATTGATTCGCTTTCATATTTACGCCTCTTTCTATGCTTTAACATATCGGGTCATTCGGGATTGCCCGATCTTCTTGATTTGTCCGTCTCTTACCATTTTGCTCAATACTGCTTCGACGGTTGTAGGGCTGACATCTGGCAGTATGCTGCAAATATCCGCCTTAGAAATTGGCACTAAGCTGTTGAGGACAGTAGCTTCAATTCTCGCCGTTTTTGTGATCTTCTTACCATGAACTACAGCAAAACGCTTATCCAATTCCTTATAGCACATATAGAGCGTAGAAAGAAAATTCTCAATAAAAGGAATATAAGAATTCTGGTTTTCGTGCCAACCAATAGAGGATCCTCTCAACGCTTCGTAATAATATGCCTTATAGTTGTTGATCTGCTCCTCAAAGGAAACATACTTTCCTGCATCATAACCATTTTTATAAAGCAACAGCAATGATAGCAGACGTGACATTCTGCCGTTGCCATCTCGGAAGGGGTGAATGCACAGGAAATCAAGCACAACACAAGGGATCAACAAAAGTTGATTGATATTAGCATCATTGCGAGCTTCCATATAGGCAAGCTCCAACTGTTCCATTGCTTCTTTTACCTCTGAGGCCGGTGTGGGCTTAAATCGGACTTTTCTGTTGCCGTCCTTGTCTTCCTCGATGATATAATTATCGCCTGTCTTATACTGACCACCGTACTCATAACCGGCAATTTGCATCATAGTCTCGTGTAATCTTAAAATATCGCTTTGCCGCAGATCCAAAGTATCGTGGTGTAAATGAATTGCGTTCAGGGCATCTCTATAACCAGCGATTTCACCTTCCGTATGATTTAATGGTGCGCTGTCCTGTTTCACAATTGCAGCAATACGTTCGTCGCTGGTAACAATGCCCTCAATAGCATTGGAACTCTTAACCGATTGCACCTTAGCTACCGCTTCCAGTTCAGTAAATATTTTTTCATATGCTTCTTTTCTTACACCTGCCATCGTCTTTAATGACGCGATACTGGATGTAAGATTGATCAGGTTCGCCGGTAACAATCCGTTATTTAAAAAAGAATAATCAAACTTTCTCATAGTTAACCCTCCGTTTCTGCATATTATTATAGCATAGTATGTGCAGAAACTCAAGAGTTAATGCACATTTATATGACTTAAAGCCTCCCTTATTGCCTTAATAAATCCTTGACAAATAGCAAAAAGGAACCCCCCGGTAAAACCGGGGGTTCTTCATGTGCGGGCATAGCCCTCTGTTCCTCGCGTAACACGTAAACGCGTAATTCTATTCTGCCAACTGCGAAATAGGTAGCTATCGACACCCGCTTATACTTTTGA
>JAZNXJ010000051.1:0-2594 GCA_045593805.1 Faecalimonas sp.
CTATATCCGGTTTTATACATTGACATATCAATCTCTCCCCCATGTTGCACTAAACCAATTACCATTGCATCTAAACAATACGGAAAGACTATAATAAAAAAAGCAAAAAAAGACAAAGGTAACACAAAAAAAGAACACAAAGGATGTTTAATAGTAATAAAAGCGAGAGTGTGAAAGTTTTTCTGTAAATTAAAGATTTAGAAGGTCTTCTATGATAAAATAAAAAATCATAGGAGGCCTTTTATTATGGCAAGAGAAAAGAAACCTGTACACAAAGTACAAATGACAGAAGGAAAAAGAAACATCATCCACCAGCTTTTGGAAGAATACGATATCCAAACAGCTGAAGACATTCAGGAAGCTCTCAAAGATCTTCTTGGTGGCACAATTAAGGAAATGATGGAAGCCGAAATGGATGATCATCTCGGTTATGGAAAATCAGAACGCTCCGATAATGATGATTACCGGAATGGTTACAAAACCAAGCGAGTTAACAGCAGCTATGGAAGCATGGAAATCGCGGTTCCACAAGACAGAAAATCTACTTTTGAACCGCAGGTGGTAAAAAAGCGTCAGAAGGATATTTCTGACATAGACCAAAAGATTATCTCCATGTATGCCAAGGGTATGACTACTCGACAGATTTCCGAAACAATCGAGGATATCTATGGATTTGAGACTTCAGAGGGATTTATTTCTGATGTTACGGACAAGATTCTCCCACAGATCGAGGACTGGCAACATCGTCCTTTGGATGAGATTTATCCTATCCTCTACATCGATGCAATCCATTATTCCGTTCGTGATAATGGAATCATCCGTAAACTTGCGGCTTATGTTATTCTGGGCATCAATACCGAAGGAAAGAAGGAAGTTTTAAGTATCAATGTTGGAGATAACGAAAGTGCAAAATACTGGCTTTCCGTATTAAATGAACTTAAGAACCGCGGAGTAAAGGATATCCTAATCATATGTGCGGATGGACTATCCGGAATCAAAGAGGCAATTGCCACTGCATTTCCGAAAACCGAGTATCAGAGATGTATTGTTCATCAGGTAAGGAATACTTTGAAATATGTACCTGATAAAGACAGAAAGGCTTTTGCGACCGATTTAAAGACTATTTACCATGCACCTAATGAAGAACAGGCAAGAGCTGCGCTAGACCGTGTAAATGATAAATGGACACCTAAATATCCGAACTCCATGAAACGATGGTACGACAACTGGGATGCGATTTCTCCAATTTTCAAGTTTTCATCATCTGTCAGAAAGGTTATTTACACTACAAATGCAATTGAATCGCTGAATTCAACATACCGCAAGCTGAACCGCCAGAGAAGTGTATTTCCGAATGATACTGCACTTTTAAAGGCCTTATATCTTGCGACTTTTGAAGCGACAAAGAAATGGACAACCACCATCAGAAACTGGGGACAGGTTTATGGAGAACTGAGTATCATGTACGAAGGACGGCTCCCGGAATAGGCCAAATACCCCAGAAATCACAGGCGGGGAAGCCCGCCTGCTCTTGACATGCACAGCAGGTGTTGTTATATATAAAACAAGAGCTGAAAGCTTAATTTTCTAGCTTTCAGCTCCATCATTATCATAGAAGATCTGAATTTACAGACTTTTTTTCATAGTCTCGGCGAGGCAAATCCCCAAGCTCTGCTACCTGATTCGATTGCCATAATAATTTTTACGTTTTCTTGTTCTTCTATTTTTCTAAGTTCTTCTAAAATGATTTCTCGCATGATATTTATCCACTTTCGTTTTTCATTTATTCTAACTCTTCTTACTTGCCCTGTCTATAGCCATCCGATGAATACTCAGAATATCAAGTTTGTAATCTCTCAACTATACTCTCTATTGTTGCATTATCTTCTATTTTGTTAATTGCAAAACATTTCTTACCCGCATCTTTGATTGAGGCTCCGATATGATATCCCTGGGTTCCATCTATAATCAAAAACCTATCATGGAACTCTTTCGTATAATGCATTTGAAGTGATGGATATTGCTGATTAAAATTCTTAACATCTGCTTCTGACAATCTTGTCTTTCTAGCTGTATACAGGTGAACCTCAACATTCTCTCTTTTCTTCGCCAATATATTAAGGGTCCCTATATCCACATAATTATCAATTAATGTAATTTCCTTTTCTGCTTTCGACACTAATTCTGTTAATAAACTAAATGCGTCATAAATTTGACCTTCGAAGAATATCTTCTGACTTACTTCTTCGTGTTCGGATATGTATTGAAATACTTTGTCAAACTTTTCATCTGTGTCTTTCTGGTAAGAAAGTTGCTTAACTTCAAGTTCGTTGATTCTGTTTAGGACAAGCGAATTGTTTGCCATAAAACGGCGCATTTCGACGAAGGTACGCATAATTTTGACACTTACTTTTACAGCTATTTCGCTACGCAATACCGCTGACAACATAGAGATGCCCTGTTCTGTAAATGCATATGGCAATTTTCTTCTACCACCATGCGCATTTTCATTTTCTTGCAAACTTGATGTTCCAATTTGGAACATCAAGTTTGCATATTCTTCTTTAGTTAGTTGAAAGCAAAAGTCCTCTGGA
>JAZNXJ010000052.1:0-127156 GCA_045593805.1 Faecalimonas sp.
AGCAGTACAATGAATCAAGCCGTATTCTGCAAGTAGTCGGTCTTTTTCCTCACAGAGCAGCAGTTTACCTTTATGCAGGAAAGCGACGTAATCACACAATTTTTCAAGGTCACTGACAATATGGGAAGAGATAAGTATGGAGTGGCTTTCATCTCTTGTAAAGTCGCTGAACATCTCAACCACTTCATCACGAACCACAGGGTCAAGTCCCGATGTTGCCTCGTCCAGAATGAGAAGCTTTGCATTATGAGATAATGCTATAGCAATACCCAGCTTCATCTTCATACCACGAGAAAACTCTTTGAACTGCTTTTTGTCAGGCAGTGCAAGTTTTTGTATCAAGCGAGTATATTCCGCATCATCCCAATTGCGGAAGGTATGCTTCATCACGTTTCCGACCTGTTTTACGGTAAGGCATTCTGGAATACCGACCTCATCCATCACAACACCGATGTCCTCTTTGGTAAGTTCGATGCTGTTACCATTGTCTTTTCCAAGAATTATGATGCTTCCGCTATCCTTGTGGATCATATCAAGAATGAGTTTTATGGTAGTACTTTTACCGGCACCATTCTCTCCGATCAGACCCATAATACATCCGCTTGGCAGTGTCAGATTCAGATTATCCAGCGTAAAGCCGGGATATGATTTTATTAGGTTTTTAATTTCAAGTGCATTCATCCTTGTTCCTCCAGACTGAAATTAACCATTTCGATAATGTCTTTTTTGCTCAAATTACAAGAAGTAGCGAGTTTCACGATTTCGTCTATATGTTCTTCGATCTTCTTTAGATTTTCTTCCCGCAACAGTTCGATGTTCTTAGGTGCGACGTAGCACCCCTTGCCAGGAAGCGTGTAGATAAAGCCATCCTTTTCGAGTTCTTCGTAAGCACGCTTGGTGGTAATAAAGCTGATACGAAGATCTTTAGCAAGCCCACGAATGGACGGTAACATTTTATCTTCTTGGAGTGCTCCGCTGATAATCTGACTTTTGATTTGAGAATATATCTGGTCATAGATTGGAGCACCGCTTTTATTGTCAATCAGTATGTTCACGCCATCACCTCTGTTTATACTGTGTATATTTATTATATACAGTTGTTGTGTGTATGTCAAGAGTCCTTATAAAGGTTCACAAAAAAGTCAAAAGCGCCGCATTTCTGCGACGCTTTAAAACTCTTAATTGGTTATGCATTAACCATACAACTAATTTCATCAGTGTAAGCTAAATAATCTTGCTCACACAAAAGTTGAGGATGCTCTACATCATCCATAGGTAAGTCTTCCATTTTTATCACATGAGCATTTTGTAAAGAAGACCCTGACTTCTGTATTCTTTCTTCGCAATTAATAGAGAACACAAAACTTTGAGGATAGGTTTCCGTGTCAGAAATCTTGTCACACATCACTTTGAAACATCTCATCAAATTATCTTCGGTCATATCTAAGTTAGGAAAATCAAAAATGATAGGCATTACAATGCTATCTGCGGATTTACTTTCCAAAAGCGCGAAGAAGCGTGAAATTGCAACACGTGGAATTTCGCTACCGCTTAGATTGACAGACTCATATAAATTTAATGACTGCAAATCAATGCCTTCCGTATTGATATTCGTAGCATCAAGCAATGTAGAAAAAGAATTTCGATAACAAATATCAGCAGTTTTCTTTTTGTCAGAATAGGTTCTAGATCTGGTAGATAAACTCTTAATTTGCTCCTCTAATTCTTCAATTTGCAATTGCGTTTCCGCAAAATTTTGTTTAGCTGTTTGCAGTTCCTCATTCCAAACAATAACTGCACGAGTTATTTTTACATTTTCTCGCTGTTGCTCTATTAGCGATATTTGTTGCTGTAACTCATTTAATTTGGGCTTAGCCATTTCTATTGCTCGATTGATTGATAATAGTTCTGCTTTTAATTCGGCGATTTCTGCAGTTATATCCGCTTCTGCTAGACCAACTGTTAATGCGGAAGAAATAAAGTCTGTAATATCTGATTTGCATACCGGGCACTTAATTTCTTCTTCGTTCAATAGTCTAGTTGTATAAGCTGCATTATCAGCCAAAGCTTTATTTAAAAGTTTTATTTTGTGTTTTAATTCCGCGGACTTTTTAATTAAGTCATAATATTCTTGCTTCTTCTTAGCATATTTTTCATATGCTGCTATATCCGCATCCAAGTCATCATCGCTATTGTCTATTTTTACATTTTTATATTGGCTTAATTTTTCCTCTAAATATTCAATTTCAGAAGTTTGCTTTTCTTTATCTTTCTTCAAACGGTCTAACGCTTTTCTTGCTTGGGTCAATTCTTGTACAACTGTAGAGTAGTCGTTATCCAATGCACCAACATGATAATATAATGCATCGTGCAAGTCAGATTTCATATACATATTTAAATCGTCAAACACCGATCTATCATCATCGGTTTTTGTTTGAGAAATAAAATACGGTAACAAATACAATGAAGGTACGGCGGTGGAATATGTATCTGAATTTTTATCTTTAATTTTAATTGTTAAGCCCAATAATTCATAAAGTTTTTCAGAATACCCTCTCTTTTGAACAGGATAAAAGAATTTCTCACCATCCGCAAGAATTGTATATGTATCCTTATATCTAATAATCACGATATCATTATCATCATGTTGAATAGTAAGTTTGGTGAATATATTATCCAAATTCCATTTATCACTAAATCTTACTTTTGCACCAAAACTGTAAAGCAACATTAATGAAAGTGACGTTTTTCCAACACTGTTCAATTTGGAAGTGATAATATTTATTCCTTGCTGAAACTCAATTTTTCTTGCTTTCTTTTTGTCTTTATCAAATATCAGCAACTCTTTATAAAAAACGCTCATTTTATTCACCCTTAACTATAAACCACTACGATGGTTAATATTTGTATTACCGACAATGAGTAATACGGTATTTTCTCTACACAATTATATGCTACTTGCCTAACAATATCATCTAGCGAGTCATATTGAGGTGTCAACTTTTGATACTCTTGTTCAATAACAGTTTTCGCTTCAATAAAAGCCCGGTCAGCCAAATTTGCTCTATAAGAAAGAAACGTGGAATAATCCTGTTTTATTTCCCTATACTCTTGCGGAGTAAAAACAGTTGAAGCATGTTGCAAAATTTCATTTTTAGACAAATGGGTTGTCTGTGCAGCTGTATCAATAACCTCTTTTAGCTGTTCAGAACTGATGCCTTTTCTTGCCAACGCTTCGTCTACTTCAATTTCTGGTGTAGTTATTTTATTTCTTCTTTGTCTGTCAATTAAAAGCTTCAGTGTGTTAAAAACAGCTTGTGGGTTAATTGAATGGTTTTCGTCACCAAGATAATGAGCGATTGTACTATTGGTTTTGCCAACCAAAGTCTCCTCATACCTTTCTTCTTTCCCAGCAAAAGGCAATGAAGATTTTATGTAAATTAATTTACCCCAGTAATCATCTGGTCTGCCAGAAAAACCAGGTTGCTTCCCAAGATACTCGATCACATTTGCCTTTAAGTCGGTCAATTCTGACGCCGTCAATTTTTCAACAAAGGAAAAATAATCTAATTCCTCTGTGGAAGTTCCTTTTAAAGAAGTGTTACACACTATATTTAGGGTATTGGCTTTCGAATCAAAATAAAAGTCGGTAAGAATTATTTTTCCTAATACATTGTCAGAATTAAGTGTGGCTTTTGAGTACAAACCTTTATCCTTGGTTTTGACTTGATACACATCAACTGTTTCATCTTCCGAACCAAGGTTGCGAAAAACAGCGAAATCCTCCAATGTCTCAATGAGTATAATAGCATCGCCATCTATTTCATTCAATAAATAATCTAAGGCTACAGCCATTTGGTAATCAAATTTTCTTACCGCATCTGTACCTGCTTGTTCCCTTATTTTTATACTCATATCGTATACCATTCTTTCGACTTTTTTCTAATTATATCATTTTATATGTAAAAATTCAATGTTTGGTCTATACTTTGGGATAGGTTATCTCTATGTTTCCCAACACTGCATAGGTGTGATCTCTAAAATATCACTTGGGGGCACTTGTATATGATTTTTAAGAAGAAGCACTTTCTCAGAGGGTTCGCCAAAAGCAGTGTCATAAGCAAGAGTTAAATAACGGATTATTTTTTCCTTCTCTGACGTTTCATCATAACCATCAAAAACTATTTTTTCTCCATTCACTTGTGCGATTATCTCATATGGTTTGTGGGTCATTGCCCACTGCTGAGACAACTTTGTGTTTAATAGCTTATCAATATTCATTAATATTTCTGGCCTATAGTGAACCATACCTGCATATGGGCTTCTCTTCCGTACTGATAAAAAGCCACATATTGTAAAGTCATAATAAAATTTCCGTCCAACAGCCCAACATTCATATTCTAATGTTCCTTGTCTCGGACATTTTCCATAAGTTATATCATAACTTTTCCCTTTGTATATTAAATTACGTTTATGTAAGTCTATATAAATGTTGTTCTGTTCTAAAAAAATCCTTAATTCCGACTCATCACACAAATAAGATTCTTGTAAATCTAAAATCCCATACTTACGAAAACAAGCACACTTGTTCACACTAGTTGTTATGTGAATATAAACAAATTCCCAATCTCTATAGTTTTGAGGCATTTCGCCATATGTATCAACAACATATTCAACAAGATCGTCAGTATATCGGTATTCTCTTTCTGTGCCGACGAACTGCTCCCATATATTTTTAGGAACGCTAGTAAGATTGCAGAGCGTTTTTAAGGCAACGTTACTATTTCTAATATCAAAAACTTCTTTCATTTT
The DNA here is from genome assembly GCA_045593805.1 of Faecalimonas sp. Lineage (GTDB taxonomy): Bacteria > Bacillota > Clostridia > Lachnospirales > Lachnospiraceae > Faecalimonas. The sequence goes on from JAZNXJ010000052.1 coordinate 4,813, forward strand.
TGTTTGACCTCTTATACAATTAAAACTTTTACAACTGATTTTATAATTTGCGATCCCTTCGATCAAACATTGAAGTGATCGGATCTATTTCAAAAGCTTGACGTCGTTTCTTCACATTGCGTGGAGATATATCATATAACTCTCCAATTTTCTTATCAGATAAATAATGCCACAAATACATCAATTGCCTTTTGGTAAGCCGATAAAAATCTTCTGGGAACAAGTCTAGATCTTCAGGATGAATATCTGGATCTGATATGCTGGCTTTTAAGATTTCGATTTTTTCTTTAAACATCATTTCTCTTTCATCCATATCTGATGATGCTCCTTTCGCCTATGAGTCCAAATCACCAAATGTTATTATTTCAATCGAATATAACACGTTGATTTACCTTTACCTTCACGTTTCAGTTCGCCGGAGGCTACCATTTTACGAAGAGATCCTTCTACAGAACTGAGACTAAGCGTTGGGCACAGTTCACGTATATCTTGCTTATTAAAGCGTCCTATCTTATTCATAGCGGCTTTGCGAACCATCTCAACGGCAGGGAGCTTCTCTTCGACAATAGCAAATCTATCTCCAAAGTCTTTGTATGCTGCGAGAACAGTTCCAAGTAAATACTTAATAAACGGAACGGCATCCTCCGTACCTTCGTGCCATCCATGCTGAGAACGACCAAGTGCATCGTAATACAGGTCCTTATTCTTAGCGATCTTTGCTTCTAAGGAAATATATTTACCAACATAAAATCCGCTTCGATATAGAAGCAAAGTGGTGAGCAAACGGCTCATTCTTCCGTTACCGTCGTTAAAAGGATGAATGCATAAGAAGTCGTGAATAAAAATTGGAATTGCGATTAACGGCTCTAATTCCATATTACCGATAACGCGGTTATATTCATCGCAGATTTTATCTAATGCCTCCGGTGTTTCAAACGGAGCAAGCGGCGTGAATAAAACTTCAGTGCTTCCGTCAGGATAGGTGGCACTGATATAATTCTGAACATTTTTCGTTTGACCGGCCATAGGGTTATTCATATGGCTGTACATGATTTTGTGAAGTTGAAGAATATAATTGCGGGACAACGATATCGCATCAAAACTTTCATGAATAATAGAGAGAACATCGCGGTAACCGGCAATTTCCTGCTCATCACGGTTCTTAGGGGTCGTTTTCTCTTCCACCAACTGCTTAATACGGGTGTTGGTAGTGACGATACCCTCAATCGCATTAGATGCTTCGGTACTTTGAACTTTTGCAATCTCAACCAACTTTTCCAATTCTTCCGGACGTTGTTTGAGATAAAGTTCTTGCTTTCCTGCTTCTTTATATATTGCAGCTATAAGTCCTAAAATTTCAGAATCCCATTTTTGGTTTTTAATGACAGAGTAATTAAAAGGTCTCATTCCCTTATCCTCCCTTTCTTTCCCTTACATTATAACGATTTATAAGGGAATAGTCAATAATTTATTTGAAATATCCCCTTAAAAGTTTTGATTTTTTGAGGGAATCGCAATGTGATTAAGGGATATTATCTCCATGATCTTATGTTTTATTTATAATAAAACCGGATGAACATCCCTGTCCATCCGGCTCTTTGCTATGTATTTCAACACCTCGCTTTAATAACAATAAAAGCCTAAAACCGCTTGTTTTCTCGAAATTTCTTGGACAAAATCAGCGAAAATCCCAGTGTTTATGCGGCTTTATAGCTCTTGGTGTTATTATAACACGAGCATCAATTCTTCTAACAATTCCAGTAGCTTTCATATATACATTTCTCCTTAAATTACAAATTGTGTTGTTATTATCTGTATTTTTAGGAGATTTATACTGTGACTTATATTTAAACGAAATTGAAATTCTTTTAATTGGGAGATTAAGTTAATTGTTGTAAACTTTTACGATGAATATCATCAAAAAAAGCTTGCATTTCAGAGGATATAGGAGAGACTAATACTTCTTGTGTATCAACAACTTGATAATCATCGTCATATACATTGATTTTCCTTTTTGCTCCACGAGCATAGTAACGTTCTTCGTTGTTATAATCGCCTAAAAAATAATAACACGCCGCTATGTAAGAGTTTGCCACGGACCAATAAGTGACTAAGATTTCTACAAACAAATCTCTGCAAAAGCCTCGAACAAATATTTCTAAGTCTTCCGCTTCAGATGTTGGGTGGGAATATTCTCTAACTACTTTATCCCCATTAGGATACGAAGTTAGTTTGTGCCTTCCATGTAAAAAATAATCTGTATCAAGCTTGCCAACCATCGTGATTGCTTTTAACTTAGAACTATCTTTTATGATGGACTCTACGCCGTTTTTATCCATCTCCAAGAAAAGTAATCGTATATTTTCAATGATTTGTACGAACTCCAACAGTTTACTTAAAGCTTGATCGTATTTTTTGTTCAAGAAAAGCATGCACCCATAATAAAACAAAAGTAGCATCGGTTCATACGCACTTATTTCAGGAGCTCTATATGTTGCGTCGGTAAGGGTGGTAACAATTAATCTTTCTATCATATCAAAGTTTTTCCATAGTATTCCGTCGACATTATCTAATGATAGATAAAAATTATTATTATCAAGAAAACAGTCATCCAAAAACGAATAAACTCGAAAATAAGTATGCTTAACAACTTTAGATTGCCCCCACTTAAGAGCATTTGCTGAGAAGGTCATACAGGTCTGCGTTTCTAAACAAATCAAAGCATATTTTGCATATGTACTTAGTTTATCAAAAATATCGTTGTCAATATCAGGAAAATGCAACAAATGGAATCTATGACATTCGGTTTCTTTGTTTATTGCAGTTTCATATAATTTTATTCCCACATCGACAATTTCGTCTAAAATATTGTAAACGTATATGTGTAAACTAGTTGGCAATTTGTTTAGTTGTTCAAATGTTTTTAAACTGTCAATAGAAACTATCAACTCTTTTAAATTAACACAAGTGTTAATTTCATTTATATTTATTAATGAATCATCTGCTAATTCGAGATAGTATATAGTTTTCGTTTCAAAGCATTTTAAATACGCAAGGTCGATGGTGTTTCTATCGGAAAGTTTAAGCGTGTGAGCATATAATAGATACTCAAACTCTTCATCATCCAAAACAATTTTCCCATCTATACAAATAGTTTCAGCATAAGGGAAAACCCGCAAAACACTTTCCACAGTAATATTTTGTGGGACATACTGTATGGAATCTATTTTTCTAATATCCCATTCGCTAACACTTGGCATTTCATCCACATTAATCGAAGGACGATAGAGTTCTACTACCGCCTTACAATAGAACTCCGGGATTAGCGTTCTTGAAGAACTAAGCTTGTCAATATACGCTTTTCGCTCCTCGCGCGTATATTCGCCACAAAGAATAGCATGTGCAATAAAATATTCATACAGCATACTGTGGATAAATTCATATGCTTTTTTTGTATCGTTGTATTTGAGCAATCGTCGTGTAGTTGAAATGTTATTATCACGCAACAAGCTGGAGAGATACACCGCGTTTCCTTCTGCACTATTCTCGTATCTCTCCAGTTCTGCCCTTGTAATATAGTCGCACATATTATCGCTTTCCAGCATAAAACGGGCTGCATAATTTAGAAAAGAGGTTCCAGATGTAACATAGTTTTCTATGTTTATTCTTTGACTTTTTTCTCCTATAAATTTATTATAAATACCACATTCCCGTTGTAATCCTTTTTTTACAATTGTATTTAGGGCTGTATATAGATCCATTATTTCAATTTCTGTTGGATTTTGCGTTTCTATAATATCGTCAACAAATTGCAAAATAAATGGATACTGAAAAACCGAATCGGAATTATTTTCTAATACTGATTTTAGCACTTTGTATTTTTTCTTTTTTTGAGTGCCGTGAAAAAATCTTTTAAAATAGTCTTTTGCTTGATTTTCAGTAAAAGGAAGTATCTCAAAAATCGCAGGAGAAGAATTCCCAAAAACTATGTCATCAATAGAATTAATTCCGTCTGTAAAAATCTCTTTGCGCGTTGAAATAATAAGCTTTTCACAATTGTTGTCAACATCTTCACGCTCTAATCCATCTATTAAAGATTTAAGCTGATTATATGAAGTGCTTCCTTCTAAACAATTCAGCTCATCAAATCCATCAATAAATATGGTGGCATTCTTGTTGCTTTCAAGTTTTTTAGCAATGTGCTCAACAATTTTGTCAATGGTCATCCCACGATTGATTTTATAATAGATGATTGAAAAATCTTCTAGCGTTTTAGGCTTTTGGGAATATCGTTTTTTATATAAAAAAGCCAGTTTTGTCATCAGGGCAGACTTGCCTATGCCAGCACTTCCAACAATAACAATATATTTCTTGTTCTGCAAAGCTTGCTTAAATTTTTTGAACGACAATTCTGCGCTATCACTATTATAAACGCATCTAAACCTATGAGGTATATAGTGCTTCAACAATCTTGAAATATTTCTTTTTTCTGACACGTCTCCTAAAACGTTTATAGCAAACATTTTTGAGAATATGGATTTAGAGCAATAATTTATAATAATATGTATAACTGCGAGAATAGTTCCAAAACCAATTATGCCTATAAGTTCTATAGCATTTTTTAAAAATGACAATAACTCCGGTTCCATATACTACACCCCAAAAGAATATTTTTACAACATGAATTCTACTTATTCCCTTTTTTGTAATTATACAATAAATTCGAACTCTTTGCAACACACAAACGGCGAGTGGAATTCACCTCGCTTTTGCTATGTATAGGTCAAAATATGCTGTTTTTGCCAAAAATTATTTCTAAAAATAACCCGAAAACACAGTATTTATAAGGCTTTAAGCGACTTTTGTGTTATTATACCGCGAGCATCTATGCGCCTAACTATACCTGTTGCTTTCATATATAAAAATCTCCTTTTACAAAATTTACTCTGTGAGTATTATCTGTAAAAGGAGAAATAATATACCAACAATCAATTTTAATATTCTTATATATATTCTATTGGAAGAGCAACTAAATTTTCACGCAAATATGTCTTTTTATCAATCAAGCAGAGAATCACTCCCATTCCCCTTTCCTTTTCTTGCACCTTATCTAACACTTGGTTTGTTGCTCCCATTTCAGCTTTAGGATTTCCCGACATTTTAATTTCTATCGGATACAGTATGCCGTCTTCCTCAATAACCAAGTCAATTTCGTTTTCCCCAAAAGTATTTTTATCTTTACCTCTATAATAAAAAATATTAAACTTATAATCTTTTCCCTCGTTTGTATAAGACTTTAATACCTCTGACACAACAAATGTCTCAAACATATTTCCTGCAACAGCAGAATGCTTCAATGTATCAGCCGTCAACCATCTAGTAAGATAACAGGCAAGCCCTGTATCTCTAAAATATATTTTAGGCGTTTTTATTGCTCTGCTTAAAGCACTAGCACTATATGGCTGCAACAAATATACAATTCCCGTTCTTTCCAAGATTGAAATCCAACTCTTAATTGTAGGTTCACTCACACCCACTTCGCCTGCAACATTTGCATAGTTTAGCATCTCACCTGTTCTAGCTGCAACAGATGTTAGAAATTTTGTAAATGTAATACTGTCCGCAGAAATTAATTCATTAATATCTCTTTCCAAATAGGTAGAAACATACGAAGAGTAATATTCTTGCCAATCCCTTTCCACATCATACAACTCAGGATAAGAGCCTTTATGGATAATCTCCCACAAATTATCATATTTCTTTATTTCTTTTTCTCGTTCCTTTAAATATTCGTCCGTTGGCACAAAATGTCGATTAAACTTAACATTATGAATTTCACGCATTGAAAGACCTGCCAATTCGGATATTGATACTCTACCGGCTAGAGACTCGCTCATTCCTTTCATCAGTTCAAGTTTTTGAGAACCCGAAAGAATAAACATCCCTCTCTCCTCAGATTCATCGACAATCTGCTTAATGTCTTCTAAAATGCTATTCTCTTTTTGAACCTCGTCAATAAACAACGGACAAGGATGATTCATAAAGAAAAGCTTTGGCTCCTCTTTTGCTTGTAATCTTGTTAATCTATCATCAAAATTTGCCCTATTATATTCTGGAAATTCATGTTTTACAAGTGTTGATTTCCCAACCTGCCTTGCTCCTGTAATCAGTACACATTTACTTGAATTCACTCGTTTTTTTAGTATTGGTGTAATAGCTCTTTCAATATAACTCATCGTTATTCCCCCGACTAATCTAAAGTGTAACTTTATTTTAGTCTATTCTTTTTCTTTTGTCAATACTCTCTATTATCTGTAAAAGAAGAAATAATATACCAAAAATCATTGTGACATTTTACTCTTTATGATAAATTATAACTATAAGATTTATTAAAGGAGGAATCCCATTTATGAAACAATTAAATGAAAAAGTTGCTATTGTGACAGGTGCAGGTCAAGGAATTGGAAAAGGTATTGCACTCTGTCTTGCTAAAAGAGGTGTCAAGGTTGTGTGTACAGGAAGAAGACCTGAACCAATCGAAGAAACTGTAGCGGAAATCAAAGCTATTGGAGGAGATGCATTTGCCATGACTTGCGACTCTGCTGACCGTGCTCGCGTAAAAGAAGTTGTAGCAAAAACAGTGGAAACTTACGGCACTGTAGATGTTGTGGTGAACAATGCACAGGCAGTTGCGAAATCCATGCCTGTGGAAGAAGTTACATATGACTTAATGTATCTTGCATGGTCTACAGGAACTATTGGTTCTCTCAACTTTATGCAAGAATGCTTCCCATATATGAAGGAGCAAGGTGAAGGACGCATTATTAACTTTGCATCTGCTACCGGTATGTTCGGATACGCAGGTAACCTCGCATACGGCTCTAACAAGGAGGCTATTCGCGGACTTACCAAGATTGCAGCAAAGGAATGGGGACAATACGGTATCTGTGTAAACTGTGTACTTCCTGGTGCAGAATCTCCTGCTGCTAAAGAATGGGCAAAGAAATTCCCAGAAAAATACAATGCAATTTTAATGCAACAGCCAATGCGTCGCCTAGGCGATTCTGAAAATGATATCGCACCGGTTATCGCATTCCTTGCAGGACCGGATTCATGCTATTATTCCGGACAATGCATGTTGCTTGATGGCGCTTATTCTATCGCTCCATAAACTGACCGATACATAGCAAATGGAACAGGTTTTTATGCCTGTTCCATTTTTATCGACATCTATTCTTTATCTACTCGTTCACAACGCACCGTTACTCTCTGTTTTCCACCTTTTGTACATGTAAATAGAGTGAAATCCCATTCTCCTGATGTCATATCTTCAACTGCACTACCATCTAAAAGCACTATCTCTGTCACTGAAAATTGATATATCTCATCTGTTGCATCCCGAAAAACAATTATGTCACCTATTTGTAATGACTTAATTTCTCCAAAATGACTTCTGTAATTGTGGGCGGCAACAATCATATCGTTAGTATCGATACCTCCCATGTATCTACATGGGGCTTTTTTTAGTTTTTTATAGTTCCACTCTGCGAGGACTGGCAACTCTACGCCTAATTTTTCTATCACGATTCTACCACAGTAGAACTCGCCATCCACAACAATAGTTGGAGGTTCGTCCATATTTGAAGTATTCTCTTGGGATACTACTTCATCCAGCTTTGAAATCACAGTATCAACATATGCTCCGGCTTTTTTATCTTCCAAAACATTTGAAATATACCATCCGCCTGCCAACAAGAGTAGCAGCATACCTATACCAAGAAAACCAAGACCCTTTAGGCGCTTATTCTTTCTCATCTCTCTCATCCCTCAGTTCTATAATACCCAAAATAACAAATAAAACACCGGCTAGTGCAATCAATGCAATCGGCCACCACAATTGACCTGTTTGCGGAAGTTTTTCACCTGTATAATATGTATTGGTAATCACAAAACCGTTCGCTGCATCACCGTTATACTCTGCCTTATAATGTTCTACAGCTTCCTCTTCTACGGAATACTCTCCGTCCTTCTGCAAATTTACAAATGTGAAGGACCATCCGTTCTCATCACCCAACTTTGCGCTTGCAACTTTTTTGTCATCTCGTTTCAGATGAATCGTAATACTATCCGGTCTGAATCCACGGGCATTATCAGAATCCTTCCATTGTTTTACAACATAAATATTCCTTTGATTCTGCGGGTTGTCTTCTAATTTAGGTTCTGAAACCACTTCATGCTTTATTTCTCCACCAGTTGTCTGTGGCAGGAACACAAGACATGGATTAAAACTATGACTTTGGCCTTCTTCACAGAACACCAACCAGATTGCCTTGGAAAGTGAAGAAAATATTACTTCACCACCTACAGAACTCATTGATTGAGCCGGCAGTTGATTGTCTATCACATATTGGTAAACAGTATTAGCCGCTTCAGCAGACGGATTATTAACAATTCCGGCAATGGAAATTCCCGAATCCGCAAATTCCTCCGCCGGCACATAATCTGCACCAATAATATCTGCCACTTTGCAAATGGTTACATCCAGTCCATCCACTGGTTTTTTTTCCTTATCAATAAGTTTTACCGTTAATTTACAATCCGAAGATACCGCCATACAGGAAATGGGACATCCTAAAATCAGAATGCACGCCAAGCAAAGCCACAAAAATCTCTTTTTGAATGACATTTACTTTTCGCCACCTTTCATTTCTCTCTTCTTTTTCATTTTATATATCTTACGCCCCACAACAAACAGAATGCCAATTCCGATTAATGAAAACGTAATTAAATATTTCATCTCTATATAGAATGCATCGTTCTGAACAAGTTTATCATCTGATGCATTCACATCGTTTTTGTCGACTCTTATTCCTCGAACTAGGAGCCGATGCGAGTTTACTCCATATGGAGTACAGGTTACAAGTGTCACATAATCCTTGCCACTAACCACATTCAATTTAGATACCTCATGCGGTTCAACAATTGAAACATCATCAACCTGATATGTAAGAGCCTCGTCTAACACATGAACAAAAAAAGTGTCGCCTACCTCTAAATGGTCAATATTAGTAAGTAATTTAGCAGATGGAAGCCCTGTATGCCCTGCAAGCACACAATGGGTACTTGCACCACCAACAGGAAGCGCCGTCCCTTCTACATGTCCTATCCCATTTTGTAGCACATCCTCGTCAATTGTATGATAGATAACTAATGATACACTAATCTTAGGGATCTCAACATATCCCATAATACCACTTCCAGTAATATTCAGTATCTCTTCATATTTCAGACCAAGTTCCTTTAATTTTTCCAGATTGTCTTTATTCTCATTGTATAAAACAGCTTCTTCCTTTGCTTTTTTATACTCTTCCGGCTTAATATCCGATGAAGCAGCCTGATAATCCCCTATCAGCTTTTTATTCAAATATTCATTATAAAGATTACTGATAGTGGGATATAGAAATAGGGAAAGACCGCAAAGAAATATAATACCTACAATAATTGTTGATAAATGTTTTTTCATCAGTCTTTCCCCTTTCATTATTCTCCTATTTTCAGAAAAAGAGACAGCCTATGCAAAACTATTTCTTTTTCTTGTAGTAAAAAAAGCAACAGCACCTGCCATTAAGATAATTCCGATTGCAGTAAACAAGGTTGTACCCATACCACCGGTTTCAGGAAGTGCTGAACCTGGTGCGTTGGTAATGTCTGCCCAAACGGTTAGAATCTGTTCACCCATACCATTAGTATTTACAATACTTCCGGAACCAGTATGCGTGCTCGAAACAGACAATGTTCCTACCGAGCCGAGTACACCAATTGCATCTGTAATGGTGATTGTAAATGGAGCGTCCGGCAGAATGTATCCGTCAGGTGCTTTGGTTTCCACAAGTTCATAAGTTCCTTCTGATAAACCAAAAATAAAGACATCTCCACGATGACCACCGTAGTTGAGATGGTCCAGAGTGATAGTTTCATCCCCTGTTTCGTGTACCTTCAGTGTGTCAGTGGTTGTATTGGAAGCTTCTTCTGCAACGATATATTTTTTAAACTGAACGCCTGCCGCATTAGTTGCATCTTCCATGGTGAAGTTAATGAGTGTTTTTGTATCACCCACAACCTTATATAATTGGAATTCAGCGCCAATTAAACGCTTATTCAAGAACACTTTATTTGTATCTTCTGCAAATTTTGTAAACACAAATTGATAAGAATACACATTTGCACTAGATGAAGTGCTGCCGACAGAAGTTTCGCTGGTTGGGTCATTGCTGTAACTAAGTGTCGCAGTATTCACATTTGCTTTTTGTGCAGAAATTTCATCAGTAACATGTGCAGTGTAGGTAATGGTTAACTTATCGCCAATCGCAAACTTATCCTCTATGTTCATGGAAGCAGTAAAGTCCACTTTGAAACTTGCATCGCTGTCACCAGGGGTGGCAAGGGTATAGTCTGTACCCGGCGTCAAAGTTACGGTGCTTTCTGTACCGTTTGCATTAGTAGTGTGCTCCACCTTAATGGAATTATCCACAAGTGTAAGACCTACAGGAAGAGTATCGTTAATATAGTAATGATAGGTTGTGTAAAGCGTATGGCTTGGTACATATGTCTCGATTTTGAAAGTGACATCATCGCCAATCATTGCAGATGTACCCTTACCATAAGTAGCACCGTCATTTTCAAGAACAGTCTTCTCAATTTCAGGTCTGTTAGCCTTAAGTGTTACTACAGCATCCTTATTAACGGTTGTAAGCATAACAGCGGAACGAACTGCACTTGCATTGCCAGATAAATTTGTATTATCGTACACAAGATAATAGCCGTATGTAAGATTATCTATTTTAACCGAGGTTTCATCTGCTTCAACTGTGATAGGGTCTACAACAGTTGGAATCGTTGTAGTAGTCTTGTTTGCTTCTGTAATGTATGTATGCAGAGATTCTGCAAACTGAGACAAAGCAAGATTGCCATCATTTTTTTGGATATTGCTTACATAATCTACAGCTGCCTGAACATTTCCATTTGTTTTGTTCTTTTCTACTACACCATTAGCGCCATAGAAGAAATCATAAAACGGAATATTGTCATTTGCATCCTTGTACCAGCTATATGATGTGCTGCTTCCTGAGGTAGTTGCATTAAACACCTTGTATACATTAAAGGTTTTGCCACCAACTGTCGCATCAGAATGCGATGGATTTTGAATAGTAATACTACCGGTAGGTGTTGTCCCCTCTGCAAAGGCCATCATAGAAACACAGCCTAAAATCAGACAGAGGCATATAAATGTTGCGAAAAATTTCTTGATTGCTTTCATTGTTTTTCCTCCCTTACATCTAATTTTTTTTGAACTTTGAAAGCGAGTTTTAATTATAACACCTCCTTTTACGGAGATGGTTTATGTAAATACCAGCTGCCCCAATGAGCAACATCGCCATGGTATATAACATACCTGTTCCTGTTCCGCCCGATTCCGGAAGTTCGATTCCTTCCACATTGCGGACAATGATATTATAAGCGGTTGTTCCCGCTTCTGCATAATAACTGTCTTCCACAGTTACCGAGCCATCTTCATTGATTGTAAAATAAATATATTCTTCCAGTTTGAGATAGCCCTCCGGTGCAACGGTTTCTGTCAAGCGATACCTTACACCGCATTTCATATTATCGAAGATAAGTGTTCCTGCCTCCCCTGTCGTAGCAGTCTTCACTACTTCTGATGATAGTACATTACCATCTGCATCTACAGCTTCCAGTAAAAATGTGGCATTTGGCAACTGCATGCTCTTATTGAGATTTGTCTTCGTGAGCCTTAGCATAACACGCTTGGTGGTATTATTCACTGTTAGAACAACATGCTCATTTCCATTTTCATCCGTGGAATAAATTGGTAATTCGTATGATACTAACCAGTTTACAAAACTTCCGTCTGATTTGCAAGCCTCCAGGCCAATTTGAGTTTCCCGAATTGACCATTCTATTTTAGAACCATTTACATACACAGGAAGGTTCTTCCATGTATGTTGCCAATTATTTTCCTCATTCAAAATCACTTGTGGTTCCACTCCCGCAATCAGCGTTGTCACCAATTTTCCATTTGCTAAAAGCTGTACCTTAACATCCTGCCACTCACTCTCCGGTGAATCCCATGTTTTCTTTGCCGTAACTGTTGATGTTTCCGTACTGTTTCCAATTACAAGTATTCCATTTACATAATAGATAAGCTCACTGTTACCACTTAAAATGCCAACTTTTTTGTTTTCCCCAACATAGCCAATCTCCACATCTTGGATTGGGGAATAGCCGTCCGGCGGCGTCACCTCCCGGACGGTGATAGGTCCTAAGTCATAACTGAAATCTTCAATGAAGATTTCGAAATATCCTGTTGCAGAACCTTCAAGCACCGTCTCTGTTCCATTTGACGGATTGTATTCATAGCTGTCTGTTTCGCTATTGTAATGAAACTTCAAGGCTTGTCCGTTTTGTAACATCTGGAACTTTGCTCCACCAATGGATACTCCTGTAATAGCATCCTGCTTCTTTATGATAATAGAATCACTTTTATTATAAATATTCGTAAACTCTGCACGAAGCACTTCATCTATTCCTTCGTCCAATGCATAGGTCATACCACTGACCGTGAGGGATGTACCTGCACCAGATATTGATTGGTCGCCATGTGCATCCATAACCGTATATTCTGAATATACATGAAATTCAACACTGGAATCTTCAAACTGATGAGGATGCTCGGTGATATCCCATCTTTCCCCATAATCTACATTGGTAATCTCCCACATATACTTATCTGCCACAGAATCATAGCTAGTAAAATTGGTCAAATCCAATCTGGCATGTGTATCGTCTGCCTGATTATATGCATCTATATAAAAATCTTCCTTTGCCTCTGTAATAAGTGCCTTGTTCCCGGCAAATGTTTTATACACATGGATAAGGCCTTCTTTTTTTACCAGCTTGCCGTCAATATGCCATGCGTCATCCTGACATTTAAATACATACCAGCGAATCGCATACTCACGGTTGTTCAAATCCTCCGCTTTTACTGCCACACCGCCTACTGACAGATAACCGGTCTCCGCGTATTGCACAAGGTCTGCAAATATTTGTTCATCTGCCGGAAATGCGCTAAGCCACACACCGTCCGTTTGCTCCCCATATAATGCACGGATTTTCTGGTCTGCCCCATAGGAATTATCGGCTGTTGTGTCTGCAATATGATAACGATTCTGTAACTGAGTTACACTCAAAGACGTATCAATTCCGCCTACGTATGCTGAGAACAATTCTTTTGTATACTTATTTTGGTCTTGACCGGTAATATTACCGTTTGTATCAACAGCCACCGAGTCAAAACGAATAAAGAAGGTTGCTGTTTGAACTGCAGCATATTCCCAAACGGCAGTCAGATTTACACTCGCACCGCTTGCATACTGCAAAAGTTCCTCCCAGACAAGCGTTGTATTTGCTTGTATCACCGTGTCTGTGTTCCCTACACGCCATCCCTTGAATTGAATTACCCGGGACAAGCCTGTTGAGTTATTATTCACCTTACCTTCCACTGACTGCTGTGATACATTTCTCAGAGTAGCGGAGCTGCCTTCTGTATAGCCATCAGTTACCGTTCCCGTTGACAATCCCGCAAGCGTCGGCTTGGTACTAACAGTTACCCCACTTACTGTTGGAAAATCAATGTCGTAATTAATATTAATAAATGTGACCGGTCCTAATATGGATGCAGTAAATGTGGTCGTATTTGTAATGGTAACAACTTCACCTGCTGCATAACTTTCCCCGCCAGTACTCCACTGGTAATTACCATCCGGCAGTGTCACGGCTGTTCCGGAACGCACATAGCGTGTTGTCGTATTTCCATCCGGGTATACATATTTCACCGTATAAAAGGCAAATGCCGTACTATTTGCAGAACCATTATTAGGAATTAGTCTTACATACTTGGCCGTACGGGCAGCAGTACTTTGTTGCCGATAAGCGATAGTCGTTGTCACTGAACCTACGCTAATATTACTTGTAGAATAAGTACCATTCAGTGATGAAGACACCGAAATGTCAAAGGAATTATATGCAAACTCCGTACCTAATGTCGTATTGACAAGTTCTAATACCTCACTGGTTGCGATAGTACTGTTATATCTACTGCCGTTTCGCACGGTCTCAAACGGAAGCGTACCAATACATGTCCACTTCCCATCCAGATAGATATAGAAATTCGCATCATAATTGGATGTACTCGGTGTGTCACCCACGCTCAGAAGTGCTACGCCACTTCCCGTTTCTGTGTCCTCCAACGCCAGCGTACTAACCGTATTCAAATTTTCATTTAACGTCAGATTTGGTATCGTGTCATCATTTGCAATCGTCTCATTCAATGCTACAACATCCGTTTGTGACAATTCTTTGCTATCTGAAGAATTTAAATCATCGTTGTAGACAAGTGCTGTAGTGACTACATCATCAATGGCATATTCCAATGAGTTCTCCTCATTTTCGTCTATCAAACTCAGAACACTGTTGATATCATTATCATTTAATAAGACCAGATAACAGTTACCATCGTGTAAATGTGCCCGCTTTGGACAAACAAGAAAGTCACCTTCATAACAGTTATCTGTATGAACATGCTCCTCTATGTCACATCGTAATTCCTGTTCCAATGCAACAGCCTGCATAGTATTAAGCCCAAACATAAGAATAGAAACTATCACACAAAGAATGAATACACCGGTGATGCACAAACCTTTATTCCATTTAGCATTTTTCATAAAATACATATGTCATCACACTTCTCGTCATTTTTTATTTTATCAGACCAAATGGTTTGATGGAAAATACAATCTTTCCTATCACTCGGTCGTCTGCTACCGTTCCGATTTCTTTCAATCGACTGTCCATGGAAACCTCCCGATTATCACCAAGGACGAAATATGTATTTGATGGAACCGTATATGGAAAATCAATATTACATTGCCCAAGTGTCTTATTTTGGATATAAGGCTCTTCCAATTCATTTCCATTTACCGATACCGTTCCAAAAACATCCACTGTAATCTGTTCATTACCGACAGCAACTACTCTCCGCACCAGCACCTTATTATTGTAATAGAATGCGATAATATCCCCCGACTTTATCTCAGACATTTTACTTACAATTAAAATCTGCTCATCCTCCAAAATTGGAGACATACTGCTTCCGTAGTATTTAACTACCGGCATAACAAAGGTAAAAATATTTAATAAGAGGGAAACTGTCAAAATAATAGGTACTACGATTTTGACAGTTGTTTTTATAAATTTCTTATTCATAATTACTGCCTACATACGCTTTCACTGGTAAGTATATTTTATTTATACTTATCAATTATACACCTTTACCCCAAAAATACAATAAAATATATTGTCAACTTTCACTTCATTGTGCTAAAATATACGCATTATTAAAATAGGAGTAAAAATATGAGTCTGAAAATTCCAATTGAGACTTCCGCAAGACACCTACATGTCAGTGAAGAAGACTTCAAGAAATTATTTGGTGAAGATGCAGAGTTGACTTATGTACATGAATTAAGTCAGCCAGGGCAATATTTATGTAAAGAACGTGTTACAATCGTTGGACCACGAGGCAAATTTGAAAATGTTGCTATATTAGGTCCTTATCGTAAGGAAACACAGATTGAATTATCTATGACAGATACGAGAAAAATCGGTGTACCTGGTGTGATTCGTCAATCCGGTCACACTGATGGAACTCCGGGATGTTCATTAATCGGACCGAAAGGAACGATTGAACTTGAAAAAGGGGTAATCGTTGCAAAGCGCCATATACATATGACTCCGCTGGAAGCAAGTCGTGCACGCGTACGAGATAATGATGAGGTTTTTGTTATCACGGAAAGTTACGAACGTGGACTGATTTTCGCAGATGTGGTTGTTCGTGTCAGTCCATCCTTTAAGCTTGCAATGCATGTAGACACTGACGAAGCAAACGCATTTGCAAGTGATGTGGCACCAACCGGTGCAATACTCAAACTGTTTGATGGACAGACATACAGCCTGCAACAATGGGCTGATGAGATTCAATCAGGAATCAATCGATAAAATAAAGGAGATACGGAAAATCCGTACCTCCTCTTTTTTTGAGTATTATTCAGCTTTATCTTCTGCTTTATCTTCTGTAGTACCCTCAGCTTTATCTTCTGTCGTACTATCCGCAGACTTGTCGTCTTCTTCTGGTTCTACTGCAGAAATTTTTAAACCTTCTAAGCTAACCTTATCCCAAACCTTATCGTTCACTTTGATTTTTGTATCTTCTACCCATTTTTCAACAGTTTCTTTGTAGAATTCATCTTTGCGTTCTTCGATGATTTCCTTCTTTTCTGCTTCTGTTGCGTCTTTGTCTAAAAGACTTGTAACCTGAGCTACATAGATTGCAGATTCACCTTCAATTACTTCTGTAAATCCGTTAAGTTCCAATTTGTCTGCTGCTTTCACTAATTTTTCATCCAATTCAGATCTGTCAACACTGAATGCAGCTTTTGTTGCAGTTAATTCCTGCTCTTTTGCGTAGCTTTCTAAATTACCATTAGCCTTTGCACCGTCCAATAAAGCCTTTGCATCTTTTTTCAGCTTCTTAACTTCATCATCAGACAATTCACTTGTTTGACCTGTACTGCTATCCTGTTTTACTGTATCATATTTTACATAGTACATAATCTTTTGGTCAGCTTCACCTTCTTTTACTTCCGGTGTATGAGATGCTTTAACTGCATCGTACATTTTGTCAGCAATTGTCACTAATCTTAAATATTCTGCCGCATATTCGCTAGATACTTTTTCTTTTACTTCATCTTTGTTTGCCTTTGCAAATGCTTTTGCTGCTTCTTCAATCTTAGCTGTCTCAGCATCTGTAAGAGCTACTTTGTAATCTGCTGCATGGGCATCCAGAACGTATAATTGCTGAAGTGATTTCAAAGTATCTTCTTTCATGCTTTCTTCGTATGTCTTACCTTCTTCTACTTCCATGTCCCATTCCATAACATATCCGTATGACTGGTACATCTCCATTTGTTGTTCCATCATAGATTGTTGGTATCTTACAAAAAAGTTTGCCATACCAAGTTCAACCTTCTTGTCACCAACTGTCATAACGATTTCTTTGTTATCGATTGGTTTTTGTTTTTGGCAACCTGCCAATGATGATATAGAAAGCGCTGCAACTGCAACGAGTGCTATTATCTTTTTTAATGATTTCATGAATAAATCCTCCTTCGTGCTTCTAAGACAATATTATAACTCTTTTTTCCTAATCAAGCAACGTTTTTATGCTATTTAACACATTTTTCACAAGCTCTAAAACATCCTCGTCCTTTTCTTTTTTATTTTTAGAGAGTTTTTTATAGGTAAAATACGGGTTTGTATCCACAGTAAACTTTAAATTCCCCTTATACGCTTCAATCATAGGGGCAATTTTCTCAACCTTCACCTTTGCCTTCTCATACATAATAAATTTAATGACATCACCCTTTTGCTCCACACTGACAACATATGCCTGATGAGCCAAAGCTTTCAGTAGTGCGATATGAAGGAGCTGTTGTACCTTCTTTGGAACATCCCCAAAACGGTCTATTAACTCCTCTAGCATGTCATCCATTTCCTCTTCATTTTCAATGGACGCAATACGTTTATAGATATCTAACTTTTGATATTCATTTGGAATATAAGATGCAGGAATAAATGCATCTACATTCAAATCCACTGTAGTTGTATAAGGTTCCTCTTCCAGTTCACCCTTCAAATGCTTCACCGCTTCATTCAGCATCTTGCAGTACAAATCATAACCCACTGCTTCCATATGCCCATGCTGTTCAGCCCCTAAGAGATTCCCGGCACCACGGATTTCCAAATCCCGCATGGCAATCTTAAATCCGGAACCCAAATCTGTAAATTCACGTATGGCGGCAAGCCTTTTTTCTGCCACTTCACGCAGCAATTTGTCGCGTCGGTACATCAAGAATGCATATGCCATACGGTTTGAACGTCCTACACGTCCTCGAAGCTGATACATCTGTGACAATCCCAATTGGTCCGCATCATGAATAATCATGGTGTTTGCATTCGAAATATCCAGACCTGTTTCAATAATCGTAGTGGAAACAAGCACATCAATTTCTCCGTTGATGAAATCCAGCATGATATTTTCCAATTTGTGTTCTCTCATTTGCCCATGGGCATATGCCACTGTTGCTTCCGGAACCAACTTTTGAATTTTGGCTGCTATTTCGTCAATATCCTTGACTTTGTTATATACATAGTACACTTGCCCTTGACGGGACAATTCTCTCTGGATGGCCTCACGCACCATTTCATCATTATATTCCATGACATAGGTCTGAATCGGCATACGGTCATTTGGCGCCTCTTCCAGAACACTCATATCGCGAATTCCTATCAAACTCATATGAAGGGTTCTTGGAATCGGTGTTGCCGTCAATGTCAGCACATCCACATTTTCTTTCAGCTTTTTGATTTTTTCTTTATGCTGAACACCAAATCGTTGCTCTTCATCGATAATCAAAAGTCCCAAATCCTTATACTCAATATCATCACTGAGCACACGATGGGTTCCTATAATAATGTCGACAAGACCGCGTTTCGTATCTTCTATTGTTTTCTTCTGTTGCGCACTGGAGCGAAATCTGCACATCAAATCTACGCGCACCGGAAACTCCTTCATACGTTGCACGAAGGTATTATAATGTTGCTGTGCAAGCACCGTTGTAGGCACTAGATAAACTACCTGTTTATTCTCCTGCACAGCCTTAAAAGCAGCTCGAATGGCAATCTCCGTTTTGCCATAACCGACATCACCACAAATCAGACGGTCCATAATCTTGGTGCTTTCCATATCGCGCTTAACTGCTTCAATGGCAAGCAACTGGTCATCCGTCTCTTCAAAAGGAAACATCTCCTCGAATTCCCTTTGCCAAACCGTATCCTCGCCATATACAAAGCCTGCTTTTTGCTGTCTTGCTGCATATAATTCTACTAAATCCTTAGCAATCTCCTTGATTGCCCCTCTCACGCGAGTCTTCGTCTTATGCCACTCTTGACCGCCCAAACGATTCAGTTTCGGCTTCTTCGCGTCCGCACTTGCATATTTTTGAATCAAATCCAATTGAGTGGCAGGAATATAAAGATTGCCTCCTCCGGCGTAAGAAATCTTCATGTAATCCTTGGCCACTTTATCGATTTCTATTTTCTCAATGCCCTGATAAATTCCAAGTCCATGATTTTCATGCACCACGTAATCACCGGCTTTGAGCTCCGCGAAATTAAGGATTTTCTGACCTTCATAGGTCTTGCGTTTCTTTTTTTTCTTTGCCTTTCCGAAAATGTCTGTTTCCGAAATCACCATGAACTTTAGCATCGGATATTCATATCCTTCTGTCACGTGTCCATACGTAACCAGAATTTCACCCTCACCAACCTGGCGCTCAAAATCCTCACTATAAAAGCTGCTCAAATTATAATCTCGCAAATCCTCTGCAAGACGTTTTGCTCTCGTTCTGGAGCCCGATAAAAGCACAACCCGGTATCCCGTCCGTTTCAAACGTTTTAAGTCTCTGGTTAAAAGTTCAAAACTATTGTTGTATGGATTCACGCTCTTACTCTGCAAATGAAAAACTTCTTGTGCCTTTAATTCCTTACATTTCATTTCTAATGCAGAAAATGCAACGCAATGGAAACGGTTCATCTTATCTGCCACTTCTTTGGCTGTAAATAACTTCATTTCTTCGTCCGAAACTTCATATCCGCTCTCCATACGATTGGCTTGGGCCTGCACAAATTCTGCAGCAACCCCTTCACCTGTTTCTATCAGACGAACCGGTTCATCCAAAAACAAAATTGTCTTATCCAAATCAAAATAGTCCAAAAAAGAAACCCGTTTGGCCTCTTCCTCTGGGAAATCACTGGCAGGATATATAGTAATCTGCTCCAGATTCTCAATCGAACGCTGGCTTTCCACATCAAAGGTTCGGATGGAGTCAATCTCATCTCCCCATAATTCAATTCGAATTGGGACCTCTTCTGTCAGTGGATAAATATCCAGTATACCACCACGCACAGCAAACTGCCCCGGTCCGGAAATTTCTTCTTCTCTATCGTATCCCAAAGATACCATATCTCGTTTCAACTGTTCAAAATCAACCGTTTCACCAAGTTTAAAAACACGGATTCTCTCTTTCATCACACCAAATGGTAACAGTGCATCCATAAACCCATCAAAACTGGTTACCACTGTGGCATTACCTTGCTCCATCATTGCCTGAAACACTTCCATCCGTTGCTTCATCAAATACTTTCCACGCAAATCTGCCTGATAAAAAAGCAAATCCTTAGCCGGATAGAGATAGACATTGTTATCTAAAAAACGATATTCTTCATATATTTGTTTCGCTTTCATCTCACTAGAAGTAGCGATGATTTTGAAATCAAAACCATCGCCCAGTGCATACATCATATGTGTCTTTTGAGAATTTACACAGCCTGCAAACTGCAAAATTCCCTTCTCTTTTTTGCATTTCTTCTGAACTGTCTCAAATTCCGCCAGTTCCATGAGTGGTGCTATGAAAGCCTTCATATTTACTCCTTCACAACTTTTTTGTTAAATTCGTTCATAGCCGCATCAACCTCGCCCTGCAGCATCAATTCCACAGCATTTACAGCCTTTTTATATCCTTCCTCCATCTGCTCTTTTTCCCCTTTAGAAAAATGTCCGAGCACATAATCGACAAGGTCAAAATCCTTTGGTTTCTCTCCAATTCCCACCTTGATTCGATGGAACACATTTGTCCCTAAATGTTGAATGATATTCTTAATTCCGTTATGGCCTCCCGCACTTCCTCTTTTACGAATACGGAGTTGTCCTACATCCAGACTAACATCATCAAAAATAACCAGAAGCTCTGTTTCAACATCTACCTTGTAAAAATCTAAGACTGAACGCACACTTTCACCACTTAAGTTCATATAGGTCTGTGGTTTTACCAGGATGACCTTTTGCCCTCCAATGACACCTTTCCCGCAAAAAGCACGATGTTTGCGCTCTGTAACCGATATATTATATTTGTCCGCTATTTGGTCTATTACATCAAATCCTACATTATGGCGCGTACCTGCGTACTCATTTGTTGGATTGCCAAGTCCTACTATAATAAACATATTTACACCCCTTTTCGCTTTTGTCTTTTTTATTTTACAAGAATGTCTTTCGTTTGTCACGTAAAACCAATGAATAATTTTCCTTCTCGCTACATACAATATAAAAAAAGAAATTTTATCCATTTAGGAGGCACTTATGAGTTCTAAGACAAGAATTGTGGTCTTGCACATGAAAGAGATTATTTACACTGCGGTGTTTGCCTTACTTGGCATTTTATTAATTATATTATTAGCATTTATGTTTTTTCCAAAACAAAAAGATTCCAAAAAACATGAACAACGCTATGTCCCTGGAATCTATACTTCCACTATTACACTGAATAATACAACTTTAGAAGTAGAAGTTTCCCTTGACAGTTCACACATTAACGCCATTCGTTTCACCAATTTAGACGAATCTGTTGCTACCATGTATCCTCTGGCACAGCCAACCATTGAATACATTGCTGAGCAAATTTACGAAACCCAATCCTTAGAGGACATTGCGTACAGTAAGGACAGTCCATATACCTCACAGGTGATATTAAACGCAATTGAGGAAGCCATTGAAAAAGGGAAAACAGAGTAAAAAAAGCTTCCGGCTCATTTCTTTGAGCCAGAAGCTTTATTCCTTTCATTTCTTTATCCTTCTACAATGAGGTATCTCCCGCTTGGCAAGGCAAATACTTCAGATGCCTCTTCTAAGTCATCATTTGCCATATCAGAAATATCTGTGCCATTTTCCTCAAAATAATCTCTCACTTCTCTCAGCGAATCTACAACAACTGCCATACAGTCCTCTAGAAACGCTTCTGCTTCTTCCATTGTTTCAGCAACCGGTTCATCAAATAATTGTAATTGTTTCTTCAAAAAAATCTTCAAGCATTCTTCATCATATTCGTACATGTTATTTTTCTCCTTTTACAATTGAAATTATTTCTTCAGCCTTGTCTACAATATATACTGCACCGTTTTCCTTCAAAACTTCCTTCGAGCGAAAGCCCCAGGTTACACCAATCGTAGTTACACCTGCCCCATTCCCTGTCTGCATGTCCACATCCGAGTCTCCTATATAAAGACACTCTTCAGTCGCCACATTCAGTTCCTTTGCAATCATAAATACTGCTGTCGGGTCCGGTTTCCTCGGGATGCTCTCCTGCTGTCCTTGCACACACGTAAATGTATCTGTCCCAAAGAATGTTGTAACAACATCCTTCGTCTGCAAATGTGGTTTATTGGACAAAACTGCTAAACGAATCCCTAAAGTCTTCAGTGTATCCAACATCTCTACAATTCCTTCATATGGCGCAACGTGATAGGTGCAATTTTCTTTAAAAATCCTGCCATATACCTCCATTGCTTTCTCCACATGAAGCAGTTCGGGATCTCCCGCTGCCTTTAATGAACGCTCAATTAATTTACGCGCTCCGCTTCCTACAAAGGCTTTACATTGCTCCTCCGTAATCTGAGACATGCCCAGTTCACTTAACGTGGCATTTACAGAATAGGTCAACGACTCTACTGTGTCTGTCAATGTACCATCCAGGTCAAAAATGCATGCTTTGTACATGTTGTCCCTCCTATTCAAGTTTATACCTTTATCATAGTATGAACATATTCAAATTTCAATACTTGTTTGTCAAGGGCTAAAAGTTTTTTTATTTTCATATAGAATAGAATAGTTTCGAGCTATCCTGTGCATCATTTTACTATTACGAAATATAGTAGGAGGATAACAAGATGGCTCTTAATAAAGTGGAAATCTGTGGTGTGGATACGTCAAAGCTTCCGTTGTTAAAGGAAGATGAGAAGAAGGAACTTTTTGCAAGAATCAAGCAGGGGGACCAGGAAGCTAAAGAAGAATATATTAAAGGGAATTTAAGACTTGTCCTTAGCGTTATCAAGCGTTTTGCAAACAGTAATGAAAATGTGGATGACCTGTTTCAAATAGGCTGTGTTGGATTAATTAAGGCAATTAATAACTTTAATACGGAATTAGATGTGAAATTTTCAACCTATGCGGTTCCGATGATTATTGGTGAAATTCGCAGATATATGCGCGACAACAGCTCCATTCGGGTAAGTCGTTCATTAAGAGATATAGCTTACAAAGCAATTTATGCAAAGGAAAATTATTTAAAGAAAAATTTAAAAGAGCCAACTGTACAGGAAATTGCGGATGAAATCGGAATTCCAAAAGAAGATATTGTATTTGCAATGGATGCCATTCAGACACCCATGAGCTTGCAGGAGCCCGTTTATAACGATGGCGAAGATGCGTTATATGTAATGGATCAAATTAGTGATAAAAAGAATCGGGAAGAAAACTGGATTGAAGAATTAGCCTTGCAGGCAGCAATGAAATGTTTAAATGAACGCGAGCGTTACATTATCAAACTCCGTTTTTATGAAGGCAAAACCCAAATGGAGGTAGCTGAAGAAATTGATATTTCCCAAGCTCAAGTAAGCCGTCTGGAGAAGCATGCACTTAAAACTATGAGGAATTATTTGAAGAATTGATGCAAAGCATCAATCCTTCATATCCCATTTATCCACAAGATTCTGAATCTGCCCTTCAAACTTGGCCAAATCTTTATTCGCCATACCTTCGCACTTCATCACTACCGTCATGAGACGTTTGCACGCGAGCACGAGACGGTTAAATGCATTCTGTGAGCGAACCTGTGTTGGTTTCTCTACTTTCTTCTTCGCAATGCGTTGGCCTGCTGAGATAATTTCGTTGCTTGCCAAATCCACGCATCCGCCCGAATACGGTGCAAATGCTTTATAGCCGAAGGTATCTGTAATAGTCTGGGCAAATTCTTCTGTAACAGCATCCTCCCCATGAACGACAAACACATGCTGTACATCTGACTCAAATCCTTTTAGCCACTTGAGTAGTCCATTCATATCTGCATGACCGCTAACACCCTTTAGAGACTCAATTTTAGCTGCAACTTCAATGTTCTCACCAAAGAGCTTCACTGCTGATGCTCCGTCAATTAATTTCCTTCCAAGCGTACCCATTGCCTGATATCCAACAAACAGTACCGTACACTCCTGCCTCCATAAATTATGCTTTAAATGATGACGAATACGCCCTGCTTCACACATACCGGAAGCAGAGATAATGACTTTCGGATTGTTATCAAAATTAATGAGTTTAGAATCGTCACTGGTCACGGACAGCTTTAATCCTGGAAATACCAACGGATTTACACCCTTCTCAATCAACCGTAAGGCTTCCGCATCATAACATGCTCGACCATTTTTCGTAAACACATTGGTTGCTTCAATTGCCAGAGGGCTATCTACATATACTTCGAAATTCGGAAACTCCGGTAACAGATTCTGCTCCTTAATTTCACGAATAAAATATAAGATTTCCTGTGTTCTTCCCACTGCGAAAGAAGGAATTACTACATTTCCGCCTTTTAAAAATGTTTCCTTTAATATGCGCGTAAATTCACCCAGATAATCCGGTTTTTCCTCACTATGTACACGATTACCATAGGTGGATTCAATGACGATATAATCCGCTTCTTTCACCACAGACGGGTCATTTAAAATCGGTTGGTCTATATTTCCTACATCTCCCGAAAAAACAATTTTCTTAGAGACACCTTCTTCGGTAATCCACACCTCTATACTGGCAGAGCCAAGCAAATGTCCTACGTCGTTAAAGCGAACCTCAACTCCTTTACACAGTTGTATCTTCTGACCATAATCGCACGGTGACAAAAGCCCAATGGCATCCATCGCATCTTGTGTGGTATACAAAGGCTCATACAAAGGCGCTCCGGAACGTCTCGCCTTTCGATTCCTCCACTCTGCTTCAAACTCCTGAATGTGTGCACTGTCTCGCAACATAATATTGCACAAATCAGCTGTCGCAAAGGTGGTCACAATTTCCCCTTTAAACCCATGCTTGCACATCAGCGGAATCAATCCGGAATGGTCGATATGAGCATGCGTTAATAGAATATAATCAATATCTCCTGCGGAAACCGGAACCTCCTGATTCTCATACAAATCCGGCCCCTGTTCCATTCCACAGTCTACCAAAATGTTCTTCCCGTTAGCTTCTAATAAATGACAGCTGCCTGTCACCTCGTGAGCTGCACCGATAAATGTAAGTTTCATATATCCTCGCCCCTTTTTCTTTTATTCTACCACTTCCGGAATTAGATTTCAAATCGAACCATTTCTCTTTTTAACCTTTGCATAATTTTCTTTTCCAAACGGGAAATATAGGATTGTGATATGCCTAAAATGTCTGCAACCTCTTTTTGCGTTTTCTCCTGTCCGTCATGAGAATCCAGTCCATATCTCATCTGCACAATCATCTTCTCTCTGCTTGACAGACAATTAATTGCCCGCACCAGCAATTTTCTCTCTACCTCGTCCTCCATATCCCGGTATATTGAATCTTCATCTGTCCCCAAAATATCAGAGAGCAACAATTCATTTCCATCCCAATCCACATTCAATGGTTCATCAATGGAAACTTCTAATTTTGTCTTATTATTTCTCCGCAAATACATTAATATTTCGTTCTCTATACAACGCGATGCGTAGGTCGCAAGTTTAATGTTTTTGTTTCGATTAAACGTATGAATCGCTTTAATTAACCCTATTGTTCCGATAGAAATTAAATCCTCAACACCAATTCCGGTGTTGTCAAATTTTTTCGCAATATATACTACTAAACGAAGATTGTGCTCAATTAATAGCTTTTTTGCCTCTTCGTCTTTTTCCGTCCCCAATTCTAATATTGCAGCGTTTTCTTCATCCACCCCCAATGGAGCTGGCAAAACATCTGTCCCACCTATGTAATGTAACTCCATACTTTCCGGAAATAAAAAAGTCCGGATAAACCGTTTTGGCACGGCTAACTTCATAAACATCTTAATTCCTCCTAAAATAGATTCGGATTTAAAATCATTTCATACTCTCCCTCTGCTGAAACTTTCTCCTCACTAATACCTATCAAAGGATTTTCGATCCAACAATCAGTATCCTTGTGTATACACATTCGATCCACTCGAAAAACGGGCAATACGCCCTCCGCCTTTCCAATGGTCCTATAAGGAACATATCGAAAGTTTTTTTCCACCTTTTTTTCCAAAAGTGCTCTGGCCATTTTTTGTTCTAAAACGCTAATCGGATGCCCACTGATGGGATCTCGAAGACCATTTCCTGTATCTATCAGTCCTCGCACCTGATACATTTGGTCATTCAAGTACAAATCCACTGTATAATGAGTCTGATTCCATCTCTGAATATAGGAAATAAATTTCCAGACTCCCAGAACCATGTAGTATGAAACAATTGCAACTAGGAAGAACAGACTTCCCACGCGAACATACTGCCTAAAATATTCCATGATTCCTCCAAGTAGAAATCCTCCAACGTATAACATAATCAGTGCCTTCAAAAAAGCTCGTATGGTTTTGATTTTTAGTCCCACTCGAATCATGCACGTATTTACAAACATGTGGAATAATACGAATTTTACAAATGCATAGGGAATCGGCAAAATTACAATCAAACATGTGAATAGAGAACCAATTATGGCTCCTAGAAAGATATTTCCGTGTGTGGCAGAACACTGACATATCTTCTTTACAATCAAAAGTAATATGTAATCCATCATAAAATTCACTAAAAATAATACATCTACATATAATTCGTAGTACACACTCCACCTGCTTTCTCTTTCGCTACGAAAGCGATTTGGTACTCAAGCAAAGTCTATTATAGGAAGTTATGGACAAAAAAAATGTCGAAGTCTCTGTGGTTTCCCACAAAGTCTTCGACATATTTCGCTTCCTATTATTTCTTTAAAAATGTTGGAATCTTAATAGATTGTTCTTTTACTGAACTAACCGGTGTTCTTGGTTTGTCTAATGTTGGAGCTGTTCCTGCTGCTTGAGGTTTTGCCAATCCAAGATCAAGTTCTGGCATAACCGGTGTTGGAACTACCGGAGCTTCATACTTTTCAACGTTTTGTACAGGAACTCTGCTTTCTAATCTTGATTTTAACTTAGAAGCTGTTCCAGCAACATTGTGTAAGCCTGTAGCAATTACTGTGATTGTAGCTTCATCAGCCTTAGAATCATCATACATCGCACCGAAGATAATGTTTGTATCTTCGCCAACAAGGTCTTGTACGTATTCTGCTGCATCGCTGGCATCAAACAGAGTAATGTCACCAGAGATATTGATAATAACATGTGAAGCACCAGCAATTGTTGTTTCGAGAAGTGGACTTGCAACCGCTTCTTTGACAGCTTGAAGTGCCTTGTCATCGCCCTTACCAGAACCAATACCGATATGAGCAATACCTTTATCTGTCATAACAGTTTGAACGTCAGCAAAGTCAAGGTTAATCAATGCAGATGTGTTGATCAAATCTGTAATACCTTGGATACCCTGTTGTAATACTTCATCCGCTTTCTTAAGAGCTTCAGGCATAGTCGTTCTTCTGTCAACTACTTCCAATAACTTATCGTTAGGAATTACGATTAATGTATCCACGTTTTCTTTTAATTTTTCAATACCTGCAAGAGCATTATTCATACGTGTTTTTGCTTCAAAACGGAAAGGTTTTGTAACAACACCTACGGTAAGTGCACCCAAAGATTTCGCAATACGCGCTACAACTGGAGCTGCACCTGTACCGGTTCCGCCGCCCATACCACAGGTAACAAATACCATGTCAGCACCTTCCAATGCTGCTGCGATTTCCTCTTCACTTTCTTCTGCTGCTTTTTCACCGATTTCAGGTTTTG
This sequence comes from Faecalimonas sp., assembly GCA_045593805.1. Lineage (GTDB taxonomy): Bacteria > Bacillota > Clostridia > Lachnospirales > Lachnospiraceae > Faecalimonas. The sequence goes on from JAZNXJ010000052.1 coordinate 32,844, forward strand.
CACCAGCGCCAAGCCCTTTTGTAAGCTTTTCACCAATCTGCATCAATGTTGGTGCCTTTGATGATTGTAATGCTTGTTTATCTGTGTTGATTGCAATAAATTCTACACCTGAGATATTTTCTGATATCATGCGATCTACTGCATTATTTCCGCCGCCACCGACACCGACAACTATAATTTTTGCTGCCGCTTCCATTTCATTTGTTTTAATTTCTAACAAGAACTTCTCCTCCTTTGTTCCCTTATTTATCTTATACGTCCCTAGACGTATCGCATTTTGCCATACAACTATATAATAAATAGTTTTTGCCAAATAATCAATAGTTTTTTTCAAAACTTATCTTATTACTTTCCGATGTGTAATGTTCTAAATGAAGTGTTCCGTCTTTTCCCTCTAATTCCGCTAAAAGAGTGGTTAATTGCAACACTTTTATTCCAAAATTATTCTTCCCTAACTTCACGCATACTTTTTCAAAATACAGATTCATTCCATCCTCTTCCCATACTAATCTGTCAGGGGTTAGCTCATTTTTTTCTATCTCCTTTGTGACACTCACAAAGTAATCAAAAACCTTCTCATTATCTACCTGAAGCTTCTTGAATTTTTTCGGATTTTTTATTTCCAAACCTTCAATCACCGGAACCGCATTGTTATACTCTGTTGTTATGTGTAACACCAGTCCTTCTTCATCAAAATAGATATAGGAATTATCATTAGCCAAGCAACCGATAATCTCTTTCTCAGTCACCTTCACTTTCACCTTCCACGGTGCTGCCAGTGTTACATTAACCTTTTCCAAATAAACCGGGAGCTTATAAGAACCCGTCTTGAATTTAAACAATGTATATAGTGAATTCACCGTTAATGGGTCTTCCTTTACCCATGAAACAATGTCGTTTTGCTGACTGTATGTAGTGCCGCTTACTTCAATACTCTGCACATGCGTGATAAGAAGCGTTGCCAAAGTAATGTTTGTAATTGTAAGCGCTAAAATTACAACAGCATACAAATAATACCCGATTTTGCTTTTCTTTTTCCGACGTTTCCCCTTCATTTTATTCTCCCCTATAATAAACTATATTGTTCAGAGCCACCTCGCAAACACTTCGTGTTTCCTCGGTGAGGCGTATCCGCCAAATAGATTTTGCAAAAAGCATTTTTGCATGCAAGCATTCAACATACTTTTCACAAAATCTACTTGGCTCTGAACAATATCATTGTATCAGATGAGACACGTTAAGTACAAGCCCTATTTCAGTTAACAAGAATAAAACTGATGTGCCGCCGTAACTGACAAATGGCAACGTAATCCCTGTATTTGGGATAGTGTTGGTAACTACCGCAATATTTAAAATCACTTGAATCATCATATGTGCCATAGCACCAACTGCAATCAAGGAGCCAAACAAGTCCTTTGCATTTACGGCAATTACAAAAAATCGCCATATCAAAAATAGAAATAAAAAAATTAAAATTGCTGCCCCAAACAGTCCCCATTCCTCGCACACAATGGCAAATATCATGTCATTCTGCGCTTCCGGTACAAAGCCCAGCTTTTGTATACTTTCCCCACTTCCTCTTCCAAACAATCCACCAGAACCAATAGCATAAAGCCCCTGCAATGTCTGGTAGCCCTTTTCATAAGCTTCCGGGTTTCGCCAAATTGCAAGTCTTTCCAGTCGATAGCTTTCCATTGCAAGAAAGATAGCCATGAATCCTACTGCACTGACACCAAGCCAGACAAACTGGGCATATAAGGGACTTGCCACAAAGACAAGCACCACGCCAATTCCTAAAATAATAATCGCTGTACTTAAGTTTCCTGCACCAACCAGACCGACGATCGGAAGAATGGAAATCACAATTACAAGAAGCGTTCCCATCTTCTTCATTTTCTTTCCTTTTTTTACAATCATGTTTGCCAAAAATAAAATAACTGCTAATTTCGCAAACTCCGAAGGCTGAAATGACAAAGGTCCAAAAGACAACCATCTTTTGGACCCGTTATATTCATCACCTATAAACAAAACTGCCAAGGAAAGTGCTAAGGATACTACATACACCCACACTGCAAATTTTTGCCAAATGTGATAATCAATATTCGCCATTGCATACATACACCCAATACCAAGTGCAGTCGCAAAAGCCTGCTTCTTTAAGTAATAAAACTCATCATCGAATTTCACCCGTCCATTGTAAGCACTCGTGCTGTACAAAATGTAAAGTCCTACAATAATGAGCACAAAAACCACAACCAAAAGGCCGTAATCAACCGACTTTTTCTTTTTGGGTTTTGTCAATTCCTTCACCCCTTACAAAGCATTTACGAACCGTTTAAATTTATCTCCACGTTCTTCGTAATTCTTAAACATTCCCCAGCTTGCACAAGCAGGTGAAAGAAGTACTGCCTCTCCCGGCTCAGCCAATTTCGCACATGTCGCTACTGCCTCTTCCAGGGAATCCACCATGATAATGTTTTCATATCCTAGTTTTCTTGCTGTCGCCGCAATCTTTTCTCTTGTCTGACCAAGTAGAACAAGATATTTTACCTTTCCATCAAAGGATTCAATCCACTCTTCATACTCAGAATCCTTATCATAACCGCCACCAATTAGTATGGTCTTACGGTTCATTGCCTCTACGGCTTTTATGGCAGCGTCCGGATTGGTTCCCTTCGAGTCATTATAATATGCCACCCCATTTTTCTCACAAACGAATTCAATGCGATGAGCAACACCTGTAAATGCCTTGATTGTGTTTCGAATCACATCCATAGGGACCCCGTATGCAATTGCCATTGCTGAGGCTGCCATCACATTTTCATAGTTATGTGTTCCGAGAAGTTGTAATTCCTCTACATGACAAATAACTGTTTCTTCTTCATCCTTGTAAACTATATTTCCATTGTCTAAATAGATGCCTTTATCTAGTTTACGCCGACTACTAAAATATAGAACCTTTGCATTTACATTTTCAACAAATTTTCGTAACACTTCATCTTCATAATTCAGAACACAAGTATCGTCTTTTGTCTGATTCTTCGCTACATCTTCCTTCGCCTGAATGTAGGCCTCCATGGTATGATGGCGATTCAAATGGTCCGGTGTAATATTCAAAATTGCGCTGACACATGGGCGGAATGCATGAATCGTCTCTAGTTGGAAGCTGCTTACTTCCGCTACAGCTACGCTCTCCTCTGTCATATCAAGAGCTACCTCTGTGTACGGATTTCCAATATTTCCAACAACGTAAACAGAATCCTTGTAGTTCTTCATAATCTCGCCCAACAGTGCTGTTGTGGTGGTTTTTCCGTTGGTTCCGGTAATTGCAAGCACATCACCTTTGCCGTATGTAAATGCAAGTTCAATTTCACCCCAAATTGGAATTCCCATGTCGCGCATTTGATTCACAACCGGCAAGTCTGTTGGAACACCAGGGCTCATAACTACCAAATCCAATGTCTTCATCACATCTTCATGCAACTCACCGAGAAGCACGGAAGCCTTTGTCTGCTCGCCAATCTGTTTCCTTATCTTCTCCGCATCCAGTGATGCATTGCCGTCATATAAGATTACTTCTCTTCCCACTTGTTCAAGAAGCCTTGTGGCGCCAATTCCACTGATTCCCGAACCAAAAACAAGAACCTTCTGATTAGTCATAACGTTCTCTTCCCCCTATTCGCTAAATTGCCATCAAAGCAATGAGACAAAGAATCGCTGTCACAATGGAAAATACAGCCACAACCTTGGTCTCTGACCAGCCACACAGCTCAAAATGATGGTGAATCGGAGCCATTTTAAAAATACGTTTACCGCCTGTCTTTTTGAAATACGTTACCTGAATAATAACAGATAGCACTTCCACCAAATAAATCATTCCCACAATCACGATGAAAAACGGCATCTGAAGAACATAAGCCGTAGATGCAACAAATCCACCAAGTGCAAGGGAACCGGTATCTCCCATAAATACACTTGCAGGGTATACATTGAATAATAGGAATCCAAGTAATGCTCCCACAACTGCGCATGTGATTGGTTCAATTCCACTCTTCGTTCCGATTGCAACAACCGTAAAAAATGTTGCAACAAGTACTGTAACACTAGACGCCAAGCCGTCCAACCCGTCTGTAAAATTCACACCATTTACTGTACCGATGATGACGATAAACATCATTGGAATTGCCAAAAAACCAAGGTCAAGATATTTGCCATCTGTAAATGGAATCAACCATGTCAGCGGAATCTCTGTAAATTTCACAATATAAAATGCGAAAACTGCTGTCACCAAAATCTGAAGTCCCATTTTCTGCTTCGGATACAAGCCATCTGAACGCTTCATTACAACCTTTAAATAGTCATCCAAAAATCCAATAAGCCCGAAGCCAACTGTCACGAATAGAATTGGAATAATGGTTGGATAGTCCTTAATGTAGAACAAGGATGTTATCGCAATACTACTTAAAATAATAACGCCACCCATAGTCGGCGTGCCTGCTTTTTTTAAGTGAGATTTCACCCCATCCTCACGCTCTGTCTGACCCATCTTCAGTTTCCGAAGAATCGGTATTACCACCGGTCCTAAAATCACACTGAGAGCAAATGAAATCAATACTGGCAGAAAAATTCTATAATCCATAAATACACCTCGTCATCTCTTTCGTTTTATATGTGCAGAGCACATGCACTCCACTGCCCATACACACGATATAGTATACAACTAATTGCCTGTCTTTTCAATCCCCAGATACGAAAGGATGTTCTCAAAAATGGTCCGTACCACGGGCGCAGCAATAGTCCCTCCATAATATACGCCTTGGGGATTATAAATGATACAAAGAGCTAAAACTTGTGGATTATCCGCCGGAGCAAAACCCACAAACGAGGAGATATATTTATGTGCACTTCGCGGCAATGTTTGCGAGGTTGCCGTCTTTCCTCCTATCTCATAGCCTTCTATAATTGCATTTTTCCCGCCGCCCTCTGACACAACGCTTTCCAGCAATTCCTTCATGGTCTGTGACGTTTCCTTGGAAAGTACTCTCTCGGTCTCATAAGAAAATTCTTTGACCACTTTTCCGTCCTCATTCAACACTCGCACACCTAGGTGTGGTGTCACGCGGACCCCTCCGTTGACAGTGGAGCTAACCATGGTAGCAACCTGTATCGGCGTAATCTGAAAGGACTGTCCGAAGGACATGGTAGCAAGCTCTACCAATCCCACATTCTCTATCTTATGGGTAATGGTTCCTGCCTCTCCCGGCAAATCCACCCCTGTTTTCTTCGTCAAACCCAATTGTTTGAAATATTTATAAAACCCTTCTGAGCCCAATCTTAATCCAATATCGATAAAAACCGGGTTACAGGAATTTTGGATGCCCTGAGGAAAAGTTTCCGAACCATGACCAGTAGTCTTGTGACAACGAATTCGCCTGTCTTCCACAATCCGATAACCCGGACAATAGAAATTATCATTTACATTCAATACCCCTGCTTCTAAAGCCGCTGCCGTGGTAAATACCTTGAAAATGGAACCCGGCTCGTAGGTATCATTAATACAGGTATTTCTCCACATCTGATTTAATAAATCCTGCTTTTCCTCCTCATCCTTCGGTGTGGTCTCTAACTGCAAGGTCTCCAGTGAGAAGGGTTCATTTAACTGAAATTCTGGAACATTAACCATGGCATATATCTCCCCGTTTTGTGGGTTCATAATCAAGATTGCCACCTGGTCTGCCTGTTTTTCTTCCATGGCTTTTTCCGCAGCCTGCTGGGCGTATTTCTGAATATTATAATCCAGGCTGAGCTGCAGTGTTTTTCCCGCTATCGGCTCCATTCTCTCCTCTGCTATCCCTTCTAATTCAATGCCTCTGGCATCCGTGGTCGTAAGGATGGTTCCGTTTTGCCCTTTTAAATATTCCTCATATTTTACTTCTAAACCAATGATGCCTTGATTATCACTTCCGGTAAAACCTAGGACCTTAGAAGCCAGTTCATTATACGGATAATAACGTTTAAAATCTTCATCTACCTTCACGCCATCCAATTCATATTCCCGTATTCTATCTCCGATTTCCTTCTCTACATTTGACTTGATTAGTTCCCTAGAAGATACCTTTTCTACCTTCTTGCGAACTGTTGCTTCATCCATTCCTAACTCCTGTGTCAAAATGCGTATTACTTCTTCCGCATCTGTCAACTGACTATGAATAACAGAAATGGTACAGACGGTCTTATTGGTGGCCAAAACAACTCCATTTGCATCCACAATCTCGCCCCGTGCCGCCTTGATTTGCCGCTCCCTCTCGTGTAAGTCCTCCGCCTTCTCCTGATAATACTCTGCCTCAAAAATCATGAGATAGGCCAATCGTCCTACTAAACCAATCAACATAAGACCAGCGCATACAAACACAATCAATTCTTTTCTTCGAATAAATGTCTTATTTTTCATAAAAAAACCTCACAAAGTGTTGTTAATTTTTATGAACACATTTGTGAGGTTATGAATAATCCGCCTATTCTTTTGTAATATTTAAATATGGAAATGCCTCTTCCATAATATTTCTTGCTAACGTTGTAACAAGTCTGCTGTTTGCCTGAATCTCTGTATTCGGCTCATCAATCACTACATAAACCAGAACCTCCGGATTTTCAGCCGGTGCAAATCCCATAAAGGACAGCACATAATTCCCATTTCCACGAGGAAGTTTTTCCGCTGTACCGGTTTTACCACCCATACTGTAGCCTTCTACCTTTGCATTTCGCCCTGTACCATCTGTCATGGTCTGCTTCATGTAGGACTTTAGTAAATCGCTGGTTTCTTCAGAAACCGTTTTCTTCAATAAGACCGGATTCATATTTTTAACCACGTTTCCGTTCTCATCACGGATTTGTCTTACCACGTGAGGTTTGTAATAATTACCGCCATTAATCAAGGAAGAAAAACCTGCAACCATTTGAGTCATCGTAACATTAAAGCCTTGTCCAAAGGAGTTAGTAGCCAGTTCAACCGGTCCCATATTCTCCGGCTTGTACAATAGTCCGGATGTATCTGCTTCACCTGGAAGGTCAATGCCTGTTTTTTCGCCAAAGCCAAACACGGTCTGATATCTGCAGAACTCCTTGTCACCAAGTGCTGCCGCAACGTCCATCAAAACGCAGTTACACGAATTTGCAATCCCGTCACTCAATGACTGAGCGCCATGACCGCCACGATTGTTACATTTAATTCTCGTTCCAGACACAACCCTGTATCCCGGACATGTGAACCATTCATTTCCTGCCAGTGTTCCATTTTCAAGGGCTGACGCCATTGTAAATGGTTTAATAGTAGAACCCGGTTCGAAAGTATCGCTGACGCAGAAATTCTTCCATATTTTCTGCATTGCAGTGAGCCTTTGTTCATCGGTCATTTCTTCAATGGAGCTTTCGGAATAATACTTTGTTAAATCACGCGGGTTGTTCAGATCAAAATTTGGATAAGAAGCTTCTGCCAATATTTCACCCGTATTTGGATTCATGATAATGACTGCTGTATTGGTACTTCCTTCCCCGCTTCTCGCTTCGTTCTTATGTTCTTCATTGAATGCAAGGATATGTTTTTCAACAATACTTTGCAGAGTAATATCAATTGTAGAAACAACAGTTTGTCCATTGATTGCATTTTTCACAGTTCTTTCCAAAGAAGAATCTGTATCTTGATAACCATACTCTCTTCCGTCCGTACCATTTAAAATGCTGTTGTAAGATGCTTCAATTCCCGCATTTCCAACATTTCCTGATACAGTAAATCCAATCAAATCAGAAGCCAGAGTTTTGTATGGATAAGTACGGATATAGTCCTCTTCCAGCCAAATACAGGAAATGTTCGGATACTTTTTATGCTTGTTCCCGTCTTCCCCTTCATACGTTTCTTTCTTCAATGCTTCAAAGGCCTGAGCCTGTGCATAAGTCACCTTTTTGGCAAGAATCACATAACGACTGTTCGGTCGTTCTTCTATGACCTCATCGATGGTTGCTGCTTCAATGTCAAAACATTGTTCTACAGCCTCCTTCACTTGCACAATCGTTTCCCGATCTGTCTTGTCATCCTTTGAAAGCATAACATATGCATCCAATATGACATTGTAAACACGCTCGCTGGTGGCAACAACTGTGCTATTCCTATCCAGAATATCTCCTCGACGGAAAGGAATCAGCCTGCTGTTATATTCCTGTTGGTCCAGAACAATTTTAGTATACTTTTCTCCATTTGTTGCATTAATATATGTTACTCTCGCGATTAAGCCAATAAAAGCTAGTATGATTGCTCCAAACAACAATACTAGCTTTTTCTTCATTCTCTTGAGAAACTTCTGCCGTATGCCTGACGGTCTTTTTCGTTTTCTCTCTGCCATTTATGTCACCCTTTATATTTATTTCACATCATCTGAACTAGCAATTATACCACTTTCCGGTATTCCTGCGAACTGAGTCACAGCACTTCCAGCCGGACGTTTATACTTGATAATCTGGTCTGCCTCAGCATACACCATTCCAAAATCCCCAATTGCAATCTCACGAATCTCTTCTAAATTCATAGAGTTCATGATTACATTATATCTTGTAGTATTAGCTTCTTTTGCATCTGCAAGCTCCTGTTGCAATGCAGTGATATGGTTTGAGCGACTGGTTATCTCTGATTGCAATTGTAAATATTGCATACATGCAAATAACACTGCAATTGCCGCAATTGCCAGAAACGCCACATAGCCCTTGCTCATATGCATCGCTTTGCTTCGATTCGCACGAACACGTTGGCTGACTTCTTTCTGCTGTCTGGCAGGAGTCTGTATCTCTACATTATCCTTGCGCACTGCATTACCATATACATATGCTGCCATACTTTTCACTCCTTTTTATCTATAATAATATACTCCCCTATTTTAACTTCGCTCAAATATACGAAGCTTTGCACTTTTTGACCGACTGTTTGCTTCCAGTTCCTCCTCACTTGGAAGTATCGGTTTTCTTGTAACTACTTTCCCCTTCGATTCATTTCCACAGACACATACCGGAAAATGACTTGGGCAAGTACAAGGATCTTCATTCTTCTTGAAGATGCTCTTTACAATTCTATCCTCTAATGAATGGAAGGTAATAATACAAATCCTTCCGTCTTTATTTAACAAATCAATCATGTCATCCAATGTGTTCTTAAGTACTTCCAGCTCTCTGTTAAGCTCTATTCGAATGGCCTGGAAGGTTCTCTTTGCAGGATGTCCTGCTGTCTTTTGAAACTTCATTGGTATGGCACGTTTTATAATCTCTATTAATTGTCCAGTAGTTTCGATTGGACCTTTTTCGCGCTCCATCACAATGTGCTTTGCAATGTTTTTCGCGAATTTATCTTCCCCATAATCGCGAATGATACGAAAAAGATCCATCTCACTATAGTCATTGACGATGTCCTTGGCTGTCATTTCTTGACGTCTATCCATTCTCATATCCAAAGGTGCATCTACCCGATAGGAGAATCCTCGCTCTGCCGTATCTAACTGATATGATGATACGCCCAGGTCGAGCACGATCCCATCTACTTTGTCAATGCCTAATTTTTGAAGCTGCGACTTCATATCACAATAGTTGCTTCGGACTATTGTAACTCTCTCCCCGAAGTCGGTTAAGCGGATGCCTGCAGCCTCGATCGCTGCTTCATCCTGGTCTATGCCTATAAATCTCCCCTTGTTGCCTAATCGCGTACATACTTCATATGCATGTCCGCCTCCACCAAGCGTTCCATCTACGTAGATGCCGTCTGGCTTGATGTTCAGACCATCTACGGTTTCTTCTAATAACACTGATGTATGCTTAAATACCATAAATACCTCCATGTAGCGAAAGAATTATATTCCTAGTCCTAATTCTTCCATCTGACTTGCGATATCATCCATGTTGTCTTCCACAACAGCATTATTATCATCCCATTTCGCCTTGTCCCAAATTTCCACTCGGTCTAGCACCCCTACTAGAACGACTTCTTTTTCGAGCCCGGCAAACTCTCTAAGGGCTGAAGAAATTAAAACTCTACCTTGTTTATCAAGGCCGCCATCCACTGCGCTTCCCAAAAAGAAACGTGTAAATGTTCTGGCGTTTTTATTAGTCAGCGGTAAGGTTCTTAGCTTTTCTTCAAAGATTTTCCATTCATTGTTCGGATATAGAAATAAACATCCATCGAGACCTTTCGTGATTACAAATTCTTCCCCAAGAATATCACGAAATTTAGAAGGGATAATTAATCTCCCCTTCGGATCGATACTATGATTAAATTCTCCTGTTAACAATGAACTCACCTCTTTTCGAAATGGGCCTGCCACTTTCGCCCCATTTTCTACCACTATTCACCACTTTTCACCACTTAAATTCATTCTATACCACTTTTTTATGAATTTCAAGTGGTTTTTTTAATTTTTGGTAAAAAAATTCCGAGTGATTTACGGTGACACTTTTCCTCTTGCTGATTTGCACCGTAAATAATCCAGATTAAAATCAATTCTTTTTGCTCATTACGGTGTGCCATGTTGATTTGACCACCCACACCGTAACAACTATATATTTGAATGAATTTGACACAAAAAAATACGGTGTACTTAGCATTTTCATGCCAATACACCGTAAATCTTTAAATAATATATATTACATTATCCTCATATTTCTTGATTTAAGTTTTAGGTAGGTTTTCTTACCAAGCAGACAAGCCAATACCCAAATGCAGGAAACAGCCTGTGAAATAATGGTGGCAAGTGCTGCAACTTTTGCAAAACCCTGTGCTGTGATAAAAGTGCCCATACCAAGTGTAAGCTGAACAAAGACTGTTCCAACAGCATAGATATTCATATAATCCGTTGCATAGCCAATCGTATTTTCGCTTGCACCAAACATCAATTATAAGTCTTCGTTCCAAATCAGAAGTACCTCGTATAAAATCCTATTATTCCATCTAGTGATGTTTTAAGACGTATAATAGAAATGTTTAATGCTTCTATTGTTTTCTCATTCACGTTCCCACTTGTTATCATCTTAATATTCTGTTCCACTGTCTTGCAATCCGTCTTTAATTGCATTTTTGATGTAAGGTCAAATGAATACTTACGGCATCGTAACTTCTCTTTGGTTTCATCCACTAATGTCTGCCCGTTCACAAGCAGAACTTTAACGTCTGGTGACAGATAATTAAAATTAGAAAAATCATTCATACTTTTTACCTCTATTCAACACACCACTCCTAACACGGATTGCTGAGTGTTCCTTTTCGAATCGCCGTTACATTTCTAATTGTATATAGAATAAATGACATAAGCATGATACCGATACAAACTCCCGCTAATAGTAGTGAAATTGGAAATGGAATATCATACCATAGAAGATGAATTGCCATCATCACATATAATGAAACAGTAGTTATCTGTAAATAGTTTAGAAAGTCTACAAATGTTCCATCTAAATCAAATAAGATTGTGGTTATCATAATCATCTTACCTTTCCTTGCCCAGCCGAAGCGCAGAGAGAATCAATGACAACTATTTTTCTGTCAGGATATTTCTCTTTCATCTCTGTTGCTGCAATGTGGGAAGAATTGAAAGTAGTACTTAGGCCCGATGAAAATCCAATATAAAGGATATCCTTTCCTTTCGCCAACTGTGCTTCAAAAGCAGTAGTAAATGTATCGGGATTGACGGCGGCAGTTTTTGCAATGCCTCCCTCCCGCATACGATTATAAAATTCCTGTGTGGCCATTTCACGTCCTTTGCGTTCTATACCATCATCTTCAAAATGAAAGGTTAAATCAATTTCCTGCACCTCCCATTTTTTTAACAACTCCGCTGAAATGTCACAAGCGGTGTCTGTAAAAATAATAAATTCACTCATATTGTTATGCCTCCATTTTGTAGTTTATTTTCAGACCTATCTGTCATACGTTTAAAAAATCGTGTTCTTTTCCTTTTGGTCTCGGCACGAATCTCTGTGCTATGGATTTCTTACTTTTGTTTTTTGCGTAAAAATAGATATAAGCCCATGAATACAGCACAAACCATAAGTGGTATATATTGCAGCATAGGTAAACATATATTTTTCATCTTATCCTTTAAAATTGTTATATATTTGACGCTCATTTTAATTCCCCGTTTATCTGTTCAAACCAACTATTGTACAAATGTTTCTTCCTTAAAATTTCACACTACACTCTATTCTAATATTGAAATCTAAACTAAAACGAAACAAACCAGACTTTTTTATCTGGCTTGTTTCGTCTCCTAGAATTTATGTCTATTTCATTTTCCTCAATTTCTCAACATTTGCAATTACAATCAGTTTCATTTCTTTTTCTAGTGGAATCTGTGGGTCAATGTCAGTGACAACCTCTCCGTCCTTTCGAATTGCAACAACATTTATCGAATATTTTTTACGCAAATTCAACTGCACCAATGTTTTACCTACCCACTCTGCTTTGACATCCATTTCTACCATAGAGACATCTTCCGAAAGTTCGATCAAATCTGCAAATCCAGAGCTCAAAATATTTTTTGCCAGCCTCGTTCCTGATTCCTTTTCCGGAAACACGACCTTGTCTGCACCTACGCGACTTAAAATCTTCCGGTGTAATTCACTAGAACATTTGGCAATAACCATCGGCACACCAGCTTCCTTACACAAAGTGACTGCCATTACACTAGCTTCCAAATTGCTTGCCATGGCGACAATTACCATATCGACATTTGCAATCCCTAATCTCTCAATTACTTCCGCGTCTGTGATATCTGCACATTTACAAATAGGGATAACTGCACTGGCATCATTTACATATTCTTCATTCTCATCGATTGCGATTACTTCCGCACCGCTTTTTACTAATTCTTCCGCTACGGCTCTTCCGTATCTTCCAAGACCAAAAACCGCATATGTTCGATTAATACTCATTTTTTCTCCTTCTTTCTTAACAGACTAACCTACACTGATTTCTTCTGTTGGATTTTTAATGATATTCTTCTTTTCTCTCTTGAAATTAAAAGCAATGGCTAGAGAAATCGGACCAACACGTCCTAAATACATAGTAGCTATAATAATCAGTTTTCCATAAATATTTAAATATGGGGTAAGATTTCGCGTGAGACCTACTGTTGCTGTTGCACTCACTGTTTCATATAGAATGTCAAGTGCATCCGCATTTGTCACTGCCGAAAGCAATATGGTCGAAACAAACATAATTGTAAATGACATACACATTACTGCTGTTGCCTTGCTCACAGCCTCCTTTGACAATCTTCTTCCAACTAAATTGACATCATTTTGATTTCGAATGGTGGCCAATGCTGATGCAATGATAACAGCAAATGTTACTGTTTTAATACCACCTGCCGTTCCAACCGGTGAACCTCCAATGAACATTAATAGCAAACAAACAATCGATGATGCGTTAGTGAGATTTTCCTGCGGAACAGTTGCAAAACCTGCTGTTCTCGTGGTAACTGATTGAAACATAGATACTTCGATCTTTTCTAAAAGCGAAAACTCACCTATTGTATTTGAATTGTTGTATTCAAACAGCAGAATCAAAATAGTTCCTACAGCAATAAGCACCGCCGTCGTAGTAATTGAAATCTTGCTATGCAAAGTAAGACTTTTCCAAAACCGCACTTTTTTCGTGCGTTTTTCCTTCCCGACGCGCAAGACATCCCACCAAACAATATAGCCAATTCCTCCAAGAATAATAAGCAGGCATGTTGTGATATTAATAATCGGGTTCAATGCGTAACCACACAGGCTATTTTCTGCAAGGATATCAATACCCGCATTACAAAAAGCGGAGATGGATGTAAAAATCGATATCCATATACCTTTTAACCCAAGCTTTGGAACAAACACGAGCATATACAGGCAAGCTCCAAGCCCTTCCATTAGGAAAGTGCCCTTAATCACTCTTTTTAAAAACAATTCTAACCCTGATAAAGTGTTCAGATTAAAAGCATCCTGCAAAAGAATTCTGTCTGATAACCCTATTTTTCTATGTAGGAATACTGTAATGCTGGTCATAATCGTGATAATACCAAGCCCGCCTATTTGGATTAATACCAAAATGACGACTTGTCCAAACGTACTCCATGCTGAAACCGTCGGTACCACCACCAGCCCGGTCACGCATGTAGCAGTGGTTGCTGTAAATAAGGCATCAATATATGATGTTGCCTGTCCACTTGCCGAACTAATTGGTAATGCCAACAAAAGACTTCCTACCAAAATGGCTATCAAAAAACTTAGCAAGATATAATGTGTAGTTGTGAATGTTAATCGCGATTTCTTCATTTTGTTTAAGCCTCTTCTTGTCCACTATCATCACTTATAATGCCGACGACTGCTGTTTCCACCTGATGTTCTTTGATTTCCAGCACCTTTATCTTCAACCCTGCGACCTCTACCTCTATGTCTGTACCATCCTTTGGGATACTTCCTAATGCGTTAAAAATCAGTCCATTAAAGGTATCGTAATCCTCTGTCGGTAATGCAATGCCAAGCACATCTGAAAGTTCATCTAGTGGCGTACTTCCATGCACTTTCCATGTGCACTCATCAATTCTCTCTATCTGTGTTTGTTCTTCCGACTCATCATCACCTAACTCTCCGACCAATTGCTCTACCAAATCATAAATGGTTATAATACCTGTCATGCCTCCATATTCATCCAAAACAACTGCAAGTGTATGTTTGTTTTTCTTCATATTACGGAATAAAACATCTGCCTTTACCGTATCTGGTACAAAATAGGCAGGATACACAGCCTGTTCCATGACATTCTCTCTACTCTTGTTCTCCAGTCGGAAATAGTCCTTTGCGTTTAATATACCCACAATCTTATCAACAGAACCATCGCATACCGGATATAATGTATGTCTGGAATTATAAATTGTGTCTTTCCACTCTTCCATGGTGTCTTCCATGTCAAGCATGCTTACATCTGTTCTATGCTTCAACAAATCTTCTGCAGTAAGATCATCAAATTCAAACACATTCTGAATAAACTCTCTCTCGTCATGGTCTATCGTACCTTTTTCACTTCCTACATCAACCATCATGCGTATTTCTTCTTCGCTGACCTCATCATCTTCTGCATTAGGATCAATCCCCATTAAACGTAATATCCCATTCGTGGATATGGTCAGAAAATTAACCAACGGTGCAAACACTTTTGCGATGCTGCTGATTAGTCCGGACATTCCCAGTGCCAATGGCTCTGCCTTTCGCATGGCAACCTGCTTGGGTACAAGTTCGCCAAATACGAGCGTAAAATAAGATAAAACAATTGTGATAAAAACAACAGCAATCGAGTCAAGCACCTCAGCAGATATCGGTACGCCTAATCCGATCAACCAGTCTACTATTACAGTGGAAAAATTTTCTGCCGCAAACGCACTGCCCAAAAAACCAGATAAGGTAATAGCCACCTGAATAGTAGCTAAAAATTTTGCCGGCTGACTGGTCAATCTAGCGAGACGCATTGCACGCTTATCCCCTTCAGCCACCATCTTAGCAAGTTTGGTATCTTTCATTGAAATAACTGCTATCTCTGCGCATGCAAACACTGCATTGCATGCAATTAATATAACTTGTAATAAAATCATAAAACCAATTGAACTTTCCATAATACTTCCTTTCCCTTATATCAACTGTATATATTAAAATCTATCAAAAAAAGCAAAAAGACAAAGCCTATTATCCCTCACTCTCGCAAGAATAGGCAATGTCCTGATAATTTCAATATATGATATAGTGGAGATTGGTTTCCATTCGTACTGTCACCGTCGTCCATGACTATGTATTGACTCCTTTCAATTAATTATTGTCATTATAACAAGCAATTTTGTTTTTGTCTACTTACTCATTTATTTACTCGTTTATTTTTTAATGCACCAGTTGGGTACACTGATGCAGATTTTCAATATAAATATTGTCGGCACCATCTGCCCTTTCTCCATCCAATGTCCAAGTCATATCCGGATTTGCTGCAACCTTCATTTTCCCTGCACTCCGAAAAGTAATCTTGCCACAGTTATATTTCTGATTTCGCAAGGCCATAACACACTCGTGCAATTCCTGAATATTCTTCGGTGCACGGATTAAAAGAATTTCAAACTTGCCATCTCCCATATCCACCAGTTCCGGATTTAACGTTAGGATGCCACCCACACTGGTAGAATTACAGATTGCTCCAAATAGAAAATCATCCTCAATCACTTCCTCCTCCAGCTCTACTCGTAGATGCTCCTTGCGAATAGAAGATAATTCCTGGATGCCTTCCAATATGTAAGCCATATGTCCAAGGGCATTTTTAATACTCTGCAAGAAATTTACTGCCTTTTTTTGTTCCGGCGGTCGGATTTAAAATGAATAATAGTTGTTTCATATATCAGCTTCACCTTCCTTTACCTTGTCTGATTTTCCACCTTTGTCATGTTTAACACATTGGTTGCCATGGAAGATAATCGCATCGATTCTTCTTCTATAATGTCAATGTATTCTTTTTTTTGCTCTTCTGATAAATTTCCATGTTTTAGTAGTTTCGCAAATCCGGCAATGGATACAATTGGTGTTTTAAACTCATGAGAAAAGTTGTTAATAAAATCAGTTCGAAGCAGTTCTGTATTCTCCAATTCCTCCGCCATCTTGTTAAAGCTATTCGTCACCTCCACAACAGTCGGATGCTTGCTCATCGGCTCTCCATAGTTAAGTCTTGCCTTGAAGTCGCCGGATGCCAGACGGTTCATCTGATTTATCATTCGATTTACATATTTCAATGTAAGTCTGCTTGTGAATGCTATCAATACAAAACCAATGCTCAAGTTGATGAACAGCATGAAAAGCAATACATACTGTGGATCGGGTTTTTTATCAATCACAATCGGTATGACATCAAGCCTTAACAACGTTTTAAGGGCAACAAATGTAATGATAACCGACAGAAGCAATATACAGAAAATATATACTATAATAAACCACGTAAGGGCTCTTCTATGTTTACGTTCTTCCTTTTTATTCATGATTTTTTACCGCCTTATATCCAAGTCCCCTGACAGACTCAATTTGAAATTCCGGCCAATCCTCGAAACGCTTGCGGAGTCTTCCAATGTGTACTGTAACAGTTTCCCAACCAGTATCACTGTCGTGTCCCCATATTTCGTCCATTAATTGAATACGGGTAAATATTTGTCCCGGATAAGAAAGTAGTTTGTATAATAACAAAAATTCTTTCTGTGGAAGTTCCACGGACTCTCCGAGTCTTTCTACTGTCATGGCATTGTAATCCAGCGTCACATTTCCAATCACAATTTTTTCTCATTTACAATCTGTGCTCTTCGAAGAAGCGCTTTGATTCGAAGTAGCATTTCTTCTTCATCAATCGGTTTTGTCATATAATCATCGGTTCCTACGAGAAACCCTTTTCTTTTATCTGCCGGCTGATGCTTTGCCGATACCATTAAGATTGGCAGATTGTTATCATTTTCCCTTAAAGTTTTGGTAAATTCATAACCATCCATTTGTGGCATCATAATATCTAATACAACAAGGTCGATGTGCTCCCTGTCCATCACTTCCAACGCCTCTTCCCCGTTTGATGCCAAAAAAACTGTATATTTTTCCTGTTCTAAAATTACCTGCATCAACATACGTGTATGTTTGTCATCGTCTACAACTAATATGTGAAACATAAAGTCCCCTCTCCTATAAACATTCTGCATTTTCTTTCATCATATCGGAATCTCTATTCATTGTGCAACATAAATCTAAACTCAGTCTAAACTTTTTAACATACAATAAAAGTACAACTTCCCGGGGTTAATTCGACCTTTCCCTGTTTCACTGACAAGCCTTCCAAAATTGGCAATTCATAATTTTCATCCAAAACAAGTGGATGCCCATGTATCACCGCCTCCACCTGCATCCCCAGATTCCGTTACCCACATCTGACCCCTCGGAACATATTTATCACGTAGCGGAGCATAGACTCTTGCATTTTCCGGCGCAACTGAAAGATAAGCATCTGTGTGCGCTTCTTCCCCTAACCAATGCCCTTTCGGCATCATAGATGCAAGTCGTTCAGAAACGCCATTGTAATAATGGTAACTAAAAACATCAAGCGGAACCTTTGTGCCATTCATTAAATCATCCGTTGTACACGTTTGCATCAGAACTCCAATACCAGCGCCCACGCTCTTACTATCGAATTTCCCTATCGCTGCTTCTCCCAATGAACATGGCCCGACCAAAAGGCAATTCGGATAATGTTCCTTTACCCATCTGTTAAAAATATCTTGGTCTCGCGCATAATCTGCCGCCGTGTAGCCTTTCGGTGCACCCGACATTTCAAGCATATTC
This sequence comes from Faecalimonas sp., assembly GCA_045593805.1. Lineage (GTDB taxonomy): Bacteria > Bacillota > Clostridia > Lachnospirales > Lachnospiraceae > Faecalimonas. The sequence goes on from JAZNXJ010000052.1 coordinate 51,249, forward strand.
GGTTCATTCATAAACTCAGCTGCATCAATATCTACACCATATTCATGACTGAAATCGAAAATTTTCGTTGTCTGTGTTAAATCCAGTGGACCATTGTTTGGATGGTCTCCAGCACAATTGCTAACAGATATCAATAGTTTTCCTCCCATTGCTTTTACAAAATCTAAAACGCCAATCCACTGTTCTTTGGTTAAAACACTCTTGTAGCCTTCCGGTGCTTTTCCACCTGTTGTTCCTTCAAAATCATAATAAGTCTGTGTGGCCCAAGAACCGGACACACGAATCCATGTCAGTCCTAGATTCTTTGCAAGTTTTCTTAACTTCTCGTTATAGAGGTCGATTGGCGGATAATATTGCATCAAATCTGCCATTGTGGTAAAGTCGCTAATTTCCCCGCTCACCTGAAATTCCTCTGTTCCTGCAATCTGTTCCGGTGTATAAGATTTCCAGAATGTTCCTCCTGTTACTTCTGTCATCTCCACGTTATAAGACATAAGACGGGAATCTATTTCCCTGATTTTTTTATTTTCCTTCGGTTGCAATTTTATTGTGCTGTTCATTTCCATATACTCCTTTACTTTTTTCCATTATATAAATCATTTCTAAACTGAATATAAACAATTCCTGTTTATATTTTTTAGAATTGTTTCACAATGTTCTCAAAAAAAGGATGTGCCAAAGCACATCCTCCATCAATATTCTCTTATTCTGCTGTCTCTGTTCCATTGAGTGCTGATTCATACCCGCTGATTGCTGTATAATCGACCTTAACTTCCTCACGCGGAATGCTGTCAATAATAGATGTAACTCCTGAATAGCCTACCCAACCAAGAGCTGCTACAACCACAACTGCTGCAATACTATTTCTCACGATTCTCTGAAGTTTTTCTTTTTTCATCGTCTGCTTACGATTTGCTTTCTGTTCTTTATATTTTTCAACTTTTGCCTGACTCATTTCGAACTAGTCCTCCAATTACCTATAATAAAGTGATTATATCACCTTTCTTCTTATTCGTCAAACTCTATTCTATTTGACACACTAAGTGCAATTCCCATTTCCGCCAACAAGAATACCATTGACGTTCCTCCATAACTGATAAACGGCAACGTAATACCTGTTGTCGGAATTATATTAAGTACAACTGCTACATTTAAAACTACCTGCAGCGCAATATGTGCAAAGATTCCGGTCACCATAAGGGAACCATACATATCCGGCGCATTCTGCGCGATAAACATTAATCGATACAATAAAATTCCAAACATAGTTAAGAGAACAATTGCACCAAACACACCAAGTTCTTCACAGATTACCGCCAAAATCATATCGTTCTGGGCTTCCGGGATGACCATCTTCTGTGCACTGTTTCCCAAGCCCTTTCCAAAGAACCCACCGGAACCTATTGCATAGAGTCCCTGCATTACCTGGAAACCGCCATCCGCCAAATATTCCTCCGGATGAAGCCACACCAAGATTCTTCTCAAACGAAAAGATTCACTGGTATCCATCACAGCATCAAGTATCCAGACACCGATTCCAATTGCCGTCAACCCTCCACCGGCTAATGCAAGCCAGATTGCAGTTTTTTTATGGGCCACAAAAATCATCACACACACGATTCCTAATACGATAATCGCTGTACTCAAGTTATCTGTCAAAATATACACTCCTCCGGCAATAGCTGCCCCCCATAGAAATATTTTGCCCATAACCTTTATATTTCTAAACTGTTTTCCAACCTTACATATCAGAAACGGAATTAATACAACCACAGCAATCTTTGCTAACTCAGAGGGTTGAATGGTAAACCCGAATGGCATTCGAAGCCATCTTCTTGCATGATTAAGTTCCACTCCGAGTGGCGTGAATCTTACTAAAGCCATTAACCCAAAAGCTCCCCAATATGCTAGCCATGCTAATTTGGAAAAAATGTGATAATCCCATTTGGACACCCATAACATTATTGCAAAACCGGCAACGCTGAAAAGTCCCTGTCGTATGACATAATACATACTATTACCATCAAAATCAATCTGCGCACTATAGGAGCTTGTACTATAAAGCATTACCAACCCAAAGCATACTAGAAATATAACAATGGTAAGCAAACTATAATCAAAATATCGTCTCTTCTTTGCCACTTTTTTCTCCCCTATCAAATGAATTTCCCTATACTCATACTCTCAATTATAGCGAGAAATTATATGAAAAACAACCAGTAAGGAACAGTTTTCTAGAAAAATCATACATTAAATTAGAAATATTTTTAGAAAGGAAGAATCTGTATGCAAAATTATAGAAGCAACGCTATGCCTTACAACAACTATCGTCATTCACAACCTTCTCGCATGAGCAAACCTCGTACAGACGATTGTTGCATGAATGCACCTCGCACGGACGATACCTGCATGGCAAACCGAGACATGTATGGAAACAAATCGCTGGCTATGGCATATGTACCATGGCAAACCTGGCGTGACCTTTACGATACTGAAAAAGGCTTCCATTGTGGAACCATTTTCCAAGAACTTAATCTCCCATTTTTAGGAAAAGGAGGAATGAAACGATGACAAATAAGCCATGCAGAAAAGAATTGTTACAATGGATTAATGTTGTTAGTTTCGCAGTAGATGATGCAAAGTTATTCCTCGATACACATCCAGACAACCAAGAGGCTCTTGCATATTTTCATGAGTATAGCAAGCTTCGCAACCATGCCTTGGACGAATATGCAAAATATTATGGACCACTTACAGTGGATACTACTGTAGAGTCTTGTAGTGACAGATGGAATTGGATTAATGAGCCATGGCCATGGCAGGAAGGAGGATGTTAGTTTATGTGGATATATGAAAAACGTTTGCAATACCCTGTAAAAATCACACAGACAAATGCAAAATTGGCACAGGTAATCATGAGTCAGTTCGGCGGTCCGGACGGGGAGCTCGCTGCTTCCATGAGATATTTGTCTCAACGCTACACCATGCCTTATAAGGAAGTAACCGGTATCTTGACAGACATCGGAACGGAAGAACTCGCGCATATGGAAATTGTAAGTTCTATCATTTATCAATTGACCAAAGACTTATCTATAGAAGAAATCCAAAAAGCCGGATTTGACAAATACTATGTGGATCACACACTTGGTCTCTGGCCGCAAGCCGCTTCCGGTACTCCTTTCACAGCAACTTATTTCCAATCTAAAGGAGACCCAATTACAGACCTTCACGAAGATATGGCTGCGGAACAAAAAGCCCGCACCACCTATGACAATATACTCCGTCTCATAAAAGACCCTGAAATTGCTGACCCAATTCGCTTCCTTCGTGCCCGCGAAGTTGTACACTATCAAAGATTTGGAGAAAGTCTCCGAATCGTACAAGACAATCTGGACAGCAAAAACTTCTACGCTTTCAACCCTGAATTTGACAAGTCTGCAGATTGTGGATGTAGCAACAAATAATTATATAAAAAAAGAGTCTGCCTTGACAGACTCTCGCGCGGGGTGCGGCCCTTTAGCAACATCTTCATTGCACGTACCCCTGCGCATCCGCGCGGATTTAACACGCCATTATTTGTTTATTAACGCTTTGACTTCTGCTATGGATGGCATTACTTTCAATGCTCCTTTTCTTGTTGTGATAATAGATGCAGCAGCATTTGCAAATGTCAGCATCTCTGACAAATCATCCTCAGTCAGATTTTCCAATCCTTTTTCAAGAACAAAATGCAACGCGCTTCCGAAAAATGTATCGCCAGCTCCCGTTGTTTCAATGGTATTCTCCTGTACAAATGCAGGAACCTGCACCTTCATATCCTTATAATATGCACGGCTGCCATCCCTTCCAAGTGATAAAAAGATAAGTGGAATATGATAGGTAGCCTGCAAGGTCTTTACACCTTCTTCATAATCCTCTTTACCGGTAAACCATTGTATTTCATTATCTGATATCTTTAACACATCACAATACTGCATTCCATAAGCAAACTGCTCTTTTGCCGTATCCAAAGAGTCCCACAAGGATTCGCGAAGATTCGGGTCAAAGGAAATCATTACCCCATTCTTCTTTGCTATATCAAGTGCTTTTTTTGTTGCTTCTCTCACACCCTCATGTGTCATAGAGAGTGTTCCGAAATGGAAGAGACGCGAAGCCGCGATAGCCTCTTCATTTACCTCATCTGCCGTAAACATCATATCAGCTCCCGGATTGCGGTAGAATGAAAAACTTCTGTCTCCCGTTTCATCATTTGCAACAAATGCAAGGGTTGTGCGTGCATCCTTATCCATCAGCATACATTCTGTATTAATAGAAACTTCTTCCAGTGTCTTCTTCAAGAGATGCCCAAAGATGTCATCCCCCACTTTTCCCATGTAAGCCGCACTATGTCCTAACTTATTCATCATGGCTAGCACGTTACAGACTGCTCCGCCCGGGTTGGCCTCGAAAAGACCATTTCCCTGACTACTTATACCATTATGGGTAAAATCAATTAAAAGTTCACCCAGTGTTAAAATGTCAAATTTCTTTTCCATCATAGTTACCTCTTTTCCTATTTCGCTACCGGATATTCATTACAGAGCAAACGATATGGTGCTTCATCCTCCTCTATCTCTGGGAATCTTCCCACTGGTGGATTGAAACGGTTGTCTGTATTATCGTCGTTACATTGGCTTACTTCACCCAAGAGTACCGGACCTGTACCTTCCTCTACTGCAAAATCATGATATAGGAATTGCTGTACATGAATACTCTCGCCCGGTATTAAACGAATCTGAGTACCAGCAGGAACCGTATAAGTTCTTCCATCTGTATGTACTGTTACGTCTGATTCGTAATCTATCTCTTCGTTTTCCAAAGAGTTATATACACGAATCAATACATTTCCACCACCTCGGTTAATGATATCCTCTGTCTTATACCAATGAAAATGATTTGGCGCATACTGCCCCTCTTTCAGATATAGAAGCTTTTCAGCATACACTTTCGGATATTTGTCTTCCATTGCTCGATTTCCATTACGAATGGTAATCAGTGAGAATCCAAACTTTTCGAAGTCATTCATGCCGTAATCAGTAATATCCCAGCCAAGCATACAGTCACGTACCTCATCGTACTCATGACCGATATTCTGCCATTCTTCCGGTGTAAAATGGCAAAATGGTGGTAAATAGCAATGATATTTCTCACAAGCTGCCTCTAATTCTTTTAATGCTTTGTTAATCTCTGAACGTTTCATAAGTCACCTCCCTTTATTGAAACCGAAACGTTTCGGTTTTCTACTAAAATAATTTTATAATACCTCTATTCAATTGTCCATTCGAAACTAAGCTGTCATCCTTCGCTATGCCAGCCTCTTCCAGTGCATCATAGTATCCCAGTAAACGCTCTTTTGTAGTGTACACATAATTGTCGCCAGGCCTAAACCTGTCTTTCTTGCGATATCTTTAATTGTTGCTGCCACTTTGATTCTCCTTACTATAGGTTTACGTTTTCCAGATTCATTGTTATTTGCTTGAAAAATTCTGCACTCCAAAGTTCAATTACTGACGCATCTCGAGTAAACGGCAAAACATCTTCCTTTGCTTCCTCAAAATCGATAGCATCAAATCTTTGACAGAGTATACGTTTAACATCTTCAATTTCACAAGCATCATCTTCCCCAACATAATTAGATTCCAAAAGCCGCTCTCGTAGATGTGGAAGATTCAACCTAGCTCCCTGGGACAAATAAAATACATAATCATACAAATCTCGTCCCTTCACTCTATTTTGCCAAGACCGACAAATAACAGCATGTACCTTTCCGGCAAACAGCGATGGCATATCATAAAGATTCACTTCATAGGGCGCGGGTTGCAAACGAAACTTGTGTTCAAAAGTTGCAAATTTCGGTGGATTTACATCAATTTCAAATTTTATCTTTATCAACTCGCTGGGAGCAACTCCACCCAAAATCTTGTCATCTGCATAAAACAGAAGTAAGTGTTCCTTTGTATTTCCTTTCAAGAAAGCTGAACGAATATTAGAATCCTTCGTCTTTTCCTTCTCAGAAACAGTCATGTTAAGGCCAAATGCCCGAACTTCCTTTTCCAATATAGGAAAATATGAAGTCAAATCAAAATTCAAATCTTCCGTCATCAAAGAAAAATCTAAATCTTCTGAAAACCGGTCCAACCCATAAAAAATACGAAGCGCCGTACCTCCATAGAATGCAGCATGTTTAAAAAAACCAGCGCGCGCAAGACCACACAAAATAATTTCTTGTATAATTTCTTTCACTGCATTCTTTTTATCATAAAGTGTAACTGCATCATATTTTTTTAACATCTGCTCTAATATGCTGTTCATTTCAATTTCCTCCTCACATAATTACTCAACAAACCAACATTCGTGGAGTGATACATCTCTGCCAGTTCCATAATATCTTCATAATTCATTTTTGAAAATTCTAATTCGTCTATGCGCAAATCCTGAAACAGCAATGTTTCTATTTCTTTCATATTCTTCACTGGTTTCATTGTATAAAGTTTATCGCATAAAGCCTTCTCCGGAGTAGCAATATAATAGATATAATCGCCTTCTTCACAAACCTTCACACCATACGGGAAAACATCCTGTGGAACATCTCGATAAGCAAAAAGACCAAATGGTGTCTCATACTGCTTCTTTTTCTTCTTATCAAACGTTGCACTAGTAAATGTATAAACCGCCTCCGGAATTAAACCGTGCATACTTAATGCAAAATCAAAAGAAAGATAAGACGGCCCAAAAATACTTCCTGCAAGTAAATATCCAGAAGTAGAACGCTCCGTTTCATATAACCCTTTCACAATCGGTATTAATTCGCTATATTTGACCATGCGTCCAATCTTATGATTAGGACACGCATATCCTTTTAACTCTTCTAGTAAAATATTTGTTGTTTTTATCATATTTTCACCTCTTACTGTAATATTATTACATTATGTAGTGAAAATCAACAAATTATTCATTAAAATTAAAAGGAAGTGGATTGACCACTCCCTCAGATTCTGTTTCCACTAGTTTGCTAATAACTTAATAAGACTTTACACCTTTAATGTTTACACTGCTTATTTATTGATTTAGGTTATAGATTTTAATACACCGTCCTTGATAAATATAATACAAAGAAAATATGCTTTGCTGTGATTATAACATCACTGCAAAGCATATGCGAGAGAGGAATATTTTTTCTAATCAAACGGCAATTCTTCCGGATTCAGCACACCATCCTCCCATAGCTGTGCTCGTAATCCCTCAACTGACACTTTATCAAAACAATTATTGCCATCTTTCACTACCATAGCGGCCGCAGTACCTGCTGCCTGTCCCATCATCATACATGGACCCATGACGCGAATTGCACCAAGTACCTCTCGTTCAGCACTGATACATCTTCCTGCCACAATCAGATTGTCCACTTCCTTTGGCAATAACGAACGATATGGAATATTAATCACCACATGTTTTCTTGTTGCGTTCGGTCGTTTCGCATCTCCCATCATCGGATCATAGCTTGGTTTTAATGGGTCAGGCAAATCAAAATTATATGTAGTTGCGGCAATACAGTCATCATATTTTTTACCTGACATAGCATCATCAACCGTCACCACATATTGCCCAACCAAACGTCTTGTTTCACGTACTCCTATGTAGTCATAAACTCTGCGGATTCGTGCATTTTTAAATCCAGGAAAATGGGCCTTCATAATCTCAAATAATTCCACATTTTCCTTTCGCCCTGCAGCAATTGCTTTACTAACAGACTCTTCACTAGTTCCATCCACCATAATCTGACGAATAGTGTTTACCATGAACACATCTTCCTTCATCATGCGAATTGCCACAAAAATCTCATACGGAAATTTCCAAATTCCTTCTTCCTTCAAACGCTCAATAATCTCAACCAGCTTTGGAGACTGGTTCTCGTTCTGGTAGGTAACCAATTCCTTAGTATCAATGTTTTCCACATGCATTTCCAAAGAACATGGTGTCATGGCACCGTCTGATTCTCTTCCTTTTAAAACATTACAGCCAGACATTGTACATAAATCCGCATCCCCTGTACAATCGCTGAACACCTTTGCTTTCAATCGTACAAATCCGTCTTTGTTATAAACGATAACCGACTGAATTGTGGAACCTGACATTTCCACTTCTGTTAACATCGTGTTGAAATAAACACGCACACCAGCTTTTGCACAGAAATCATCCAATGCTATTTTCAGCGCCAGTTCATCAAATGCAACACCGGAAGCCATGCGCGGATACCAACCAAATGCATTAAATGATAAATCTATGCTGTTTGGCTCGATGGCTTCCCCGCGTTCAATCAGATAATCTGTCAGCTCATCAAAAAGACCACCTACTACTCTGACATGTTCATTTGTCTCTTCGTTTATTTTTCTTCCTCCAAGCAAATGATTGACTCCAGCGGAAGTAGCTGTCCCGCCTAGACACCCCGTGCGCTCTATCAGTGCAACGGACAATCCTTTTCTTGCTGCACTCACTGCAGTAGCGAAGCCTGACATTCCACCACCACAAACTATAAAATCATATGAATCTTCTCTTATTATTCTCATAATTACCCTCCATTAGTAATTCCATTGCATATCTAGCCATTCTTTCACTTCACATATCCATTTATGTGCACGCCTAACACGAGCTTTTACCTCTTAATGATTAATTTTCGTCACTTTGCGCCTACTTTGAATCCTATAATTATTATATTGCACATAATTCTTGGTGTAAATAGAGCATTCATGTCGTAAAAATGAACCAAACCTGCTATTAAAAAATGAACGTATTATAAAAAGGGGGACTTTGTAGAAATCACTGCCGGAGAGGAACATATTTCATTACATAATATAAAAGGAAGTGGATTAACCACTTCCTTAGAGTTTGAAATATTTACTGCAATCAATTTGTTATTTTTCTAAAAGCCTACCAATCAAATTTCTTCCGCATATATCACACCTTCAAGAGCACTAATCTGCTCAATCAACTCTGTATGAATCATTTTTGCAGGGAGTCTCATCGTAATTACCGAAGCAACTTTAGTCACTTCAGATGAATCCGTTCTCTCCATTTCAATATCATCCACGATAATCTGTCTCTCTTTTGCGAAGGCATTCAATTGTCTGATTACATCCATTTTCTGCACTTCTACATACAACATAACGACCTTCGTAGATGCCAAAAGACGCCTGTCAAAACTATGAAGCACCACCATGATTACTACAATCATAAGCGTACCTATGATAGCACCCTCATAATAACCGCTACCGATAGCCAGTCCTATACACGCCGACGCCCATAGACCTGCCGCCGTCGTGAGCCCTTTTACTCTATTATGCCCAGTTGTTATGATTGTACCAGCCCCAAGAAAACCGATTCCATTCACAACCTGAGCACCCATTCGTGCTACGTCACCAGTACCATATAATTTACATATATAATCATTGGTCATCATAACCAGTGTTGCTCCAAGACACACCAACATATATGTACGGAATCCTGCCGGTCTCTTTTTACGACCACGCTCAATTCCTATGACACCTCCACACAGAAGCGCGAGTATCGTCTTGATAAATACGTTCACCACACTCTGCCAATCAAATGACCAATTCAACCAATCAACCGTCAACAACAAAACCTCCTTCACTTCATAATCTGTAATTCTTTCATTCGCTTCTCTAATGCATTTGCATAAAACGAAAATCCCAGTTCATTTAAATGTACACAATCATCCTGGTACATCTCAGGTACTCGTGGAATTCCGGCTTCTTCTAATACAGTAATATTGTCATATTTTTGATATAGTTCCTTCAGAATTCTTCTGGCATCATTCAGTGTGTAAGCACAATACTTTTGTTTTATCTGAGTCTTCTGGTCAAAGCGATAAAGAGGTAAAACTCCTATTATTGGAGTGCTAGGAAATAATGTCACAAGCTTTTCAATGTATTCCGAAGCATGCCTGCGAAAATCTTCTTCATAATCATATATTGTATAATCGTTCGAACCATATGTAACAGTAAGAATATCAGGCTCATACGAAACAATAGACTCATCGAGAGTTTCCGCATCGAAGCGGTATCCTCCAACTCCTTGATTCACTACCTCTAAATCTAAAACTCGCGCCGCACTATTCACGGCAGTTAAAGAAGTTAGTTTTGCGGCCTCCCCCTGCGTGAGAGAATCACCAAGAATAAGCCACTTTGCTCTTTTCTTTACTTCCTCTATGCATGCTCCATCAGTTAAATGTACTTCTTCAACCACTGTCTCCTTCGTCCATGGAAAATAGATGGTTACCCTATGCTCTCCTTTAGGCAAATCAAATCCTACGACAGCTCTTGCCCCACGATCCATCTCTCTATGTTCATATAATATTCCATCAATACACAAATCAAAACTAAAGCTGTTTTCCGATGACCCGGAATGCAATTTCACTTTCATGGCAATATAATCTGAGTCCGTAACAAAATCAAACGTTACAGAGGCACTTGCATTTGCTCTTTCAAACCATCCCTGCGATGCTGCCTTGTATACTTCAAGCTGTGAATCAGTAAATCTTTTGAAATGTAAACATCCTGTGTCATCAAATTCATATGACAACACGTTATGTATCATCTTTTCTATATCTTGTTTCTTTAATTTCATATCAGATTCCTCACTTCATTTTTTATATCTATAACAATTGTGTCATTAACCAGAAAATCACAGGCACTGTTATGCAGGATAGCAAGTGAGACACCAATGCCATGCCAGCCGCCACAGAAGTGTCCTTTCCATACGCGCCAGGAACAACAATAGAAGTCAACCCTGAAGGCATCGCCAAAGAACATATCGTACACACCATTATGGTTTGTGACAATGGGAATACCCGAAAAATCCCAACAAACATCAGTGGAAACAAAATCAACCTCACAAATGATACTACATAAATACTCTTAGCCGCTAACACTTTTCTAATATCCATATTGGCCACTGTAATACCGGTAAGTAGCATAGCCACCGGCGACATGCAATCTCCCGCTACAGATACTACCGTCATCACAGGACTTGGTAATGGGAACCCAAACAGTCCGATGAGCATGCCAACAATCATGGCAACGAACATAGGATTAGCAAAAGATTTTAAGCGTGTTCTCACCGTTTGCTTTCCTTCTTCTCTCGGAATCAGAAGACATGGGACTCCCCACATATAAATCATAATCCATAAAGGCATTACAAAAATTAAGTAATCCAAAAAAATGTCTGGAAAAACTGCATTTACCACTGCGTTGCCCATAAAACCAAAGTTCGAGAACGCAAGTCCATAGGTGTAAATATTTCTTATGTATTCATCTTTTGAACAACATTTTGACACAAAAACTGCTAACAACATCATAAGAAAACAAATAATAAAGCTAACGGCAAACAGTTTCCACGCCGCACCCAATTTTTCGAGCGTGAAATTCTTCACAAACGTTCCCAGCACCAATGCCGGCACAAACAAGTTGTTCTCTAGTTTCGATAATACCATGGCACTGTTCTCCGGAACTGCCTTAACTTTAGCTAGTATGTACCCTAAGAAAATCAAAAAGAACAACACCAGCATTTGGTTTATTGTAGTCGTAAAAATCTGCATCTGTACTTTCCTTTCAATGTGTTATCTATTGTGGCACGAGTTCAATTACCCTCGCCACGTCTCCTGCGCTATATGCAGTAACAAATTGCGGCTTCGTCTCTGTAAACATATCTGTATGAGAAAAATGTAAATGTCCTGCAACAATTCCCACAAGATTATCTGCTCTCTTCAGCATTTCTACAAATGCATATGTATCCTCATTTGAGGTCAATTCTACGCTGCGATAAGTTGGTCGAGCGCGATATACCTCTTCCGGACACCCAATGAGAATCGGAGACCCCCACACCTCCTGTGTGTCTTCAAGGAGTGTGTCGCAATAAAACGGAATATGACAGCACAATAGAACAGGTAATCCTCTTTGCAGGATTTCCTCCACTTTCCGATACTGCTCCTTCGTAATTTGAAAGTCAGCATTATTAATTCCTACCAACAACAGTTCATCTACTTGACGACAATTTACATCCACACTTTGTCCAACACAAGCCTCCACTAAAGATAGGTTCTTCTTTTTAAGTTCTTCACAATTACGAAAAGGTATATATGCGTCATGATTACCCAGCGTATAAAAAACCGGAGTTGAACGTACTACTCTTTTTAATTCAGACAAATTGGCTTCCGTAGTATAATCGATGATATCTCCCGTCATAATGACATAATCACAGTCTAGTTTCTTTGCCTGCTCCATCTGAGCATCCAGAATCTGTAATGGAGATTGCCCTGTAATCGAGGTTAAATGCCTAGTACGCTTTGCTGCAAGCTCTTTCAGTCTCTCATCCAGAGCCTCTTCCTCTGTAATCTGTGTCAAATGACAATCTGTAATATGAAAAAACTTTAAAGGTTTTCTCAGTCCACGAACCTTTAACGAGCTATATTCTAACTGCATAATTTCCCTCCTGCATTTCGTGATATATGTTAATCCATATTCAACACTGTTGTCACACCGGCGTGATAATGCTTTCTCACGCGTACGCTCTCGTCACGTATCCACGCATTATAATCGCATCCGCCTTCGCCAAGACAATAGCGGAATTTATCATTCTGTCGCTCTCCTAAGAAACGGTCCTCCTGTGTTGTCCACAGGCAAACTTCCGGGTCAATATACTGATACAACCTCTTGTCTCCGCCAAGCAAACCATGGTGTGTGAGCTGTAAAATATCACTTTTCAGATAGTCGCCATATGTATCTGCCAACTGTTTACAAGAATAAGAAAAGCAGTCTCCAAGCATCAGAAATGTCTTTCCATTATCAAATTTCATACGCCATGCTGCTGACACATCATTATAATGTGCTGCCTGATAAGGATAAATATCCTCTGCTGTGAAGAGTATCTCGATTTCTAATCCTTTGAAATAGTAGGTTTGTCCTGTGTGCAGCGTGTATATTGCCGCATCCGGATAATAATCAGCAATGTTCTTTTCCAGTCGTTCAATATCCTGTTGCATCACTTCATCATTTTCTCGTGTACTCATCTCTGCACAATTTGGAAATTGGTATATAAATGACTTTATCTCCACCTCGCCAGCCTTTTCACGGATAAATTCTGTTGCAAGTGCAATATGGTCATCATGAGAGTGCGTAAACATCCATGCACAAATACTCGGCTTCCTCCCATTAACTGACTTTTCAAGCAAGAATTGATAAAGCTCCTGTAAATCAGCATCATAATGATACCCACCATCAACCACAAGAAAGCTTCCATCCACAAGTTGAAACACATAACTCAAGCCATCCATAACTCTAATCTGTGCCACACTAGGTATACATGTATCACTTTCGTTTAAAACTATTCTGTCTCTACTCGGAAGATTGTCCGAAACATGCACTACAATGCGAGCCGTCTTTAAAAAAGCATTCCATGACAGAAACACAGACGTATTATCTGAAGTATATGTATAAAACACATTTTCACATATCTCATTAACAGCATATTGTTCAAACCCACATAGTTCCAATTGTTTAGCATATGCCATACATTCTTCCCGCGTGGTGTTTTGAATACAAATTTGGAAACCATTCCGAACAGTTCGGTCAATTGGCAATTGATTTCCTGCCAGTGTTTTATAATCAGGAAGTGTTTTTAAATTCAAAGTATCCATTTCAATTCTCCCGTTTTTTCATGCTGCTACACCTTACATGCCACTTAAATCATACATACCAAGATAATGTTTTGTATTCAGCACCATTTCTTTAAATAATTCTTTTGCTTCATCATAAGTACAAGTTACAAGTGGGTCACTCACAAACGCATTGAAAATCATTTTCAAATCACGATTTGCAATCGCTTCGCTCACCAACTCTTGTTCTGTGCAGATTCTTGCAATCAATGGGTGGATTTCTACCGGTATCTCTCCTGCCATAACAGGGGTTACCGTACCTGCACGAAATACTGCATTGGTTTCAACAACAGCACCCATCGGAAGATTTGGAATCTGTCCCACATTTGGCATATTCACATTCGTCACAAGGTCACCGAAGCCAAGAATTGCTTTCATTTGATTCACACCTTCTTCGCCCGTACCTTTAATCTCTACTGCTTCTTCTTTTTCTCTCAGCTTGTGGCTTCTCTCCAAACGAGTTTTTAAATTATTTCTGCGCCATTCAATGGTAGTAAGTGCAAATCCCCAGCTCTTTACTGTTTCCGGGTCTTTCAGATAGCTTTTCCCTTCACAGAACTCAGCAAGATGTCTGTCCCCGGCTGCAGCAATATAACCATAACGGTTAAACAGGTCTAATTTCACTTTCTGCGAGCTTGCAAACATACTGTTCATCCAGTTTTCATTCAAGTTGTCTGTATATCCATTTTCAGAGTATCTTTTTGCAAATTCTGCGTAAACTGGGAACAAGTCTATATTATGATAGTTCGCCTTCGTAATCCATGTAAAATGGTTCACACCTACCGGATTCACTTTAATTTCTGCTCTATCTTCACATGTTTCTCCGCAAATCTTTTTTACCGCTTCCATTAAAATCTTCTGTGTTCCGAACACTTCATGGCAGCATCCAAACGCTTTAATCTCAGGAAATACGCGATACAATGTCTTCACACACAAGGTCATCGGATTTGTATAATTGATTACCCATGCATCCGGACAATACTTCTTAATATTTTCTGCAATTTCTTCAAACATAGGAATCGTACGCATTGCTCTAACAATTCCGCCTGGACCTGAAGTATCTCCAACAGACTGGTAAATGCCGTATTTTACCGGTGTATGTATATCGGACTCCATTTCATCAAAAGTTCCCGGCAAGATAGAAATAATTACAAAATCTGCCCCCTCTAATGCTTCTCCTATCGTTGGTACAGCGTGGTAATTCCAGATAGATTTTGTACCCTCGCATTCCTTATAGTACTCTCCTATAATCTCATTGCTCTGTGCTGCTTCAAAGTCGATATCATAAAGATATACATCTCCTGACATTTCCTCACAGGTAGCAAGGTCACTCATAAATCCCCAAGCCCATCCGCGTGAGCCTCCACCAATATATGCAACCTTTACATCTTCTGCTTTATTCTCTAAAAATCTCATTTCTTAATCCTCCTAATACTCGTAGTTATGCGATTTGCTAAATTCAGCCACATATTCAATAGTATCGTTATGACGAGCCTTTTCTGCCGCGAAACCAATAATATGGTTCTTAACAGAGGTCTCAATATCTGCTGCACAGTAACCCGTGTAATTATTGCTAAAGTAATCATACATCTCCTCTACCATGCCCTTGTCACCGCCGCCATGTCCACCTGCGATACTTTCTTCCGTTTTCTTAACAGCAATCTTCTTAATACATCTACCTTCTAATGAAAAGATTGTGATTTCGGTATCAGATGCATTAGCGTAAAGTTCTCCCTTTGTACCGAAAATTCGAATATAACGTCCTCCCTTGTTAAATCCGTTCATTGTAAGGCTGGCTGTAACGCCTCCTTCAAACTCCATATTGACAATCTGGTGGTCCACCACATTACTATTTGCATGATATACACATGCACCATAATTCGTTGTCTTAAGTCCCTGTATTACCTCTTCATCTGTAGGCATATATTCTTTTGCAATACCGCGTCCAACCGCGCGACGGCACCAGTAATCCTCAGGCGAATGGATGTAGAATTTCATACACTCGTACGGACATGTATCACTTACCGGACATCCTCCATCAATACATCTCTTTGGAGCACCCTCCGGAGCATTTTCCGGCAAGAAATGTGTCTGATCTCCGAATGACGAAACCTTCTTGCACGGCTTATCAACCAACCATTGAATGATGTCAAGGTCATGACAACATTTTGCAAGTAACATTGGGGTTGTCTTCTCGACTCTGTGCCAATCTCCACGAAGATAACTATGGCTGAAGTTTACGGTTCCTACTGCCTCAGCAGCCATAATTGAAATGATATCGCCAACTTCACCATCCATAACAAGCTTCTTGACAGTCTTATAGAAAGGTGTGTAACGCAATACATGACACACAAGTACACGCACCCCTTTCTTCTTGGCTGCAAGCGCAATGTCAATACATTCATCCACCGTCTGAGCAACCGGTTTTTCGAGTACCAAATCATACCCTGCCTCAATTGCCTTTAATGCCGGCTCATAATGCATGTCATCCATAGTTGCAATCATCGCAATATCAGCCATCTTAGGCTTATTTAAAAGATCCTCCCAGTTTTCGTAACAAGCTTCCTCCGCGAGATCAAACATCTCTTTCATATTATCTCGACGGTGTTTCAGCGGCTCAGCAACTCCTACAACTTGAAATTTATCAGGCATTTTTTTCATATGCTTCGCGTAATTTGTTCCGCGTCCTCCTGCACCAATAACAATTACTTTGTACTGCTTCATAATATTATCCTCCTATGAATGTAAATTTTAACTATTGTAATTTTATACCAATATTGTTATAATTGATATGATTATATTGCTTGTTTCTTAATTAAAACAGTAAAATATTGGCATATAGGAGGAACATTTATGGCCCATTATGAGAAGACAAAGGATTATTTTATCTCCACTCATTCCAGTAGTCGTCAAATGATATCCATGCATTATCATCAATCCTTTGAACTATATTACTTAGACGAAGGAAACAGAGACTATTTTGTAGATGACAAATTCTTTTCTGTTCCTTCCGGAAGTTTCGTATTAACATCGCCTTCAAAGCTTCATCGTACCGGTGGTTCCTATGCTCGTCGAACGTTGGTTGGTTTTACACGAGAATTTTTAGAAAAGACCTACACACCGGAGGTAATTGCGACGTTACTAAACTGTTTTGACAAAGTTCTTATTCGCCCTGAAGAAAGCAAACAAAACGAACTTAAACGATTGTTAAAATCGCTTTCCCTCTGCAAAACGGAAACTGAATTTGCCATCTACTTAGGAATATTATTAAGTGAGCTTTCAAAGTGTCATTCAGAGACAACATATAATAAACAAATGAGTGATTTGATGACATATATCAATCGTAACTATGCGGATATTCAATCCATAGAACAGATTGCAAACCATTTTTACATCTCAAAATACCATCTTTGCAGAATATTTAAAAACACCATGCAGCTCACAGTAATTGACTATCTAAATCATGTAAAAATAAAGAATGCCTGTGATTTGCTGGATACGACTACAAAAAACATAACTGAAATCTCTCAATTATGCGGTTTTAACTCACCTGCCTATTTTGGCAAAGTATTTCAAAACCTGACAGGCGTATCTCCTACGAAATATAGAAAAGGATAAAAAAACGACGGTGATTATTTCACCGTCGTAATAAGCGCTTCACACACGCCGCAAATCTCATATTCCCCACTTCCTGCAGCAACAAAGAAACTGTCACCCTTTTGAAACTCCAAGGTTTCATTTTGACAACTAATAGTTCCCTTCCCATCCAGGAATAACACGTTCGCAAAAGATTCTTCGTTTATAATACCTGTCATATTCTTCATGATTTCTCCATCCAAATACAACTTGTCTACAGTAAAGTACTCACACTGTGCTACATGAGGAATAAAATTCTTACTTCTTTGCATAGAAGCACGATTTGTTACATCCAACGCTTTCTGTACATGAAGTTCACGTTTTTTACCATCCTTACCCACACGGCCATAATCATACACACGATAGGTTACATTGGAATTTTGTTGAATTTCAGCGATTAAAATATCTTTTCCTATGGCATGGATAGTCCCTGCCTCGATAAATAAGACATCTCCCTTCTGAACATAAACCTTATTTAGCACATCGGTTAATGAATCATTTTCAATTCTCTTTTCCAATTCTTCCTTACTAATATCTTCAGAAAATCCATAGTATAAAAATGCACCTTCCTGGCAGTCCAGAACATACCACATTTCTGTCTTCCCATACTGCCCTTCTGTTTCTAACGCGTATGTATTATCTGGATGCACCTGAATAGAAAGATTATCTTTGGCATCAATAAATTTAATTAGAATAGGAAAATCCTCAAACTTTTCACAATTCACGCCTAGAACCTTACTTCCTTCAGCCTCAATATACTCCTTAAGCGTGCTTCCGGCATATTGTCCATTTATAATAACAGACGGGCCATCTGGATGACAGGATAGTTCCCAGCTCTCCGCAAGTACATCACCGCCATACTCTTTATTATACTCATTTACCAAACGTTGCCCACCCCAAAGGTAATCCTTAAAACTTGGTTTCAACTTTAAAAGTGCCATTATTCTTTCGTCCTCTCTGTTACAATTTCATTATTTATTTTTGAAAATATCTAACCGGTATTTTAAATACTGCTTTCTTTATATAGGTTGGTACTTCCCCGATTGTCATACTAGGTTTATGCGCATCCTCTGGCATCAATATAACACCTGTATGCTCATCCAAAGTAATACACGCCTCTTCATCACCGAAACACTGTATATAGTCTCTCTCCGAATCATACTCACTCGTTTCCATGTGATTGATGCCTGATACATACACATATTCATTGCCTTCTAACACCAATTGGAAATCCACATATTCAATATGTGCTTCCCATTTTCCTTGTTCCGGAAGACGTGTCATATATTCGGATACATTTACAAAGATTCCATCCGAAACCTCATGTCGTCCAAGTGAAATATTCTTTCCTCCGTTTCCATGAAGAAACTCCAAGCATTGCTTTATAATTACATCCTTCTCATCAACTGTTTGATTTAACATTACAACCTGCATAATATGCGCCTCCCTTACAGATTTTCAAATATACTATAATATAAACTTTCATGAAGCATCTCTAATTCATGGGTATCTCCCCCTGGGACCAAAGTGATATTTCTCTTTTTACATTGTGAAATAAACCATTTCTGGAAATCAAAGAAGAATCCATCTGCCTTTGCTTTCGCTTCAAAACTCATATTTCCACAATGAACTCCTGTAATATCTATAATCGTTCCAGTCTTTTCGCATGCTTCCATCACTCGCATAGCACCCTTCTTCATAAGTTCTACATGACTTTCGTTTGCACCAAACCAGTTATACTTACCCTTGACGTAAGAATGTGCTGCAAAAAAGTGTCCCAACATAGCCGGATATTCAGCCTTTCGAATTGCATTTACTTCTGTTTCATACAACGCTTCAAATATATCAGAAACAGTTCCCACTTTATTCACACATTTCATATATTCACCAGAAACATGAAGTTGCTTAATACTACGACTATATGTAACCTCTACCATATTGAGTGGCAATAATGGATGATAATTCACCGCCATTGTAACAAAGTCCAACGCTTCTTCCGCTTCTTTTGTTAAATTTAAACTCAAATCACCATTCACATTCAGAATATCTGCTTCCGTTGACAACATAAATTTTACCCTGTCCCCCGACACTCGATGATAATGGTTAATTTCTTCCCTTAATTGAACCAAAATATCCGGATTAGTGTCCTCATACAGTGTAACACTTGCATCAGAGACTTGCTTATGAAAATGTGGTGTCAGAACAATTAGACGAATACCTAATTTTTTCGCCTCAGCTGCTATATTCTCTACTGTCATATTGGGCTGTCCGTCACACAGATGTGTATGCACGTGCGCATTCACCGCCGAAAACGGATATTGTTTTAACAATTTATGAAGTTCATTTAATGATTTCATTTTGTCATCCCCTTATAACAACCCCATTGCAAATCCAACCATTCTTTCACTTCGCCAAGCCACTTATGTGCACGTTTAACACAAGTATTTACCTCCACATTAACTAACGCATCAACTGTTCCAAGCCCGTGTGGTCCATGCGGATATACATGCAATTCAAATGGGATTTTATATTTACGTAAAGCCATCGCATAGAGCATGCTATTTTCTACTGGTACAACCCCATCTTCTGCTGTATGCCAAAGAAATGTAGGCGGAGTCTTCTCCGTTACGAGGAACTCGCAAGAGCATCCCTTTTCTTCGAGGCTTGTCGGTTCGTGTCCTACAAAAGTACTTATGGACCTCACATGCATATATTGAGGGTTTGCTGTTAATACAGCATAATTAAGAATATTAGCATTAACTGGCTTACTATTCGGAAACAAATCACGTATTTCTGGGCAGTCATATCGATTTGCATATTGTGCAGCTAAATGTCCTCCAGCTGAAAACCCCATAAGAGCAATTTTATAAACATCTATTTTCCATGCTTCAGCATTACTATGAATCATTTCCATTACTCCCGCCACTTCTCTCAAAGCTTGCGGAAAACCATGTGGTGCTACAGAGTAATGAACTACAAATACGCGATATCCCTCTGCAATAAAATGCATCGCAATTGGCTCAGATTCGCGCTCACTAATTCTGGCATAACCACCACCCGGACAAATAACCATGCAAGGGTATTTCCGTTGCAGCATCTCAGTTCCCATTTCATACATTGGGTCAGGAATATAACAATCCACATACGCATTGCAATCTTCCTTTTCTAATATAGGATACAACTCTTTTAAAAAAATACGTTCTATTTTCATATTGTTCCTCTTTTCCAAATTAAATAGAATGAGAGAGAAAATACATCTCCCTCATCTACTTTTTTTAATTATAGTTGTTTTTCTCTTCTACGTCTCCATACAAATGCTGTTATCACGCAAGCTGAAATTGCAAGCACACAAATATAACAACAAATAACTGTCATATCTCCTGTCGCAGGTGAATAAATCATTCCATTTTCATAGACAGCAAAATTATCAAAATACGTCTCGTAACCACTTTTTCTTACACCAGCAGTTCCTACCGGGTTCGTATTTTCTTTGTCTACATAAGTAATAATTAAATCACCATCTAAGTAACAAGAAATCTGATTACCTTTGACCATCATTTTCAATTGATACGTTTGTCCCTTTTGAATTGGAACCTCTTTGTAATCAACTAATGTGACATCCGTGGTACGATTTTGCAGACGGATCCATCCTGTATCAGAACCCGCGTTCCACATAACTCCATAATCATATCCTGTTTTTTCAGAGATTGAACGCATACACAGAAAGGCTGCCGGTTGCTGTACACTGGTCGCAAAATTCTCTATATCCGCAATACAAACATCTACCTGTGCCGTGTAATCCTGCCACTCATACACTTTCTCAATTCCGTTCAGGTAAGCAGTAGATGCACCATTTCCCGGCATATAAAGTTTTCCTCCATGAATCTCATAGTCCTTTGCCCAGCCTCGTTCAGTCATAATGCTGTCCTTGCTGCTGAAATTATCCTTAAACCATACTTGTTTGCCTCTTACATCAGTTAATGCTGGAAGTTTATAGCTAGGCTTTGCCTCGTACACTTTAACATTGTCAAAATACGTAACATTACCAAGTCCTTTCAGACCGATTGTACCCTTCAACACGCTAACATTCGGCACAGTAACTGTATGCTCCAATTCTCCGTCTATATGAATTTCAATAGTGTTGTCATATGCTGTCAATTTTAAATTCACAAGCGTGTTCAGTGTATATGGATATGCAATCGCCTTTGTTAAATCTGTTTCTGTAATTCGGTCTTTTAACTGATAATACGTTTTACCTGTTCCTGTATTGTAATAAAATAACAACTCATAGCCCTTGTTCTTATCATTGGCTGCAACAATCAGACTGGCAATTCTACTTTTTGACGTGTTACCCGTAATCTCTTTATCCGTCAAAATCACATCTGTTTCTACCGCATAATTCGACCAATCTGCAGCCCCTGCAAAGCCTTTCAAATATAGCGGTGTTTGTCTTTTCTGACTAAGCTGAAGTTGTTCATCCGGTGTTAAAACAACTCCTGATGTTGTATTCCAACCATTGTTTAACAAATCCTGACTAGTGCCATTGAAATATTCTGTAAACCATAAACTATCGTCTGCTTCCTCTGTCTCGTTCTCCACTAATTGCGTATTATATACACGGACATTATCAAACTCAACCACATTACCCTGTGCATGCAAACCAATCGTTCCAGACAATACGTCGACACCTTCTACAGTGTATGAAATTTTCAGTTCATCATTGATGTAACAGTAAATGGTATTACCATCCAATACCATCTTCAGAGTATATGTTTTACCCAGTTCAAAATCTGAAGCGAAGGAACTAGTCAAGTCCTTGCCAGCGTTTCTATCCTTCAATTGATAATAATATGGCATAGATGCATCTTTAGCATCGTGAACAATCATGAACTCATACCCATTCGTCTTTGTATTTGCTTCTGCCGCAGCGACAATACCTGCTATTCTTCCGGAACCTGTATATCCCTCTATTGTCTCGTCAGTTATTACAACATCTGCTTCCACGGTGTAGTTTGACCAGTTCTCAGCTCCTTTGTATCCTTCCAGATAGGTATACTTTGTCTTTACTTTGGATACTAAGTTGTTGTCTGTAACTGTAAAACCACTTAGATTATTCCACCCGCTATGACATGTGCCATTAAACTCTTCTGTAAAAGAGATAGGCTTATTAGTATCTTCTACAAATTTTGCATACGCATTCCCTGTAGTTACACTATCACCCAATGGCTTTGTAAACTCAGCGTCTTCATACCAACCCTGGAATACCGCGTTCTCTTTGTATGGATGAATGGCTGTCGTACGTCCATTGCGATAAAATGAAATATTGTAATAGTTATCGGCAGTCTCAGCGATTGGTCGAATCAAAACATTATCAACCTCAAGCACGTTGATTTGCGCACGAAATCCTATCAATCCAGCAAAAGGATGTTCTGCTGTTCCCTTATACTCATCTTCGATTTTTAGATTATTGTCCAGATAACACTTAATCTTGTTACCCTGAACTACAATCTTCAAGTTGTATGTTTTTCCCACCTCAATGGTGCAGTCTTGTGTGCCACCACTTATTGTATAATCGTTATCAGCAGTTTTATCCTTATCTGTTAGTTGCACATCTCCTTTGGTACGTATTAAGAACTGATAGCCATCTTCCTTTCCGGTATTACTTGTATCTGCTCCCACAACCAAGGCGGCAAGTGGCTTATTAGATGTTTTCTTGAAAGCACTATCTGTAATTTTCACTTCTGCCTGTACTACGAAATTTTCCATAGCGTCTGTAATCGGATATCCTCCCAGATAACTATAAACTATACTTTCTCCACAATCCTCATACCCCACATTCAGCTTGTCGGTATTAGCATCTATCAAGGCTAAATTTTTCGAACTTTTCCATTCATTGACAGTTAAATCATTCGTGGTAAAACAATCTGTAAACCATGGCACAGAATTAGACCATACACGAACAGAATCAGCCTCAGCGACATTCTTTGAACCATGTAACCCAATTGTTCCCCTAAATGGATGTTCTGATGTTCCCTGATAATCATAAACAAACATTAACTTATCATCCATGTAACACAGTATTTGGGTTTCCTTTACTTCCATTTTTAAGGTATATGTTTCACCAATCTTAACATCGCAGGTTACATCTTCCGAATGCTTACCTGCACCTGTTCTATCTTTCAGTGCACAATACTGTTTGCCACCGTTAACGGTATTACATATCATGAACTCGTAACCTTTTGCACCGCTTTGCGTATCTGCCGGTACTCCAATTACAAGTCCCGCCGTCCTTCCTTTACCATTGGAAGTTAATTCCGTGTCCGTAATCGCCACATCAGCTTCAACAGTGTAGTTCTCCCAGTTTGTCAAGACACCTGAATTACCACCTAAATAGGTATAGGAACTGGTACTTCCACCAACTTTACCAATGTTCAATTTACTGGTCAGTTCGTCGACCAGTAAATTACCCGTATTCGTCCAACCCACCTCAGCTAAATTACTAGTTGTGTAGCTGAAATCATCTGTAAACCAATATCCATCCTTTTGGTTGTTACTTGCGTTTACATTATAGACTAAAACCGGGAAAACCAAAACACTGATGAGAATTACGGATAATATACGTTTTATTTTTTTCACACTCTCTACCTCCTTCTCATATATTTCTAAGTTACTCTAACCGAAAATACCACTGCCATCTCCTACCGTTCCATCGCCGTTAGATTCATGCACAGTAAATACCTCTGTCTTATCACATAAAATAATTTCTATATCTGGTTTCTCATATTGCATCGTTATCACCCTCCTGCCCTACTTGACTTTAATTTCGTAGCTTAGGTTAAAACCATTTTTATATGTGACCCAAATAGTATGAGTTCCTGTAATCAAATACGGTTTGTCCCAAACGATGCAATTTTCTTTAAATTTTTCAGTATATTGCACGCCGGATAGACCGGTTATTTTGATTGTTATGTCGTCGTCTAACTTAAAAAGCGATAAAAAGCTATATGTTTTCTTAGGTTCAACTTCATATACGATTTCAACCGGGAAGTCTACATCGCAAAGTGTCGTTGCATCCCAGGCTCTTGCTTTTAATTTGCTTTTCTCTATACGTGTATAATGCACATTCTGTAATTGATGTGCTGAATATGTATACAAGCTGTTCTCACGTGAAGAACGACCATGCATGATATAAACATAATCTTCTGTCACGAATACAGACGGGTCTAAACACTGATATAATGGAACTCCGTTAAACGGCGAATTGGTATCTCCCATCCACTCAATGTTCGTCAAAAACTCCCACGTCTTTCCATCATAGCTTCTCGCCAAACATACACGTGTTCTAGGCCACATAGAAGTTGTATAATATCCTTCTGTACTGTTCACCCACGCCATATAAAAGGTTCCAGGTTCTGTCGGATCTTCATAGACGCCAAATGAACTCATTGCACATTGCAATTCCGGCACTGGTACCATGTTTTCCCATGTCACTCCACCATCATCAGATTCCGTATACACTATGCATCCGTATTCGTTTCTTGAACAATACATGCGCAAAACGCCATCTGAGCCTTTGATAATTTTACTTTCAGACCATTGGGTGAGTACATCATCCTCTGCCCCAGGCTGAACTGCTCGCGTATCATTGGCTGACTTCTTCCATGTTGCTCCACCATCATCACTATAATACACCACCGTATAGATTCCATTGGATGTTCCATCGTATCTCCTGATTGACATCGGACAGAAAATACGCCAATTACCATCTTCAAGCTGTATCTCTGTTGCTGTACTTACATGAATAAATGGATTGCTTTCTCCTGTCGGACCATAGCTAATATCTGCTTCTTCAATCACCCTACCTATTCTTTCCCAAGTCTTGAAATCCGTTGATGTCCAGACAGACATATCATCCTCATCCATCGTTCCTTTGGAACTTGCCTGGGTACGTATCTGAAGCCATGAACCGTCATGTAATTTTACGATACTCTTATAAAAACCGTCTGAAACAACGCCTTGCCACTCTGTAGCATTCGTAACATCAGACCATGTAAGTCCCGCATCTGTGCTTAAAAACTTGCGATTACTTACAAAGCCCATAAGTGTAGAATCGTCAATTGCCTCAACTTCCATATAGTTATAAGCGTTCTCCGGTTTGATATCATAGGATACCACTCCATCCTGTGGCACATCTCCATTTTCAAAAATACAATTGACATCGTCCACATACATAGATGCACCATCTACATAAAAGCCGAGCCTTCCCGGTGAAACCTCAACTGCCGATTCAGTTTTCAGAACCAATGTATCATCGATATACAGCGATACCATTGCTCCCTGTTCCACAACACGAGCTGTATACCAGGTTCCCTTCGTTATGGAATAAGTATCTGAATATACAATCGTTTCCCCTTCACTTTCTGCACGTTGCGAACAAATGTACCATTTGCTGTTTGACGCATCATAACCTATTTTCACATATGCTGTTTCCGGTGACATACGTGTCAAGAACCCAAATGTACCATTGTCACTGATCTTGTCTGTCATAAACCGAACCGTGTAATTCGGATTCTTTTCAAACACATGCAGGTACGTAGAAGAATAGTCTTCCTGTACATCTGTGCCATAGACTTTATTGCTGTCTTTTAACTGAACTGTCCAATTATCCAGCAGGTTATTCCATTCCGTATTCTCAACCCAGTGACTTGGACTCATTCCTACTGTCTCATCTTCAAAATCGTCCGAATAATATGTTGGATCAATTGTCACCTCTGATTTTGTCCGTTCTATCTCTGTACCGTACACTCGGAAATTATCGACAAGGGCATCTCCGTTTGAAATACGAGCCGCACACTCACCTTTTGTCATACCGGTTCTTTCCGAATCATCGTATGAGAGCAACAGGGTTCCATTGACGTATCCTTTCAACTGTCCTCCCTCATAAGTCAAACACAAATTGAACCATTCCTTTTGTTGTATATCAATTCCATTTTCTGACAGATAGCACGACTTCAAATTGGTTAGTCCGTTGCCATCATAGATAGAAAGCTGTAATAGATAGTTTGGATTTCCATCCTCACCAACATGATTACCATTCACACGCAACCGATAATATCCATTTTCAGACCAATTCAGAAGGACTCCACCGTACATGTGCTCATTCAACAGCATGATATCTGCTGACACCATGTTGATTTCTCCATATATATTCGGAGAATGATATCCGGTTCCCATAGTACGGTATGGACGTTGGATATAGTAGAACAGGTCATTGAGTGGTTTCCATTTTCCAACATACTGCTCACGACCATCATCCCATTCCATTGCACTCTGCTTATCTAACGAACCATCATACAATAACGCAATTCCGTCTAATTGCGGATATAACAGAAGTTCCATGGTTTGATAAAGGTTCATGTACTTTTCTACGACAGTTGTGTCCAACTGCGCTATCTCATAATTCGATAACTCATCATATATATTCTGTAATTGATAAAAGGCTTCTAGATTGCTTTCTGTAACAGTATCGGCAAAGGCGTTGACTGTCTCTTCAAACAACTCTAAATACTCAGGTCTGTCAGAAATAGTAACCTTTATCGTATTAGTCACCCCACGATAAGTCAGTGCCACTTCCTGTGTTCCAAGTACAGTATTTTCAAAATCTGCAATCATCTCCGGAAGAAGCTGAATCCTGCTCTTCGTGGTATCTTCATAAATTATCTCTAATTCTTCTTCCCACACATTGATATCATGTCCCTGATATAATGCAATGGTATCATTTTCACAATCTGCAATTGTAATGGATGCAATATTGCTTTTATAATCTGCTTCCACCTTGAAATTGTCGATATATACCGAACTGTTTGCAAGATAGATACCTGCTGTTCCGGTAGTTAACGCATCCTCGGATTCATCGTAAAATGTATCTATCAATTGTCCGTCCAAATAGATGCGTATACAATTTCCCTTTAAGGACATCTTAAGATTATAACTGGTATTGAGCCCAATAATCTTACCAGCCTCCAGGACTTCATTCATCAAACCTGGCTCATATGCCCCTATGACTGTACTTGAACTGCCCTTATACCTACACAAATAACCCGTGATATCTGAACCATCATAGGTCATTCGGAATTCATATCTGGTCTGTCCACTTTGTCTGGCGGTAATGGCAATGACTTGGTCTTTTGAATTCGCGACATCTTCCATTAAAACGTCCGCCGAAACAACATAGTCACTCCAATTTTCTCCACCCGAAACATAAGACATATAATAAATATTGGTTCCCGTCACATAGCCTTCCGGATGTGTCAGATGTAACTGCTCATTTTCAAGAATTGCCTCTGATGTCTGATTACCTATAGAATACAACGTCCACCTGGAATCCAATTTCTCTGCCGAAAAATCATCATAAAATAGTGCTGTGGATTCCTTCAAATGCTTAATTACTGCAGCGAGTGAAATTGGCTTATTATTAGCATCACGAGTTACACCTGTAGTAAGTGTTCCGTCTGCTGTTATCCAATACGGTGTTACTGTGATGAGTTTATTCACCGTATTACTATTCACCGGAATATTCGTTAAACTATATGTAATAAAACTAACCGAATCCTTTGAAAAATATCTTTCATCATTTGGCTGATAAGTAACCTCTGTACCTTCTATTGTTGCACGAATGGAACTATATACAGTGGTCGATTCATGTACTGTCGTACTTCCGCCTTCACCTGTGATATAGAATCCTACCTTCTGATAGTCATAACAATCTACAGTACTCAAAAAACGAATCGTCGTTGTAGTTCCCATCTCCAAATCCGCATTCACCAGACTAAGTGGAGCTTGCACAGCTGCATTTAGGACTTTTTCGTCCACCCATTTTGCATATGCACTCCCAGTTGTCACATTCTCACCCAACGGTGTTTCAAATGCTGAGTCGGTGTACCATCCGCCAAAGACATGTCCTTCTTTATGAGGATGAATATACGGAGCGGATTCTGTTCCCCTGTTTTTTCTGTAAAAGGATAAGTCATAAGAATTATCCGCCGGACGTATGGAAACATTGTCAACTTCAAGCACGTTGACTTGCGCACGAAATCCTATCAATCCAGCAAAAGGATGTTCTGCTGTTCCCTTATACTCATCTTCGATTTTTAGTTCATTATTCAGATAACACTTAATCTTGTCACCCTGAACTACAATCTTCATGTTGTATGTTTTTCCCACCTCAATAGTGCAACTTTCTTTACGATCACTTATTGCATAACCATTATCAGCGGTTTTATCCTTGTCTACCAGTCGTACATCGCCACTGTTACGTATTAAGAACTGATATCCGTCTTCCTGTCCGGTATTGGTCGTATCTGCTCCCACAATTAAAGCGGCAAGTGGCTTCGAATTTGAGTTCTTTAAAGAACTATTTGTAATTTTGACATCTGCTTCCACTGCAAAATTTTCCACGCCTTCTGCAATCGGATGCCCTGCAAGATAGGTGTAAACTATATCCGAACCACATTCAGAATAGCCAACATTCAGTTTTTGGCTTTCCGCATCAACTGAAATCATGTCCTCAGAATTTGTCCATCCATTTATCGTCAAATCTGTAGTGGAAAAATTATCATCAACCCACTGTTCATTATTCGACCACACCCGAATGTTGTCAAATTCCGCAACATTCTTTGCTGCATGTAGACCAATGGTTCCCACAAAAGGATTTTCCTCTGTGCCCTGATAATCGTAAGTTATCATTAATTCATTGTCTATGTAACACAGAATTTGATTATCCGTTACTGCCATTCTTAGAGTATATTCCCTGCCTATTTCAATGTCACAGGTTACATCTTCAGAATTCTTTTTATTGCCAGTCCTGTCCTTCAGCGCACAGTACATTTTAGCAACTTTACCGGTGTCCTTGTTGATTTGATTACAAAGAATAAACTCATAACCCTTTGCACCACTTGCATTTGCCGGTGCAGCCACAACCAATCCTGCTACTCGTCCCGCACTGTCTTCTGTCAATTGATTGTCCGTAATTGTCACATCTGCCTGTAGCACATAGTTACTCCAAGCGCTCGACACTCCCGAAGCATCTCTCAGATAGGTGTAGGGGCTGGTGGATTCTCCACCAGCTTTTCCTACTTCCAGTTTCCCATTCGCTTCATCTAATAAGATGTTATCCGGATTTGTCCAACCCATTAATGACAAATCTTCTTTAGCATGACTAAAATCATCTGTGAACCAGTAATTATCCGTCTTCGTGTCACTTGCGTCTGCATTCATTGTAATGGTCGGACAAATTAATGCACAAATAAGTATAATAGAAAGAATTTGTTTCCAAATCTTCATAAAATCTTTCCCTTCTTGTTAGAACAGTGGACCATAACCCGTTCCTTCGCCGTCTTCTCCACCGTCTGTAAATCCTTCATTACTACAAACTATTACGTCACTTGTATTTATTTCTATCATTTCCATGTTCGGTGTTTCATATTTTCTTTTCATATCACTCAACCTCCTGACTAGTGACTAAATCCATCACTGATTTTGAATGTTCTCTGAACACCACTTACTGTAGTACCATCTAAAGTTACCCAAGTAGGAGTTACAGTGATATCTGAATTAAATGTTGACTGTAACTGACCTATAAAGTAACATGTTGCGAAACGATAAGAATCGTTTGAAAATACTGTCGGCTGATATGCTGTTTCATTTCCATCGACAAAACCTTTTACCGTTGAATACATAACTTTACCACAATCGTAATACTCCGTTTCTTCATCCGGTACTAATATATCGAAACCAATCTTACTATAGTTTAATGAGTCAACTGTTGTCACCAAACGTAAATCGGTTGTTTCCGATTCAGCATTTGTACCTTTTGTAATCTGCGCTTTCATACTTAATACATTTTCATCTACAAATTTTGCATATGCATATCCTGTTGTTTTTGCCTTGCTATATGGTGTTCTATATTCTGCATCTTCATACCATCCTGCAAATACTTTTCCTTCTTTGTAAGGATGAGTCACTTCATCAAGTCCGTTACGATAGTAAGATACATTATAATAGCTGTCATCAAACTGTGCTGCCGAACGAATCAAAACGTTATCTACCTCGACCACGTTCAACGTTGAACGGATTCCAATTCGTCCTGCAAACGGATTGGCTTCATCTGTCACACATGTGTATTTAATTGCCAGTTGATCATCCACATAACACCTAATCGTTTTATTATTGACAACGATTTTTAAGTTATAAGTATCCCCTATATTAAAAGTGTAACCATCTTTTTCAATTTGTGAAAACATATCGTTTTCTTCGCCAAAGAAATCTTTCAATATTACTTCTCCGCCATTTTCCTTGTCGAAACCGGATATAAGAAGTTGATAACCATCCTTTGTGTTCGTATTATCATCAGATGCCCCCACAATAAGCGCAGCGCTTGCTGTACCAGTACTGCCAGATGGGTTGGTATCTGTTACTGTGACATCCGCTTCCACGGTATAGTTAGTGACTGTCTCATCAATAAGCGATTTTGCCAAATAAGTATACACATTAGGAGCTGATTTACTTCCTAGACCAACATTCAACTTGCCATTTTTAATAGAGTTTCTCGTCGGATGCGTCCAATCAGCGTCTGCCACACTTGTACCATCCTCATAGTCAAAGCCTTCCTCATACAGTACTTCATCACGGTTCGCGTACACACGTACATTATCGACCTCGACAAGATTCTTCGCCGCACGTATTCCTATGCGACCCGCATAAGGATTGGTTTCGTCAAGCTCGGGTGTTACCTCAAAAACTTTTACATCATCTAAATAACATGTGATTGTATTCCCACTCGTAACAACCTTCATATTGTAAGTGTTTCCAATAGATGCAGTAACATTCGTGTTCCGTGTATCGCTAAATGCTCTGTTATCCTTTGAGTGTTTTCGGTCAAGCAGTCTTACTTGGTTATCTGTTCTTAACATAAATTGATAAGCCGACTCATCATTATCTTCTTCACCGCCAAAAAGCAGGAATGCAGAGACTGTACCCGCATCTCCAAACGCTGTGTTGGTAATTTTTACATCAGCCTCGAATGTAAAATCGTTCCATGTTTTCGACACATTTGTATTTCCGTCGAGGTATGTGTAGGTATTATCTGCTCTTGAATCTGTCCCTACCTGTAACACCCCTCTTTGCTCGTCGATATTTAATTGATTTTTATTCGTCCATCCTGAATTTGCAAATTCCTCTGCTGTATAACTAAAATCATCTGTAAACCAATAGCTATCATCTGATTTGTTACCATCAATAATTCCTTTAAGAACGTTTCCAATGGTATCTGCCATAGCTGCCTGACCTTCATCGGTCGGATGTACACCATCATCTTCTAGATATTTTTCTTCTCCATTAAAGAAACTTTGTCCGTCGATGAAGTATACGTTTTGGTCGCCATTTGCAATTGCATTATGATAAGTCTTTTTAATGACCTCTCGCATCGCTTCCCAATCAACATTTTTAGTCTGACCCGGACGAGAGATAAAGATAATCGGGATATCTGGGTGCTCTTCACGTACTACTTTATAAAATGCTTCATGTCCTTTGCATTTTGTATTACTTCCGTTGGCTAATTCCTCAGGAGTGTCACAATTATGGTCATGGTCAAAGACAAAGATACTCATATCTAACCCTGCAATATACTCAGCAAATGCTGTTTCTGCCTTACAACCGCCAAACATACCAAGATTAATATAATCTCTATTTATGGAA
Organism: Faecalimonas sp.; assembly: GCA_045593805.1. Taxonomy (GTDB): domain Bacteria; phylum Bacillota; class Clostridia; order Lachnospirales; family Lachnospiraceae; genus Faecalimonas. The sequence continues at coordinate 83,407 of JAZNXJ010000052.1, forward strand.
CGTCCAATCGTATTGACATAGGTAAGTCCCGGTCTCGTTGCCGATGCACCTTGGGTAATAGAACTTCCGTAATATACGATTGGTGCTGCATCATCATAAGGTATTTTGTGTGCTTCAACAATTGCTGTATCTTGTACACCTACAGACACTTCTGATACCTCTTGCAGAGTTGGAAAATAGATTGTAATATTTCTTTCCTCTGCAGTCCCAAATTCATAGCTGCCCTCATAACTCCATGACTCTTCTGTGTAATCATCTGGTAGTTCCGTTGAATCCGGGGCAATTGTCGTCATATATGTGCTTCCTTCCGCTGTATCGACATATATGTCAAATCCGTACTTTCCATTGCCCATATCTTCGTCTACTGTGCCTGAACCACTATACTCAAGATAGTTTGGAAATTCTGCATTGATTTTAATATAAGACGAATCCGTACTAAAGCGAATTCTTCCGCCTGCTGACACTCTTGCATGTTGCTCCACTCTAGCATTAATATTTTTTGCTACTGCTACATCTAAATCCATACGTGGGAATACATCACTTTCCTTATCCATATACAAACCATGTAAAGACAGTGCATTATCTTCACGTACATTTAGCCATTGGGTATTCTCACTTGTTGCATCCGCATGAATAACTGCCATCGGAAGCACTAACGCGCAAGCAAGAATCATTGATACTATACGTTTCATTTTTTTCATAATTTTTTACCTCCTCTATCACTCAAAAAGTAATGGATAAATTTCATCAAGTATCGCTTTCTTCTTATCATCCAGTGGCATGAATGGTGGTCTTGCACCTCCACAATCGATGCCATACTTTGTAAGAAGGTATTTCATACTTGACTTTGTATCGTTCTTTACCAGTATCTCAAGGATTGCATTTGCTTCTCCTTGAAGTTTAGAAGCCAGTTCAATGTTACCGTCTTCAAATGCTTTTTGTATTGCCATAAATTTGTGTGGCATTACGTTGAATGTTGCCCCAATACTTCCTGCAGGATTAAGTGACAGGGCACTACAGAGCATTTCATCACGTCCGTAGTAAATCTTCAAATCTGGATGTTCTCTTCTGATAATATCCAATTGATATAAATCATAAGATGTGTACTTCAATCCTCCTACATTGCACACTTTCATGATATTTGTAATATCATCCGCTGTTAATGTAACACCGGCAAGTGCAGGAATATTATAGATAATCATTGGCACATCTACTGAGTCTGAGATTGCCGCATAATAGCTGGCAATCTCTTCCTTCTTAAATTTGTAATAAAATGGCGGAACACTCGAAACAGCAGTTACACCACAGCTTTGAGCATGTTTCGCATACTCAATTGCTTTCCTTTGGTTAATGCTACCCACATGAGCCACAACACCTACACGGCCATTGACCTCTTCGGTTACAACCTCCATGATTTTCATGCGTTCCTCATCACTCAAAAGAAATGCTTCGCCTGTACTTCCACATACGTAGAAGCCTCCTGCACCTTGCTCAATCAAACGATTGACCAACTTTCTAATCGACGCATAATTCACTTCACCGTTACTGTCAAATGGAGTAATTAATGCTGGTATAATTCCTTTTATGTTCATCTAGATACCTCCATTGGTAGGTGGCATATCTACCACATCCGCTTTTGCGGTTTTACCTTTTTTCTTTTTCATATAAGACCATCCAATATATCCACCAATACCAAGCAAGAGTACGGAAGATAATATGATTGGCCAATAATCTAGTAATGTTTTTTGCGAGAATGCAACTTCAATTTCAAGGTCTTCTTTAATATTTTCAATTGTAAACTTATTCTTCTTAACAGAAATTTTCTCACCATTTACCTTGACATACTGAACTTGATATCCCGTATCAGGATTTAACTCAAATTCCTGAGTAGCACCTTCCATCAGCTTCTTCATCTGATTAACAACCTTGCCGCCTTCTGAGATGTTCCATGTCAGTTTATAATTCGGAACAATCTCGATTTCGTAGCTCATGTCGTAACCGTTATAGAAACTTACTTCTACGGTTTGTTTACCAAGTTTAAACATATTTGGCTCGCTATGAATTGTACAATTACCTTGGAACTTTTTGGTGTATACCTTTCCGGAAAGTCCGGTAAGTTTCAAGGTTTCCTTCTGTCCGACTACAAACAAATCACCAATTCCATATTTCGTCTGTGGTGCAACCTCATATTCAACCTTCACCGGATAATCAACATCACACAATGTAGTTGCATCCCATGCTCTTGTTGTTAATTTATCCTTCTCTATACGTGTATAATGGATACTTTGATCCTGGTGTCCACCGCTGGAATGCAATGTCTTTTCCTTAGTTGAACATCCAAATGCAACATATACATAATCCTCTGTCACTTGAACAGATGGATCCAGTATCTGGTATAAAGGACGTCCATTGAATGGAGAATTGATATTACTGGTCCACTCCAGATTTGTAACAAAATTCCACGTCTTACCATCTGTACTCTTAACGAGACATGCTCGATATCTCGGGAATAAACTTGCTCGATAGAATCCTTCCGTGCTGTTTACCCATACCATATAGAATGTTCCAGGCTCTGTCGGGTCTTCACAAATACCAAATGAAGATTTTGCACACTGTAACTCTGGAACCTGTACTAAATTCTTCCATGTCACACCACCATCATAGGATTCCGTGTATACCATACAGCCTAATGTATTTCTAGAACAATATAATCTAAGAACACCGTCTGACCCTTTAATAAGTTTACTTTCCGACCATGTTGACAACAAATCATCCTTTGCTCCCGGAAGTACATCAGTCGTATCATTTTCTGCTCTCTGCCAGGTTACACCGCCGTCATCACTGTAAAATACCCAAATATACAGACCAGTTGATGTTCCCTCATATCTTCGGAATCCTAATGGACAGAAAATTCTCCATGTTCCATCATCAAGTTGTATCTCACATGCTGTACTGATGTGTATGATAGGACTGCTGCTTCCTAGAGCTGAATAAGAAATATCATCTTCTGTAATCATTCGGCCTAATTTGTTCCATTGCTTGAAATCCTTGGTCTTCCAAACGGTAAAAGCATCATCTGACAGGGTTCCTTTCTCTGATTCTTGTGGTCGAATTTGAATCCATGTTCCATCATGCAATTTTACGACACTTGTATAGAGTCCTCCTGTAAGATCTCCCCAGTTGTCTTCTCCTGAAACTTCTTTCCACGATGTTCCTGCATTCTCACTATAGTACACTCGTCCATCGGAAATTCCTACAACTGTGTTTTTATCCACTGCTTCTACTTCCATATAGTTGATAGACTCTTCCGGGTCTACATCATAAGCAATTACTCCATCTTGTGGAATATCCCCTCCTGAGAACGTGCAATTAACATCATCCACATACATAGATGCGCCCTGTACATAGAATCCGAGACGTCCCTCTGCTATCTCAATTGCTTCCTCTGTTTCTATGACTAATTTGTCGTTAATATATAACGAAACTTTTGCACCCTCTTCCACCACATGCGCTGTGTACCAGGTTCCTTTCTTGAGTGTAAATGTTTCCTTAGAATATACAATCTTCTCACCTTCACTCAACGCTCTTTGTGAGCAGATATACCATTTTGATGTTGCGCCGTCGTAACCGATTTTTACATACGCTGTGTCCGGAGATTGGCGAGTTAAAAATCCAAAAGTGCCTCCTTCTGCGATATTATCTGTCATAAACCGCGCTGTATAATCCGGATCTTTTTCAAATACGTGAAGGTATGTAGCGGAGTAGTTGTCTTGTAAGCTAGTTCCATAGACCTTATTACTTCCTTTGGAAACCACCTTCCAATTATCAAGGATGCTATCCCATTTTGTATTCTCTGTCCAATGGCTTGGATTTGCGTTGAGTGCCTCATCTTCAAAATCATCCTTGTAATAGGTAGGCTCAATCTCTTCATCTGCTGTGACAACTTCAATCTCTGTACCATATGCACGCAGATTCTTAACCAACGCATCGCCTTCTGAAATACGGGCTGCAAACTCACCCTCCATCAAACATAAACCTAATCTGTCATCATATGAAAGACATAAGATTCCATTGACATAAATATTGATTTCACCGCCAACTGCTGTCATTGTAAGATTAAACCATTCACCATCTTTTATTTCTATTCCATAATCAATCGGCGAGCAGGCTGCACGGTAGGATTGTGTTGAACCGTTATGACGGCTAAACTGCAAGATATATGTACGGTTTCCTTGTTCGTCTACACCACTACTGTTAATTCTCGCCTGATAATAACCATGTTGTGACCAATTCAGCATAACACCCGCATACATTGCACCACTCAGCATCATGATATCTGCTGAAACCATATTGATTTCGCCATATGTGTTGGTGCAGGCATATCCGGAACCCCATATTCGATATGGACGCTGTACATAATAAAGCATGTTGTTCATATGTTCCCATTTTCCAACATATTCTTCTCGTCCCTGGTCAAAGGTTGCCACCACTTCTTCATCTAAATATCCATCAAACAATAATTCTTTCCCTTTGACTTCCGGATAAAGAAGTTGTTCCATTGACTGATAAAGGGCCTCATATTTCTTCTTAACCGCATTAGAAAGCTGTTCAATTTCATAATTTGAGAGAGAATCATACATATCCTGCAATGCGTAGAAGCTTTCTAGGTTGGCTTGTGTTATGCTTTTATCGAATGCCTTAACCTGTTTTTGGAAGTCTTTTAGGTAGTCTGGTCTCTCCGAAATATTGACATAAATGTTATCACTGAAGCCACGATATGTAATTGTTACCTTCTGCTTGCCTAGTGCGGTATTATCATAATCCGATATCATATCTGGAATCAGCTGCACCTGCATCTTACCGCCATCTGCATATATAACTTCAAGCTTTTCTTTCCAAGCATTGATATCCTGACCCTCGTAAAGTTCTATCGTATCAGTACTATTACCTGCAATTCTAAGTGCTGCTATTTCTGAGTTGCCAAGCTGTTCTACCTTAAAGTTATCTATCAGCACAGAGTTGTTAGCTACGTAAATACCGGCTGTACCTGACATCAAGGCATTGTCATCTTCGTCATAATAGGTATCAATAAGAAAACCGTTTATATAAGTCTGAATACAATTTCCACGAACTGTCATTTTTATATTATAGGTCTCTCCTATCTTAAGACGTGTACCGTCTGTCATTGCACTGTGTATCAATACATGTTGATAATCACCGACGATAGTACCTCTACTGCCTATATATTTATATAATCTAGCTTTCAATGTACCACTGTCATACAGCATACGGAATTCATATCTAGTTCTCATGTTCTGCCTTGCCGTAACTGCAACTACTCTGTCTTTTGAATTATAAATATCTTCAATATTTACATCTGCTGAGACTGCATAATCTGTCCACTCTTCACCATCAGCAATATAGGACAGATAATAAATTGTCTCTCCATCCACATAATTCTCCGGATATGTGAGATACCATCTGGATTTCCTAATGCTTGAATCTAATGTCCAATTGCCCATTTTGTATAATGTCCATTTCCCATTTGGCGTTTTCCCTGAGAAATCATCATAGAACAAATATGGTGTATACGTATATTTAATACTTGTTTTTTTAGTTCCGTAACTTACCGTTACTTTTTGAGTCGCTGTGTTATTTGGTGAACTATCGTAATCATGTATCATATCCTTTGTAATACGCACATAGTAACAGAAACCATCCACATATTCTGCTTTAACATAAAGCGTTTCTTCATAGAGTGATTTCGACTGAACATGCGATACTGCTGCGCCCTTGGTATCTACAACAGATATTTTAGTAACGGCATATTTGCTACGTTCCATCAAGGAAGTTACTTTAAAATCGTCAAATAGAATATCTCCATTTATTGCTGTAAGTCCACAACTTACGCCTAATGCTGCATCATCAAACCAATATGTACTTACTTTCTTATTGTTGTAATAAAATTCTGCAAAATCGCCATATTTGTCTACACGAAGATTCACTTTCTGACCTTTTGATACAGACATGCCAATATCAGTGAGCGTAATGGTCTGTAACTTTGTAGTACCCTTCTGTATGTAGAGATTCCCATCTGAGCATACACGGAAGGTATAGTTTGTTCCGCCGGATTTCATAAATGCGATTCCCGCCTGGCCGTAACGTTTTGTTGCACTGGTAGAATCGCTGCTAACGGTTGCCGTTGTACTAATAGAATAACTATTCCATTGTTTTGTCTTTGAACTTGGAAGCAACAAGGTTGCGGTTGCTGCCACATTTCCTTCATTTAAATTTGGCAATTTTGCCTGCGCCTTGCCGTCCTTAACTACAAACTTATAAGTGAAATTGTATGTTTCATCTGTGTAACTACCGCCCGAATATTCCTTGGACAATAGATCCTTAGAAAAATCATCACTCCAAAGTGTTTCGGCTGTATATGATTTTGTTACCGTAACAGGGAATTTAATACTTTTCCCTTTATAAGATACTTTGACCATCTTTTCACCTACAGTTCCATCATACCCTGACACACTTACTCCAACCGTATCCTGATTAATTTTCTCCGTTCCGTAAATGCTATTATATACTGCATGAATTTCAAAACGAAGTTTTTCAGTCGCTGCTACTGTCTCAGAACTAGAAATCAGTTCCAATTTCTCAATTTTTGCTTCCGGCATTTTACTCACTTCAAAGTTATCATACTTTGCTCCAACACCATCTGCATGAATGCCCATATAGCCGGATTTATAGGTGTCATCTGTAATATCTGCAAATATGTTGTCATCAATCAGACAAATAATACGATTACCATATACACCCAACTTTAAATTGTATGTATTTTTCTTCTTTACTTTCTCTATACCTGGAATATTGGTAGTTGCCTGACGTAAGATTTCGGCTTTACCGTCACTTCCAAGACGATAGAGGCGCACAAAGGTAGTTCCCGTCTTTGTAGCTCCAATACCAAATTCATACCCTTCTGTCATATCTGTATTGGCATTTGCAACTACAGAAACAAATCCTGCCTTGCCGGCAGATGTGTCATAAATCATCGACACATCTGCAGCAACAATACGATTTCCCTCTTGAGAAATACCATTTACATAATTGCTTTGTCCCGCATCCAGAACGTATTGTCCGCCGGACACTTTTCCTTCCGACTGTTTCTGCCATTTATCTGACATAGTCGAATTAAATGTATCCTGGAACAAAACATCCGATGCAAAAACACTAATACCATCTTCAATTAACAGATAAGAAAGCACAGTAATTGCTACTAGCAATAAAGCTGTATAACGTTTCAATATCTTTTTCATAAAGTTCCTCCTTGCTTTGTGTTATTTCACATTACAAGCATCATATGCGCGTTGCATAATTTCTAGCATTTCCTGTAATCCTAAATCATCCAACTTTTTCACATATGCATCCCAATCTTTATTAACATCTGATTTACCTGTAATCCAATCACCACGTTTTGTCTGTACCTGATAACTGATATCTGTAATATATGTATCTGCGTCATATACATCTTCTACTGCATAGTAAGGACGTGGCCATGTTTCTTTATTGATAATATCCTTATATATTTCGTAGTTGTTCTGCAATATTTTCTCACTCTTACTTTGAGAAATCTTAGTGGCATAATCATTTTCTGTAATACTACGAATTGGAGTACTAAAAATTCTTCCTAGTGCTGGCTTCGTTTTATCTAATTCGTCCTGCACGTCATAATCCAAGGTGAGAATTTCATATGTTCCATCGTCCTTTTTAATCATACGACCATCACCAACTTCTCCATACTCTGCTCTCATTGCCCAATCAAAATCATAGAAATAATCCATCCATGCCATTAATACATTCACATTTTCACATTTATCTGTGACAGCAAACTGATTCTTAGAGCCATCCATACCACCATGATAATACCAGCATGGTTCATATCCTTCTACCTTAGGTGGAGCAATACAGATATAATCATCCGCATATGCAGTAGCCGCAGGCTCTTTTGATGTGAACATACCTACCACCGGTGTCGTAGAAACTGTTTTTGCATCCAACTGTCCGCCTGTAGCGGTAAAACATTGATTCCACATCAATCCTTCTTTATATAACTGACTTAAATATTGGATTGCATCTTTGTATGCTTCCTGCGTCGGTGCATATGTAACTTTTCCATCAATTACTTGCACAAAGGAATCAAAGGTACTATCTTTAGTTGCAATTCCCCACATTCCAAGTAGTGCTTCTGTGTGCATATAACCATGTGATGTAGAACAGATATATGGAATTTCATCTTGAATTCCATTACCATTTGGGTCCTTTGTTTTAAATGCGCGAAGTACATTTGTAAGCTCATCCAATGTAGTTGGCACTTGCAATCCGAGTTTATCTAACCATGCTTTATTAATCCAGATAGGATTTTCCAAATAGAAGCCTAACTGCCCTGTAATTCTAGGTAATGTGTAGATACCTCCGTCTGCTGCTGTAATCATTTTTTTAATGCTTGGTCTTTCCGCAATATCTGCCATAAGGTTTGGCATAATATCTTCATTGATATAAGCTCCAATATCAATTAAAACATCTGCTGCAACATACTTAGTTGTACTAATAGAGGTCAAAATATTACTTCCCCAGATTACATCAGTGTAATCATTACTGGTAACACGCAATGCTAACTGTTCCTCATAATTTGCACCCAAAAAATCAAACTCAATGTGTACGTTTGTTGCTTCTTCCAAATCTTTCCACATCTTTACATTCTCTATCTGTTTCTTGAAATCAGGTGTCTCTGTACCACTTACCATAAATGTAAATGTAACTGGTTCCTCCAATGGAAACGTAACGGGTTCTACCTTTCCGCTGTTTCCACCTACTTTCTTACCACTTCCACAAGCAGTCATTGATAACAACATAGATGCTGCCAGTGCAAGTACAACTACTTTTTTCATTACTTTTTTCATACTAAATACCTTCCTTTCTTTATTTGCTTTGAAATATATTTATTAAATAATGTCCCACATGTTCTGCAAGCTGTAACGCCGGGACAACAAGCTCATCAGGAAACTTCTCTGTATAAAGAAGAACTTCCAGATTAAAATCTCCTTCATAATTCGCTTTTTTCAAAGCTTCCATAATTGCCTCCCAGTTCTGCTTCTGCAGATACGGAAGCGCATGACAATCATTGTAATAATCCGTGTCATGCACATGTAAGCCTTGGAGCAGGGAATAATCCATACGACTAATAAATTCCTCAGGTGGACAGTTCATAATTGCCGCATGCCCCAAGTCTACACATGCACAAAAGCAAGGAGAATCAAGTGAGCGAATAAAGTCACAGAATTGTTCCGGTGAATCAAAGATACCTACTCTTTTTTCCTCATCCGTGTGTCCGCGTCCGATATTCTCTACCGCAATTTGTATCCCATATTTTTCACAATACGGTATAAAGGAACGATAATACTTTCTGTTATACTCCAGAATATCTACCGAATTTGGCGGAGTGACCGCATGAATAATAATACGCGGTGCCCCTAAAATAGACGAAAACTCCATCGTCCTCACCACATCTCTGTAATGTGGCTCTGAAACATCCATCTTGTCACCGTATTCAAACTCGAAAGGGGCATGTGTCTGATTACAGACAATACCCTCTTCATCCATCCATTTTCGCATTTGCTGTGCTTGGGCAATGTAATCATCACCCAAGATTCTACTTAATGGCTTAATCTCGTTAAAGGAATAATCTATGCAGTCAAACCCGATTTCTCGAAACATCTCGAACACTTTCTTGTCACCGAATCGATTGCAAAGATTACTGATATCACATCCTAGTCTCACAATATCACTCCCTTCACATCTAACCTTTTACTGCACCTACCATAACACCGCCATTAAAATATTTCTGAATGAACGGATAAAGAATGGTAAATGGAAGTGCTGCGATTACAACTACGCAATATTTCAGCAAATCACGAACCTTTTGCTCTTGCATTAACTGTGCAGCTGACATTCCCTCATACCCTTCTTTTGAAACGGCTGTTGTAATCTGACGGATAATAACTTGCAGTGATTGCAGTTCTGGAGTACGAATATACATAACAAAATTCATATATTGATTCCACATATTAATTGCATAGAATAGGAACAACACTGCTACCGTTGCTTTTGCCAGCGGAAGCGCAAACTGGAAAAAGAATCGGAAATCATCACAACCATCAATGGCCGCTGATTCATACAATGCCTCCGGCATTGCTTCAAAGGAACTTCTTGCTATAACCATGTTAGATACATTCAATGCAGTCGGTATAAGAATTACCCACGGTGTATCAATCCATCCAAGTGAGTTGTGCAATAAATAGAGGGGAATGATTCCTCCGCTAAAATACATAACAACGACAAACAAGAAATTGATTGTTCGTCTTCCTTTTAAATTTCTTCTTGACAGAGCGTATGCTGCAGGCAAAATCGTTGCAAGCCCTGCAAATGCCCCTCCAAATAAATACAGTGCCGAATTTCGATAACCAATCCAAATCTCCGGATGATCTAGCATTTCTTTATATCCATCAAGGCTGACATCCTTCGGCAAGAAAATTACATTTCCTGCTGCAATTTCTGTTGGATTACTAAAAGAGGCAATTACCACGAACCACAATGGATAAAGGCAAATAATCGCAATAATAATTAGGATAATGGTAAAGATAATATCTATCGTTCTATCCTGTCTTTTTTCTTTTATTTTCATCTCTTCTTCACCTCCTAGAACAATGCTGTTTCTGAGAATTTCTTTGCTGCTTTATTTGCGACAAGAACAAGTATCAGGCCTATAACGTTATTAAACAAAGAGACCGCTGTCGAGAAACTGTACTGCGCACCTTGCAAACCAGTTTTATACACATAAGTTCCAATAATTTCTGTCGCCGCCAAGTTTAAATCATTCTGCATAAGTAATACTTTTTCATAACTGATGGTCATGAATTTACCCATATGCATAATCTGCATCAATATGATGGTTGGAAGAATTGTTGGAATATCTACGTGCCAGATGCGTTGCAATTTATTTGCACCGTCAATCTGTGCTGCCTCAACTAATTGCGTATCCACGGCAGACAGTGCCGCAATATAGACTACCGCACTGGAACCAGTCGTCACCCAAATGTCCGAAATAAAGTACATTGGAAGGAAATATTTCCCTTCACCCGCAAAATACACACTATCCATTCCAAATCTTTCAAGAATAATGTTGATCAGACCAGTCTCGTAATTACAGAACACATCAATAATACTTACAACTACTACTGTAGAAATCAAATGTGGCAAATACGAAATTGTCTGTGTTACTTTTCGAACTGCCTTGCTTTTGACATTATGTATGATCAATGCAAATATAATCGGCAATGGCCAAAGTAGAAGATTCTTAATGACCGCAATTGTCAGTGTGTTCTTCATAAGAGTTCCAAAAATATCGGAAGTAAACAATCGCTCAAAATGTTTAAATCCTACCCATTGGCCATCTAGCAATGATTGGCCAATATGTACATCCTTAAACGCAATGGAAGCACCATACATCGGAACGTAATGAAATAATATTACAGAGATAAGTGCAGGTATCATAAGTACCCATAGTTGCCACTGAGAGGCCAGTTCCTTTCTCCATTTGTTCTTCTTTTTTACTTTTGCTTTTTCTTGCATGCTTCTCCTCCTTACTTCTAGCAAATTTTTCCAATAAATCTTTTTCACATTTTTTCACCAATTTACTTGATTGAGCGCCAAATATATGGTATAAATGTGTCAAATACCGTGCAAACAGACTAATTTTTGTCTATTTTACCGATTATTTATATTTGTATTGTATAATTATATAGCTACTAAGTAAATAGGACATTCATGTCATAAAAATAGGACAATTTTGCCAAAATATATGGATAGGAGAACAAATTATGGATTATAGAAATGAAATACACAGTATAAAGTACCATTCACAAGGCACAGACGCCCTTTTTGCAACTCCACACCACGATGAAAGTATTGAAATCATTCAGATTTGGTCAGATGGCGGATACTTTATTGTGGGAAATCATATACTTCCTATTAAAACAGGATGCATTATCTTTGTAGATGCAATGGAAACACACTACTTTAACCCTGAGAATCCTGATACATATAACCGTAGTAAGATTATTGTCTCCAAAAAGTTTTTTAAAGTCATCTGTGATGCCTGTGATATTGATTTTGATTCCAGTGAGGGTTTCTTAAAAGACGGGGTTGCTTACTATAATTACAATAGCTCTGATAATACGTTTATGACAATCGACCATTTATATAAGAAGGCTGCCGAGAGCTTTCAAGATAAAAACGCACCATTTTCTCAGGCAAATATTGTCTCAGCATTAATTACCATCCTAACACTGATTCTTCCAAAGTTTCAGGAAACGGAACCACCGCAGCCAACACATACAATTGGTTTGTTGGCAAATTATATTAATAGTTGTGGAAATAATTGGCAGGATATCTCCATGGAGAAGATTTGCAATAATTTGCACATCAGTCCTTCCCGTGTTTCACATCTATTTAAGGATTTAACCGGGAAATCGCTGACACAATATATTACATTGCTACGAATGACAGAAGCAAAGCGACTGTTGCTTTCTTCCAAGTTGAAGGTGAAAGACATTTCCATTATTTTGCAATTTGACGACCCAACTACATTTTGTAGATATTTTAAGAAATATATCGGATGTACACCGAAGGAATATCGGGATTCGAAAGGTATCTCGTTATCACAACATAACTCGCAATAACAACTTAAAGGCGGTGGTCCATTGAACCACCGCCATTCCTATCTCTTCTTATAAATCTTTTATATACCACACATCACAACCGAAATGCACCGTTTCCAGAAACGGTTTTTCTAATTTTTGGAACTCATATTTGGTATAAAACTTGTTAGCTGCAATCATATTACTAAAGGTTTCCAAATAACACTTCTTGTAATACTGCTTTGCATACTCCAAGCACAGTTTCATTAACTCATGTGCAACACCGGTACCTCTTGCCTCTTTCAGACAATACATTTTCTGAAGTTCGCACACCTCCGGAGTTAGTCCGCCAATTCCTGCGCCTCCTACAATCTGCCCTTTAGCGTTCTCGGCAACCCAGTATTTATGTCCAGGCTTGTTATAAATTTCGGAAAATCTTCCCAAGTCAGGGTCACACCACGCTGTACCCTCTCTATTGCCACCAAATTCGAGCAAGCATATTCGAATCAGGCTTTCCACGCCTGCGTTGTCCTTCTTTTCAATTTCACGTATATTATAGCCATGCATATGAACCACCGCCATTACATTTTCCCTATCCTACACATCTCCCAGCGCAAACTTCTCATGAATCGCTCTTGTTGCACGGTCTACATCCTTTTCATCAATGAGTACCGTAATACGAATTTCTGAAGTGGAAATCATATTGATATTGATGCCGGAGTTGAATAACGCTTCAAACATCTGCGAAGCAACTCCCGGATTGCTCATCATACCTGCACCCACGATTGCAACCTTCGCCACATTCGCATTGTGCTTGATTTCTTTAATAGTAAGCGCTTCTTTATTTTCTTCTAATACCTTAATTGCATCTTCTAAATCATCCTGAGCAACAGTAAAGGAAATATCCTTGGAACCGTCGCGGCCAACTGATTGTAATATTATATCGATATTGATATTATTCTTCGCTAATCTATGGAATATTTTGAACGCCACACCCGGCTTATCTTCTACTCCAAGCACTGAGATTCTTGCTGTATTCTTATCCGATGCTACACCGGTGATTAACATTTTTTCCATCTTTACTACCTCCTTGACAACCGTTCCTTCTGTCTCATTCAAACTAGAACGAACCACTAACTCTACGCCATATTTCTTTGCCATTTCTACTGAACGATTGTGAAGTACCTTTGCCCCTGACGTGGCGAGCTCCAACATCTCATCATATGTAATCTCGTCCAGTTTTCTTGCATCCGGTACCACACGCGGGTCCGCCGTGAATACGCCATCTACATCGGTGTAAATCTCACATTTGTCCGCATGAAGTGCTGCTGCTAAGGCAACCGCCGTAGTATCAGAGCCACCGCGTCCTAAGGTCGCATAGTCTCCGTGTTTATTTACTCCCTGGAAACCAGTTACAATCACAAGCTTTCTAGCATCCAGTTCGTTCATGATACGTTCTGAGTCAATGCGTTTGAATCTGGCATTTCCATAGCGTGAGGTACAATTCATACTCACTTGGAAGGCATTTAAAGAAACAGCGGGAACATCCATAGCCTGCATTGCCATCGCCATTAAGGATACGGAAACCTGTTCTCCTGTTGTCAGGAGCATATCCAATTCTCTCTTGGAGGCATTTGGATTAATATCCTTTGCCATTGCCAAGAGTTCATCCGTTGTATCGCCCATTGCTGACAATACAACCACAACATCATGTCCTTTTTTATAATCTTCCACGCAGCGTCTCGCAACATTGAAAATGCGTTCTTTGTTTGCAACCGAGCTGCCGCCAAATTTCTTTACAATTAACATCGTTTTCTCCTAATTGTTCACTTTCATAACCATCTGCAACCTGGAACTACCTGTCGTTCAACAACACATCAATCATATGATATCCTGTGTCTCGCACAATTCCACTTGTGTTTCCTACAGTTTCATTATAAGCTGCATTGCTTCCCAATTGCTTGGTGCTGTCGTACAGTAAATACGGAATTGGTCCATTGGAATGAGTACGAATTCGTATTGGTGTCGGATGGTCCGGCAAAATTAATATGCGGTACTCTTCCCCGGAAGCATTCATCTGCTCGATGAGTGGCTCAACAATAAACTTATCAATATTTTCAATGGCCTGTACTTTTTCCTTTACAAGCCCCTGATGTCCCATCTCATCCGGCGCTTCTACATGGATATATACAAAATCATAATTATCTTTCAAGAGTGCATCCGCTGCCGCCTGCATTTTCCCTGTGTAGTTAGTATGTAAACCGCCATTTGCACCTTCCACGATAATGTTATCCATGCCACTTCCAACAGCAATTCCTTTGAGCAAATCTACTGCGGAAATCATAGCACCCCGCTTACCGGTCTTTTCTGCAAATGACTGAAGTGCCGGTCTGGTACCTGCACCCCAGAACCAAGCGGAGTTTGCAGGATTAAGTCCCATTTCTTTTCGCTTCACATTGATTGGATGATTTACCAAAATGTCATAGCTTTTCTTCATCATGTCACGAAGTACTTCGTCTTCCGGCAGGTAATCTCCAATTCTCTGTGTCAGAATGTCGTGTGGCGGTGTCAATTCCACAACCTTCCCATTTTTCCAAACCAAAAGATGACGATAGCTGGTTCCTACATAGAACTCATACCCGTCTCTTTGAAGTCCTTCTTTCAATGCTTCCAAAAGTACTGCTGCATCCTCTGTTGAGATTTCACTGGAGCTATGGTCGATTACCTTTTTGTCCTCATAACATTCCTCTTCTTCTGATAATGTCACAATATTACAACGAAGTGACACATCCGTCGGCTCCATATCTACGCCTATGCTGAGGGCTTCCAGCGGTGAACGACCGGTATAGTAAATCTTTGGGTCATATCCCATCACAGACAGGTTGGCCGTATCGCTGCCCGGTGCCATGCCTTCCGGCACCATGCAGGTAAGACCAACCTCTCCCTGTTTTGCTAATTTATCCATCCCCGGCTTATTTGCCACCTCAAGAGGTGTTTTGTTACCGAGGACTTCCAATGGCTCATCTGCCATTCCATCTCCTAATACGATGATATATTTCACGTCTTCACGTCCTTAAGTAATTATTTTACACGAATCATCTGGCATATTTGCGGGAACTTCGCTGCCTGCGCCTCGTATGAGCCTTCTGTCATTTCCTCTGTCACAAAACCAAATTCATCGTTTTTATCTCCCAATGTTACAACCGTAATTGGGCCAAATGCTGTTTCCAACTGTGCCTTCAAATCAGCCACAGCCCCTTTGATACGTACAAAGTATTTCTTTGTTGTATCTGCCTTGTCTTCTAACTCCAATTTTTCAGCATCCCAGGTTGCCATTACACTGCGGTTTGGATTCTTTGCAGCGTCTACAATATCGCCAACAACGGCACTTGCGGTTGGAAGTTTTCCTGCACCGCTTCCGTAGAACATGGAATCGCCCAACATATTCCCTTTGACGAAAATAGAGTTAAACACATCCTCAATATTGTAAAGCGGATGTTCCGGTGAAACCAAGTGTGGTGCAACGATAGCACAAAGCTTGTCCCCACCACGGGTACAAGAAGCCAGAAGTTTAATTTTCATTTCTAATGCCTTCGCATATTGGATATCTGTCTGCGAAATGTTTGTAATACCTTCTGTATAAATATCCTCGAAATCCACTAATTTCCCTGAAATAATAGAAGAAAGAATTGCAATCTTTCTACATGCATCATGTCCTTCCACATCGGCACTCGGGTCACGTTCTGCATATCCCATTGCCTGCGCCTCTTTTAGCACTGCGTCATAATCTGCATTTTCATGGTACATCTTACTCATCATGTAGTTTGTTGTACCATTTAAAATACCTGTAATCTCTTCAATCACATCTCCGGTAAGGGATGTTGTAAGTGGACGAATAATCGGAATACCGCCACCAACACTTGCTTCATACAAGAAGTTAATGTTACTTTTCTTTGCAATTGCAAGTAGCTCTGCACCATGTTTTGCAACAAGGGCCTTATTAGAAGTCACAACGCTCTTGCCGGCAAGTAAGCTTCTCTTTACAAATGTGTAAGCAGGCTCAATACCACCCATCACTTCCACTACAATTTTCACTTCTTCATCATTCACGATTTGTTCAAAATCATGCACGATTAAATGCTCTGCCGGTGTTCCCGGAAACTCTCTCAAATCAAGAATATATTTGATTTCCAGTTCTTCACCTACGCGTTTATTAATAATATCCTGGTTTGTCCAAATGACTTCTGCCACACCGGACCCTACGGTTCCGTATCCTAAAACTGCTATCTTTATCATATGGTTTCCTCCCTGTTTTGTTCCTTTAAATAAGCATTCATAAACAAATCGATGTTGCCGTCCAACACACTTCCTACGTTGCCACTTTCCGCATTGGTTCTGTGGTCTTTTACTAGGGTATACGGCTGCATGACATACGAACGAATCTGATTCCCAAATCCAATTTCCTTGATTTCTCCTCGGATGTCAGAAACTTTGTCCGCCTGCTCCTGCTCCTTCAGCAAATATAACTTTGCCTTTAACATCTGCATTGCTTTATCTTTATTACTGTGCTGAGAACGTTCATTCTGACATTGCACCACAATTCCTGTTGGAAGGTGGGTAATTCGAATGGCCGAAGATGTTTTGTTAATGTGCTGACCACCCGCACCGCTTGCACGGTAGGTGTCAATGCGCAAATCATCATCATTGATTTCAATATCAATCTCATCCTCAATATCAGGTACAACATCACAAGACGCAAAAGACGTTTGTCTTTTTCCTGCTGCATTAAACGGCGAAATTCGCACCAGACGGTGAACGCCTTTTTCAGACTTCAAATAGCCGTATGCATTTTCACCATTCACCTGGAAGGTGATTGCCTTGATTCCTGCCACATCACCATCCAAGAAATCTAATACTTCCACAGAAAAACCTTTGCGCTCTGCCCAGCGGGTGTACATACGGTACAGCATACTTGCCCAGTCACAGGACTCGGTCCCGCCGGCACCTGCATGTAAAGTAACAATGGCATTGTCCTTGTCATATTCACCAGAAAGCAAGGTCTGAATACGCATTTCCTCAAAGGTTTCTTCAAATCCCTTCAATTCTTCGGCAATTTCCTCAACTAAACTTTCATCATTTTCCTCATAGGCCATCTCTATTAATGTATAAATGTCCTCGTAGCTGCATGTTAAACCTTCGATTTTCTCTATAAAATCCTTGAGATTTTTCAACTCTTTCATGACATGCTGAGAGTTCTCCGCGTCATCCCAAAAGCTTGGTTCTGCGATTTTCTGCTCCAACTCCTCTACCAGTTTTTCTTTGCCCGGCAGGTCAAAGTGAATCCCTCAATTCCTTCAATGGTTCTTCGTATGAGTTTAAAACACTTTTAAACTGATCTAATTCAACCACGTTCTCACCTCTTTTACTTATTTTCTACCACAACATTGTTTGTATTTCTTTCCACTGCCACATGGACATGGATCATTCGGATAAACCTTCTTATCCTCACGCTTCTTTGGCGCACGTGCAAGACTTTCATCCTTATTGGTTCCGGTTACCTTCGCAACCTCTTCTCTTTCCACTTTTTGTTCCAGACGAACATGCATCAGCATACGAACGGTGTCTGCGGAAATTCCCTCTGTCATTTCACCAAACATATCATATCCAAGCATCTTGTATTCTACAAGCGGATTCTTCTGTGCATAAGACTGGAGTCCAATACCTTGACGGAGTTGGTCCATATCATCGATGTGGTCCATCCATTTTCTATCAATCACTTTGAGAAGGATAACACGCTCAATTTCGCGCATCTGTTCTTCATCAAACTCTGCTTCTTTTAAAGCATAGCCGTCTTTTGCACGTTCCTGAAGCATTTCCTTCATGGCATGCTGTGACATTTTCTCTACTTCATTCAGGCTAATTGGCTGCATTTCAAGGGAAGTAACCAACTCTTTATTCAAGCTTTCCAAATCCCATTCTTCTGCTTTTGCCTCAGGAGATGCGCATCTGTCTACGGTGGCACCTACGAATTCTGAGAACATGTTGTAAACTACATCTCTCATGCTTTCGCCATCGAGAACGCGACGTCTTTCTTCATAAATAATCTCTCTCTGCTCATTCATAACCTGATCGTACTCTAACAGGTTTTTACGAATTGCAAAGTTGTTGCTTTCAATCTTTTGCTGTGCTTTTTCAATTGCATTGGAAAGCATCTTGTGTTCAATCTGCTCTCCATCTTGCACACCCAATGTGTTAAATACGCTCATCAATCTTTCAGAGCCAAAGAGTCTCATCAAATCGTCTTCCAAGGAAATGTAGAATCTGGATTCACCTGGGTCACCCTGACGTCCGGAACGTCCACGCAGCTGGTTGTCGATACGTCTGGATTCATGACGTTCTGTACCGATAATCTTAAGTCCGCCTGCTGCTTTCGCTTCCTCATCAAGCTTAATATCTGTACCACGACCAGCCATATTGGTTGCGATTGTAACTGCACCGTGAACACCGGCCTGTGCAACAATCTCCGCCTCCTGTGCATGGAACTTGGCGTTCAATACGTTATGCTGGATGCCTCTCTTCTTCAAAAGCTTGCTTAATAATTCTGAAGTTTCAATGGTAATTGTACCAACCAATACCGGCTGACCTTTTGCATGTGCACGTTCTACTTCATCTGCAACTGCCAAGAATTTTTCACGTTGTGTTTTATACACCGCATCATCCAAATCTCGTCTTTGTACAGGCACATTTGTAGGAATCTCTACAACGTCCATGCCGTAAATATCACGGAATTCCTGCTCTTCTGTAAGAGCGGTACCTGTCATACCACATTTCTTATCAAATTTATTAAATAAGTTCTGGAAGGTAATGGTTGCAAGTGTCTTGCTTTCACGTTTTACCTTTACATGCTCTTTCGCTTCAATAGCTTGATGTAGACCGTCGGAATAACGACGTCCCGGCATGATACGTCCGGTAAACTCATCTACAATCATAACCTGTCCATCTTCTGTCACCACATAGTTCTGGTCTCTGAACATTAAGTTGTGTGCGCGAAGTGCCAAAATCACATGGTGCTGAATCTCCAAATGCTCTGCATCTGCAAGGTTATCAATATGGAAAAATTGCTCTATCTTAGCAACACCATCTGCTGTCAAACTTACTTGCTTATCTTTTTCATTTACAATGTAATCACCGGTTTCTTCGATTTCTTCACCCATGATTGCATTCATTTTTGAAAATTCGCCACTTGCCTCACCGCGTTGCAACTGTCTTGCAAGGATATCGCAAGCTTCGTATAATTTCGTTGACTTTCCGCTTTGCCCGGAAATGATAAGTGGTGTTCTTGCTTCGTCGATAAGAACCGAGTCGACCTCGTCGATGATGGCATATTTCAGGCCTCTTTGTACCAACTGCTCCTTGTAAATTACCATGTTATCTCTCAGATAATCGAAACCAAGCTCGTTGTTAGTAACATAAGTAATATCACATTCATAAGCTGCACGGCGCTCATCCTTATCCATGTCATTTAAAACAACACCAACAGTAAGTCCTAAAAATCTATGAACTTCACCCATCCAGTCAGCATCACGCTTTGCAAGGTAATCATTAACTGTTACCACGTGCACGCCTTCACCTGTCAGGGCATTTAAATATGCCGGCAATGTAGAAACCAAGGTTTTACCTTCACCGGTTCTCATTTCCGCAATACGTCCTTGGTGGAGAATGATACCACCAATCAACTGTACACGGTAATGTCTCATGCCAAGCACTCTCGTTGCTGCCTCTCTTACTACCGCATATGCTTCCGGCAAAATATCATCTAAGGTTTCTCCATTTGACAAACGTTCTTTAAATTCGTTTGTTTTATTTTTCAATTCTTCATCCGACAATTTCTGCATGTCCGGTTCCATTGCTTCAATACGGTCTGCAATCGGATAAATTCTCTTTAATTCATTTTCACTATGTGTACCAAATATTTTTTCGAATAACTTCATTCTTTGCTCCTTATTTTAATTAGTTTCCAAATTTTACTGTAATCTTTATTGTAACACCTTCTACTTTTTTGTTCAAGTTTGTTTGCTATAGTTTAGAGGGTTTTTATAATTTCATAGGAAATCTTTCCACCGAACAAGTCCAATGCACTTCCAATTGTAAAATCTAGCTTGCCTTCACTGACCTTTTCGAACTCTTTTAGGTCTTCCATACTGCCAATTCCACCTGCATAAGTAATCGGAAGCTGATTCCACTCAGCCAGTAATTTCACCAAATCTATTTCCACACCAGAAGCCTTTCCTTCCACGTCAACACCGTGTACCAAAAATTCATCGCAATACTCTGCCAATTTATCCAACAACTCCGAAGTCACTTCTACATTAGTAAAGGTCTGCCATCTATCAGTTACCACATAGTACCTTCCGTCCTTCTTGCGACAGCTGAGGTCGAGCACCACATGTTCTTTCCCCACGGCCTCTACTAGTTTACCCAGATTCTCCCAGTAGATTTCTCCATCTTTAAACACATATGATGTCACAATCACATGGCTGGCTCCTGCTTCTATATACTCTGCTGCATTTTCCGCCGTAATTCCACCGCCAATCTGAAGACCATTCGGATATGTACGCAGCGCCAGCATCGCCTGTTCCTTTGTAGCCTCATAAAATTCTGAGGTCTTGGAATTCAGCAAAATAATATGACCTCCAACGAGTCCGTCTCTTTTATAGGTTTCTGCATAAAAGTCCGCATTGTAATCCGAAGCGAAATTCGTTATTGCCTGATTTCCTTCGTCCTTTAGCGAACCGCCTACTATCTGTTTTACTTTTCCATTGTGAATATCAATACATGGTCTGAATTTCATTGTTTTCTCCATCTGTACAAAATTATCTATTAGTATAACACTTTTCTCAATAGAATGCAAAAAGGAACGTCTTTTTTCAAAACGTTCCCTTACTGTTTATCGATTCATATTATTATCTGTGTTTGTATTATTGTTATTGTTATTATTATTGTTATTGTTGTTATCGTTTCCTGTAACATCATCCGTGATGTCTTCTACACCATTTCCGATATCGTCGATTACGTTTCCTGTTGCATCTCCAACATCATCAATAACACCACCGTTATCATTGTTTTTTTTATCTGTACCGTCTGTAACATCATTGTTTCTGTCGTCTGTTGTGCCGTTAGTACCATTATTTCCTGTACCGTCATTATTTCTGTTGCCACATGCGGTTACTCCTAACATGACACATACACATAACATTGCTATTATTGCTTTTTTGAAATTTTTCATAATTGTCTCCCTTTCATGTACTTGTATAATTATCTAAGAATTGCTTCTTGCTAATAATATTTGCTTTTCTCACAAATATATACAAATTATGAATTGGGAGATTTTTACATGACTCTCTAACTATTTAATATGGTTTTTTCATAAATTACGGTGCCAAATATTGTTTTAATCAGCCACACCGTAAAAATGGTTCAAAAAATTGGGTCTTTATCGATTGATACGGTGCGAAAATATGAATTCTTGTTTCACACCGTATTTTTATATCCGATCTTAGTAGGATTTAATCAAATATCTCGTTATCCTACGGTGTGAATTTTATTTTTTATTCGACACACCGTAAAATCAAATTTGTAGCCCTGAAAAACAAATGATTTTACGGTGTATACTTATACTTTTCTCCCACACACCGTAAAACCCAATTCACAACTCAAAAAAACAAAATCGGACAGGTGAAATTTACCTATCCGATAGAAATTGCATATTAAATTCATCTAAAATTGAATCACATCCTGCATGCCATACATACCAGAACCTCTTCCCTTCAAAAACTTAGCTGCTTCTACTGCACCTTTTGCAAATACTGCTTTAGAATATGCAGTATGTTTAAATTCAATCACTTCATCCTCGCCTGCATAAATCACTTCATGCTCACCGACAATTGTTCCGCCACGAACTGCTGAGATACCAATTTCTTTCTTGTCGCGTTTCTTGCGTTCCTGACTTCTGTCATATGTATAATTATATTCATTATCTAATACTTCATTAATAGAATCAGCCAATGCAAGTGCAGTTCCACTTGGTGCATCCACTTTTTGATTGTGATGCTTTTCTACAATCTCAATATCATATCCTACCGGTGCCAAAATCTTTGTGGCATCCTGAAGGAGTTTTAACAACATATTAATACCAAGTGACATGTTTGCAGACTTCAGTACTGCTACCTTTCCGCTTGTCTCTTTTACCTTAGCAAGCTGTTCTTCTGACAATCCGGTTGTACAAAGTACAACTGGAACTTGTTTGCTTACGCAATAATCCAGCACTCCATCTACTGCTGCCGCATTTGAAAAATCAATCACAACATCTGCTTCCACATCGCATTCAGCGATATCAGAAAACACTGGGTACTCATTTTGAATGCCTTGATATTTATCTACACCTGCAACAATCTCTGCATTTGCATCTTCTTTTACAATCTTTGTAATAACCTGGCCCATCTTACCGTTGCAGCCATGCATAATTATTTTAACCATATTCCGAACTCCTTCATGGCTTTTGCAAGTTTTTCTGCATTTCCATCTGTCATTTCTGTAAGTGGCATACGAAGTGGTCCTACTTCCATTCCCATCAAATTCATAGCCTTCTTAACCGGAATCGGATTCACTTCACTGAACAATGCATCGATAAGAGGAACTGCTTTCAATTGAAGTGCTGCACTTCCCTTTACATCCCCTGCAAGATATTTTGCACAGATTTCATGTGTTTCCTTTGGTGCAACATTAGCAAGCACAGAGATAACACCGATACCACCGAGTGACATAAGCGGTACAATCTGGTCGTCATTTCCTGAATATAAGTCAATATTTCCATCTGTAAGATTCATAATCTTTGCTACTTGAGAAATATTTCCAGATGCTTCCTTAACACCTACAATGTTATCCACATTTTTCACCAATGATGCAACTGTTTCAGGTGCAATATTCACGCCTGTTCTGCTTGCAACACTGTACATAATAATCGGTGTCTTTACTTCCTTTGCAATAGCAGTATAATGCTGTGCAAGCCCTTGCTGTGTACATTTGTTGTAGTATGGAGTTACAATCAAAAGTCCATCCGCACCTGCTGCTTCTGCCTCTTTTGACAACTCAATCGCAGTCTGTGTACAGTTTGAACCTGTACCTGCAACAACTGGAATACGTCCTCTGGTAAATTCAACTGCTTTCTTGATGCAGTCAACATGTTCTGCTTCTGTCATTGTCGCAGATTCACCGGTTGTTCCACAGATTACAATACTGTCTGTTCCATTATTGCAATGAAAATCGATGAGTTCCTCTAATTTATTATAATTAATACTTCCATCAGCATGAAATGGTGTCACAATTGCCACGCCTGATCCTGTAAAAATAGCCATAATCTACCTCCTTGATTACCTTAAAAAACCATTCTCTTACAGAATTTTAGCACCATTCCTCTGTTCTGTCAATCTATGACACACTCAAGTTTGCTAACAGAAACTTCATACGCGATTCTTTTTTCCGTCTCCGTTTCCGTTAACTTCTTTACATATTCACGACTTTGGATTCTTCCAAGTACTTGCACGTGCTCACCTACTTCAAAACTAGAGGCAAATCTGGCATTACGCCCCCAACAAATACAAGGAATATAATCTGATTTTCCATATGGGCGATTTACCGCCAACAATAAATCGGCAATTTCTCTACCAAGTGGTGTTTTTCTATAAATCGGACGTTTACATATATAACCATCTAACAGAATTGTGTTTGTTTTCGCACCATCTACTTCTTCTTCCACAAACGAAACCTCGCGCACAAAAACTGAAAGAATCAATCGATTCTTATGTTCCTCGTGCTGATTATACGAGCGAAATTGTCCCGTTACCTCAATATACTCTCCTATGTAGTTTTGGTGAACGTCAATAAGGCGTTCTGAAATCATCAGTGGAATGCGGTCGTCGGAATTACTTAAGCGCTTCACAAGCACATCTACCATGTAAAATCCTTCCCCAAATACTTCATGGCTAAAGGTAAACTCCGAAGCCACTTCTCCAATAATAGTTACTTGATTGTTTTCGATAATCTTATCTGACATGAATTTAAAATCTCCCTTCCTCTGTCTTGTACTTTTCATTCAATAAACAGTGTATGAAGGGAGATTCTCATTTAGAACAATATGTATAAAAAACTTTTCGACAAATTTTGCAGAGCGCACCGTCTCCGGCACGCTCCGCAATTAAAATCCTAAAACTCTGGTTCAATCAAACCATAAGCTCCATCTTTTCTCTTGTATACTACATTCACTTCATCTGTCTCCGCATTGCAGAATACGAAGAAATTATGTCCAAGGAGTTCCATTTGCACACAGGCATCTTCTGGAAACATTGGTTTGATACCAAATTTCTTTGTACGAATAATCTTGATTTCCTCATCATCTTCAACATCTTCCATTTCTGAAAATGCCGCTTTGAAGTGTCCACCCTCCTGATGCTTTGCAATCAACTTATTCTTAAACTTCCGAAGTTGACGCTCAATTACCTCTTCCACTAAATCAATAGAAACATACATATCATCACTTACTTGTTCCGAACGAATGATAGTTCCCATGACCGGAATCGTAACTTCAATCTTTTGGCGTCCTTTTTCCACACTGAGAGTTACAAAAATGTCAGTGTCAGGAGTGAAATATCTTTCCAGCTTTCCTAGTTTTTGTTCAATTGCCGAGCGTAAACCTGCGGTTACGTCGATGTTTTTTCCACTAATGATGAAATTCATACAATCAACTCCTTTTTTATTCAATTTATATATTATATTATACACAAAATCCAAAGGACATGCAATGAGATTTCTATGGCTGAACTGTAGCAATCTTTTCTCTTTTCCGCATTCTCGCATCTAACGTTTTCTTGCGAATACGAAGTGACTTTGGTGTTACTTCTAAAAGCTCATCCGTATCGATAAAATCCAGAGCCTCTTCCAGACTCAGGATTCGCGGTGTGGTAAGCCGAAGTGCCTCATCCGAACCCGAAGCACGTGTATTGGTCAAATGCTTTGTCTTGCAAACATTGAGTTCAATGTCATCTGTTTTTCCATTCTGACCAATGACCATTCCCGCATATACTTTCTCACCTGCTCCGATAAAGAGGGTACCTCTCTCCTGCGCACTGTACAATCCATAAGTTACAGATTCACCTGTTTCAAATGCAATCAAAGAGCCTTGCTTACGATACTGGATATCCCCTTTGTATGGAGCATATCCGTCAAAGGAAGTATTTAAAATACCATTTCCTTTTGTGTCCGTCATAAATTCTCCACGATAACCGATAAGACCACGTGCAGGAATGGAAAATTCCAAGCGGGTTGTGCTTCCATTGGATGCACTCATATTTTGCAATTCGCCCTTGCGCTGACTTAATTTATCAATTACTGTTCCCGTAAATTCATCCGGCACATCCACATAGGCCGTTTCCATTGGTTCTAAGAGTTTCCCCTTTTCATCCTTCTTATATAATACTTCTGCCTTACTCACCGCAAACTCGTAACCTTCACGGCGCATATTCTCTATCAATACTGACAAATGCAACTCACCACGCCCCGAAACCTTGAAACTATCCGCGTTTTCTGTTTCTTCCACACGCAGACTTACATCTGTATTCAATTCGCGCATCAAACGATCGCGCAAGTGACGGGAAGTAACATATTTTCCCTCCTGCCCTGCAAAGGGACTATCATTTACAATAAATTGCATTGCTATCGTTGGCTCTGAGATTTTTTGAAATGGAATGGCAACCGGATTTTCTGGGGAACAAAGTGTATCCCCAATTGCAATGTCTGTAATTCCTGAAATCGCAACAATCGAACCAATTGTCGCCTCTTTCACTTCCACCTTATTAAGTCCATCAAACTCATATAGCTTGCTAATCTTTACTTTTTTCTGTTTTTCTGGCTCATGAGCATTTACTACAACCATCTCTTTATTCACAGCGATGGTACCATTATCCACTTTTCCAATACCGATTCTGCCCACATACTCATTGTAATCGATGGTACTAATCAGTACTTGCGTGTCGGCCTCCGGGTCTCCTTCCGGCGCCGGAATATAGTCCAAAATAGTCTCAAAAAGTGGAACCATATTTTCCGGTTCATCAGTCAAATCTAAAATAGCATGTCCCGACTTCGCTGACGCATATATAAATGGACAGTCCAATTGCTCGTCGGATGCATCCAAGTCCATAAATAATTCCAAAATCTCATCAATCACTTCATCCGGCCTTGCTTCCGGGCGGTCAATCTTATTGATACAAACAATCACCGGGAGTTCCAGTTCCAATGCCTTTTTTAATACAAATTTCGTCTGCGGCATTGCGCCTTCAAAAGCATCCACCACTAGAATTACTCCGTTTACCATCTTAAGTACACGTTCTACTTCACCACCGAAATCTGCGTGTCCCGGCGTATCGATAATGTTAATCTTTGTATTCTTATAATAAACAGCTGTATTCTTTGCCAAGATTGTAATTCCACGCTCTCTCTCGATATCGTTGGAATCCATTACACGTTCTGCCACCTCTTGATTCTCGCGAAATACACCGCTTTGTTTCAAAAGTTCATCTACTAAAGTTGTTTTTCCATGGTCTACATGGGCAATAATTGCAATATTTCGTACATCTTCACGTTTTGTTTTCATCTGAATTACTCCTTTATCTAGTCTTCAAAAATCTGCATTTCCCCATCAATATTCGCAAAATAGCATTCCTCCTGCAGTTCCATCTTTGCCTGCCCATTGGTGCCTTCCCGAATTTCCGCAATCACACCTTGTATCTCATTCTCCGGTAACAACACCTCAAGCTCCACCTTGTCTGTGTAAATGGAATTTAAAATTGATAGGCTCCGCTGCCCGAGAATATACTGTATCTTTCCAAGTCCCGTATAATCCGTCTGTATGGAAATCTTTTGGCCATGCATTTTTGTAATAACCTTGCTGGCCCCAAGGCCTTCCTTTGTAGCACCGGCGTAGGCTCTCACAAGTCCGCCTGTACCTAAAAGTGTTCCTCCAAAATATCTGGTCACTACTACAACCACATCATGGATTTCTTCTCCTAACAGTACATCAAGCATAGGCTTTCCTGCTGTTCCGCTCGGTTCCCCATCATCGCTGCAGCGTTGGATTTGAAAATGCTCTCCTAGTACATAGGCAAAGCAATTGTGCGTCGCATTCCAATATTTCTTTTTTAAGCTCTCAATAAATTCTATAGCTTCTTCTTCACTATTCACCGGCTTTACCGTTGCGATAAATCTGGATTTCTTTTCTATGATTTCCGCCTCGCCACCGCGATATACTGTTTTATATTGACTCAACATACGCTTCACCTTTTTTCAAACTTTTCTATTACTATAACAGTATTAGGCCTATTTTCACAATATTTTCTTAAATTTTTCCTATTTTCCTTTATTTAAATATGTAAGTTTGGTATAATATCATTCGAAATAAAGGAGGCTACACTCATGAATTATGGTAGAAAGAATATTTCTAAGCAACGTTCGAAGTTACAATCGCGTATGTCTAAGAAGAGGAAAAAAGCAGGAATGCGCTGGCTGAAAGTTTTGCTTCTAATCTTCCTTGGAGCTGGAATATTAGGGCTTGCCGGTGGCGGACTGTTATTCAAAAAAATAATCGACGATACACCTCAAATTACTGAAGATAGCATTAAACCTTCTGCATATACAACAACTGCATATGCCAATGACGGGGAAACTGTTTTGGGAACATTCGTAAGTGCCGGTTCAAACCGAGTTTACACTTCTCTTGAAAACATCCCAAAATATTTACAAGATGCATTTATTGCAGTAGAAGACTCTCGTTTTTATGACCACAAGGGTATTGATTTGAAAGGTATCACCAGAGCCGCAGTAAAAGGTCTCACCTCTGGAAGTTTTTCCCAAGGTGGCAGTACCATTACACAGCAGTTAATTAAAAATAGTATCTTCCCTAATTTTAGTAGGGAAACCACATGGCAAAAAATTGAACGTAAGGTTCAAGAGTTGTATTTAGCCGTGCAGATTGAAAAAATTGTTGATAAACCGGAGATTCTTGAAAACTACTTAAATACAATTAATCTCGGTCAGAACACCCTGGGTGTACAAGCTGCAGCAAAGCGTTATTTCGGTAAGGATGTTAGCGAACTCACTTTATCAGAATGTGCTACCATCGCTGCAATTACTAAAAGTCCAACCGGCTATAACCCAATCACGAACCCTGAAGCCAATCAAAAGCGTCGGGAAAAAGTGCTCAAGGATATGCTGGAACAGGAAAAGATTTCACAGGAAGAATTTGACACAGCTCTTGCGGACACAGAGGATATTTACAAAAGAATCCAGACTGCAAATGCAGAATATAAGGAAAGCATTACGGTAAACTCATACTTTTTGGATGAAGTTTCTAAAGAAGTGCAAAAAGACCTTGTGAATAAATTAGGATACACTGAAGACCAGGCATATAATGCTTTATATAGCGGTGGGTTGAAAATTATTACAACACAAGATTTAACCATGCAGCAAATTTGCGATGAAGAGTTGAACCGCGCGTCGAACTATCCGTCTTCCATCGACTGGACTGTAAGTGGTGCAATTTCAATTGCTCACGAAGACGGCACACAAAAACATTACGATCACAATACTTTTGGAAAATATGTAAAAAATTTGTATGGTGAAAAATACGGCCCATTAGGTGTTACCTTCCCTTCTGAAGAGAAGGCCAATGCCATGATTGACCAGTATATTGAGACCTTAAAGAAGAGCGATACAGATACCGTGTTTACCAACATTAAGCTTGCGCCTCAACCACAGGCAACTATTGTAATTATCGACCAGCACACTGGATATGTGAAAGCAATGGTTGGTGGACGCGGAGAAAAGACATCCAACATGAGTTTGAACCGTGCTACTCAATCCGGAAGGCAACCAGGTTCTACCTTTAAGGTACTCTCCACTTATGCACCTGCTTTAGACATGAATGGGGACACACTGTCAACAACCATTAAGGATGCACCGCTAAATTACACCACCGGCGAAAAGAAACCGGTAAAGAACTGGTGGGGTGGATACAAAGGACCTTTAACAATCCGCTATTGTATTCAAGAATCTGCCAACGTGTGTACCGTAAGAAAATATCAGGAGCTTACTCCAAGTGTTGGAATGCAGTATCTGACAGAAAACTTTGGTTTTACCACTTTGGATCCTGTTGACGATGCCGGCGAAGCTACTGCTCTCGGCGGTATCACAAACGGTGTATATAACATTGAACTAACCGCAGCTTACGCAGCCATTGCAAACGCGGGAACTTATACAGAACCAATTCTCTATACACAGATTTACGACAACCTTGGAAATTTATTATTTGAGAATACACCTGCTACTCATACTGCAATGAAAGACTCTACTGCATACTTGATTACAAGTGCAATGCAGGATGTTGTTTCTAAAGGTACCGGTACAGCAGCCAAATTATCGGGCTATGTTGCAGCCGGAAAAACAGGTACCACAACTGACACACGTGACTTATGGTTTTCCGGATACACACCTTACCTAACGGCCTCCGTTTGGAGTGGATATGATGACAATCAGGAAATTGAAGGCTCAAGTAGTTATCATAAAGTAATTTGGAAAAAAGTCATGCAACGTATTCATGACAAAATGAAATATGAATCTGTGAAATTTGAGGTGCCTGAATCCGTAAAACGAAAAGAAATCTGTAAAGAAACCGGATTGCTTGCAAGCAGCGATGCTTGTACGAAATTTACCGAATACTTTGCGGAAGGAACCGGTCCAAGCAAGACCTGTCCTGGACACGCAGCCGCACCGGCAGAAGGTACAACCGACGGTGCAACAAACGGTTCTACTACTGACGGAAACACGAATAATAACACAACACCTTAGATAAAACAATAAATATTGGGGTCTATGTAATATTTTTTATTTCATAGACCCCAATAAATGTTGTAGACAATATTTCAAAGATTACTCAAGTGCCAATTTCGCAGCTCCATATATTCCCGCATCATTTCCAAGCTTCGCCAATGCAAACTCTACTTTATTATTATCCCAGAGTGCATTTTTCAAATAGTTCTTTTTGATATAATCTAGAAGTATCTCACCGGCTCTTGAAACACCACCACCGATTACGAAAAGCTCCGGATCCAAAATAACTGCAATCTCTGAAAGTGCATTTCCTAAATACTGTCCAAAGTCTTCTGCGATTTCCATGGCCACTTTGTCGCCTGCCTTTACTGCATCAAATACATCCTTTGCAGTCACAGCATCTATATTCAATACTGTATCATCCGTATTGTTAGCCAATCTTCTTTTTGCCAAACGAACAACTCCTGTTGCGGAAGCATATTGTTCCAAGCATCCTGTTCTTCCACATCCGCAAACTTCCGTTTCACCCTTTTGCACGCAAAGATGTCCGATTTCACCACCAGCTCCACGAACTCCGGTATGTATATGTCCATCAATAATGATGCCGCCACCTACGCCTGTTCCAAGTGTCACCATAATCTGATTTTGGTAGCCTTGTCCGCCACCCTTCCACATCTCTCCGAGAGCTGCGACATTGGCATCATTTCCTACATTCACATGGTATCCGGTAAGTTCCTCCAACTCTTTCTTTACATTTTTGTAACCCCAACCAATATTGGAAGTACTATTTACAATTCCATCCTTGGTTGCCGCCGGAACGCCAACGCCAAGACCAACTACATCCTCTTTTGGAATTCCTTTTTCATTTGATTTGCTTAGAACAGATTCTGCAATATCCGGCAAGATTGCTTCGCCACCATTTGCTGTTCTTGTTACGATTTCCCATTTGTCAAGTAACGCACCATCTGTTTGGAACAGACCAATCTTTACAGTAGTTCCTCCAATATCAATTCCATAACAATATTGGTTTCCCATTTCTAGTCCTCCTTGTTCTTTTGTACCAAGCTTTCTTGTAACCTTCTATACAATTCTTGTGCCGCATTATAGCCCATCTGTTTTTGTCTATGGTTAATAGCTGTGGATTCCACGATAACCGCCAAGCTTCGTCCTGGGCGAATTGGAATTGTATGACACTGTACCTTATTACCTAGGAACTCTGTATATTCCTCTTCCAATCCCAAACGGTCATATTCCTTCTTCTTATCCCACTCTTCCAATGTGATAACCAAATCGATGTTCTGGGTTTCTCTAACGCTCTGCACACCAAACAGCGACTTCACATCCACAATCCCGATGCCGCGCAATTCGATTAAATGCTTCGTAATAGTCGGTGCACTTCCTACTAAGGTATCGTCACTGACTTTTCGTATCTCCACTGCATCATCTGCCACCAAACGATGCCCACGTTTAATTAATTCTAGAGCCGCCTCACTCTTACCAATACCACTTTCTCCACGTATCAATACACCTACACCATAAACATCCACTAAAACACCATGAATGGAAATACATGGGGCGAGCTGCACGTTCAGCCAACGAATCACTTCTGCCTGGAATGGTGATGTCTTTTTATCCGTTGCAAAAACAGGTGTATTAGTTTCATTTGCCTGTTTCAGCATTTCCTCATCTGGACGAATCTCTGTTGTATAGATTAAACATGGCACCCCATAGGAAAGGAGTTGCGCATAAACCTTCCGTTTTGCTTCCTCTGTTAAGGTTTGCAAATAAGTATATTCTACGTAACCGATAATCTGTACACGCACAGAATCAAAATGGTCAAAGTATCCGGTTAACTGTAGCGCCGGCCTGTTAATATCTGGAACCGTAATATATTTTCCCGCCAAATCAATATCAGGAGTCAGATTTTTTAAATTCATTTTTTCGATTAAATCCGTAAGTTTTACACCTGCCATATCTTATCCTCTCATTTACATTTTTTCGATAATCTTATCTTACCATTAATGGAAAAATTTGTACACTTCTATTGCAGATTTTTCATTCATAGATGGAACTTTTTTCAATTCCTCTACGCTAGCATTTTTCAGGGCTTCTATACTCATAAAGTATTTCATTAAAGCCTTTCTTCGTGCCGGACCGATTCCATTGATATCATCCAGTACGGAATGCACCTGCCCTTGACTTCGTAGCTTTCGATGAAACTCGATTGCGAATCTATGGGCTTCATCTTGTATACGCGTAATCAGTTTAAAGCCTTCTGAATTACGCTCAATTGGTATCTCCACATTATTGTAATATAATCCCCTTGTGCGGTGATTATCATCCTTCACCATACCACAGACTGGAATATCTATTTGTAATTTTTCGAGTACTTCAAGTGCTATGTTCACCTGTCCTTTTCCACCATCCATCAATATCAAGTCCGGGAAAGCCGAGAAACTTCCGAGTTCCTTTCCCTCTTCCAATTCATCTAAACCATGTTTAAAACGTCTGGTAAGTACTTCCTCCATACTTGCATAATCATCTGGCCCCTGCACACTCTTAATCTTAAACTTTCTGTAATCAGAACGTTTCGGTTTTCCTTTTTCATAAACAATCATAGAACCAACGGATGCGAAACCACTTGTGTTAGATATATCAAAAGCTTCCATGCGCACAATATCGGAAAGACCGAGTAATTTTTCAATTTCTTTTACAGCTCCAATAGTACGTCCTTCCTCACGTTTCAAGCGCTCCTTATCCGTACTAAGCACAAGCCC
Organism: Faecalimonas sp.; assembly: GCA_045593805.1. GTDB lineage: Bacteria > Bacillota > Clostridia > Lachnospirales > Lachnospiraceae > Faecalimonas. The sequence continues at coordinate 116,873 of JAZNXJ010000052.1, forward strand.
TGCATTTTTTCTTGCCAATTCCACAAGTTTTTCCTTTTCTCCTTTTTTCGGAATCTTGATGCGCACACGATGTTCTCTCTTCTTTGTCAGCCACTGCTCCAGTAATTCACTCTCCTCCAATTCCTCCTGCAGCATCAGTTCCGCGGGAATAAATGGGGTTCCTGCATAGAACTGCTTAATAAAACTGGTGAGCAATTCACTCTCCGTGCTTTCTGCTGCATTTCTAAGGAAGAAATGGTCACGTCCAATTAACCGTCCGCCTCGAATGAAGAATACCTGTACAACCGCATCCTCGTCATCCTTAGCAACCGCCAGAATATCTCGGTCCTTGTCCTCGCCTCTGCTATCTGTAATCTTCTGCTTTTCTGCAATCCTCTTCACACTCTGCAGAAGCTCCCGATATTCAATGGCCTTTTCAAACTCCATGTTTTGTGAGGCTTCCTGCATACTAGCTTCCAAGTCCTTCATAATCCCATCGTAATGCCCATTCAGGAAACGAATCACTTCAGCAATAGACTTGCCATATTCCTCCTGGGAAATGTATCCCTGACAAGGCGCATGACATTGCTTGATATGGTAATTGAGACATGGGCGTTCCTTGCCGATATCCTTTGGAAGATTTCGATTGCAATTTCGTATATGATACAGCTTTCGAATCAGTTCAATCGTATCCTTTACCGCCGCAGCACTGGTAAACGGGCCAAAATATTTCGCCTTGTCCTTCTGCATGGTACGAGCCAGCATTACACGTGGATATGCTTCGTTTACGGTTACCTTAATAAACGGATAACCTTTGTCATCCATCAGCATGGTATTATACTTCGGTCTATGCTCTTTAATCAGATTACACTCCAAAACCAGTGCTTCCAATTCCGAGTCGGTGACAATATACTCAAAACGCTGAATATGCGTCACCATCTGCTCAATCTTCGCCCCTTTGTTCCGACTCGCTTGAAAATACTGACGAACACGGTTCTTTAAGTTGATTGCTTTTCCAACATATATAATTTCATCTTTTTCACCGTGCATTAAATACACGCCCGGTTTAGAAGGTAATTTCTTTAATTCTTCTTCAATATGAAACATAGAATTTCCTCTTTTACTTTTAATGTAATCAAGGAGCTTGGATGACTAATACCTCATCCAAACTCCTTTGTTACGTCTATTCTTCAAAATATTCTTCAGCAAGAACTTCTCCTGCCTTGTCTTCCACCTTCGTTACCTCATGAAAGATATCCATAAATTCTTTTCCGGTAATGGTCTCCTTCTCAATCAAGAAAGCTGCTATCTTATCCAGGGCTTCTCGATTCTCTGACAGCAATCTCTTCGCCTCTTCGTAAGCATTCTTTAACATACGCATAACTTCCTGGTCAATCTCAGCTGCAGTAGCCTCACCACAATTCATCACAGCCCTTCCGTCTAAGTAACGGTGTTCCACAGACTCTAATCCCATCAAACCAAAGTGCTCTGACATACCATACTGTGTTACCATCGCTCTCGCAATCTTTGTAGCGCGTTCAATGTCATTGGATGCTCCTGTTGTCACAGTATCAAATACAAGTTCCTCAGCAGCACGTCCGGCAAGCAAGCCCGTAAGCATAGCCTCTAATTCCGCTTTTGTATTCAAATACTTTTCTTCCTCTGGTGTCTGCATTACATATCCAAGAGCTCCCATGGTTCTTGGTACAATCGTAATCTTTTGTACCGGCTCCGCATCCTTCTGCAAAGCGCTTACCAATGCATGACCCACTTCATGATAAGAAACAATACGACGTTCCTCTGCATTCATAATGCGGTCTTTCTTTTCCTTACCAACTAACACTACTTCAACCGCTTCGAATAAATCGGATTGGGATACCACTCTTCTTCCATGCTTAACAGCGTTAATCGCAGCTTCGTTAATCATATTTGCCAGGTCAGAACCAACTGCTCCGGAGGTTGCAAGTGCAATTGCTTCCAAATCAACTGTTTCATCCATCTTGACATCCTTTGAATGTACCTTCAATGTATCAACACGACCTTTTAAATCTGGTTTGTCAACAATAATACGTCTGTCAAAACGTCCCGGACGAAGTAACGCCGGATCTAATACCTCCGGTCTGTTGGTCGCAGCTAAAAGTAGTAAACCTTTTTCCGTATCAAATCCATCCATTTCTGAAAGAATCTGGTTTAAGGTCTGCTCACGCTCATCATTACTTCCTAATGCATTATCACGGCTCTTTCCGATGGCATCAATCTCATCGATAAAAACAATACATGGAGCCATTGCCTGTGCCTGCTTAAATAAATCACGTACTCTGGATGCACCAACACCCACATACATTTCCACAAATTCAGAACCTGATACCGAGAAGAATGGCACCTTTGCTTCACCTGCAACTGCTTTCGCAAGCAATGTCTTTCCAGTTCCCGGAGGTCCAACGAGCAATGCGCCCTTAGGCAACTTAGCACCAATCTCTGTATATTTTTTAGGATTATGCAAGAAATCTACCACTTCCTGTAAGGATTCCTTCGCTTCATCCTGTCCGGCAACATCCTTAAATGTTACACCTGTCTGCTTTTCAACATACATTTTGGCATTGCTTTTTCCAATGCCCATAATTCCGCCACCCTTTGACATCTTCTTCATCATAAAACTGAAGAAGATAAATAACAAAACAAATGGAAGAATCGTCAACACAATATTCCAAAACAACGCAGCACCTGTATTCGGAAGCTTGTAAGTATAGTTCACGCCTGCTTCATCCAATCGTTGTTCCAACAATTCTCCTTCTCCAAGCCCCGTGTAGTACGTAATCTGTGTACTCTGCATCATTGGAAAGTACTGTGCCCAACCATTCTGTGACATCTCTGTCTTTGGAGTAATTATCAGTCTGTCACTTCCAATTTCAACTTTCTCAACCTTACCATTCTCCACCATTGCGATAAACTCGCTATAAGTAATCTCTTCGGTCTTTGCACTGTCTACCATATTAAAGAAACTTAAAAATATGAATCCTGTAAGTAGCGTCGTTGCAATGACTAAAATCCAACCGCGCTTATCATTTTTCTGATTTTTATTTTTATTATTCTGGTTTTGTTCCATTTTTATCCTCCTAAATACAATACCTCTTTATTATAAAGATTACCTTTTTATAAATCAACCAAAACATTGTGAAAGTTTTGTAAATTTTCCTATGATTGGGACTAGATAAACCTGTATAGTTTGTAGTATACTAATTAAGTAATTTAAAAACTCGCAAAAGGATGAACCATTTTATGAGAATTGGATTTGATAACGAAAAGTATTTACAAATGCAATCTGAACATATTCGCGAAAGAATCAGCCACTTTGACAACAAGCTATACCTAGAGTTTGGTGGTAAATTGTTTGACGACTATCATGCCTCCAGAGTGCTTCCGGGATTTGCTCCTGACAGTAAATTAAAATTACTGATGCAGCTCTCCGACCAAGCAGAAATTGTAATTGTAATTAGCGCTGTTGATATTGAAAAGAATAAGGTGCGCGGCGATTTGGGAATCACCTACGATTCAGACGTATTAAGATTAATGGAAGCCTTCAAAGGTCAAAATCTATACGTAGGTAGTGTAGTCATCACGCAATATTCCGGGCAGACTAGTGCAGACCACTTTAAAACCAAACTGGAAAAATTGAATATCAAAGTATACACGCACTATAATATTGAAGGTTATCCTTCCAATATTCCTCTCATTGTCAGCGACGAGGGATATGGAAAGAATGATTATATTAAAACAACCAGACCACTTGTTATTATTACAGCTCCTGGCCCTGGCAGCGGAAAAATGGCAACCTGTCTTTCACAATTATACCACGAACACAAGCGTGGTATTCGTGCAGGATATGCCAAGTTCGAGACATTTCCAATCTGGAACATCCCACTGAAGCATCCGGTAAACCTTGCATATGAGGCTGCTACCGCTGACTTAAATGATGTCAATATGATTGACCCGTTCCATTTGGATGCGTATGGCGTTACAACTGTAAATTATAATCGAGATGTTGAGATTTTCCCTGTGTTGGATGCAATTTTCGAACGCATCTACGGTGAAAACCCATACAAATCACCAACAGATATGGGCGTTAACATGGCAGGAAATTGTATTTGTGATGATGCTGTCTGCCGCGAAGCTTCAAATCAGGAAATTATCCGCAGATATTATGCAGCTTTAAAGGGACTTGTGGAAGGCACCTCTGATGAGAACGAAGTATTTAAGCTTAAGCTCTTGATGAACCAGGCTCATATCACAATCGACGAACGTAAAGTAGTACAAGCTGCTTTAAATCGTGCAAAACAGACCAAGGCTCCTGCTGCTGCACTGGAACTGGAAGACGGCACAATTATTACAGGAAAGACAACGCCCCTTCTTGGCGCTTCATCTGCATTGCTATTGAATGCACTGAAAACATTAGCAGGACTTGATGATGAACTTCACTTGATTTCGCCAACGGTCATTGAACCGATTCAGAAATTAAAAACGGAGTACTTAGGAAGTAAAAACCCAAGACTCCATACAGACGAGGTTTTAATTGCACTCTCCATGTGTGCGGCAACTGATAAGAATGCACAGCTTGCCTTAGAACAGATTCCGAAGCTACAATGCTGTCAGGCTCACTCGTCAGTTATGCTATCCACTGTTGATATCAAAGTATTCAAACGTTTGGGAATTCAGTTGACATCTGAACCGAAATATGAGAATAAAAAGATTTATAAATAATCAAATTCCTAAAAAAAGAGCTTATCCAGAGGTGAGTTTCACATCTGAATAAGCTCTATTCATTTCATTTATTTAACCTCCAAGGTACGCCTTTTTGACTTCATCACTTGCAGCCAGTTCAGCGCCTGTTCCGCTAAGAACGATTTCACCAAGCTCAAGCACATATGCTCTATCAGATATCGCAAGGGATTTACCTGCGTTTTGTTCCACAAGTAGAATCGTTGTCCCTTCATCGCGTAACTGTTTGATAATCTCAAACACCTGGTCAACTAAAAGTGGCGACAATCCCATAGATGGTTCATCCAATAGTAATAGTTTCGGACGGCTCATCATGGCTCTACCGATTGCCAACATCTGCTGCTCACCACCGGAAAGTGTTCCCGCAATCTGGTTCTTTCTTTCTGCAAGTCTCGGAAAACGTTCGTATATATTTTCAATATCCTTCTTTAACAAGGATTGGTCTTTCTGTGAAAAACCACCCATCAATAGATTCTCATATACTGTCAATTCTTGGAAGATTCTTCTACCCTCCGGAACCTGTGTAAGACCGGCATGAACGATTTTATGACATGGCATTTTCGTAATATCCTGTCCGTCAAATGTAACACTTCCATGTCTGGAAGGAATCAGTCCGATAATGCTTTGCATGGTAGTAGTTTTACCGGCACCATTCGCACCAATCAAGGTGACAATTTCACCTTCATTTACTTCAAAGCTAATTCCTTTCAATGCTTGAATTACACCATAATATACCTGTAGGTCTTTTACTTCTAATAATGCCATCTCTTAGCCTCCAATATACGCCTTGATAACCTCTGGATCATTTAAGGCTGTCTTTGTATCACCTTGTGCAAGAACGGTACCAAAGTTAAGGACTGTCACTTCATCACAAAGTCCGGATACAAATTTCATATCATGTTCAATGAGCAGAATTGTCATATCATACTCATCTCTGATACGTGTAATAATATTCATAAGGTCTGCTGTCTCATTCGGATTCATACCAGCTGCCGGCTCATCCAAAAGCAACAGCTTTGGATTTGTCGCAAGTGCACGCGCAATCTCCAATTTTCTTTGCTTACCATATGGCAAATTGCAAGAGAGATAATTTCTTTCTTCCTCCAGACCTACCACACGCAAAATGCTCTTTGCCTTTTCACGCATTGCTTTTTCACAACGAAAATGTCTTGGAAGACGGAACATACTCTCAATCATGCTGCACTTAAACTCCGGTTGATTATGTAATCCTACTAGCACGTTTCGAATAACCGTCATATTGTTAAATAAACGAATATTCTGGAACGTACGGGCAATCCCCTTATGATTGATGGTTTCCTGGCTTTTACCGGTAATATTTTCACCATCTAAATATATTTGTCCGGTTGTAGGACGATAGACTCCTGTGAGCATGTTGAAAACAGTTGTCTTTCCTGCCCCATTCGGCCCTACCAAACCATATAATTGTTTTTTCTTAATCTCAATGTTTACATCTTGAACCGCTTTTAGACCACCGAAGGAAATACCGAGATTTTCTGTTTTTAAAATAACATCACTCATTATTTAAAATCCCCCTTTCGGTCCGGATCAACTGTAGACATTGTCGGTTGAAACTCTGTTGACAATACTTCGTTCATTTCAATCTTTGTCGGTACTCTATCCCACTTCGCTTCGTCATCTGCACGATGAGACGGGTCATGTTTTGCTCCAAAAAGTTTATGTATAAATTTCTTGAGAGTGTATTTTTCTCGAATGCCTTTCAATGCAGGTGCATTATTATAAATAACTATGACAATTAATATTAATGCGTATATCATGTCTTTTACTACGGCCATATTTCCTGTCATTGTCATCTTCAATTGCTCATTTATATAAGTAATAACCGTTGCAGCAATAATAGCACCATTAATATTTCCCATTCCGCCAAGTACTACCATAACTAATATTTCAATTGAATAATTATAGTTGAACTTTACAGTTTCAATTGAAGTATTACTAAAACTATGAAGAACGCCTGCGATACCAGCAAAGAAAGCCGCTATCGTAAATACAAATAATTTATATTTTGTTATATTAATACCTGTTGCTCTAGCTGCAATTTCATTATCTCTAATAGATGTAATCGCTCTACCATGTTTCGAGCGAATAAGATTTTGAATAACTGCAAGGCAAATCAATATTAATACAAATCCAATAATAAAGAGTGTGTTCTTATCATATCTCGGAGTGTTCATTCCCAGTGGCCCGCCAAATGTCTTTTCACTTGAATTCATAAATAAAGAACATACAATTTCACCAAAGGCCAAGGTAACAATTGCAAGATAATCACCTTTCAACCTAAGGGCCGGCAGTCCTACAATCACACCACATATGGCTGCTAAAACGCCCCCAACAACAAGGGATATAAGCAGTGTCAAAAAGGTGTTGCCCAGCGCTGGTTCCAAAAGACAAGCTGTCTTACCTCCCAAATATGCACCGATACACATGAAACCGGCATGACCAATGGAAAGTTCTCCTAAAAATCCAACTACAACACTTAAAGAGACTGCTAATAAAATAGCAATAACGATTTTCTCCAAAAGCATTAGTGTGGATGGGTAAAGTGCACCTGTAAATGACAGTACACTATATATAATAGCAACTATCGATATTACAATATAATTTATATAATGTTTCCATTTTATTTTTCTTAATTTTTCTGCCATTATACTTTCTCCCTTCTCACCTTACCCAACATACCCGTAGGTTTGACAAGGAGTATTACAATTAAGAATAAAAACTCAATTGCTTCGGTATACGGTGTGATTTTAGGGAAAACTGCAGTAATGGTCTCGATAAAACCAATCAAAATACCTCCAAGCATTGCTCCCGGTATTGAACCAATTCCACCAATTACAGCTGCAGTAAATGCTTTAATACCAGGTTTTCCTCCTGTTGTTGGCAAAACCGGAGTACCTTTCATCATCATAAGAATTCCGGCTACGGCAGCTAGTGCAGAACCAATAGCAAATGTAATCATTATGATACGATTCACATTAATCCCCATAAGCTGTGCAGCACCGCGATCCTCAGATACCGCAACCATTGCTCTACCTGTTTTTGTTTTCTTCACAAACAATGTCAAAGCAATCATAACCGCTGTTGTACTGATGAGAGTAATCAAAATATAGTACTCCACTATTAGATTCCCTTTGTTACCAAAATCCAGTACAATAGATTGCTTTGCTCCATCCTTAAACAACGCATTCATAACAGGTACCGGTTGTTGTCCTGTTCCAAATATAATCTGGGCAATACTTTTCAGTAATGAACTTACACCAATGGCAGTAATTAATACTGCAAGTGGCGATGCTCCTCGTAGCGGTTTATATGCAATCTTTTCTACTGCCACACCTAAAATCATACAAAACAGCACCGCAACTACAAAACCAAGCCAAGGATTTCCCCATGATGTCAAAGTAACAAGTAATGCATAAGCCCCCACCATGATAATGTCACCATGAGCAAAATTCAACATCTTTGCTATTCCATAAACCATTGTGTAACCCAACGCAATCATTGCATATGTTCCACCTAAGCTCAAACCATTGATTAGTGTCTCAATAAATTCCATAATATCTCCTATTTGGTTGCCTCTTTAATAGAGTATTTATCAGCTGGTTTTTGTACATAACCATTTTCATCCCATGTAATGTTCTTACCTGTTACACCTGAATATGTAAATCCACCGTTAAATTCTTCTTTTAAAATATCACAAAGATCTGAAGCAGAAATTGTAACCGGAATTTCTTTTCCACCATCAATAGCTGCTTTCATTGCATTGAAAATTGCATATACACAGTCATATGCTGATGCACCAAATTGGTTCAATGTATTTGCACCATATTTATCTGTATATTTCTTAACAAAATCAACTACATCTTTGTCTGTTCCTTTTGAGTTAAAATGTGATAACATGTTAATTTCTTGTGGAATTGTAGTAATATCCAATGCAGATTCAAGTCCATCAAATCCATCACATCCATAGTAAATTGCATCTGGAGCCATAATTTCTTTTGCCTGTGTCATAAATGTAGATGCAGGTCCGTAATAGATTGGCATGAAAATGAATTTACATTCTTTTAATGTTGAAATATTTTGTTTAAAATCTGTTTCATTTGCACTTGTAAATGAAGATTCTACTACTTTTACAGATGAATCAAGGTTTTCCATAAATTGATCAAAAATACCTTTTGAATATGGATCATCTGATTTGTAGAATACACCGATTGTCTGTCCCTTGTATTCATCATTTACATATTTTGCAGCTGCACCACCTTGATTACCATCAGCAAAGCACATTTGGAAACCATTGTCATTTTTCGGAATGTCATCCCCTGATGCTGAAGGTGTCAAAAAGAATACGTTATCTTGTGCTGAAAGGTTAGCATATTCAAGTCCCGGTGCAGTGGTAACTGTTCCCAGAGACACTTGCATACCTTCTTCAAACATAGTCATATATGCTGTAGGTACATTTTCTTTTTTGTGAACATCGTCTTTCATAACTAATTTGAACTTGATTCCGTTCAATCCGCCAGCTGCATTAATTTCTTCTACAGCCATCTTTGCTGAGTTTTGAACAGCAGTCCCATAAACCGCCGCATCACCTGTAAGAGGTCCTGTTAAACCAATTACATATTCTGTATTGTTAGCTGTATAGTCTTTCTTTCCGCCACAACCAACAAGGCTTGCTGCACAAAGTACAACAACCATGATAATTGCTAATAATCTTGTCTTTTTCATAATTCTCTCTCCTTTAATATAAATATAAAATATACATACTATTGTATAACAAAATTTTAACGAAGTAAAGTGCTAAATTTATTTTTTTGTATTTTATACTGTGCTTAAATCAAGATTTATTGTGATATATTTCATAATCATCTCCATGCCTTCGGCTAATTTCGAATTTAGTTTGATTTTAGCCGAAATAAATTAAAAAAAGACGGCGTATAAAAACGCCGTCTTGAGCAGGGGATGAGGGAATCGAACCCCCACCAAAAGTTTTGGAGACTCCTATCATACCATTTGACCAATCCCCTAAATATAATTAAAAGAGGTATGTTCACTCAACTAAGCTCGTTTTTACTCGCTAAGGTTCATGAACCGCCTCGCACTAAATTCATGCTGCACTTGCAGCTTGCATTCATTAAGTTGCTTTCGGCGTACCTTCAAAACTACACACAAATATCTCTATCATTTCATCTTTCTTGTTCCTATCACCTTACAGCACTTGCATGTCTCGCACTAGAACTCAGCTTCCGCTTCGCTCTGGCTTCGTTAAGTGCTCAATCATTGGTTATGCCCTCGACCTATTAGTAACAGTCAGCTACATGCATTACTGCACTTCCACCTCTGTCCTATCTACCTCGTCGTCTTCAAGGGGTCTTACAACTTTACGTTGGGATATCTCATCTTGAGGGGGGCTTCACGCTTAGATGCCTTCAGCGTTTATCCCGTCCCGGCTTGGCTACTCTGCCATGCTCTTGGTAGAACAACAGATACACCAGC
>JAZNXJ010000053.1:0-32929 GCA_045593805.1 Faecalimonas sp.
AGAGCGTATCACCGTTCTAGCTGAGTCTGACGAGGCGGGAGTATTTCTGGCAATGGCAGATGAAGGAAAACAGATTTATGTGATGGGACATCCGGAATATGACCGTGTCACATTACATAATGAATATATGAGGGATAAAAATAAGGGACTTGAGATTGAAGTTCCGAAGAATTATTATCCGAATGATGATTGTGAGAATAAGCCACTACTTACATGGCGTTCTCATGCGAATAATCTTTATACAAATTGGATAAATTATTACGTATATCAAGCTACACCTTATGTACTTGAGGATGATGAGTAGGTTTAGAAAAGATTGCTAATTTTAGCAGTCTTTTTTTGTGCATTTTTTTCTTGGAATTGTGTTGACGATAGTATGTGGTAGTGTTAATATGAATAGGAAAAGCACATTATATAGTGATTTGACTAATAATGGAACACAAAATATAGAGAAAAATGAAAGGAGAGAAACAAAAGTGATCAAAGTTGTCAAAAAAGACGGTACAAAAGAAGATTTTAATGTACAAAAGGTCGTGGTGGCGGTTAATAAGTCAGCATACCGTGCATTAATCAAGTTTACACAAGAAGACTTGGATTTCATCTGCAAATTTGTAGAAGAAGAAGTTAAGAAAATGGGACTTACTGAGATTCAGATTGCACAGATGCACAACGTGGTAGAAGGCGCTCTTGAAAAAGTAAATCCAATTGTTGCGAAGAGTTACAAGGATTACCGTAATTACAAACAGGATTTTGTACAGATGCTGGATGAGGTTTATAAGAAGAGCCAGTCTATTATGTACATTGGGGACAAGGAAAACAGTAATACGGATAGTGCACTTGTTTCCACAAAGAGGAGTCTCATCTTTAATGAGCTGAATAAGGAATTATATAAGAAGTTCTTCTTGACGGTAGAAGAGATTCAAGCAATTCGAGATGGATACATCTACATCCATGATATGTCGGCGAGACGAGACACCATGAACTGTTGTCTGTTCGATGTGCAGAATGTACTTAGCGGTGGATTCGAGATGGGAAATCTCTGGTACAACGAGCCAAAGACCTTGGATGTAGCATTCGACGTTATCGGGGATATTGTCTTAAGTGCTGCGAGTCAGCAGTATGGAGGATTTACAGTCCCAAGTGTGGATGATATCTTGGAGCCATATGCAGAGAAGTCTTATGCGAAGCATGTGAATAAGTATGTGGAATTAGGGCTTTCCCAGGAAAAAGCAGAAGAAGTAGCGCTAGCTGATTTAACAAAGGAGATGGAACAAGGATTCCAAGGTTGGGAATATAAGTTTAACTCCGTATCTTCAAGCCGAGGTGATTATCCATTTATCACGGTTACAGCGGGAACGAATACCTCGAGATTTGGTAAACTGCTTACAATCTCAATGTTAAAGGTTCGTATGAACGGACAGGGTAAAGAAGGGCACAAGAAACCGGTGTTGTTCCCTAAAATTGTATTCCTGTATGATGAGAATTTACATGGGCCGGGAAAAGAATTAGAGGATGTATTTGAAGCTGGTATTGAGTGTTCAAGAAAGACAATGTATCCTGACTGGTTGAGCTTAACTGGAAAAGGGTATGTTGCAAGTATGTATAAGCAATACGGCAAGATAATCAGCCCGATGGGTTGTCGTGCATTTTTATCACCTTGGTATGAAAGAGGTGGCATGAATCCGGCAGATGAGAACGATGTACCTGTATTTGTCGGAAGATTTAATATTGGTGCAGTTAGCCTTCACCTTCCAATGATATATGCAAAGGCAAAACAGGAAGGAAAAGACTTCTATGAAGTACTGGATTACTACTTGGAGTTAATCAGACAGCTTCATATCAGAACCTATGATTATTTAGGTGAACTCAAAGCGTCTACGAACCCACTTGCATACTGCGAAGGCGGCTTCTACGGCGGTAATTTAGGTCTTTACGATAAGATTAAGCCACTTCTTAAGGCTGCAACAGCATCCTTCGGAATCACGGCGTTTAACGAGCTTCAGCAGCTCCATAACAAGAAGTCTTTAGTAGAAGATGGACAGTTTGCACTGGAAGTCTTGGAATATATTAATAAGAAAGTAAATCAATTCAAGGAAGAGGATGGACACTTGTATGCGATTTACGGGACACCTGCAGAGAACTTATGCGGTGTACAGGTACAACAGTTCCGTAAGAAATATGGAATTATTGAAAATGTATCTGACAGAGAATATGTAAGCAACAGTTTCCACTGTCACGTATCAGAGGATATTACTCCGATTCAGAAACAGGACTTAGAAGGACGTTTCTGGGAACTTTCAAATGGTGGAAAGATTCAGTATGTAAAATATCCGATTAACTATAATAAAGAAGCAATTAAGGCATTAGTTCGCCGTGCAATGGATCTTGGCTTCTATGAAGGTGTAAACCTATCCCTTGCATATTGCGATGATTGCGGTCATGAGGAATTGTCTATGGATGTTTGTCCAAAATGTGGTAGCAAGAACCTGACAAAGATTGACCGTATGAATGGATATTTATCATACTCTCGTGTAAAAGGTGATACGAGACTCAATGAAGCCAAGATGGCTGAAATTGCGGAAAGGAAGAGTATGTAATGAGATATCATAATATTACAAAAGATGACATGTTAAATGGTGCCGGCCTGCGCGTTGTTCTATGGGTTGCAGGCTGCGCCCATTGCTGTAAGGAATGTCACAACCCGATTACCTGGGATCCAAACGGCGGACTTGAGTTTGATGATGCGGCAAAGCAAGAGATTTTCGACGAATTAGAAAAAGATTATATTCACGGAGTTACCTTTAGTGGCGGTGACCCTTTACATATCAACAACGCTTATGATGTGGCAGAGCTTGCAAGGGAAATCAGGCAGCGATATCCAAACAAAACCATTTGGTTATACACAGGCGGCACATGGGAAGACGTGAAGCATATGCGAGTTATTCCGTACTTGGATGTACTGTGTGACGGCGAGTTTGAGGTGGATAAAAAGGACGAAAATACACATTGGGTAGGAAGCACGAACCAGAGGGTAATTGACGTTCAAAGAACATTAGCAGAAGGGAAAGTTGTGTTATATGAAGATTAATATTAAGAAATTAACAGAGACAGCAATCCTTCCGGAAAGAGGAAGTGCATATGCAGCAGGCTATGATTTGTTTGCAGATGTAAAAGAGGTATTGGAGATTGCACCACATACAACAGCTATGATTCCAACCGGTCTTGCAATGGAAATCCCAGAAGGATACTGGGGTGGTATTTTCGCAAGAAGTGGATTGGCATCAAAAGAAGCTCTTAGACCAGCCAACTGTGTGGGAGTGGTTGATGCAGACTATCGTGGAGAGGTGAAAGTAGCGCTTCACAATGATGGTGACATTGTACGTGAAATTAAACCGGGCCAAAAAGTAGCCCAATTGGTTGTAGTACCATTCTTAAGTGTAGAATTTGATGAAGTTGAAGAACTTAGTGAAACAGTTCGTGGCGTTGGCGGATTTGGTTCGACAGGGAAATAATGCATGTGTAAAACACATGCATACAAACCTCCGTATCTGGAAATACTTTCTATAAAGTATGCAGATGCGGAGGTTTTTTATGTCTGAGGAAAAGAAAACGATTTACCCTACTTTGGAGGAAAATGTTGCACATATGAATTCTGTTTTACCAATCAAGGAAAGCTTCGACTTGATACAGCGAGATATTATTATAGGCGAAAGGAAGAGTACCTTTTATTTTATTGACGGTTTTACGAAGGATGAGGTGATGCAGAAGTTAATGTCGTCCTTTTTCATGATTAAGAAAGAGGATATGCCGAGTACGGCAACCGGATTTTCAAAGATGTGTCTGTCCTATGTGGAAGTGGATGTAATTGCAGATTTTGACTTGATTGTAAAAAATATTCTGTCTGGAGTCACCTGTCTATTTATTGATGGATACGAGGCGTGCCTTGCAATTGATTGCCGTACCTATCCTGCCAGAAGTGTAGATGAACCTGATAAGGACAAAGCACTACGTGGGTCGAGAGATGGATTTGTGGAAACGATTGTTTTTAATACGGCACTTATTCGTCGTCGTATTCGTGATCCACATTTGGTGATGAAGATGTTTGAGGTGGGAAAAAGTTCACGAACAGATGTGGCGCTCTGCTATATGTCGGACCGTGTGGACCACGAGCTATTACAAAACTTAATAAGCCGAATCGAAAAATTGGATGTAGACGCACTTCGCATGAATCAGCAAAGTTTGGCCGATTCGCTTTTTAAGCGCAAATGGTTTAATCCGTTTCCGAAGTTTAAGTTTACGGAAAGACCGGATACGGCGTCAGTTTGTTTGTTGGAGGGAAAAGTTGTTTTGATGGTGGACACTTCACCATCTGTTATGATTTTACCGACTTCTATTTTTGATATTGTAGAAGAGGCAAACGATTATTATTTCCCAACACTGACGAATGTATATTTAAAAATATCCAGAGCGCTCATTACAATTGCAACAGTATTTTTAACACCATTATTTTTATTGTTTATGCAAAATCCTGAATGGCTTCCTAAAATATTTTCATTTGTAGCAATCAAGGATACAGTCAATATTCCGCTGATTTTTCAGTTACTGATACTAGAACTGGCAATCGATGGATTAAGGCTTGCCGCAATGAATACACCGAGTATGCTGAGCACCCCTTTAAGTGTAATTGCAGGTATCGTCTTAGGGGAATTTGCAGTAAAGTCAGGGTGGTTTAACTCGGAAGTTATGCTATATATGGCGTTTGTGGCGGTATCAAATTATACGCAACCAAATTTTGAATTAGGTTATGCTCTGAAATTTATGCGATTGCTTTTGCTTATTTTGACTGCATTATTCAATTGGGTTGGCTTTGCACTTGGAACAATTATTGTTTTTTGTTCGCTTGCATTTAACAAAACGCTATCGGGAAGAAATTATTTGAACGTAAAATTAAATTAAAAAATTCAACATTTTTTCACAAATACATGTTATAATGTCAAAAATTGGTGCTCGCGCCACGGTGCGCGAGCGCATTTTAAGAAACTACAGGAGGTAGATTAAATGAGTGAGTTTATTATTACAGCAGACAGCACAGTTGATTTGCCAAAAGAATTTTTGGAAGAAAAGAATGTGCCGATTGTGAGTTTGTCTTATATTGTTGATGGAACTACATATAAGGATGGGGAAGGATTAACGAGTAAGGAATTTTACGATAAGATTCGTGAAGGAGCAATGCCTACCACATCACAGGTAAATCCGGAACAGGCGAGAGAGTTGTTTGAGCCTATATTAAAAGAAGGAAAGGACCTTCTTCATATTGCATTTACTTCGGGCTTGAGTGGGACATACAACAGTTGTCGTATAGCGGCTGAAGAACTTCGTGAGGAGTATCCGGACAGAAAGATTGTTGTTGTTGACAGTCTTTGTGCAGCTTCTGGCGGAGGTATGCTTTTATACAAAGCACTTGAACTGAAAGAGCAAGGAAAATCTTTCGATGAGATTGCAGCTTGGGTAGAAGAGAATAAACTTCATGTTTGTCATGATGTTACAGTAGATGATTTGTTCCATTTGCATCGCGGAGGACGTGTATCTAAGACTTCGGCTGTTCTTGGAACGATTATTAAGATTAAGCCAATCATTCATGTAAATGATGAAGGGAAATTGATTGTAATAGGCAAGGAGCGTGGACGTAAGAAAGCTCTGCAGACCTTGGTTGAACGTATGGAAGAAAAATCACAAGGATTTGAAAATGATATTGTAATGATTACACACGGGGATGCATTGGAAGATGCAGAATATGTAAAAGGTTTAATTGAAGAGAAATTTGGTATTACCAATATTATGATTAATCCGTTAGGAACCGTAATCGGCAGCCATACAGGACCAGGTGTAATTTCGATTTTCTATATGGGTAATCGAAACTAATATATTTATTTATAAAGAAAAGAGCAAGTCGCATTGCAAGTGCGATTTGCTCTTTGATTTTATACGGTAATCCAGCCCATGCCTTCTGCAACTGAGAAACCTAAGATTCCGAGAATGAAGACAGGTGCAATCCATTTAATCATAACAGTGAATAATTTTTCGCTTTTAAAAGTACCGTCTGTAGCTTTTACTTCATCTACAATAGTTTTTGGTTTAATAACGAAACCAATAATCACACAGGTGAAGAATGCTACAATAGGCATCATGACACTGTTGCTTACGAAGTCGAAGAAGGTTAGGATATCGTCTAATCCTAATGGTCTTATATGACTCCATATATTGAAGCCTAGAGCAGATGGAATACCTACAATCAATGTGAATGCTGTTACAATAATACAAGCTGTTTTTCTGCCAATCTCTGTCTTATCCAAAACAATTGATACAATTGTTTCCATCAATGAAATGGAGGATGTAAGTGCGGCAAAGAACACTAACAAAAAGAATACAGCTCCAATTAAGCCACCCATAGGCATCTCTTTAAACACTTCAGGGAGCGTTACAAACATTAAGGTTGGTCCTGGCTTTGTCTCTCCATTTACGAAAGATGAATAAGCAGCAGGAACAATCATAAGTCCTGCTAAAAATGCAATAGCAGTATCAAATAATTCGATTTGTCGAACGGAACTTTCCAAGTGATTATCTTTCTTCATATAAGAACCATATGTAACCATGATTCCCATAGCCAGTGACATAGAGTAGAATAGTTGTCCCATGGCTGCAAAAATAGTTGTTATGGAAAAGTTATCAAAATTTGGTTTTAAGTAATAGATAACACCTTCTAAAGCACTCGGTCTTGTCACAACATAAGCAGCAATACCGACTGTTAATACAACGAGAACCGGCATCATGACTTTGCTTACCTTTTCAATTCCCTTTTCTACGCCGAATAATACAATAATAGCAGTCAGTCCAACGAACAGGCAGAACCAGCCGATTGGTTCACCGATTTTCGAAACAAAAACTTGGAAATAGGCAAGTTCTTTTCCATTTGTAATGGTGTGTGTAGCAGCCATTTGTGCACCGCTTATGGCATAGGTGGCGAAAAACTTGGATACCCATCCACCAATCACACAGTAATATGGTAAAATAATAATTGGAACAGCAGAGGCGAGGACACCTAAGAAGCCAAAACGCTTGTCCAATGCTTTGAATGCGCCAATTGCACTTAAACCTGTTTTTCTTCCGATGGCTATTTCACCAATCATCAATGCAAAGCCAAAGGTTACAGCTAAAATTAAATATACTAATAAGAAGGTTCCACCACCATGTTGGGCAGCAAGATATGGGAAACGCCAAAGATTACCGAGCCCAACAGCTGAACCAGCAGCAGCAAGAACGAAGCCAATCTTACTAGTAAAATTACTACGTTGATTCATAATATTATTTCCTCCTTGAAATATGTAGAAATATAAAGTATATTGTTATAAAACATTAACATCTATTATTACACACAAGGGAAATGATAGCAAGAAAAAAAGTTAAAAAAATATTATAAAATGCTTGACAGCACAATGTGTATGTGGTAAAGTCATAGAAGCGTGAAGCGGAAAAGAAAGTAGAGTTCCACTCTCACCCCAGCACAAATGCGTGACTGGCGGTTGATATTGAAGCATAACGAAAGGCATAGTTTTGTGGCTGAAGTGTGCAGATATGAGTGGATAGTCTATGACTATTCATTTTTTGTTTTATGCGAGGAACGAGTGAAGTAAGAATTATTTTATTGGAGGTGCACTACCATTAGCGAATTAATGATTAACGAGCAGATCAGAGACAAAGAAGTACGTGTGATCGGCGAAGACGGAGAACAGTTAGGTATTATGTCAGCAAAGGAAGCAATGAAATTAGCGCAGGAAGCTGAATTAGACTTGGTTAAAATTGCTCCAACAGCGAAGCCACCGGTTTGTAAGATTATCGATTACGGTAAATACAGATACGAGCAAGCTAGAAAAGAAAAAGAAGCAAAGAAAAAACAAAAAACTGTTGACGTGAAGGAAGTGCGTCTTTCACCAAACATTGATACAAACGACTTGAACACAAAAGTAAATAGTGCCAAGAAGTTTATTCAAAAGGGTGATAAAGTAAAAGTTACTTTACGTTTTCGAGGAAGAGAGATGGCACACATGCAAACAAGTAAGCATATCTTAGATGATTTCGCAGATATGATGAAAGATGTTGCAGTAGTGGAAAAGCCTGCGAAACTCGAAGGCAGAAGCATTAGCATGGTTTTAACTGAAAAACGTTAAAAATACGAAACATATTAAGGAGGAACATATCATGCCAAAATTAAAAACAAATAGAGCAGCTGCAAAGCGCTTCAAAAAAACAGCTACAGGTCAATTAAAGAGAAACAAAGCTTACAAGAGCCATATCTTAACTAAGAAATCTACAAAGAGAAAAAGAAATCTTAGACAGGCAACTATTACAGATGCAACAAATGTTAAGAACATGAAGAAAGTATTACCATACTTATAAGATTTAAAAAAGGAGGATTAGAAGGACATGGCAAGAATTAAAGGCGGAATGAACGCAAGATCAAAACACAATAAAGTATTAAAGCTGGCTAAAGGTTACAGAGGAGCTAGATCAAAACAATATAGAGTTGCTAAACAATCAGTTATGAGAGCTTTAACATCTTCATATGCTGGTAGAAAAGAACGCAAACGTCAAATGAGACAATTATGGATCGCTCGTATCAATGCAGCAGCAAGAATGAACGGTTTATCATACAGCAAATTAATGCACGGATTAAAAGTGGCTGGTGTAGAAATCAACAGAAAAATTTTAGCTGACATGGCTGTAAATGATGCACAAGGATTTGCAACATTAGCAGAAGTAGCAAAGAAAAGCTTAGCTTAAGAAACAAATTCCCCGAAGGTTTTCGGACTTTCGGGGAGATATAAAAAAGAGTAAAAAAACGCTTGACAAAACAGTATCAATTCGATAGAATATGACTTGTCGTTGGCGAACAAAAGAGAATATCGCGGGGTGTGGCTCAGCTTGGCTAGAGCGCCTGGTTTGGGACCAGGAGGTCGCAGGTTCGAATCCTGTCACCCCGATTTAACGGGTAACCGTTATGCAGGAGTGTCGGAACTGGCAGACGAGCAAGACTAAGGATCTTGTAGCAGATTTTGCTGTGTGGGTTCAAGTCCCATCTCCTGCATTTTTATTTATTAGTATATAAAACTGGCGACTCAAAAGGTTAAGTTGTCAGTTTTTTTATTCTTTTAAAAAGCCGATTTTTTAGAATTACGGTGTGGATGTTGGGTAATGCATTTACACGCCGTAAAGCCCTAATAATTTCATGAATTTTCCTAGAATACTACGGTGTAATTGATATGTAACGCATTTGCAAGCCGTAAAATCCAAAAATTCCGATAAATTCCCATAGAAAAATACGGTGCTGTTGTTGCGTAATATATTTACACACCGTAAAGTTCCCAAAATACACTAAAAAATTATAAAAATATACTAAAAGGAGGCATACTTATGACGATTCGTGAACAATTAGAATTACGTGAAATGGACTATTTAAGCCCGTATGCAACCAAGAGCAGTTCATCTCTTGGGAGAAAGAAAGAGGAGCCGGAATGTGATTTGAGACCGGTATTCCAAAGGGATAGAGACCGTATTTTACATAGTAAATCTTTTCGTAGATTAAAACAGAAGACACAAGTTTTCTTGTTGCCGAAAGGGGATCATTATCGCACAAGATTAACACATACATTAGAGGTTTCTCAAAATGCCCGTACAATCGCAAAGGCCCTGCGACTGAATGAAGATTTGGTGGAAGCAATTAGCTTGGGTCATGATTTGGGACACACGCCATTTGGTCATGCGGGAGAGAGAGCCCTTGATGAAATCTGTCCAAATGGATTCAAGCATAACGAGCAGAGTGTTCGTGTGGTTGAATGCTTGGAGAAGGACGGAAAGGGACTGAATTTAACAAAAGAGGTATTGGATGGAATCTTGACCCATCAGACAGCCAGCGAGCCTATGACCTTAGAGGGACAGGTGGTACGTCTGTCGGATAAGATTGCCTATGTGAATCATGACGTGGATGATGCCATTCGTGGGGGGATTCTTTCGGAGGCAGATATTCCGCCAAAATTCCGCAAAATATTAGGAAATTCAACAAAAGAGCGTTTAAACACCATTACACATGATGTCATCATTCACAGCATGGATAAAGAAAAGGTTCAGATGTCAGAGGAAGTGGATGAAGCCATGCGGGGACTCAGAAAGTTTATGTTTGAAAATGTTTATAAGAATCCACTTGCGAAGCAGGAGGAAAGTAAGGCCGTTGAAATGGTGAAAAATTTATATCACTATTATATGGAACATTTGGATAAACTACCTGCAGAATACTTGCGTATGATGCAAAGGAACGGTGATAGTAAGGAACAGGTAATTTGCGATTATATTGCCGGAATGACAGATAATTATGCTGTCAAGGTGTTCCAAGAAATTTTTATTCCGGAATCTTGGAAAATTTAAAGGAAATCAAGAATGTTTGTCGAATATTATATAAAGTAAGGACTATGAAAGGAGGAAGACATGTATTATTCGGAAGATTTAGTGGAAGAAATACGTTTAAAAAATGATATAGTGGATGTGATTTCCGGATATGTGAAGTTGCAGAAAAAGGGAAGTTCTTATTTTGGACTTTGTCCATTTCATAATGAAAAGTCTCCATCCTTTTCAGTAAGCCGTTCTAAACAGATGTATTATTGTTTTGGTTGTGGAACAGGTGGAAATGTCTTTACTTTTATTATGGAATACGAGAATTATACATTTGCGGAGGCCCTGAAGTTCTTGGCAGAACGAGCAGGGGTCGAGCTTCCGGAGATTGAATATTCCAGCGAGGCGAAGGAAAAAGCCAATTTAAAGGCAACGTTACTTGAGATTAACAAGCTTGCAGCCAAATATTTTTATGCACAACTGAAAACGGAAAAAGGTAGTGTGGCGCATAAATATTTAACAGACCGCGGATTGACAGAGGAAACTATTATTGCATTTGGACTGGGATATTCGAATGTATACAGTGATGATTTATATAAGTATCTAAAGCTGCAAGGCTACTCGGACGATTTGCTTATTAAAGCAGGGCTTATCAGTGTGAACGAGAAAAACGGAGTGTACGATAAGTTCTGGAATCGTGTCATGTTCCCAATTATGGATGCCAACAATCGAGTGATTGGATTTGGTGGAAGAGTAATGGGAAAGGGTGAACCAAAGTATTTGAACTCTCCGGAAACGGAAGTGTTTGATAAAAGTCGTAATCTATATGGCTTGAATCGGGCGAGAACATCGAGAAAGAGTTATTTTCTCTTATGCGAAGGGTATATGGATGTCATAGCTCTTCATCAGGCCGGATTTACAAATGCTGTTGCATCGCTTGGAACAGCGTTTACACCGGGACATGCCTCGCTGATTAAACGGTATGTGAATGAGGTGTATTTGACCTTCGATAGTGACGGGGCGGGGACGAAGGCTGCGCTTCGAGCAATTCCTATTTTAAAGGAAGCAGGAATTACTGCGAAAATTATTCGCATGGAGCCTTATAAGGATCCGGATGAGTTTATAAAGAACTTAGGACCGGAGGCTTTTGAGGAACGCATTAATAAGG
Source organism: Faecalimonas sp. (assembly GCA_045593805.1). Taxonomy (GTDB): domain Bacteria; phylum Bacillota; class Clostridia; order Lachnospirales; family Lachnospiraceae; genus Faecalimonas. The sequence continues at coordinate 11,609 of JAZNXJ010000053.1, forward strand.
CACGAAATGGGTTTATGTTCTCTCTGGAAATCTTAGAACGGGATTATGATATGAATTCGCCGGAAGGCAAGACTCAATTTTATAATGCTGTAGCAAAACGGCTAATCGAGTTTGAGGACAAGCTGGAACGTAATAATTATGTGGAAGCTGTTGCAGAAAAATATCACATTAGCTTGGAAGATTTGAAGCAGAAGGTTGGAAAAATGGCCATACAGGCAGGACATGCTGTACCGGCCACCAAACCGAAGCAGTCTCTGTTTAAAGAAAATAATAAGGAAGATGGGAACACGCAGTCCCAGAAGATTTTACTCACATGGCTCATTGAAAATGAGCGTATTTTCTCGCAGATTAAGAAATACATTACGCCAAATGATTTTACAAAAGATTTGTACAAAACAGTTGCAAATCTATTATACGAGCAATACGAAATGGGCGATATTAATCCGGCAAAGGTAATGAATCATTTTACGGATGAAGAGGAACACAGAGAAGTGGCATCCCTTTTCCATACCAAGATTAAAAGGTTGGATACGAAGGCGGAACAGGAAAAGGCTCTCAAGGAAACCATTATTCGTGTAAAGACATATGGTGTGGAGGATGCGACAAAGAATCTTGACCCAACGGATATTATGGGACTTCAAAGAATTATGGAAGCAAAAAGAGCTTTGCAGGATTTACAGAAATTGCATATTTCTATTGATTAAGGATAAAATATTAACAAGTTATGGAGGATTTTACTACATGGAAGAACAAGCTATGAAATTTGAGGAAAAACTAAAAACACTGGTTGGAATTGGGAAGAAGAAGAAAAACATTCTTGAACTCCAGGAAATTAATGACGTTTTCTCAGACATGGAGCTGGAAGCAGAACAAATGGATAAAATATTTGAATATCTGGAAGCACAAGGAATTGATATTCTTAGAATTCCTGAGGAAGTTGGAATTGATGACCTTCCGGATGATATAGACATAATGCTGGTATCAGAAGAGGATGATGTTGAGGTTGATATGGAAAAAATCGATCTCTCTGTACCGGATGGAATTAGCATTGAAGACCCGGTCCGTATGTACCTGAAAGAGATTGGTAAGGTGCCTCTTCTTAATGCAGATGAAGAAATTGAACTTGCAAAGAGAATGTCTGAAGGGGATGAAGATGCAAAGAAGAGACTTGCAGAGGCAAACCTTCGTCTTGTTGTTAGTATTGCAAAACGTTATGTGGGACGTGGAATGCTATTCTTAGATTTGATTCAGGAAGGAAATCTTGGTCTTATCAAGGCAGTTGAAAAGTTTGATTATCAAAAAGGATTTAAATTTAGTACCTATGCTACATGGTGGATTCGCCAGGCAATTACGAGAGCTATTGCAGACCAGGCAAGAACTATTCGTATTCCTGTTCACATGGTAGAAACGATTAACAAATTGATTCGTGTTTCCAGACAATTGTTGCAGGAATTAGGTCGTGAACCTATGCCGGAAGAGATTGCGAAGGAAATGGACATGCCTGTGGAACGTGTACGTGAAATTTTGAAAATTTCTCAAGAACCGGTTTCTTTGGAAACACCGATTGGTGAAGAAGAAGATAGCCATTTGGGTGATTTTATTCAAGATGATAATGTACCTGTACCGGCAGAAGCAGCGGCTCAGACCCTGTTGAAGGAACAATTAAATGAAGTTCTGGATACATTGACTGAACGAGAACAGAAGGTACTTCGCTTACGTTTTGGTATGAATGATGGACGAGCTAGAACCTTGGAAGAGGTAGGTAAAGAATTTGACGTTACTCGTGAACGTATTCGTCAGATTGAAGCAAAAGCTCTTAGAAAATTACGTCATCCAAGCAGAAGTCGTAAGCTTCGTGACTATTTAGACTAGGTGAGTTATGGAATTATCGAAAAGATTACAGGCAGTGGCAGACCTTGTCAGCGAAGGCTTAGTTGTAGCTGATGTGGGGACAGACCACGGATATATTCCTATTTATTTGATTGAAACTAAGAAATCTCCAAAAGCATTTGCAATGGACGTGAACAAAGGTCCGTTGCTTCGTGCAAAGGAGCATATTGCAGAGCATGGGCTGACTTCTCTGATTGAAACCAGATTGTCCGATGGTGTTCGCGCACTTGAAACGGGTGAATGCGAATGTGTTGTGGTTGCAGGCATGGGAGGAGCACTGACGATTAAAATTATGGAAGAAGGGAAAGATATTTTCCGAAATCTAAAGGAGTTTGTGTTACAGCCACAGTCTGAACTGCAAAAGGTTCGGGCATATTTGTATCAAAATGCATATTCTATTGTGGAAGAGAATATGGTGATTGATGACGGAAAGTTTTATCCGATGTTTCGGGTAATAAATGGTCAGTCACAGGAATATCATGCCATAGAACTATGCTATGGGAAATTGTTGTTAGAACAAAAGAATGCTGTTTTGAAGACTTTTTTAGAGAAAGAAAAAGCAGTGAAGGAATTGATTTTATCAAATTTAGAACAGAGTTTTGGCGAGCACATTGAAACTCGCAGGAAGGAAATACAAGAAGAACTGGAGGGAATCGAGTATGCTTTGCAGAGATATTATGAAGGTAATTGAAGCTACATATCCAAAGCATGCAGCTCTTGAGAGGGATAATGTAGGCTTGTTGGTGGGGCGTACAGAAAAAGAAGTAAAGAAAATTTATGTGGCACTTGATGCGACAGATGATGTCATTGAACAGGCTGTTGCAGCGAATGCTGATATGCTGATTACCCATCATCCGCTTTTGTTTTCTCCACTGAAAAAAATTACAGATGAGCATTTTATTGGGAGTCGTGTTGTAAAATTATTACAGCACGATATTTCCTATTATGCCATGCATACCAATTATGATGTGTGCGGTATGGCTGATATTTCGGCTGTAATTCTGGGATTAGATGGGGCTGAGACACTGGAAGTGACGGATAAAGAGAGTATGGAAGGAATAGGAAGGGTTGGTGAGCTTGCCTGCCCAATGTCCCTTCAGAAGTGCGGTGAATACATCAAAGAGAAGTTTCAATTGGATAGTGTGAAAGTGTTTGGAGATTTATCATCCAATGTGCAACGGGTTGCAATTTGTCCAGGGTCAGGAAAAGGAATGACTGAGCTTGCCCTTGAAAAAAATGCAGATGTTCTTGTTACCGGTGATATTGGATATCATGAGGGAATTGATGCGGTTGCCCAAGGGTTAGCCATTATTGATGCAGGTCATTATGGGCTGGAGCATATTTTTATCGAAGATATGGCAAACTATTTGAGAAAAAATGTAGAGGGTATTGTTGTGGAAATGCATGAAATTACTCATCCATTTCAGGTAATCTAATAGGTAAGGGGGAAACGATATGGAAACTAAAAAATATCGGGTTCAGATAGATGGGACTACTTACACATATGATGAAGGTACTACATTTGAAAAGATTGCAAATGATTTTCAGGACCGTTATGAGCATAGAATCGTATTGGGCTGTGAAGGATTTCGCTTGTTTGAATTGAAAAAAACGCTCAAACGGGATTGCGAACTGAAATTTATTACAACCGGAGATTCTGTCGGAAATAAGACCTATAAAAGAAGTATGTGTTTGATGATGGTGAAAGCCATCCATGATATTTGCAACCATGATCATTCCTGTAAGGTCCGCATTGATTTTTCCGTAGACAAGGGATATTATTGCACGGTTGCAGGAAATGTGGAAGTGAATGAGGAGTTTCTTTCCCGTGTTAAAAATCGTATGCTAGAAATGGTTGCTGCAAAGATGCCAATTGAAAAGCGAAGTGTGCATACGGATGAAGCGATTGCCTTATTTAAACAGCATGGCATGCATGACAAGGAGCGCTTATTTGAGTATCGTCGTGTCTCCAAGGTCAATATTTACAGTATGAATGAATTTGAGGATTATTATTATGGATATATGGTCCCAGACGCGTCTTATTTGCCGTATTTTGAATTGTATTTGTATGGGGAAGGATTTGTTATCCAAATGCCGGAAGCTGACAATCCGACAGTTGTACCGCCTTTTAGACCAAGACAAAAGCTGTTCCAAGTGTTGAATGAATCTTCGAAGTGGGGCGATATGCTTGGTATCCAGACAGTTGCAGATTTGAACGAGGCTGTTACAAAGGGGAACCTGCAGGAGACTATCCTTGTACAGGAAGCGTTGCAGGAGAAGAAGATTGGTGATATTGCAAGAACCATTGTAGATAGAGGGAATGTGAAGTTTATTTTAATAGCAGGACCTTCTTCTTCAGGGAAAACAACGTTTTCACATCGATTATCCATTCAGCTGCGTGCACATGGTATGATTCCGCATCCAATTGCAGTTGACAACTATTTTGTAAATAGAGAAGATACGCCAAAGGACAAAGACGGAAATTATAATTACGAGTGTTTGGAGGCTATTGATGTAAAACAATTCAACCAGGATTTGATAGATTTATTAAAGGGCAAGGAAGTTGAGCTTCCAAGCTTTAATTTCAAGACGGGACGGCGTGAATATCATGGGCAAACCAAGAAGCTGGGAGAGCATGATGTACTTGTGATTGAGGGGATTCATTGTTTGAATGATGCGTTGACATATGAATTGCCGAAGGAAAACAAGTTTAAGATTTATATTAGTGCATTGACGCAGCTTAATATTGATGAACATAATCGGATTCCAACTACAGATGGAAGATTGCTTCGCCGTATGGTGCGTGATGCAAGAACTCGTGGAACAAGTGCAAGAAAGACCATTTCAATGTGGCCATCAGTTAGAAGAGGGGAAGAGGAGAATATTTTCCCGTATCAGGAAGAGGCAGATGTGATGTTCAACTCAGCACTAATCTATGAGTTGGCAGTCTTGAAGCAGTATGCTGAGCCGGTTTTGTTCGGCATCGAAAAAGACTGCGAAGAATATATTGAGGCAAAACGCTTGCTGAAGTTTCTGGATTACTTTGTAGGAATCGGAAGTGAGCATGTGCCTGCTAATTCGCTGCTGAAAGAGTTTATTGGTGGTGGATGTTTTCAAATTTAGTAATAGAGGATTTTGAGCTGTGATGCAACATGTTGAAACATGATGCTTTATGTTGACACATTGTTTGTTATGGTAATTTACGGTGTGGTGAGTGAATTTGGCTTGCTACACCGTAGTATAACGATAAGCGTTGGACTTGGTTTTGGGCCATTACGGTGAGAAAATTTAATTTAGATTGATACACCGTAAAGATAAGTCAAAAGAAATTCTTGTTTTTAGTAATTACGGTGTGTAGATTGAATTGAAATTATTGCACCGTAATAATTCTATATCATATTTTTGTTCCTACGGTGCAGTATAAGTCGAATGTGCTGCGACACCGTAAATTCCAAAAATCAAAAATTAATACAGTTAATAATTACGGTATAAGAAGGACTATAGGTAAATCACACCGTAATACAATAAAACACATATATAATCTAATTAAAATCTAGTTAATTATAATCACATTATAATCAAATTAATTCAAATCAAGGAGGTATATTTAAAATGAAAGAACAATTAAAAGAAAAAGCAAAAGCAATGGACAAGTTAATATTAGAAACAGAAAAATCACTTAAGAAGGCACCTAAAGGAAGTTTAGTATTATCAACGTCTAATGGGGTTACACAGTATTATCATAAGACTGAAAGCGCACAGAAGAAGGGGAAATACATATCCAGTAAAAACAAGAAGATAATTGCTGCTCTTGCTCAAAAAGACTATGATTTGCGCTTTTTGGAATTAATTAAGAAACAGAAAAAACAGATTGATAAGGCGATAAAGCTATTGTCGGATATAGACTTGACAACAATCTATTCTGAATTATCGGAAGCAAGAAAGAGGCACGTAAAACCATATATTCTAACAGATGAGCAATACATAGAACAATGGTTGGGAGTGCAATATACAGGGAAGGATTTTTTTGATGATATGCCTGTAATTATGACTGAACGTGGAGAACGAGTACGTTCAAAATCGGAAAAAATTTTGGCAGATAAATTCTATTCAATGGGAATTCCATATCGATATGAATATCCTGTACAACTTAAGGGATACGGAACAGTTTATCCGGATTTTACACTTTTGAATGTTCGAGAAAGAAAAGAGTTTTATCTGGAACATTTCGGAATGATGGATGACCCGGAGTACAGTGAAAAATCAATTAAAAAACTAGAAGATTATGCAAAGAATAAAATATACATAGGCAAAAAACTTCTAGTTACGTTTGAAACACGTCATAAACCTTTAGAGATGAAAGTAGTAGAACAAATGATAAAAGAATTTATTCTATAATCTTTTTCATGTCTGCTGGCAATTCAGCAATAAATTCCATCATTTCTCCGGTTATAGGATGCTTAAAACTTAATCTGTGTGAATGTAGCGCTTGTCGGTTAATTACTGTATAATCCGGATTATAAAGGAAATCCCCTGGCAGCGGATGACCGATATGTTTCATGTGTACACGAATCTGATGTGTTCTACCGGTTTCCAATTTTAATGATACAAGAGAGTATCCGTTTTTGTGGAGTAATGTTTTGTAATGTGTACATGCATATTCGCCGTGTTCTTTATCAACACAACGTTCAATGGTGGAACCATCGACACGCGCAATAGGAGCAACAATGGACCCTTCCAATGGGACGCTTCCACATGCCACTGCAAGGTATTCCCGATGAATTTCTCGATTTTGCACCATGCTTGAAAGAATAGAAGCACTATGCATATGCTTAGCCAGTATGAGAAGCCCTGTTGTATCACGGTCAAGTCTGTTGATGCAACGGTAGGTGAAAGCTTCTCCTTTTTCTTGAAAGTAATACGCAACTGCATTTGCAAGGGTGTTATCATAGTTGCCTTGCGATGGATGAATTGGAGTGTTGGCATCCTTATTGATGATTAAAATATCTTCATCCTCGTATATAATGTCTAGAGGGAGATTAGTAGGTACTATATTTTTGGATGATTCCGCTTCAATTAAGGTAATTGCAAGTTGGTCACCTACGTGCAAAATATCCCGAACTCTACCCCATAAGCCATTTAGTAGAATTCCATTTTCTGTACGTTTTAAATGCGTAATGATAGGAGACGAGTACTGGTTGTCCTTTAAGAAGGATAACAGGGTGCGTCCATCATATTCAGTTGAAATGGTATAATTAAAAATTCGTTTCATAGGGCCTCCTGTTACGGTGCAAAGTTGAAATTTTGATAAATGCACCGTAAAATTATATTACAATATGAGGTATAAAATTACAAACTACGGTGTAGACAACTCATTTGAGATTTCACACCGTATAATACAATGTTTCTTCTATAAAATAGAATGAATACTACGGTGTGGATAATGAATTGTGATAATCACACCGTAAAATGCAAACTATAAATAATAAGGCTACGGTGTTATTTAAATATTGCCACATTGCACACCGTAACCAACCAAAAAAACTCAAACCATGCAACTAAAATCAACCCACTCAAAATACAAAATGACATTTTTTTACGGTGCAAAAAGTAAACTTTACTTCCTGCACCGCAAACTAACTACAAACCATTACAAACCACTGTGATTTTGTAATCAAGCTAATTTAAGCCAGATGACTCCCTTATTTCGATTTAATTTCTCTCCACAATTTATTGTAAATTTCATCAAATTTGGTGCCGAGATATTGGTAGGTTTCGCAACGGTTCAATTCGCTTGAATCTGGGAATGCAATTGTGCTGTTTCGGATTGCATCATCCTCAATCAAATCTCGAGCCGCCGTATTTGGAGTTGAATATGTGATATAATCAAAATTCATTTTGGCAATCTCCGGACGGCATAAAAAATTAATAAAAGCTTCCGCGTTTTCCTTGTTCTTTGCATTCTTTGGAATAACCCATGAGTCAATCCAAAGATTCGAGCCTTCCTTTGGAATGACATATTCCAAATCTGGATTCTCGGATTGGGTATAAATTGCTTCGCCTGAGTAGATGACACCGATAGCGGCTTCGCCGCTAATCATCTTATCTCGGACTTGGTCAACAACATACGCCTGAACGAGAGGTTTCTGTTCCATAAGAAGTTCTTTGGCAGCTTGCAGTTCATCCAAGTCTTTGGAGTTGAGTGAGTAACCGAGATATTTCAGTGCAATACCAAAGGCATCACGCACGCTGTTTTGCATCAGAATCTGTTCTGCATATTTTTCATCCCACAGAATAGACCAGCTATCTACAGGTTCGTCTACCATAGTTTTGTTGTACAGAATTCCGACGGTACCCCAACAGTAAGGAACACTGTATTTGTTTTCTGGGTCAAAGGATTTTGATTGTTCCATGTATTGTTCGCCAATATATTTAAGATTCGGAATGTTATCAAAATTAATTTCAGCGAGCAGATTGTTTTCCAACATACGCTGAATCATGTAGTCCGACGGACATACCAAATCATAGGAAACGGCACCAGCCTGAACTTTAGGGTACATACTTTCATTGGTTTCAAATTCCTCATAAACCACATTGATTCCGGTTTCTTCTTCAAACATATCTAATACTTCAGGGTCAATATATTCCCCCCAGTTATATACAACGACTTGTTCTCCGGCAGAAGCTCTGTTCTGTGCCCCATAGAAGAAGCCACCTGCTACAATAACAAGAACCAAGAGAGCAGGAACCACGCGGCGAAATGCCACGTTTGCAACACGGCCAAACTTACTTGGTGCTTTTCTAGGCACTTTTTTATTTCCGGCATTTTCCTGTGGAGCAGTATTGACAACAATGAGTAGGAACAATACTGTTACAAACAGGAGCGTGGACAGGGCATACATTTCCGGTTTGATTCCCTTTCGAACTTCGCTGTAAATCTTTGTTGACAGCGTGTGAACACCGGCACCAGTTGTAAAGTGGGTGATTACAAAATCATCCAGCGACATGGTGAATGCCAGTAAAAATCCGGAGCAAACACCAGGAAAAATATCAGGGAATACTACTTTGAAGAAGGCATAGAGTGGAGAGGCTCCAAGGTCTAATGCCGCTTCGTAGGTGTATTTGTTCGTTTGCTTTAATTTTGGTATAACACTTAGTATGACATATGGAATATTAAATGTTATGTGTGCCAGTAACACAGTTGCAAATCCAAATGAAAAGGTTGGATAGAATGCTCTGCATGCAATGAATAAAAGCATGAGAGATATACCGGTTACAATATCCGCATTTAACATTGGAATATTTGTCACAGCCATCATGGTAGTACGGAATTTGTTATTTAATGCCTGCATTCCGATGGCAGCAGCGGTACCAATCAAGGTAGCAATTAATGCTGATAAAAGAGCAATAATCAAAGTGGTGTACAAAGCATTCATGATATCAGCATTTTCAAAAAGGCTTGTGTACCATTTCAATGAAAATCCACCCCATTTGGAACGAGTTTTTGAACTGTTAAACGACAGCACAATTAATGTTCCGATTGGTGCATATAAGAGAAGGAGAATCAGTCCCAAGTAAATTTTTTGTATTGCAGACTTAATCAAAACGCTGTTCCCTCCCCATCTTTATCATATTTGCTTACAAGAGCCATGCTAAATATAATGAAAATCATAAGCACAAGTGAGAGTCCGGAACCAACATGCCAGTTATAGCTTTGAGTGAATTCCTGCTCAATTACATTTCCAATCAGAAGAATTTTACTTCCACCTAAAATATCAGAAATAACAAAGGTGGTCAGTGCAGGCACGAAGACCATAGTAATACCACTGATTATGCCTGGCACGGAAAGCGGTAAAATGACTTTCGTAAATACTTGCACAGCATTTGCACCTAAGTCTCTCGCAGCATTGATGACATCTTTGTCAATCTTAATCAAAACATTATAAATTGGCAGAACCATAAACGGCAAAAAGTTATAAACCATACCCAAAACAATGGCGTATGGTGTATTGATGATGTTAAGCTCCGGTAAATGCAGGAAGGATAATACCGCATTAATTACTCCATTTTTCTCTAATAATGTCTGCCATGCCAAGGTGCGAAGCAAAAAGTTCATCCACATTGGCAGAATAAATATCAGAACGATAAAGCTGGATGAATTCACGCTTTTATTTGACAAAATTACAGCCAAAGGATATGCGAGAATCAGACAAATGACCGTACTGATAAAAGAAAGCAGAAGAGAAAGTCCCAGTGCTTTCAAGTTCTCCGGCGTTGTGATTTCAGCCAGATTCATCAGTGTAAAATTGTTATCAGCATCCGTCAGACCATAATAAAAAATCATAATAATAGGGATGATGATAAATGCAATCGCCCAGAACAGATATGGGCCGGTCAACAGTTTCTTACTATTCTTCAATTGGAATGGCCTCCTCATCTTCAGATTCTGGTTTCTTCATAATTTGTATATCAAATGGGTCCACTTTAATACCTACCTCAGTTCCGACAGGGAAGAGGTCTGTGCTGTGTACTAACCATTCGTAGTTATTTGCCATGACTTCCATTTCGTAGTGAACACCTTTGAAAATCAAATGTGTTACCACACCATCCAGAAGTCCTTCGCCTGGTTTTACCAAATCAATATCTTCCGGACGAATTACAGCATCTACCGGTTTGTTACGTCCAAACCCGGTATCCACACATGGGAAATTAACACCCAGTATTTTTACAAGTTTATCCTCAACCATAGTAGCAGGCAAAATGTTACTTTCTCCAATAAAGTCAGCAACAAAGGCATTTTCCGGCTCATTATAAATCTGTTCCGGTGAACCGATTTGCTGAATGTAACCTTGATTCATAACCACAATCGTATCGGACATGGTCAAGGCTTCCTCTTGGTCATGGGTTACATATACGAAAGTGATGCCAAGTTCATTTTTTAAACGAATCAATTCATATTGCATGTCCTGGCGAAGCTTCAAATCCAGTGCGCCAAGTGGCTCGTCCAATAATAGAACCTTTGGTTCGTTAACAATAGCACGTGCAATTGCAATACGTTGCTGTTGACCACCACTTAATTGGTCAGCCATACGATTCTCGTAACCGTCTAAGTTTACGAGCTTCAGGGCATACTTAATCTTGTCGTTGATGTATGCTTTCGATTTGCCTTTGATTTTCAAACCAAAGGCAATATTCTCAGCAATCGTCATATGCGTAAATAGGGCATACTTCTGGAACACAGTATTAAGCTGGCGTTTGTTTGGTGCCAAGTTTGTTATATCAACGCCATCAAAAATAATATTACCTGCATCCGGCGTTTCAAATCCACCGAGAATACGCAAGAGAGTAGTCTTTCCGCACCCGCTTGGACCCAGTAATGTTAAAAAACGATTCTCATTTATAAAAAGGTTCAAATCATCCAATACAAGATTGTCACCATATGATTTTGAAATATGTGAAATATCAATTAATTTTTTTGCCATCTCGAGCCCTCCTAACATTACTATTATGCAATTTTTTTGTCGAAAACGCAATAATATTTTACTGTACTTTTAAAGAAGTTCGTATTATAATATACGGGATTAGGACATAAAGGAGTTGTTCATATGAATAATGAAGAAAATACAAAAGAAAAATCAGTAGAGGAGTTGGCTAATGCTTTGTCAAAAGGCATGGACGAGGAAGTGACTGCAGTGGAAGAAATACCAGTGGAGGAATCTGCTGTAGAAGAAGCGCCAGCGGAAGAGGCATCAGCAGAGGAACCGGTTGTAGAAGAACCTCCAGTAGAAGAAAAACCAGCAGAAGAAGCATCAGCGGAAGAAACACCAGCAGAGGAATCGAAAAAGAAAAGCAAAAAAGGACTAATCATCACCTTATCAATAATAGGTGTCTTGTTAATTGGAATCGCAGCAGCATATTGGGGAATTTCTTCCTATTATAAAGACAAGTTTGTCATGGGTACGAATGTAAATGGTGTGGACTGTTCTGAGAAAACATTAGCTGAGGTTGAGGCAATGCTGCAAAAGCAGGTGGAGGAATATTCACTTACCATTCAATTGACTAATGGCGGTAAAGAAGTTCTCGAAGGCACCGATATGGGTATCAAATACGGTGGCTACAAACAGCTTAAGGAAGCGTTTGAAGAACAGAATGCATATTATTGGCCAAAGGCATTGTTTGAAGAAAATAACATCAAAGCAGAGATTGTTTTTGAATATGATCAGGAAAAATTGAACACACTGATAGCAGCACTCGAATGCGTGAAACCAGAGAATCAGGTGGCACCTGTGTCAGCAACAGTTGTATACAAGGATGGCACATTTGTTATTCAGGATGAAGTGTATGGAACACAGCTGGATTTGACGAAAGTAAATGAAGCCATTCATGCTAGTGTAAATGCAATGGAACAAGAAGTGGATTTAGAGGAAAATGGATGCTATGTGCAACCGGTTTTCAAAAAAGATTCTGCAGAAGTAATTTCTGCGCAAACGGAATTGAACAAATACATTTCCGCAAGCATTACATATAGTTTAGATAATATTGAAGTTGTCGTTGATAAAGACGATATCGTGGCATGGGTTTCTGTGGATGCCAATATGACACCGGTTATTGATGCAGCAAAGGTGAAAGCATTTACGGACACATTAGGAAAGAAGTACAATACTGCAAATCGTGGCGGCGTAATTACCACGCCTACAGGCAAACAGGCAAATGTTGCGGTAGCGGGCTACGGACGTCAGGTTGGCAGTCAGCAAGATTGCAATCAGTTAATCAGCGAAATCAAAGAAGGAAAAACCATAACAAGGTCTCCAATTATTTCTAGACAGGCAACTCCGGAAGGACAATTTGCATGGGGAACAACTTATGCAGAGGTAGATATCACAGAGCAACATATGTGGTATGTGGTAAATGGTCAGGTTGCATTTGAGACAGACGTGGTAACCGGTAAAAAGGGTAAGAATGACACCCCGACAGGTACATATACAATTTTAGAAAAAATCAAAGGAAAATACTTAAGAGGACGACTTGTAAATGGAAAGCCGTCTTATGTAACATGGGTAGATTATTGGATGCGTGTGACATGGAGTGGAATAGGCTTCCATGATGCGGGATGGCAACCAACCTTTGGCGGAGACAGATATGTGAACAATGGTTCTCATGGATGTATTAATATGCCACCGGCGAAGGCAAAAGAATTCTACGGAATGCTTTCTGTTGGCTGTCCGGTAATCATTCATTACTAGAAAAAGAGGAATTAGAATGTATAAATTGTTAAAGCAAGATGGTCTTGCAAAACGAGGCGAATTTCATACAGTGCATGGGGTGATTCAGACACCTGTGTTTATGAATGTAGGAACGATTGCAGCGATAAAAGGTGCCGTTTCTACGGAAGATTTGCAAGGAATCAAAACCCAGGTGCAATTGTCAAATACGTATCACTTGCATGTAAGACCAGGGGATGAAGTCGTAAAAAAACTTGGTGGCCTTCACAAATTTATGGTTTGGGATAAACCGATTTTGACAGACTCTGGTGGGTTTCAAGTCTTTTCACTTGCTGGACTTCGCAAAATTAAAGAAGAAGGTGTATATTTCAATTCTCATATTGATGGGAAGAAAATATTTATGGGACCGGAAGAAAGTATGCAGATTCAGTCCAATCTTGGTTCCACAATAGCGATGGCCTTTGATGAATGTCCATCCAGCGTGGCAAGTCGGGAATATATGGAGGATTCCGTTGCCCGTACTACCAGATGGCTAGCCAGATGTAAAGCAGAAATGGCACGACTGAATTCGTTGCCGGATACCATAAATAAACACCAGCTGCTCTTTGGTATCAATCAAGGTGGTATTTATGAAGATATCCGTATTGCTCATGCAAAAGAGATTGCAAAGATGGATTTAGATGGATATGCAATTGGTGGTCTTGCGGTAGGAGAATCTCACGAGGATATGTACCGCATTTTAGACGCAGTAGTTCCACACCTGCCGGTTGATAAACCGACTTACCTTATGGGAGTTGGAACGCCTGCAAATATATTAGAAGCTGTTGACAGAGGCGTAGACTTCTTTGACTGTGTATATCCAAGTAGAAATGGCCGCCATGGACACGTGTATACGAACCAAGGAAAACTCAATCTGTTCAATGCAAAATACGAGTTGGATGAAAGACCGATTGAAGAGGGTTGTCAGTGTCCGGCTTGCCGTACTTACAGCAGAGCTTACATTCGCCACCTGCTTAAGGCGAAAGAGATGCTCGGCATGAGACTTTGTGTGCTTCATAACCTGTATTTCTACAATACCATGATGGAAGAAATCAGAGATGCGATAGACAACGGCTGTTATAAAGAGTATAAAGAAAAGAAACTTGCCGGCTTGACGTAACTAGACTTTTTGTGTATGATAGTCGTAGTGTTTAGAGATTAGGAGGATTTGTAACATGGAAGGATTAGGAATTATTTTAATGTATGCTGTAATTATTGGAGTTATGTGGTTCTTTTTAATGCGTCCACAAAAGAAAGAGCAAAAGAGACTTCAGTTAATGTTATCAGAAATGGCAGTTGGTGATGCCGTTCTTACAACAAGCGGTTTCTATGGCGTAGTAATTGACATTTCAGAAGATGATGTTATCGTTGAATTTGGTAATAACAAAAATTGTCGCATTCCAATGCAAAAAGCAGCGATTACACAAGTTGAAAAACCAAGTGCAGAATAAGATTAGAGAAGGAGATGAATAGTCTCCTTCTTTTTTTGACCAAACAAAAACAGAGCACACTCTAAAAAATTACACTTTTCCACATTAAAGGGTTGAAATCATAGGGAAAATGCGATATTATAAAAGGAAATATTTTAAAACAAGAGGTAGATAGATATGGAACTGAATATCGGTGTAATCAGGGGCGACGGCATAGGGCCGGAAATCGTTACTGAAGCAATCAAGGTTTTAAATAAAGTTGGAGAAGTCTACGGACATACATATAAATACAATGAACTACTTATGGGTGGTGCTTCCATCGATGTACATGGAATTCCACTGACAGATGAAACAGTGGCAATTGCAAAATCCTGCGATGCAGTACTTATGGGTTCTATCGGAGGAGATGCAAAGACTTCGCCTTGGTACAAATTAGAACCATCCAAGAGACCGGAAGCAGGCTTGCTTAAAATAAGAAAGGAATTAAATTTATTCGCTAATCTTAGACCAGCTGTTTTATATGACGAATTAAAAGGCGCATGTCCATTAAAAGAGGAACTCACAGAAGGTGGCTTCGACATGATGATTATGCGTGAGCTTACAGGCGGCCTATACTTCGGGAACAGAGAGACAAAAGATGTAGACGGTGTTTTAACTGCGAAAGATGAACTTACATATAATGAAAACGAAATTCGTAGAATTGCAATTCGTGCATTTGATATTGCAATGAAACGCAACAAGAAAGTCATAAGCGCAGATAAGGCGAACGTACTTGATTCTTCCAGATTATGGAGAAAAGTAGTAGAAGAGGTTGCGAAGGATTATCCGGAAGTGACATTAGAGCATATGTTGGTTGACAACTGTGCTATGCAGCTTGTGAAGAACCCAAAACAGTTTGATGTCATTTTAACAGAGAATATGTTTGGTGATATTTTATCTGACGAGGCAAGTATGATTACCGGTTCCATCGGAATGTTAGCATCAGCGAGCCTGAATGATACAAAATTCGGACTCTATGAACCAAGTGGTGGTTCGGCACCTGATATTGCAGGAAAAGGTATTGCAAACCCAATTGCAACCATTCTTTCGGCAGCTATGATGCTAAGGTTTTCATTTGACTTAGATAAAGAAGCAGATGCTATTGAAAATGCAGTGGCACAAGTGTTGAAGGACGGATACCGTACTATTGACATTATGTCGGAAGGCAAAACACAGGTGAATACAGCCGAGATTGGAAATCTGATCTGCGCGAAGGTAAAGCTTGAAGTATAGGAGGAAATAGATATGAGAAGTGATACAGTAACAAAGGGGATGGCTCAAGCCCCACACCGTTCGTTATTTAACGCATTAGGTTATACAGAGGAAGAACGTCAAAGACCATTGGTTGGTATTGTATGTTCTTATAATGAAATTGTACCAGGACACATGAACTTGGATAAGATTTGCGATGCCGTAAAAATGGGTGTTGCAATGGCAGGTGGAACTCCGATTATGTTCCCTGCAATCGCCGTTTGCGACGGAATTGCAATGGGACACGTGGGTATGAAATACTCTCTTGTAACCAGAGATTTGATTGCAGATTCCACAGAAGCAATGGCAATGGCTCATCAGTTTGATGCTTTGGTTATGATTCCGAACTGTGATAAAAACGTTCCGGGACTTTTAATGGCAGCAGCACGTATCAATGTACCAACTGTTTTTGTCAGCGGCGGTCCAATGCTTGCAGGTAAGGTAAAGGGTTGTAAGAAAAGTTTATCTAGTATGTTTGAAGCCGTAGGCTCTTATGCAGCAGGAACTATGACAGCGGACGATGTGACAGAATTTGAAGAAAAGGTATGTCCGACATGCGGTTCGTGTTCCGGAATGTATACGGCAAACAGTATGAACTGTCTGACAGAAGTACTTGGAATGGGACTTGGTGGAAATGGTACAATTCCGGCAGTATATTCTGAAAGAATTCGTCTTGCAAAACATGCAGGTATGAAGGTTATGGAGTTGTTAGAAAAGAACATTCGTCCAAGAGACATTATGACAGAGAAAGCGATTTTAAATGCCTTAACTGTTGATATGGCACTTGGATGTTCCACAAACTCTATGCTTCATTTACCGGCGATTGCACATGAAATCGGAATGGATTTTGATATTACATTTGCAAATGAAATCAGCGCAAAAACACCGAACCTTTGCCATTTGGCACCGGCAGGTCCTACATATATGGAAGACCTTAACGAAGCAGGCGGTGTATACGCTGTTATGAACGAGCTGAATAAAAAAGGTTTATTATACACAGATTGCATGACTGTAACAGGTAAAACAGTTGGAGAAAACATTGCAAATTGTGTAAATAGAGATCCAGAGGTTATCAGACCAATTGAAAATCCATATAGTGAAACAGGCGGTCTTGCAGTTCTTACCGGAAATCTTGCACCGGACGGAAGCGTTGTAAAGCGTTCAGCAGTGGTGGAAGAAATGATGGTACACGAAGGACCGGCTAGAGTATTTGACTGCGAAGAAGATGCTATTGATGCAATCAAAGGTGGAAAGATTGTGGCAGGTGATGTGGTTGTTATCCGTTACGAAGGACCAAAGGGTGGACCTGGTATGCGTGAAATGTTAAATCCAACATCTGCAATTGCAGGTATGGGATTAGGCTCAACCGTTGCACTCATTACTGACGGACGTTTCAGCGGTGCATCCAGAGGAGCATCCATCGGACACGTTTCACCGGAAGCAGCAGTTGGCGGTCCAATCGCATTGGTTGAAGAAGGAGATATCATTAAGATTAATATTCCGGAAACCAAGATTGAACTCAAAGTGTCAGATGAAGTTTTAGCAGAAAGAAAAGCAAAATGGGTTCCAAGACAGCCAAAGGTAACTACCGGATACTTGGCAAGATATGCGTCTATGGTAACATCAGGCAACAGAGGAGCAATCTTAGAAATACCTAGATAGAGAAGGAGACTTTTTATGCAATTAACAGGAGCAGAAATCGTAATCGAATGTTTGAAAGAACAGGGGGTTGACACCGTGTTCGGTTATCCAGGCGGAGCCATCCTAAACGTATACGATGCTTTATATAAACATAGTGATGAAATTACACATATTTTAACATCTCATGAGCAAGGCGCATCACATGCGGCAGACGGATATGCAAGAGCAACCGGAAAAGTGGGAGTATGTTTTGCAACCAGTGGCCCGGGTGCAACCAATCTTGTAACCGGTATCGCAACTGCATATATGGATTCCATTCCAATTGTAGCGATTACATGTAATGTAGGTGTTTCCCTTCTTGGAAAAGATAGTTTCCAGGAAATTGATATTGCTGGTGTTACGATGCCAATTACCAAACATAACTACATTGTAAAAGATGTAAATAAATTAGCAGATACCATTCGCAAAGCATTTGAAATTGCAAGAACAGGAAGACCTGGTCCGGTATTAATTGACATTCCAAAGGATGTAACCGCAAATGTATGCGAATATGAGAAGACAGTAATCAATACAGAAAAAGTAATTACAAAATCCATTGATGAAGCAGAGGTTGATACCGCAGTTGCCATGATGAAGAAGGCAAAGAAGCCATTTATCTTTGTTGGTGGTGGTGCTGTTTTATCCGACGCAAGCGAATCTTTGGTAGAATTTGCGCATAAAATGGATGCACCGGTAACCGATTCCTTAATGGGAAAAGGTGCATTTCCAGGAACCGATGATTTGTATACCGGAATGCTTGGTATGCATGGTACAAAGCCTTCCAATTTTGGAGTAAGCAAATGCGATTTACTTGTAGTAATCGGTGCCAGATTCAGTGACCGTGTAACTGGTAATGCAAGCAAGTTTGCAAGCAAGGCAAAGATTATTCAAATTGATATTGACCCTGCGGAAATTGATAAAAACATCATGACAGACGCAAGTATCACAGGTGATGTGGATGAAGTTCTAAAATGTATTAATGCAAAATTAGAACAGCAAGACCATAGTGAGTGGAAACAAACAATTAACGAATACAAGGAAAAATATCCACTTACCTATCACCAAGGTGTTTTAACAGGACCAGCGGTTATTGAAGAAATTTACAAGCAGACAGAAGGCGCTGCGGTTATTACAACAGAAGTAGGACAGCATCAAATGTGGGCAGCTCAGTTCTATAAGTATACAAAACCAAGAACACTTTTAACTTCCGGTGGGCTTGGAACCATGGGATATGGACTTGGCGCATCCCTTGGAGCAAAAATGGGTGTGCCGGAAAAAACGGTAGTGAATATTGCGGGTGATGGTTGTTTCCGTATGAATATGAATGAGATTGCAACTGCAGCGAGATACAATATTCCAATTATTCAAGTGGTAATTAATAACCACGTACTTGGAATGGTTCGTCAATGGCAGACTTTATTCTACGGACAACGTTATTCAGCGACTGTGTTAAATGATGCAGTAGACTTTGTGAAATTAGCTGAGGCTATGGGTGCTGTGGGAATGCGAGCAACCACATTAGATGAATTTAAAGCGGCATTTAGTGAGGCACTTACCCTTGGAAGACCGGTTGTTATCGATTGTCAGATTGACAGTGACGAAAAGGTATGGCCGATGGTAGCTCCTGGAGCAGCAATTAGCGAAGCATTTAGTGAAGAAGATTTAAAAGAAAATTAGTTTGTGAGGAGGAAAAAGAAATGAGTAGAGTGTATAACTTTTCAGCAGGTCCGGCAGTTTTACCGGAATGTGTGCTTAAAGAAGCAGCAGAAGAAATGATGGATTATAAGGGAACCGGAATGTCGGTTATGGAAATGAGCCATCGCTCGAAAGCGTATGACGAGATTATCAAGACAGCAGAGGCAGACCTTCGTGAACTTATGAACATTCCTGATAATTACAAAGTACTGTTTTTGCAAGGTGGTGCATCACAACAGTTTGCCATGATTCCAATGAACTTGATGAAAAATAAAGTGGCTGATTACATTGTCACAGGACAATGGGCAAAGAAGGCATATCAGGAAGCACAGAAATACGGAAAAGCAAATAAGATTGCTACATCTGAAGATAAGACATTTTCTTATATTCCGGATTGCTCAGACTTGCCGATTTCTGAAGATGCAGATTATGTTTACATATGTGAAAACAACACAATTTACGGTACAAAATTCAAAGAGCTACCAAATACAAAGGGTAAGATTTTAGTATCTGACGTTTCTTCCTGCTTCTTATCTGAACCTGTTGATGTAAGCAAGTATGGCATTATTTATGGTGGAGTTCAGAAAAATATCGGACCTGCAGGTGTGGTAATTGTAATTATTCGTGAAGATTTAATTACAGAAGATGTACTTCCTGGTACACCGACCATGTTGCAGTATAAGATTCATGCAGATGCAGAGTCTCTTTATAACACACCACCTGCATATGGTATCTACATTTGTGGTAAGGTGTTCAAATGGTTAAAAGAGATGGGTGGACTTTCTGCAATCAAAGAATATAATGAGAAAAAAGCAAAGATTCTCTATGATTTCTTAGATGAAAGCAAATTGTTTAAAGGAACTGTTGAGAAAAAAGACCGTTCACTGATGAATGTTCCATTTGTGACAGGCGATGCAGATTTAGATGCGAAATTTGTAAAAGAGGCAAAAGAAGCAGGCTTTGAAAACTTAAAAGGACATAGAAGTGTAGGCGGAATGCGTGCGAGTATCTATAACGCTATGCCAATCGAAGGGGTAGAAGCGTTAGTAGCGTTTATGAAGAAATTTGAGGAGGCGAATCTCTAATGTATAAATATCATTGTTTAAATCCAATTGCAAATATTGGTTTGAATCAATTTGGTGATGCGTATGCTGCAGTAGAAAATATGAAGGATGCAGACGCAGTACTTGTAAGAAGTGCCGTAATGCATGAACTTGAGTTTGATGAGAACTTAAAAGTAATTGCAAGAGCAGGGGCAGGGGTAAATAATATCCCATTAGACCGTTGCGCAGAGGAAGGTATTGTTGTATTTAACACACCGGGAGCCAATGCAAACGGTGTAAAAGAACTTGTACTCGCAGGAATGCTCTTGGCATCACGTGATGTGATTGGAGGCATCAACTGGGTACAGGAACACGAAGAAGACGGAGATATTGCGAAACAGGCTGAAAAAGCGAAAAAAGCATTTGCAGGATGCGAACTAGAAGGAAAGAAACTCGGTGTTATCGGCCTTGGAGCAATCGGTGTACTTGTTGCCAATGCGGCAACACATCTTGGAATGGACGTATACGGATATGACCCATATCTTTCTGTAGATGCAGCATGGAAGTTGTCGAGAAGCATTTACCATGCAAAGACTACAGAGGAAATATACAGTGAGTGTGATTATATCACGATTCATGTTCCGGCGTTAGACTCAACAAAGGGCATGATTAACAAGAATGCCATCAGTCTGATGAAGGATGGAGTAGTTGTACTCAACTTCGCAAGAGACGTTCTTGTAAATGAAGAGGACATGATCGATGCACTTATTTCCGGCAAGGTGAAAAAGTATGTTACAGACTTCCCGAATCCGGTGATTACAGGTGTGAAGAATGCTATCGTAATTCCACATCTTGGGGCTTCTACGGAAGAATCAGAAGACAACTGTGCGAAGATGGCAGTGAAGGAAGTGATGGAATTCTTAGAGAATGGTAACATTCGCAATTCTGTCAACTATCCAAACTGTGAGATGGGACTTCGAGGAGAACATACAAGAATTACAATTATGCATCGCAATGTTCCAAATATGATTG
>JAZNXJ010000054.1:0-5236 GCA_045593805.1 Faecalimonas sp.
AACTCGATTATTCTTGGCCTATATGCTGCTGCCGATATAGGAATTCATCACGATGGTTGGTCTCTCGAAGATACCATTGAACACTTTGCCGCTTATGGAATTGAGGATGAAGTCGTGATTGCAGAAATCTACCAATATATCTTGGGTGATCCGGCAAATTATTTAAAATATTATGTTGGATATCTGGAAATCTTGGAACTTAAGAAAGAATATATGAAACAAAAGGGAAACGAATTTTCTCAGAAAGAATTTCATAAAGAACTGCTGGAGATTGGACCAGCACCGTTTAAGGTGGTGTTGAAGTATATGCTAGACTAGAAATTCCCTGCCTTCATCAAAAAGGCAGGGAATTATTATCTCATTCGCCTTGGCTTTGTTCACAGACCATCTGTATCTAAATCTACTATCATCTGACCGATTTTTTGCTCTTGTAAAAGATAGCACATATAAATCGGAAGATAAATTACTCTTCCCACTTGTTCTACATTGCCAACAGAAAAAACATAGGCCTTCTCCATATGATAATCTGCCACATCCATAAAATTGTTCAAAGCCTTATGTGATTTATATGTTTTCCCCGACTTAACCTCAATTGGAACTACTTTTTCGCTCATTTCTATCACGAAATCCAACTCGCCGATATTTTTCTTTTTGCAGAAATACGGTTCAAATCCATTGGCTGTTAATTGCTGCGCGACTGCATTTTCAAAATGTGCTCCGTTGTTCACTTCACCGTTTTTTCTAATCAATTCTATTTTTGTTTCTGCCGGATATGCGCATGTGAGCAACCCAATATCATTCGAAAAAAGTCGGAACACATTACTACTTTTACTTGCCATAAGAGGAACCACCGGTGCATCAACATTATAAACTGGCAGCGCAACCCCTGCATCCTTTAGCCACAAAAAACTATTTTCATATCTATCAAATTTTAGTTCCTTATCTAACATGGTGAAAACAAACTTTTTGTTTTGCTTGTTTAATTCAGCCGGAATAATATCATATATAGACTTTAGTTTTAGTTTTTTATCCTCAAGTTCATATTGAGAGAAATCTTCTTTATACAATGTTACTATGTCTCGTTGTACCTTATCGACCTCTCGTATATCTTTTGACTCCATATAAGTTTTTACGGCATCAGGCATGCCTCCAACAATAAGATACACAAAAAACATATACAAAAGCTTCTGATGTATGAATTCATCTACAGAACTACATGTTTCAAATTTTTCTTTTAGCATATCTAATGTTGTCTTTGAGACATCATTTGCCACCATAAACTCTTCAAAATCCATCGGATACATTCTTAAAACCGTCAAATACCCCACTGGTGCCGACGCAATACCTTTGAGTTCTACTCCTAATAAGGATCCGCTCATTACATACTTAAAGCTGCCCTCATCTACCAGAAATTTTATTTTTGTCACTATTTCCGGACATTTCTGAATCTCATCGAAGAAAACAACAGTTTCATGTGGTTTGCACTCTTGTGGCATAATCATTTTTAATTTGATCAAAAACTCTTCTGCACTCATATTAGCGTTCAGATACTCAACCATGTCCGGCTGATCAATAAAATTTACCTCAAACTTAGTGTAGCCACTTTTCTTAATCTCATCTCTAATGAGCCATGTCTTTCCAATCTGTCTTGCACCAGTCACCAATAACGCCTTGTTTGAATTTTTAATCCATTCTTCTATAGTAACGGAATCTTTTCTATACATAAATCTCAACCTCCAACTATACAATACATCTTTTGCCCCGTTTTTGCAATCATTTTATTAGTATAACGCCCCGTTTTTACAGTTATTCTGTTAATATTCTGCCCCGTTTTTCTTTATGTTATACAAGCGGATTTACTTTTCATTTGACCTTCCACAAAAATAAAGTTATCCACACAATGTTGATAACTTTATCTTGTACCATACCATTACACCACCCCCGCCAGCCACACACTTGCCGCAATTCCAGCAACTGTCGCAAGCAACGCTCCCGTCAAAGTGTACCTTGTCTTTTTCACCTTCGCCGCCATAAAATACACGCTCATGGTGTAGAACACCGTCTCTGTACAACACATCATAATCGATGCAATCAGTCCAATTTTCGAATCCGTTCCATACTCTTTGAAAATATCAAGCACAAGCCCTGTTGCCGCAGAAGCAGAGAACAATCTTACAATTGACAGCGGTACAAGCTGCGAGGGAAACCCGATATAATCCGTCACCTTCCCTATCTGCTCCGATAAGAATTCTAAGAATCCAGAAGCACGCAATATGCCAACTGCTACCATTAGTCCCACCAACGTCGGCATAATCTTAATTACTGTAGTCAGCCCCTTCTTAGCTCCATTCACAAATTCATCATACACTTTCACCTTCTCAAGTACACCGTATGTAACAATCAGGATAATAATAGAAGGCACGATAAAGTCACTAATATATACCAACAAATCCATCTTCATCACCTTCTCACCTTTCTATTCTTGATTTTACAATACGCACACCCAACGATTGTGCTGACAATGGTTGCCACAATACCCGCACCGACAATTCTGGTCGGATTCACGCTTCCGTACTGGCTTCGATATGCGATGATATTGATATTAATGAGCTGAAGAGAAGAAATGTTGACAATCAAAAATGTGCACATCTCATCACTGGCAATGCTTCTATCATTTCCTCTCTCATCCTCCAGTTCTCCAAGTGCTTCCATCGCCTGAAGTCCTGCAGGAGTAGCCGCCCATCCAAGACCCAAAATATTTGCAATCAAATTTGTAGTGATATATTCATTTGCCTTGTGTCCTTTCGGTATCCTTGGAAACATAAACCTTACAAATGGTCTAAATCGCTTTGATAGCGCCCCAATTATTCCTGCCTTCGTCGCAATCTCCATAATCCCCATCCAAAGCGATATCACCCCAAGCATGGTAAGGCATAATGTAATTGCCTCCTTAGAAGAATCTAGAGCTGCATTTGTGACTTCCGCAATATTTCCAGTAAGTGCGGCATACATAACCCCTATGATAATCATTCCTGCCCATAAAAAATTCAGCATACATTGCTCCAAATTTCTTTTCTACAATGTATGCTGAAATATTTGATTCATTCTTTTATTCTTTTAATCCAAGTCTTCGGTTTACAATTCCCCGAAGCATTGTGTATACCACCGCCGTAATCGGAATGAAAATAAGCATCCCCGCAAGTCCCATAAGACTGCCTCCGACACTGACCGCTACAAGCACCCAGATAGATGGAAGACCAACCGAATTACCAACTACATGCGGATAGATAAAGTTCCCTTCAATCTGCTGAAGCACAAGGAACATGATAATAAATATCAGTGCCTTCATCGGACTTACCATAAATATGAGAAGCGCGCCTACACCACATCCAATAAACGCTCCGAAGATTGGAATCAGTGCCGTAAATGCGATAAGTACACTAATCAGGAGTGCATACGGAAGTCGGAAGATTGCCATCGTAATGAGGAACATCAATCCTAAAATAACCGCTTCCAGGCACTGTCCTGTGAAGAAATTCGTAAAACTTTTATTCACAACACTTCCAAGCGCCAGGAAGATATTGTTCCAATCCTCTGGCATAAATGCACGCATCAGCTTCCTTACCTGTTCTCCTAGCTTCTCTTTTTGTACTAGAACATAACACGAGAACACGAAAGATATGAAGAAGCTTGCTACACCACTGATAATACTCATGGCGGCCTCGAACGTAGAACCAAGCACACTGCTCGCTCCATTTTTTAAGAAATCAAGTCCCTGAGAGAGGATCTCATTCCATTTGAAATCAATATCTGCAATCCACTTTGCAATCTCCTGATTGTCCTTAAATGTCTGAATTGCCCACTCCTGCGCCTTAGGAATAAAATCCTGTATGGTTTTTCCGAGATTCAAAAGTGTATTTCCAAGTTCCGGAATCACAATCAGCACAACCGTTGCGATGATACCGATAATAAGTAATAGCGCAAGAACAAGACTAAGTGGACGGGCAAGTTTTTCCGCCCACTTTTTCTTTTTCACCTTCGCTTTATCAAATAATTTTTCTTCGAAGAATCGCATTGGAATATTTACGATAAATGCAATGACCCCACCTAGAACGAACGGAGATATCACGCCCCAAACGAACTTGATGCCATTAAACACCAATTCGTAATTCCAAAGAGCTACCAACACGAAGATGGTAAAGAGGATTAATCCTCTGATTTTTTTTAGATTATCTCTATCTAAATTCATTATTTCACCAAGTTTCTTTGAACTAATTTTACAACCTCAACAATTGGGATGATACATACACCAAGTATAATGGCGATGATATATTCTGTCAATCCTACACTTGCAAACTTAAATGCATCTGCAAGGAATGGTATTTCACACACAACAGTTGTTGCAATAAAGGATCCAACACCTGCAAGCAACAAGAAGTTGTTCTTTGTTCCAAGCTTAAAAATACTCTGTCTCTGTGAACGCATGTTGAAGCTGTGGAAGATTTCTGCCATTGACATCGTAAGGAATGCCATCGTTGTTCCATGTGTTGCTCCGCCCATGCTATTACCGATAAAGTATGAAACAAGTACGAGAATTGTTACAAGTGAACCTTGATATCCAATATCAAATCCCATACCGTCTGCGAAAATACCTGCTTTTGCATCACGAGGTTTACGGCGCATAATGTTCGGCTCTGCCTTTTCCATACCAAGAGCAAGTGCCGGGAAACAGTCTGTAACTAAGTTAATCCAGAGCAAATGTACCGGCTCAAATATCTTAATACCAATCAATGTTGCAATAAAGATTGTTAAAACCTCACTCATGTTTGATCCCAGTAAGAACTGAATCGCTTTACGGATATTGTCGTATATTCTACGTCCCTCTTCTACTGCTCCAACGATGGTTGCGAAGTTGTCATCTGTAAGAACCATATCCGCAACGTTTTTCGTAACGTCCGTACCTGTGATACCCATACCAACACCGATATCTGCTGATTTGATAGAAGGTGCATCATTTACACCGTCACCTGTCATGGCTGTTACATAGCCTGCCTTTCTCCAAGCGTTGACAATACGTGTCTTATGCTCAGGTTGAACACGTGCATATACGCTGATATTCATGAATTCTTTTCCAAACTGTTCATCATCCATCTCATTGAGCTGTGAACCTGTAATTGCATAAGTTCCATCTGTGATGATTCCGAGTTCTTTTGCAATTGCAACAGCTGTATCTACA
>JAZNXJ010000055.1:0-54030 GCA_045593805.1 Faecalimonas sp.
CCCCCCAACTCCTTGGCTCACAGAACGACATGGCTACGATCCGACTTGGCAAGGTAAGAACCAAAGGATTCATCCCAGTGGCAGACATATTTGGTTGCATTGTAAAGAGCATATCGAAGGTAGCGTGAACCACGCTTTTCCATATGAGCATAACAATTATCCAATTGCCCGGATTGGTACGTGGATGGTGACATACCAGCATATGCAAGTATTTTATCTGGAGAGTCGAAACGGCTGAAATCACCGATTTCTGCGATAATCATGGCACCCATGCGATAACTGATTCCGGGAATGGTAAGGATTGGCGAATTGATTTCATCCATAATGGATTTGATTTCATTTTCAATTTCATCAATCTCTGCATCCAGTTCTTGAATGAGTTTAATGGTATGCTTTAGTTCCAATGATTTTGCAGGCATATGCGAGCCGATAGAATTTCGTGCAGCTTCACGAAAGGTGAGAGCAGTCTCTTTATCATATCTGCCTTTGGAACTTTCAGAAAGCAGATTTGTAAGCCGGGTAAGATGTGCTGACGCAACAGCCGATGCACCCGGGAATTCAGCAAGTAAAGCGTAAACAGAGGCCATGTGGAGTGTTGGAACAAGTTTCTCCAGTTCAGGGAACAGAATGCAAACAAGTCTTGAAACAGAAGATTTTAATGTAGCACGTTCTTTGACCTTATCAAAACGATAACGAGTTAATGACTTTAGTTCTTCGTTATGGTAAGATGTGTCTGAGTAGGACTTTAAGTTCACGCCAGACATAATCATAGATGCGATTGTATGGGCATCAACTTTATCCGTTTTCGTCTTTCTAAGGCTTAGACTTTTTCTGTAAAGATTTGTATGTAACGGGTTGATAACGAAGGTCGGCAAACCATTATCAAGAAGAAATCCCAGAAGATTGTAACTATAGTGTCCGGTGGCTTGTAGCCCTACTTTTACTTTGGTTAAATCATCTGATGCAGAATGTATTCTTTGAAATAAGGTTTCAAACCCTTCACGGTTGTTTGGAATGGTAAAAGAGTTAAACAACACTTCACCATCCGAGTTTGTGATAAAGCAGTCGTGCTTATCTTTGGCAACGTCAATTCCTACGTAAATCATAGCAAGTCTCCTTAGAATAAATATTTGATACTGTTTGGAACCACTGGTACTCCTTGCGATTGTAACCTCGTTCTAAATAAACCGTCATGCGGTATCTAACTGATTAACAAATATACAAA
Source organism: Faecalimonas sp. (assembly GCA_045593805.1). Taxonomy (GTDB): domain Bacteria; phylum Bacillota; class Clostridia; order Lachnospirales; family Lachnospiraceae; genus Faecalimonas. The sequence continues at coordinate 1,226 of JAZNXJ010000055.1, forward strand.
GAGACTGTGGTTGTAGCCTTTCTAAAACCATCTAGTGGTAGGAGGGATAAAACAATCCACAGTATCTCCAATAGTATAGCATACAGTCCTTGGAGAGGGACTATAAACACTACTACTATATAATACGAGGAGGAATCTCTACGATTTACGAACGTATGCAATCCGAGTTCAAACGGATTGACAATCAAATTATTTCTCTAAAAAAGAAGCTTCAAGAACTACCAACCGGAAAACTTATCTGTTCCCATAACCGAAGCCGTTATAAGTGGTATCAAAGTGACGGACACTCAAAAACCTACATTCCCAAAGCCAACAGAAAACTAGCAGAAGACTTAGCAGCAAAAAAATATTTATCTCTATCACTAGAAGATTTAGAAAAAGAAAGAAGAGCAATTCAATTTTATCTAGACCACCATGCACTTACTGGAAAAGCCGAAAAGTTACTCTTCGAATCATCAGAATATCAAAATCTTTTAAATCCCTATTTTTCACCTTTAAATCAAGAACTGGCTGACTGGATGAACTCCCCATATGAACATAATCCATATCATACTGAACATGTAAATCATGACAGCATTTCCGGCAATACTCTACGGTCTAAAGCAGAATCAATGATTGATATGCTCTTGTACATTCACCGTATTCCATTTCGTTATGAAAGCCCCCTGCAATTAAATGACAAAGTAATTTATCCAGACTTTACTATACGTCATCCCGAAACAGGTGATTTTTATTATTGGGAGCATTTTGGCATGATGGATGACCCGACGTATTCTAAAAATGCATACTTAAAGTTACAACAATATAATGCTTGCGGAATTGTACCATCTATTCAACTCATTACAACCTATGAAACAAGTGAACATCCGTTAAGTACAGAGCAAATACAAAAAATCATAGAATATTACTTTTTGTAAGTAACTTTATTGCTCGTAGCTTTGTTTTGTGACATATGTCATTCGCTACATAGTTTTTGTTGGGGTCCACATAATTTTTTTTGCTTATACAGACCCCGACAACGTTTTAAATCTATCAATCTATGCATGATTTATTAATTTAGCAGGGTCTATACAGAAAACATATATGATGGGACCCCTTTTTCAAACATTAAGCAAGATTTTTCTCTTTTATAGGGGTCTCATTAAATAAGAAATTTATATAGACCCCCAAAACATCAATTCTACACATCCACAGAGAGTTTTCAGGGTCTCGGTACACATTTTTTCTCCATAGACCCCGCAAGACAACTTCTACACCCCACAAGCCCACCTTGTAGCCCCAATGTCAACATCCCCCCAGCCCAGCAAACCACTAAAAAAGAGACAAAGTCCGGTGTCTTTGTCTCTTTCTACAAATCAACTTATTCAGCTTCTTCAAAAGCGTCTTCTTTCAAAGCTTCTTCATACTTCTCAAGAATTAATGTCTGAATACGTTCTCTTGTACCTGAATTAATTGGATGTGCGATATCGCGGTATTCTCCATCTGCTGCCTTCTTGCTTGGCATTGCGATGAAAAGGCCTTTCTCACCTTCGATAACCTTAATATCATGAACTACAAATTCGTCATCCATAGTGATTGATACTACTGCCTTTAATTTACCTTCTTTTGCTACTTTGCGTACGCGTACATCTGTGATTTGCATAACCTACCTCTTTCTAAAACTCATATCTTTCATTTTTTTCCACGATTACTTCTATTTTTTTATCCCCTACGTGGCGGGTGTTTGCTCGAATTGTACTGCTGCTTTCCACAATACAATTCTCAATATAGGTATTATCCCCAAGATACACATCATTCAATATAATTGAATTTTTCACTACACAATTGTTGCCTACAAATACCTTCTTGAATAAAATGGAATCCTCGACCGTTCCATTTACGATACTTCCACTTGCTACCAAGCTATTTTTTACAATTGATCCCGGATTATACTTGGCCGGTGGAAGATCACTTACCTTCGTACAAATCTCTGGATATTCTTTGAAGAAGTGACCTCTAACTTCAGGCCTTAAGAAATCCATATTTGTCTTGTAGTAAGAATTTACTGTTGCAATGTTGCTCCAGTAACTATTTATCTCATATCCGTATATTCTTTTCACATTGCGATAGCGAATCAAAATATCGGATACAAAATCGTATCTTTCATCCTCTACACATTCTTCGATTAAATCAATCAAAAGACGTCTTCGGATAACATATATTCCCGTCGAAATCATATTGAAGTTCGCCACCATTGGCTTCTCTTCAAACTCTAATACTCGCATGTCGTCGTCCATCTTTAATGTACCAAATCTGCGAGCATCCTCTCCCGGCGGAAGTTCCTTACAAACAATGGTGATATCTGCCTTCTTTTCGACATGATATTCCAAAACCTTTTCCAAATCCAGCTTATAAACTGCATCCCCGGATGCAATCACCACATAAGGTTCATGACATTCTTTTAGGAAATCTAAGTTTTGATAAATGGCATCTGCTGTGCCGCGATACCACGAACCATTTTCTGCTGTGATAATAGGTGTGAACACATACAAGCCGCCTTGCTTTCGTCCAAAATCCCACCATTTTGATGAATTCAGATGTTCGTTTAAGGAGCGGGCATTGTACTGTGTTAATACTGCCACCTTTTGCATGTGAGAATTTGCCATGTTGCTAAGGGCAAAATCAATAGCGCGGTAGTTTCCTGCTACCGGCATGGCCGCTGCTGCACGTCTCTTGGTTAACTCGCGCATTTTGTTGCTGCTACCGCCAGCCAAAATAATTCCTACTGCTTTCATGCCTACTCACCTGCCTTTATAATAGTTTCGCCACTCTCAAGAATATTATTTACATAATCTTCTTTTACAGTAGCTCCACTAATTGCTGTATTTTTTCCAATCTGAACACCAGACGGTATGACGGAATTTTCACCAATGGTGACAAGACCAAATGAGTAAATGTCCGGTTTTAATTTATTTGGAATATCTGCCCCGATGCCCATGGTTACATTTTCTCCAACCTTGACATCCTCGGCAATAATCGCTCTGTCTATCACACAGTTCTTACCGATAACCGTATCCTGCATAATAATGGAATCACGAACAACACTTCCTTTTCCTATTACTACGCCTGCACCGATTACGGAATTATGTACTTCTCCATAAACCTCCGCCGCATTACATATAATGCTTCGTTCAACCTCTGCATTTTCTGATATGTACTGTGGCGGCAAACTGCCTTCATTTGTATAAATGTTCCAATGCTTCTCATACAGATTAAACTCCGGAATGATATCAATCAATTCCATATTGGCTTCCCAATAAGAACCAAGTGTTCCAACATCCTTCCAATATCCATTGAACTCATAAGCAAACATGCGCTTTTCCTGCTCAAAACAATATGGAATGACATGTTTTCCAAAATCGCAGTTCGGTACATCCTTCTTGTCTAAAAGTGCATCTCGGAGTACCGGCCAACTGAAAATATAAATTCCCATAGATGCCAAGTTACTTCTTGGATTGGCTGGTTTTTCTTCAAATTCCAAAATCCGTTTTTCTTCATCTGTAATCATAATGCCGAATCGATTGGCCTCCTCCATCGGAACCGGCATTACTGCAATTGTTACATCTGCATTATTTTCTTTATGGAAATCTAACATGACTTCATAATCCATCTTGTAAATGTGGTCACCCGATAAAATTAACACATAATCCGGATTATAGCTTTCCATAAATTCAAGGTTCTGATAGATAGCGTTCGCTGTACCTGTATACCATTCGCTGTTCGTACTCTTCTCATAAGGTGGTAAGACTGCAACTCCTCCAACGTTACGATCCAAGTCCCAAGGAATCCCAATTCCTATATGGGCATTTAAACGCAAAGGCCGGTACTGAGTTAATACCCCCACTGTATCGATACCCGAATTGATACAGTTGCTGAGCGGAAAATCGATAATTCGATACTTCCCTCCAAAAGCCACAGCTGGTTTGGCAACCTTCGCAGTCAGAACACCAAGTCTGCTGCCCTGTCCACCTGCCAAGAGCATAGCTATCATCTCTTTTTTTCTCATACTGTCACCTCTTTTAGTTGCCTATTGTATGTCCATTCTTTAATATAACACATAGAATTTTTTTTGTGAACACATTTTACAAAAATTATTATGATATTATGAACTTTTTGTTAATATGTTACAAAACCAGTCTTCTTGTCGTTTTTCCTAATTTTACAATACCTCTTTTTTTTTCTTCAACAAATGTATATAATAAGAAGAGATATTTTTTCATAAATTAAAATAGGAAGTGTTTTTATGTATCAAATAGATTTCAAAAAACCACAACATGTACATTTCATAGGGATCGGCGGCATCAGTATGAGCGGCCTTGCCGAGATTTTATTAAAAGAGAATTTTCAAATCTCCGGTTCAGACAACAAGCCATCTGCTTTGACAGAGCACCTAACTCAATTAGGCGCAATTGTGAATTATCCACAGAAAGCTTCTAATATTACAGGTGGAATTGATGTGGTTGTATACACCGCTGCCATTCATGAAGATAATCCAGAGTTAATGGAAGTAAGAAGACAAAGCATCCCAACTTTGACACGTGCAGAACTGTTGGGACAATTGATGAAAAATTACGGAACACCAATTGCGATTTCCGGAACACACGGCAAGACGACAACCACATCTATGCTGTCACACATTTTGTTGGAGGCAGAAAAAGACCCAACCATTTCAGTTGGGGGTATTTTAAAAGCAATTGGGGGGAATATTAGAGTAGGAAGCTCTGATGTATTTGTGACAGAAGCCTGCGAATATACCAACAGTTTTTTAGATTTCTTCCCGAAGATTGCAATTATGCTAAATGTAGAAGAAGACCATATGGATTTCTTCAAAGACATTGATGACATCCGTTCTTCCTTCCATCGATTCGCAGCACTACTTCCAAAGGACGGAGCTTTGGTAATTAATAAGAATATTGTGAAAATGGAAGCCATCACAGATGGACTTTCATGTAACATCATTACCTATTCTGAAGTGCAGGAGGCAGATTATTCTGCAGCCAATATTACCTTTGATGAACTCGGAAATGCATCCTTTGATTTGATTAAATATGGTGAAAACATAGGAAGAATCCAGTTGTCCGTTGCCGGAAAGCACAATGTTTCCAATGCATTATCTACCATTGCAGTGGCGGATTTATTAGACATTGATTTGGACACCATCCAAAAGGGACTACTTTCCTTTACGGGAACTGACCGTCGTTTCCAATACAAGGGGGAACGAAATGGATTTACCATTATTGATGACTATGCACACCATCCAACAGAAATTCGGGCAACCTTAACCTCTGCCCGCAACTATCCTCATAAGGATATCTGGTGCATTTTCCAACCTCACACTTATACAAGAACCAAAGCGTTCTTCCATGAGTTTGCGGAGGCTCTTTCATTGGCTGACCATGTCATCCTTGCTGATATCTATGCAGCACGTGAGACAGACACACTTGGAATGTCATCAGAAAGCCTGGCTGAAGAAATTAAGAAATTAGGATGTGATGCTTACTACTTGTCAAGCTTTGAAAAAATAGAAAAATTTGTGTTAAAAAATTGTTTCCACAACGATTTGTTGATAACTATGGGGGCGGGAGACGTTGTAAACATTGGAGATTCTCTACTTAAGTAGAAGTTATCCACATTATCCACATTTTTGTTATCCACAAAAAACTTGAGATATCCACATAATTGTTCTTTGACCTTCAGATTGGTAGTGCTATAATACGAATACTGATAAGATAAAGGGTGGATATATCATGACAAGAACACTGACGTTGAAGAACCGTTTTCAAGGGAATACAACCATCGTTGAAAATGATTTTATAGATAATTATTTAGCAAAGGCAAATGGTGAATATGTGAAGGTTTACCTTGTTTTATTGCGCCATTTGAATGGAAATACAGGCGGTCTGTCTATCTGTGGACTGGCAGATTGCTTAGAGTGTACAGAAAAGGATATATTGCGCGCTTTTAAGTATTGGTCTAAGGTGGGACTCCTTAATATTGACTATGATGAGGCAGGTAATATCTGTGGATTAGCTGTCGGAAACTCAGACTCCTCCACTAAGCCGGAGACACAAGCTGTTATTACGCCTATATCTGTCAAGAAGGAGGATTGCTCCGTTGCCGACAATGTAGAACCGGTTAAACCCGCGGCAAACATTCAGAGAAAAACCAAGAAAGCTGCTTCCCCGAATCAAGAGGAACTTCGACAACTATATTTTATGGCTGAGCAATATATGGGCAAGCCTTTAACAACAACTGAAATCAAGAAAATCAACTACTTCTTTGATTCACTTGATTTTTCAATTGATTTAATCGAATACTTAATTGAGTATTGTGTGGAGAATGGCCATCGCAATATGAAATACATAGAAACCGTTGCACTTGCCTGGTCTGATGCTGGTATTCAGACAACAGAAGCTGCGAAAATGAATACCACTCTCTATACGAAAAATGTTTATTCTATTTTAAATGCGTTTGGTATTAAGGGACGTTCTGCTGCTCCTGCTGAGATTACTTATATTAAGAAATGGTCCGACGAGTACGGTTTCTCTCTAGACATCATATTGGAAGCATGCAACCGCACCATTACGAATACCCATAAAGCAGATTTTAAATATGCTGATACAATTTTAAATAACTGGCTTATGAAGGATGTACATCACCTGACAGATATTACTCGTCTCGACCTTGCACACCGCCAGAAACAAGGAACTAAAAATACAACAAAGACAGTTGCCGCAGGCAACCGTTTCAATAATTTTGAAGGGCGTTCTTACGATATTACTTCTTTAGAACAGCAGCTTCTAAATTCTAATTAAAGGAGTCTTAAGGTGGCTTTAAACAATTCACAGTACGATACGATTATTCGTAGCTACGAACAAAAACAACTTCATAATCGTAACATTTTGGACAAGCGTTACGAGACTGCATATGCGAAATTGCCGGAATTGAAAAAGATTCATCAGGCAATATCAGAACTAAGCGTTAAGCAGGCACGCAAACTCTTAGAAGGAGATGACAATGCGCTTCAGGAATTAAAAGCACAGATAAAAGCATTATCAAAACAGTCTAAAGATTTACTTGCCAGCGGCGGTTTCCCGGCGGACTATTTAGAACCGGTCTATGATTGCGCTGATTGCAAAGACACCGGATACATTGACAATAAGAAATGTCACTGTTTCCAAAAGGCTGTAATAGATATGCTGTATACACAATCAAACCTAAAGCATATTCTTCAGGAAGAGAACTTTAATACTTTTACATTCTCTTACTATTCTGCTAATCATGTGGACCCGAAAACTGGTTCCTCCTCTTTAGCGAATATGCAAAAGGCTTATATGACAGCCCGGGATTTTGTAGATACCTTTGGAAGAGAATTCCGCAATTTATTTCTCTATGGCGATACCGGTGTTGGAAAGACATTTCTTTCAAACTGTATTGCAAAAGAATTAATTGATAAATCTCATTCTGTGATTTATCTTCCTTCCTTTGAGCTTTTTGACACCTTGGCAAAAAGTAAATTTGGAAAAGATGAAGCAGCAAATCAGATGAATGAGCATATTTTTGACTGCGACTTACTTATCATTGATGATTTGGGAACTGAACTTACGAACTCATTTACTGTATCTCAGCTTTTCCTCTGTCTGAATGAACGTCTGTTGCGCAGAAAATCAACAATTATCTCCACGAATCTTTCATTGGAGTCTCTCGTTGATATTTATTCAGAAAGAACATTTTCTCGTATCACAAGTAACTATACTATGTTAAAATTAACTGGTGATGATATAAGAATTAAAAAGAAACTAATGAAAAGGGAGGGCAACTAATGTTACGCCGCACAGAACGCACACTTGAAAATCTTCCAGTAGGACCACTTGGGTTCATTCCAATCACTGGATGCGAAGAATTAGGAAAGAATGTAGATGACTACCTCGTATCATGGAGAAAGGAATCCATTGACAACGATGCGGAGGATGCAGTATTTGCGGAATACTCAAAAGATTCCTTTATTGTTGACGCAAAGGTTCCTCGTTTTGGTTCAGGGGAAGCAAAGGGCATCATCAATGAATCTGTAAGAGGAAAAGATGTTTATGTTATGGTAGATGTGTGTAACTACAGTCTCACATATTCTTTATCAGGTCACACAAACCGCATGTCACCTGATGACCATTACCAAAATTTAAAGAGAGTCATTGCTGCAATCGGCGGAAAGGCACGTAGAGTTAACGTAATTATGCCATTCTTATACGAAAGCAGACAACATAAGAGAAGCTCAAGAGAATCTTTGGATTGTGCTCTGGCACTTCAAGAATTGGTACGCATGGGTGTAGATAATATTATCACATTCGATGCACACGATCCTCGTATTCAAAACGCAATTCCATTGCATGGTTTTGAAACGGTTCGACCAACCTACCAATTTGTAAAAGCTCTGCTTCAAAAATATTCTGATCTAAAAATTGACAGTGAGCATATGATGGCTATCAGCCCGGATGAGGGTGCTACAGAACGTGCGATTTATCTTGCTAACGTTCTTGGAATCGATATGGGTATGTTCTATAAACGTCGTGATTATTCAAGAATTGTAAATGGACGCAACCCAATCGTTGCACATGAATTCTTAGGTACTTCCGTAGAAGGTAAAGACGTAATCATCGTGGATGATATGATTTCTTCCGGAGACAGTATGCTGGATGTAGCAAAACAATTGAAAGACAGAAAAGCAAACCGCATTTTCTGCGCTTCTACCTTTGGTCTTTTCACCAATGGGCTTGAAAAATTTGATGAAGCTTACAAAAACGGTATTATCGAAGGTATCCTGACAACAAACTTGATTTACCAGACACCGGAATTGTTAGCAAGACCTTGGTACATCAACTGTGATATGACAAAATATATTGCACTGATTATTGATACCTTGAACCATGATGGTTCAATAAGCGATATCTTAGATCCAAGCGCAAGAATTCAAAATATTGTTGAGAAATATAAAAATGGTGAGGAGTTTTAAATAGGCTTGCCTTTTGGGGGCTTGCTTGTTTGTGACTTGTTTGTTTTATCGACTTGCTTGTTTTGAATTTTCTGGTTTTGACTTTTGTAGTTTTGAAGAACGCCTGGCTCGCTGGGTATAAACGGCTGATTTTGACTTGCTAATACCCACAAAATGCTATTTTGTATTAAAAAATGCATCAAATTTACGATTACTTTCCATGAAACGATTATAAAAGCGTACAAATACCCATGATTTTGCAAAATCATGGGTATTTTAGTGTTATAGTATGTCTTTTATAGAAAGTACGGCACATTGGGCCACTTGAGAATTAAACATTTCTTATAATTCACAGTTATTTACTGTTCTTGGGAATGGTATTACATCTCTGATGTTAGACATACCTGTGAGGTACATTACGCAACGTTCAAATCCAAGTCCAAAACCAGCATGTCTTGTAGAACCATATTTTCTCAAATCCAAATAGAATTGATAATCATCTGGGTTAAGTCCCATTTCGTTCATACGGGCTACTAACTTGTCGTAATCATCCTCTCTCTGGCTACCACCGATGATTTCACCGATTCCAGGAACCAAACAGTCTACTGCTGCAACTGTCTTGTTGTCTTCGTTCATCTTCATATAGAATGCTTTGATATCCTTTGGATAATCTGTTACGAATACAGGGCGTTTAAATACTTGTTCTGTCAAGTAACGTTCGTGTTCTGTCTGAAGGTCACATCCCCATGATACTTTAAATTCAAAGTTATCGTTATTCTTAGATAAGATATCAATTGCATCTGTATATGTTACACGAGCGAAATCATTATTTGCCACATTGTTCAATCGGTCTAACAATCCCTTGTCTACAAATGAATTGAAGAAGTTCATCTCTTCCGGTGCATTTTCTAATACGTAGTTGATCACGTATTTTAACATAGACTCTGCAAGATTCATGTTGTCTTCCAAATCAGCAAATGCAATTTCAGGCTCAATCATCCAGAACTCAGCAGCATGGCGTTGTGTGTTAGAATTCTCTGCACGGAAGGTTGGCCCAAATGTGTAAATGCTTCGGAATGCCTGTGCATATGTTTCACCATTCAACTGACCACTTACTGTAAGGCTTGTTTCTTTTCCGAAGAAATCTTGTGAATAATCCACTGTGCCATCTTCATTCTTTGGAAGGTTTTCCATATCCAAAGTTGTAACACGGAACATTTCGCCTGCACCCTCACAGTCACTTCCTGTAATAAGTGGTGTATTCACGTACACAAATCCTCTGTCTTGGAAGAATTTGTGAATTGCGTATGCTGCCAAAGAACGTACGCGAAATACTGCCTGGAATGTATTTGTTCTAGGACGTAAATGTGCAATTGTTCTTAAATACTCGATACTGTGGCGTTTCTTTTGAAGTGGGTAATCCGGTGTTGATGCACCTTCTACAACCACATCTGTTGCCTGAATCTCAAACGGTTGTTTCGCCTGTGGTGTAGCAACTAAAGTTCCTTTTACTACAATCGCTGTACCTACATTTAACTTCGTAATCTCAGCAAAGTTCTCCATTGTATCGTTATAAACAACTTGTAATGTTTCAAAATAAGAACCATCATTCACCACGATAAACCCAAATGTTTTGGAATCGCGGTTGCTTCTTACCCATCCCCCTACTGTTACCTCTTTGTCAAAATACTGTTCACGGTTTTTGTATAACTCTCTAACTGTTATTAAATCCATGTCTTTCAGCTCCTTTTTCTATATTTTCCTGCCAAAAACAGGCAATTGTTATCATTATCTGTATAGTATACCCCATTTTGTGATTTATCGCAATTATGAATCGCCTATTTTTTGATTTTGCTAATATACCTAAGAATCCCCTCTTTGTTTTTGCTTTAATATCATATTAAGCCTTTCCGTTCTCTTTTTGATTATGGAATAAATAATCACCCAGATAGCCATATAACCAACAACAAAAATACCAGAGAACACCAAAATCGGAATCGCCCCCCATTCAAGCCAGTTGTTGAGCAGATAAGTACCCAAATAGCTGATATATAAAACAACACCATGAATCAAAATTGCTACCATCAGGGGTATACGTTCAATTTGATAAATAACATTCATGCCGCCCGCAATAAAGGCAAGTGCGGATAATGAAAATATCCCAAGGCAGACCTCATTTACCGTCAAGGTCTCTATGGCAGCTTCATGCTGCAAAATCAAATATAATATCGCCAAAACAATCGGCCCAAAACCAGATGCAATTAATCCACGGCGAACAAATTCCAAAATGTATTTTTTCATATTCCTTCATACCTCCTTCTGATTTCCGCAAAACAACGTCTGGAAACATATTCCCGATAGCCGCATTGAAACACTGCATCCACACCGCCGCTGAACACTGCATCAAATCGCAGAATACGATGTTCATTGGCAAGAGTAGATTTGTTAATACGTATAAAATAAGAAGGCAATACATCCTCTAAATCACGAAGCCTGTCTTTGATACGATAATGGTTGCCATTCGTATCAATGGCAATCACTTTTCTATCAAGAATCGTAATACATTCTATTTCTTGAAATATTAATTTTCGCATCTCGTCGTCTCTGTATCCCATAATGCTGTCTGCACCGGAAAATCCACAGACAAGATTCTCTATCTCCTGTGTCAGGGAGGAAGGAGCATGAACAATTGCTATTATTTCTTCTTCTACATTTTTGTCAATAATGAGTTTGTATTTCATCATCTCAAATCCTTACTGTCTTTTTATTTGCCTGAGGAAACAGAATGCTGCAATCACCGTTGTAAGTACACTATACAAAAGAATCGGCAAAATATGTGAAACTGCCCCTTCGAAATCCCCGTTAAATAACATTTTTTCCATTTCTACTGCATGGACAAATGGAAGTGCTTTGGCTATTTTCTCGAAAAGCCCTCCCACAAGATTCAAATCAAACCACACTCCTGAAAGCCATGCAGAAAGATTGGTAAGCAATGCACCGCAAATACCGCCAACCTGCTTGACGCCAAAAATGCTGCCACACAAAAGTCCCAATGCAATATTAAAAATAGCCATAGGGATTATCCCAATGATAGCATAAATAATATTTACGCTAAAAGTTAGCCCCAAAGGAATTGCAAACAGATAACAGATAACTGTCTGTCCGATGGTAATGGGTAAAATCGGAAGCATATACCCTATGATAAAGTCAAAAGCCGTAAGCGGTGTCGTATACAATCTCTGTAAGAGGGCACTTTCCCGGTCTTTGGCAATCAGCGTTGCGGAAAAAAGTGCCATGAACGACAGTCCAAACACGGTAATGCCCGGAGTCAGCGTGTCGATTTCAAACAAGCTCACCGGAATGTTTGCCTGCAGGCTACTCAGAAGCAATAGTAAAACCAAAGGGAACCCCAGACCGAAACCAAGATTGATTGGATCGCGCAAAATCTCTTTTGTACATCTTTTGGCAAAGGTTAACATTCTCATACTTTCGCCTCCTTTACAATAGAAACGAAAGCCGTTTCAAAATCTTCGGCTCCAGCCTTCTTATTCAAATCTTCTACTGTTCCTATCGCAAGAAGATGACCATTTTTCATAATACCAATGCGGTCAGAAAGCGCCTCTGCCTCTTCCATGTAATGTGTAGTTAGGATAATCGTTATCTTACCTTTCAAAGAACGAATCGCTTCCCAAAGGTCATGCCTTGCAATGACATCTAAGCCAAGAGTAGGTTCGTCCAAGAATAGAATCTGAGGTTCGCTAATCAGCGCCATTGCAATGCTGACACGTCGCTGGAAGCCACCGGATAACTTTCCGGCTTTCTTACATAACACTTCATCAAGAGCAAATTGCTCGGAAAGTTCTCTAATCTTTGCTTCTGTTTTTTCTTTAGAAAATCCATGAATGCCGCAAATCAATTCCAAGTTTTCTTTCACGGAAAGGTTCGGAGCAACAGCGGTCTCCTGAGGAGATACGCCAATCAGGCGCTTCACCTGTTCCGGTTCCTTTGTAATGCTGTGGCCACCTACAAGAGCATCCCCACCTGTAGGTTTTGTCAGACAGGAAAGCATTTTGATAGTTGTAGTTTTTCCTGCACCATTAACGCCCAACAGGGAAAACAATTCACCCTGATTAATTTGTAAATGGAGCTTATCCACAGCAGTCAGATTCTTGTACTGCTTAGCAAGCTCCATTGTTTTAATTACATACATTTATATTGTCCTCCACTTTTTTATTTGCGAGTACAATCATAGCAAATAAAAATGGAGAAATGTTGATTTTTGTCTGTTCGGTCATTTCTGGTGTCTCATCGGTTAATCTACCGGCAAAGATTGTCATGCAGAAGCATCGAAGCCATATACCATTCCACTGCCGACCGTTTTTCCTCCGGTACGAAATACTGAATTTCTTCACCATCGTATGTTTCAAAATTTTCACCTGCTCCGAAAAGCAATCTATAAACCTGACGGATTGGAAAGCACAGCTGAACATTCTCTCCGTCCTTCGTACCTTCATAAGTAAGGCCCTCCCGACTGAGCGTACATACGCCCTGTCCTCCGTGTCGTGTCAGACCATCTCCGTTGCCCGGCAGCCGTAGTTCCACCTTCGAACTGAGCACATAATCAGAGTTATCCAGAATTTCTTTTGCCAATAAATCCTTTTGCCAATCATACCACTGAGCAAAATTTTTAAATCGAAAGCCTTCCGTAAATCCATAACGCCTATCCACAGAAGTCAGATATCCGCAGTGTTCGCAAAAGACTTTATTTTTTTCGGTTACAAGAGTATGTTTTCGGTTACATTTCGGGCATGTAGTCAGGATATTTTCTAACCCTTCGGCTATATTTCGCGACTGATAACGAACCTTCGGACGCTTTTCAAGCCATTCAAATTCGTTATAATACAAGCGTGCCTCAACGCCTTGTTTAATCTCTTCAACCGAAATAGTCTGAATCTGCTCCGCTGTATATAAAATATCTAATTCAGCCTCTACCACCGCACCGCGCCGAAAGCCTTTGCCCCACTTAGGATTTGCAAAATAATCCCCGCCAAATTTTACAGTATAAACAGGAACTGCAGATTTTTTAATAAAAGAATATGTATTGCTCTGAACATCTTCAAATCGCCCTGTGGTCGAAAGGCGTGCTTCTGGCATCATCGCCAAAATACCATTGGATTTCAAAACCCTAAGACAGTTTTTTGTGCTCTCCATATCCATGGCAAACATGCTCTTAGGAAATCCGCCAATGCTCTTAAGAATCCATCGCAGGTACTTGTTATAGAAGTAAAGCCTTGCAATTATAAAATTAGGTTTGTATTTTCTCAGCAGAGGAGCTAAAAAAATAAAATCAACAAAGGACCCGTGATTGCAAAGTACAATTGACGGTTTTTCCAGTTTTCCAACCTTATTGACGGTTTTTACCCGTACACCGCAGAGGAAACAGTAAATTCTAATCCCATAGTATACCACACCAAGCACAAAGCCATTGGCTTTCTGCACCTTGTTATTTTTTTTATCTTTCGTCATTTCTTCAAACCTCATAAACTTTGTTTATGTTAAACGTAATTACTTATTGTGATTGTAACACTATTGCAATTTACATTCAAGTTTTGCTTTGATTTCAATAAAAAGGGAACTAGACGAATCTAGTTCCCATATGTAAACTACTCTCCAGAGGTAAGTATACCACAGCAGGGTTGGGTTATACTTCCGCAAGTTTATGAGGTCTCAATGTAAGGTCGTGATCTAATCATTAATATTTTTTTGTTTTGTTTTCTGTTTCTAAAAATACATAAATCATAAATTTACGCCTCTATTCAGTTGTCTACGGTGGCTCCCATGCTTATCTCTGGATTGTATTTACATCCAGAGTGCGCCTGTACAAGAAGTACTTGCATCTGTTGACGCATAATGCGTACAACGAACACGGTAGTAATAGCCACTTGCAACACTAATGGTTTTTCCTGTAGACACAACTAATGCATTGGTATTGGTTGCTGTCCATGATGTGACACGCGACCAACTACTACCAACTTTACGCTCTACAACAACATTTACTGATACTTTACACTTCGATGCCGCAGTTGTACTTCCACCGGCACCAATCTTTCCACCACCAGCATCATTAATAATTGATGTCCCACTTGATAAATACACACCCCATGTCTGGGATACCATATCACCAATCAATGCATCATCTGTCATAAGAGAATCATATGTAACCTCTTCATCTGTTTCTTGTGCATTTGCTTGCATGTTCACTGTAAAGACACTCGTCACACACACTGCAACTGCTAATATAATCATCGTTAGTTTCTTTTTCATTCGTGTAAACCTCCATTTTTATAAAGACACACGATTCCATGAAATCTAACGTTTTATGGCTATTATTTAAAATGTAAATTTTCTACAATCTTTTCAATCTCTTGATCTTGTACATTGTTGATTTCTAAGAAATAATGCACATTTTGGTATTCAAAGCTTACCTTATAACGACTTGATTGGCTCTCCTCAATCAAATACTTCCTTATACTAATTGTGGTATCACTCACAACCTTCTCATACTCATCAATTAACTTGTCCTCCACATCACGACCAATAGAACCAGCTCGATAAGTAGGATATATAAAGTAAACTATCGTTTCCTGATTATTTCCCATATAATTCAAATATATGTTTTCTGCCCCATCAGTTATAATTAGTTCGTCGAATTCTATTCCTATTGGCAAATAATCAAAAGCAACTGGAAAAAATCCAAACTCTTCTTCAATCTTTTCATAAGCCTCAGATTCACTTACTACTTCAATTTCATCGGTGCGTTCATCATCTGTATTCATATAATCTTGTTCTCTATCACCAATCATTCTACCGAACTTCTCAAACACGCGCTTCGGTCCACCGATACTTGTCACACCAACTGCCAACGCACAGACTACTGCTGCAGCCAGAACAAGAAGCTTATAATATTTACGTCTTTTCTTATAAACCATGCCAAGGCGAATCAATTCCTTCTCATCATCAGAAAGACGTGTATTTTCTGCCTCTTTAGCTCGGATTTGCTCAAACAATTGGTCATGGAGTCCCTCTGGCGCTTTCCATTCTCTCATTACAGGGTCGTTATTGATTTTTTCCAAAACGCCTTCGATTTCCTCCAATTCCTTATCCATTTCTCTTTGAATAAATTCTTTCCACTTCTTTTCACTCATTACTGGACACTCCTTTTTTTGTTTGCTATTTTTGCTTTTCCTTGACCTTTCTTGGAATACTGTTTAATATAATAAACTAGAAGCCAAAAAATTGGAGGAAAATTATGAAACGTATTATCTTAACCGGCGGTGGTACCGCAGGTCATGTTACACCAAATATTGCTCTACTGCCAGGTCTGAAGGAACTTGGATATGATATACATTATATCGGTTCTTATAATGGCATCGAGAAAGAATTAATCGAACAATTCGACATCCCTTACCACGGGATATCATCCGGAAAACTGCGTCGCTACTTCAGTGTGCAGAACTTTACTGACCCATTCCGCGTATTGAAGGGCTTTGGCGAAGCAAAGAAAATTATTAAATCTTTAAAACCGGATGTTATCTTTTCAAAAGGAGGATTTGTATCCGTTCCTGTTGTTGTGGCCGGAAAACAATGCCATGTCCCTACTATTATTCATGAGTCCGATATGACTCCGGGACTTGCGAACAAATTGTCCATTCCATCTGCATCCAAAGTATGCTGTAATTTCCCAGAAACTTTGGAGCACCTGCCAAAAGACAAGGCGGTGCTCACAGGTTCTCCTATCCGGCAGGAATTGCTATCCGGTAACCGTGAAGCCGCATTAAAATTCTGTGGACTAACACCAGACAAACCTGTGATTTTAATTGTTGGCGGAAGTCTTGGCTCTGTCATTGTGAATAACGCAGTACGTGCGATTCTACCGGAGCTTTTAAAAGACTTCCATATTATACACCTTTGTGGCAAAGGAAAAGCTGATAATTCCTTAAAAGACCTCGAAGGTTATGTTCAATTTGAATATATTAAGGAAGAGTTGAAGGATTTATTTGCTCTATCGGATATTGTAATCTCAAGAGCCGGTGCCAATGCAATCTGCGAAATCCTGGCACTGCATAAACCGAATCTTCTCATTCCACTGTCTGCCAAGGCAAGCCGTGGCGACCAAATTTTAAATGCACGCTCATTTGAGCGTCAAGGTTTTAGTATTGTATTAGAAGAGGAAGAATTAAATAATGCATCCCTTCTAAGCGCCATCCAGAAACTTTATCAAGAGAAAGATGCTTACATAGAAGCCATGAAACACTCGTCTCAGCAGGATTCTATCAGTACCATACTGGGTCTGATTCAGGAAGCATCAAAATAATGGCATTTCAAGGAGTTTGCTCAATAACGGGCAGACTCTTTTTTTCTGCCCATAGCCTCATCATACTGCTCCTGGAAATTTTGACGTATCCATTGCTTCGCACGGTATAGTCTACTTGAAATTACATCCTTTGCCACACCTTGCTCCTTGGCAACCTCTTCTTGTGGAATCTCCAGATAATAAACAAGAAAAATGACTTCATACCATCGTTGATTCTTTACGAATAAGGCAGCCAGAATATCGGATGCCAGTTGCCAGGCAATCTCTTTTTCTTCCTTTCGAATAATAACCTCTTCCAGACTCTCAATCATGAGATCCTCATAGTAATCCTCAATGTTGCCTTCTTTGGCAATCTTATTGTCGCGAGTCCAGTTGTAAGTCATATTTCGGATAGTGCGTCCCAAATATGCCCGCACTGTTTCTAGATTTACCTCTTCTATATGAAGATATAAATTATAAAATGCTTTCTGCGTAATCTCAGCCGCAGCTTGTTCGTGCAGCGTATAATACAACGCCACCTTGTACATATCATGTAAGTTCTCACGATAAATTCTTTCGAACACTACATTTTTCTCTTCCTGGTTCACTTCTATTCCTCATTCATTCCAGACAGAATCTCTGCCCTTACTTCTTCTGTTAATTTTCCTTGTTTCCATCCAATGTTTACATCATCTTCTTTATAGCGCGGAATCAAATGTATATGAAAATGAAATACTGTCTGCCCTGCTGCTTCTCCATTGTTCTGAACTACATTGTAGCCATCACATCCAAGAATAGCTGTCATCTTGGTAATCACTTTCTTTGCAACAATCAAAGCCTTTGCCGCAAGCTCATCCGAGAGTTCATAAAGATTCGCATAATGTTCCTTCGGAAGAATTAAGGCATGCCCTTTGGATGCCGGCTCGATGTCAAGAATAACTCTGAAATCATTGTCTTCATAAATGGTCGCTGATGGAATCTCTCCTGCTGCGATTTTACAAAAAATACAATTGTCCTGTCTCATTTGTTTTCCCTACCTTTTCCTTATATTACTGGTCGACTTTTGTCGAACAAATATATTTGAATCAAGCGTTCCCGAATGCTACACTTTATCTGAAAATATAACAGACAAAGGAGTAAACCTATGGAACATCTACTTAACAAATTTGCACACGAACTTAGAAATCCGCTTACTACTTTATATAGTACCGTTCAATTAATCGAATTTCAACATCCAGAAGTGAAAAACTTTAAATATTGGTCAAATCTAAATAGCGATATCGAATATATGGAGCAACTTGTAGCACAATTTTCCGATTTTGCAAAATCAGAGAAGCTGGAAAAGAGCTCATTTTCACTCCTTGCGCTGTTGGAGCAGGTCTCTCTTTCCTTTGCAGCACTCATCGCTCACTCGGACGTAGACTTTACTTGCAAGATTGATCCTTCTATTCATCAGATTATCGGAGATAAAACCAAATTACAAGAAGTATTTTTAAATCTTTTGAAAAATGCTTATGATGCAGCCCTGCCAAATCACACCATCCGTATGGAGGCCACTCTGAAAGACGAAAATGTTGTCATTCAGGTTCGTGATACCGGCTGTGGAATCCCTCCGGAGCATCTTGCTACCATCTTTCAGCCTTTTGTTACATATAAAAAAGCTGGCACCGGACTGGGCTTAAGCATTTGCGAACAGATTGTAAAAGCACACGGTGGTACAATCTCCGTGGAATCTACCTTAGGCGAAGGAACCTGCTTCACGGTAATATTATAGGAAATTTTTTACTTTTTTACAAGCCCTGCTCCTCATATCCCATTCGTCTTCGCTTTGCCCGTTCCAAGAGCTTGCGAACGGGTTCCCACAGGTCATTCTTTTCCTCCACGCAGCTCTCCTCCAGCCGGAGATTTTCCATCTGTTCTGTGTAATCCATTACCGGAGCTGCCGCCACCTCCGGCTCAGGATCTTCCTGTAGCACAAGGGTCTGCATAATTTCTTCAATACTATAATTCTCCTCCATGGTCATCTTATGTAGGGTATATGCGAAATGCACCCCTTCCTCATCCTTATAGTCCACCTGCTTCACAAAGAATTCTGTCAACCGATGAAACATGTCTCTTGCATCCTCCTCACAAGGCGGATAGTAACAGAAATGATAGCCTTGTGAATCACAGAAAATGTATTCCGGCTCCAGCAAAATGCAGTTGGCATCCAGCATATATTTCCGAAGGACGCGTATCATTTTTAATAAACTTTCCACCAACCGTTTCATTTCTTCATAGCTTAAGTACATTTTCTCATAAAGAGTTTTAAATGCAGTCTTTCCGCTAATGTTATAATGGTACTGTGTCTGGTTATCAATATTTCTAATGTCTACAAATAAAAGCCCTATTACGTGACATTCTGTCAGCATAAAACTTTGATAATCCTCCGGGTCTCCTTCCCTTCCTTCTAATATAAGGTATGCTTGTTTCAAATCATTTTTATAATATGTTTTCACTCTTTTTTCCCTTTCCCTTCTCCAATTTTTATCAGCTTACGCACACTTCGAATATAATCCTCCGGTTCTGTTCGATTGACGGAGCATTCGATTCCAAGTGTCATCACGCTCTTTTTTGCATGACAGGTAACGGTTACCTTTTTCTCCTGTAACCCCACCTTCTTTTCCAACTGTTCGAATAACAAGAGTCTCTCTTTTATTCGTGTATCAAAATAATCTTCCAACGCTTCTTCCTGTACCTCTTCCAAGCCGGCACCATAGGCCGCTGTCTCATGGGCTGCCCCCAGCAAAATGTTTTTGTCGTGATAGTAAAAAAGCACATGAAGCAACACCCCGAACACTAGCAGTATCAGCGGGAACAAATATGCAAGCTCTATGGTGAGACTTCCTCGCAACTTCATTTTCATCCAAACATCACCCCTAGATATGCAATGGTTAAAAATGGAACAAATGGTAACGTCGCTTTACGATTCCATTTGCGAACCCACAGATAGAACACCGCAAACAATACTGCCAAAAGTGATGCCGCAAATAAGAGCTGCAACACCCGAAAAATACCCAAATGTACTCCCAGCAGGAGAATGAGCCAGCTATCCCCATATCCAATGGCCTCCTTAGTCACTGTACTAACCACAAACAACATGGTTCCAAGTGCTCCGCCAGCCAGCCGATACCAAATAGTAATATCCTTACAGTATATGGCGAAAATCGTGACACCTGCACTCATAATAAACAAAAGAGTCATGGGAATTTCTTGTTTTTTACAATCGATTATGCTAGCTACTGTCAGTAGAATACATACAAACCAATTTGCTACCTGACACATTTTGAACAACCTCCTAATCCGTACACTTCATCCAAAGGTACTGCATAAATATTTCTTTTGACCTTGCTGCAATCCAGGGACGTATGATAGCGGTTTCCATAGTCCGTAATGAATACCCTGCCTCCAGTTCCCACATCCTCGCCACAGGATTCACAAGGGTGGTACTTTGCTCCGGACTGATTGCGCATATTCTCTATATCCGAAGCAGACACCGCCTGAATGGACAACTCCAAATACGTACAATTCATACTTTTATGATAGACAAGACCATAGTCTGTCACATACACAACCTCTTGTGTTTCTGATCCCTCTGCACCTGCTGCATATCCGGTCCATCCTTTCACACGCAGGGTTTCTTCGCGGGAAATGGCAGGAATCCGAAACATCAGTATGGGGATGTCTAATTGGTATTGGACGGACAAATCGATGACCGCCGTATTCCAGTTAGACACGGATTTCTTGCAATCGATTCCCTTCGAACCGCCTGAAATGATACTTTTATTCAAATTCTCTGCCCCTATATTTTTTATTACGTGCTGCTCAATGCCATAGGTTGAAATCATAGGCGAGCTATAGGCTTGCTGCGCAATCTCTTTTCCCACACTATAGACTGCATTTCGCACCGTGGTTTGCACACACATGGCTTCCAGTAAATACACCAAACACAGCATAGCAAAGAAGAAAATCGGAACTGCCATTGCAGCCTCCAACGTAATGCTTCCCTTAGAGGTGAATGGAGATGTCCTTTCATGAATTGCTAAAAGAGAGTCTTTCTCCTTTCTGGTACATAGTTTCTTTATTAAAATGTAGGGTTGACATAAATATTTTATATTGGGAAGAAAGGACATCTCCACTCACCTCTTTTCTTATTTAATGATATTCATACGTTGTGGTAAAAGAATCGCTTTGTATCTCTACCTTTGTCATGCATTGATCTGCTTTGATATGTAATTTGCTCTCTATCAAATCTAGACATCGCATGCTAAGCGTTTCTTTTGTTTCTAATAAAAATAAACCTTTTATGTAGTCCTGATAGGATAGGCCTCTCTCCGTATCCTTTTCATTTGTTATTTCATTTTCCGTTCCCAAACCGGCCAGATTGGAAAGCTGTAACTGCCAACTGTCACTACTTTTGACCATGGGCACTCTTTTCCCCTTTAATAATGCTCTCACATCCACGATGCTCTCCCCATACGACCAGGCGAACAATATGGCATGCTTGACCACTTCTGTTATGGCAGGCAGTGAAATGATGCTACAAAGAGTAAGGGCCATTGCCTGTGCCTCCGCCTGTTTTGCAGAATCTGTCAACAAATATGTATAGTTTGAAACCGTCCGAATATTCATAATTTTCTTACAAACTGCCTCCAAATTATCCTGGTCGCTGGCTTGACCACCCAGAAGATACTCCTGCTCATACAGTAAGGGGGCTTGCTGTTCTTCATCTGTCACATTAGAAAAATGTTCAAATATATAGGCTATGAAAAATAATCTGTCCGTGGCTCCATTTTGCTTTTCTTGCGCAAAGCTTCCCTTTTGGAGTGCACGATGGGATGGCAGAGTTTCCGGTGTAATACTTCGATTGGACAGCTCTTCCTGATTGGATACCAGAAGTGACAACAAGGGTTTGTTTTTTAGATCCTTTACAGATTCAATTGGGTTATTTTCTGTGGGAAGCTGGGCATTTTCTTCTTCTAACAGACCTTTTAGTTCTAGGGAATTGCTTAATTCTTTTTCATCCAATTTATACCCATCACCCATAGACCAGTCCACATCCGAACCGCCGGCCATGTCCTCCATCCCCAACCAATCCTTCATATATCGGACTGCCTGCTCATAAAATGGCGCTCCGTCATAATCGGTAAGAAGCTGGATTTGCTTGATGGTATGTTTCGTATTTTTTGCGCCGTAGTAAGCCATCCGGTTATTCAACACATCCTCCGTACATCCGAGCCTTGCAAAGATTTCATACTGATTTAACAGGTCCGGATGGTACTCTGCGAATGTGCTTTCCAGCGCCATTAGAATATCCGCCCGCCTGCGATTTTGGGCAATCTGCTGGGAGGCGCTCTGAATCAATGCGCCAACCACCGAAAGCATTAAGATAAACAATAGAGCCATAAAGGCTGTGATTTCCCCTTTAAATGCCAAGCCCCTGACTTGTGATTTTTTCAAAAATATCACCTACCAATTCTGTTAATTGGGTTTTAAATATCGCAACCAGGGCAATTAATACCACCAATATTAAAATTGCTTCTACTACCACGGAGCCTTTTACTTTTCTTTTCATTTTGTTATTTCCTCCTTTTATTTATAGTTGCATGGTGAGAAATGCGGGAACCATGACTATAACAAGCACAACCATAAGCATACCCATCATTGGCATCAGAAGCTTCGTCCCTGCTTCCTCACCCAAGCGTTTTGCCGTGCTTTTGCGATTTTCAAAGGACTGAATTGCTTCCATACGAAGAATGTCCGAAATTCCCTTGCTTCCCTTTCTTAAGTTTTGTGCCAGCATTGCGCCAAACTTAACGTAAATTGCGACACCACAGCGTTTTCCAAATTTCTCATAGGCCTCTCCTTCAGAAACGCCTCCTTGCATCTCCCGATAGGTAAGAAGCATTTCTTCATAGACCATCTGTTTTCCTGTCTGTTCTCGCTGCCGTTCATAGTTTTGCACGATTTTCTCCCACGCATTTTTCACCGTAGTTCCGGTATCAAGCAGCATAGTAAACTTGCTTATCATGCCGGGATACTCCCTTATTAATTCCTCTCTCCTACGTTTTTCTTTCTGTTTCGCTTTTTCCCTGTCTCGATAGACCAGATACACCGCACTTACGCTTCCAATTAATAGAATGTAATACCAGCGATATTCTTTTTTAACCTTCCAAGTGAGCTGTTTCCCCTTCAGCTTCTGGGGTAGTCGAAAGCCTTCCTCCTCTCTGGTTGCCGATTCCCTCTCTTCCACCTCCTGTTTTACTTCGCAAAGAAACTGCTCCGTACCCTCTCTGGTTGGCGCAAACACCATCATATTTCTTACATAAGCGGTTTGCTCCTCCCCATAAGAAATGGTGCCTCTAAGCCTTACCAAAGTCCCCTCCGTTGTAAGCCTGTCCTCTCGAAGCTCTCCCTCAATACTCATGACCTCATAGGAATCTAAGTCCCATTGAAGATTTACCGGATAATTCTCCAGGGTGGTTACCAGGTTTAAGTCCGACTCAATACGATTAAAGCTCTCATTCTCACCCAAAACCACGTTGTCTAATTCATCCATAACCTTTTGAAAAAGCTGCTGCACCTCTTCTTTTGTGTATCTTCGCTCCTCAACCTCAAACTGAAGCTTTTGTTTTTCATCCTCATCCTCAATAATCAATTCGTACTCCTGCGTCTTACTCCCCTCCCCGTATGTATTCCTGGTAACAAAGGTTTCGCCATCTTTCGGAAGCAGTTCCGCCACCAAAACCACAAGGGTTAAAAGAAGAGTCATTACAATAATCTTTTTCACATGCTTCATGTTTACACCTCGATTTCCACAATGCGCCTGCCCATCTCATAAGCCACCAGATATACAAGAAGACAGATGCTCATAATGATTACGCCAGCAGGATTTCCATACAGCACATCCAGAAATTCAGGAAAGCTGATTTTCATATACAGCACCATCCCCAAGGGAATCATGGTCATAATCTTAAGCTCCAGCTTTTTCCCGGATACCAGAGTTGTAATCTCTCGCTCCACATCGATTTTCTCACCCATTTGCCGAACCGCGTTTCGAATAATTTCCATGGTATCTCCTCCGCTTCGCTTGGCCATGTTAAACACGGTCACAAAGGTTTGCACATCCTCATCTCCGGTTCGCTGGGCGAAATTCTGTAACACCGTTTCCACGGAGACATTCATCTGCAGTTGCCGAATCATGTAAGAAAACTCCCGCAAAATAATGTCGTCCTTTTTGTAGATTCCTTTCAAGTCCTTTATGGTCTCCCGCATTGCATTTTCTACGGAATAACCAACGTTTAATGCTGCCGAGAGAGACTGAATTGCCTCTTTAAACTGCAACCGAAACTTGTACTGTTTCTTTTTTACCAACTGCTTCTCCCATGATTTGATATACCAGATGAGGTATGGTGAAAATAGAATTGTACATATCCATGTGCTATAGAATAGGTACGAAATTATCCCAATTAATAGGATTCCTTTTGCCAACGCCAGCAGATACTCCATTTTACGAATATCCTGCTGCCAATAACTTTTCTTTCTTTTGTATTTCATGAACCTTTACCCATTCTCCTTGAATTTTCCCATCCACAACTTCCCTTTCTTGAAATTCATATAAGGTCTGCAACTGAATCTCTCCATTTTCATATCCGAGAACCTCCACAATCTGCAACACCTTTCTGCTCTTATCGCGAAGCCGTCCCAAATGAATGATGATATCAATGGCAGAGGCTATCTGCCTTTGTACAGCTGCCAGCGGAAGCTCCATTCCCATCAGCACCATGGTCTCCAAACGAGAAAGCATGTCTCTCGGACTATTGGCATGTCCAGTGCTGGCGCCACAGTGACCGGTATTTAAACTCTGCAGCATGTCAATGGCTTCACTTCCTCTTACCTCTCCCACAATAATCCGCGACGGCCTCATTCGCAGGGCGGCTTTGAGCAAATCCCGTAGGGAAATCTCTCCGCTTCCTTCTACATTTGCATTTCTTGCCTCTAACCGAACCAGATTCGGAACCTCTTCTATACGAAGCTCTGCACTGTCTTCAATTGTGATAATGCGCTCATCCTTTGGAATATAGTTGGAAAGTGCGTTTAGAAATGTAGTTTTACCCGGAGCCGGTGCCGCCGCTGATAAAAATATTGTATTTGGAGGCTACCAGCTCCTCTAAGAATTTATCGATTTCCTGACTCATTGACTCTCTTCTTACCAGTTCCTTCATGGTCATTGCTTCCCTTGAGAACTTACGAATCGTAACGATGGGACCATTTAGTGCAATTGGATATAACACCACATTTACCCTGGAACCATCGGAAAGTCTGGCATCTACAATAGGCGATGCTTCATTTACCATTCGGTTCGCACCTGCCACAATCTGCTGTATCACATCCTCCAGTTTGACCCTATCGGCGAACCGCTTCTGCAGTTGATATAAGGCACCTTCTTTTTCAATGAAAATATGTTCCGTTCCATTAATCATAATCTCTGTTATCTGGTCATCCTCCAGTAGCTCCTGCAGAATGTCAAGTTTTCGAAAAGCGTTGAATAAATCTCTTCCAATATCACCTTTTTCCCGCAATGAAATATAATCCTCTCTGCCATTTTCATTAAGCACAAGACGTATCAATTCCATCAGTTCATCGTCCTCAACCTCTTTCGACAAATCCATCTCTTGTAATATCTTTTCGTGCAGTTCTTCCACATTTATCATTTAGCATTCCTCCTTTGTTAGTATTTTTGCAAGTCTTTCCGGATTCTGTGGCATTACAAACTGGTATGTAATCCGGTTTAGCTTCTCCAGTTTGAGTTGCTCCACATTGTCCTGATACTGCTTTACCTTTCGCCTTGAAATTTCATCCTCTAAAACCGGCATATACACACGGTCGCACAGCTCCAGTAAAGGAAATAACCCTTGCACACTCTCACCCACATCCAGAATCACCATCTCATATAGGCTGTTTTCTAACAGTTCGGTTATAAGGGCTTCCCATTCTTCCCGGGTAACCTCCTTCAAATCCAGCACAATGGGAATCGGGGGCACCACGTCTAATCCCTCTTGTTCTCTCACCGCTGCTTGTAACCGAATCCCAAGATTGCCATTACCCTGCCGCAGATAATAAAGTAAATCTCCCAGATTCATGTTGGTATCCTGAAACACCTCCATGCCCGCATATTCTTCTAAATTCAGGTACAGTACCTTCTTACTTTTGGCGCACTCTCTTCCCAGCGCCAAGGCAAAACTAGTCTTCCCAACCCGATGAATGGGGGAGTAAACAGCTACCATTCTTGCCCGTTCCTTGTTCATGCACCGCATGACATTCTCCTTGGTTCTATCCACATAGAACTCAAACACTTGACGAATAATTTCGTCTGCACATTGATATTTCCCAATGGCCCATTCTTCCTCGCCTAAATCCGCCACCTTGCCCCTGGCCAGAACAAAAACCTGATTGGCACCGATTTGGGTTCGCTGGGCGTAAGTAATCTCTTCATCCACAATAAAAATGTGAATCTTTTTCGCTTGTTCAAGCTCCAAAACGCGCTCAAAGCTGCTGCATACATACACCTTTACCGCCAAATCTTCACGTTCCGCAATGTTTTCTCCAAGGCCATTTGCATAACGAATTTCGCGATCACAAATCACAACATTCTTGTCACTCAAATGTATCATCCTCGTTTCTTATTCAATTTTTCTTTTGGATTGTTAGCCTGAAAACGGCTTTTTAGAAAGTTAAAATTCTAGAACAACTTTTCTTGTACGTCGTATTATAGTCTTGCTTTTTTAAATTGTCTAGTGCTTTTTTGTAAAAGATTTAAGTTTGTGCAATTTCTATAAAATTGGGAGTGAAACGATACCATAGAGCATGGCCACCCCTGGCAAGCCTAAAAAACCGGAAGCAAGAAAAGAAATCGCGTTAAATCCTACCTTTATAGCGATTTGTTCTTGTTCCAGAAACTGATTTACAAAAAATATCAGTCCCATTCCTAAAATCGCCCTTATGATAAAATTCACCAAAAATTGTCCTTTTTGTTTCATAGAAAATTTTTCCTTTTTTATCATCTTATGCAACGATTTTGTAAATATTTTCTAGTATTCTTGTCTATAATATAAAAAAGGGGATGAGTAGATATGCATTTATTTCAAAAAACGGTCCCAAAAGATACGGAAAATAAAGAACTACTAGATGAAATTGAACGTGTAAAAATACAAATGGAAAATGCACATTATAATTTTCAAAATGCAATGGACCCGGATTTAATTGATTGTTATATTTTCGAGAGCAACGCAGCCTGGAAAAGGTATCGTTTTCTACTTAAAGAAGCAAAGAAGGGGCTGTAGTTTCATACAGTCCCCTCTGGCTTAAATCGTGAATTTAATTTTTCTTCCGGTTCTTTGATATTGTCTATATGTAACACCTGCTGCCTCCATCATTCTTTTTGATGCTTTGGTGGCCGGTGTGTCTGCATATTTATCGCTGTCATAAATGACTTCCTTAATTCCACACTGAATAATGGCTTTCGCACACTCGTTACATGGGAACAAGGATACATAAAGCTTCGCCCCTGCAAGGCTTCCGCCACTGTAGTTTAAAATCGCATTCAACTCGCTGTGTGCCACATAGAGATATTTGGTATCTAATGGGTCTGTACAGTCTCTGTCCCATGGAAACTCATCATCGGAACAACCCTTTGGAAAACCGTTATATCCCATAGATAGAATCTTATTATCCTGGCTCACAATACAACATCCCACCTGTGAATTCGGGTCCTTTGAGCGCATTCCGGAAAGAATGGCAACTCCCATAAAATATTCATCCCATGAAATGTAATCGGTTCTTTTACTTGACATAAATTTATCCTCCGTATTACTTCTTTATTCAATCAAGCCAATTCTACGTATGTGTCTTTCGTCTTCTGAAAATGGAGTATTTAAGAAAATATCCACCATCTTTACGGCCAGCTCCGGACCAACCACTCTACCACCCAATGCAATTACATTGGTGTCATTGTGTAATCTGGTAGCTTCTGCCGAGAAACAGTCTGAGCATAAAGCGCATCGAATACCCTTCATTTTGTTTGCCGCAATGGAAATTCCAATTCCCGTTCCGCAAATCAAGATACCTTTTTTGCATTTGCCATCTAATATAGCCTGGCCAACCTTTTTTGCAATAATCGGATAATCAACTGCTTCACCATCGCAGCCAAAATCCTGATACTCTAAACCATTTTTTTCTAAATATTTGATAATCTCTAATTTCAGACCATATCCACCGTGGTCACATCCAATTGCTATCATACGTTTTTTGCCTCCTCGTTCAGTTTCTCTGCTAATATTGTGATTAACTCCTGTAACAATTCAAAATTGCTGCCATATACTTGAAGTGGTTGTCCCATTGATGACTCAACCACTCGCTCATCATCAATATACTCACTTAAAGTATGTACATTTTTCACATTTTCATAATTCGCAACTATTTTCCATTTTTGTGCTTCCTCAAAGGTAAGCACTAAGGTTTCATCATCTAAGTCTTCCTCTGTAAGTGGTGTCGCTTCATGAGATGCCAAAGTCATCTGCTTGCTTCTCATAATCGCCTCTGCCTTTTGATTTGCAGGCTCTGGGAAAAGAACTACCAGCCCACGGGAACCAATTCGATACTCCTGAAGCAAATCCATGTGTCTCAAGAGCTCTGCCGCCATTGGCCCTCTGGTACTGTCCGCATTGCTGACAAATAGAATCCGTCTGTATTTCTGTAATCTCGTAATGTTCGATGCCTGAATGGTATGGTGACCTGCTGCCTTCTCCAGACGATTCATGATGGCATAACCCATTCCGTCTGCCTCAAATGCTTCGCTGTAAATGTAGCTTACATCCTCCTCGTCAAACTCGCGCAGTACCTTGTACAGGTTCTTTGCAATTGTATTTTGGTTGCTTCTGGAACCAATATTTTTGATAACTCCTGTTGAATAGCAATCTATAGTTTCATTAGTTGCAATAATTCCAACCTTATATCCCAGTCGTGTCTGCTCATATGCAATCTGTTTGATTGCTTTTACAGCTTCCTCGGTTTCCCCATCCACAATAATGAGTTGGGCATTCGGTGCGTAATGGCGATACTTCATACCCGGCGCCTTCGGTGCTTCGTTGGCATCATCTGACAGAAGGGCTTGGTCTACTGTAATCTCGCCAATGACTTCCTCTATCATTTCTTTCGTAATGGCACCCGGTCTTAAAATCATCGGTGGTTCCACTGTCATATCAAGAATGGTAGATTCCACTCCGATGTCAACCGTTCCGCCATCAATAATCATCTCAATCTTCCCGTCCAAATCGTCTGCAACATGCTGGGCACTTGTCGGACTTGGTCTTCCGGAAGTGTTCGCACTCGGTGCTGAAATATAACCGCCGCCTGCTCGAATGACCGCTCTTGCAATCTCATCCGTCGGCATACGAACTGCAACAGTGGACAAGCCACCAGTCGTTCCAAATGGTACAATATATTGTTTTTCAAAAATCAGTGTGAGAGGACCCGGCCAAAACCGTTCAACAATCTGCTTTGCCTTATCCGAAATATTTCTGGCAACAATTGGCAAATCCTCTACATCTGCAATGTGAACAATTAATGGATTGTCAGAAGGGCGACCTTTTGCAGCATAGGTCTTTTTCGCAGCATTCTCATCAAGTGCGTTGGCTCCTAATCCATACACGGTTTCCGTTGGGAATGCTACGAGACCACCCTGCTTTAAGATAGCGCCTGCCTGCTTCAATATTTGTTCATCTAATTGATATCTGTCAATTTTTTCAATTCTCGTTTCCATAAATTTTATTATAACACTATTTGTCGCATTTATCTAGCCTTCATTTTCTGCTTCACTTTCCGCATCGCCGCTTAGCCATTTAACAACACCTTCACAGATTGACTGTGCTAGCTGGTCTTGATAATCCTCCTGCGTCAGCTTTGCTGCTTCATCCGGATTCGTCAAAAAGCCACACTCCACAATAATGGTTGGTACTTGGCAATTCTTTAACATAAAGTATGTATCGTTCTCTTTTATCTGTCTTGTGTTTGTCGGGTCAACGGTACGAAGTTGCTCCTGCACAATAGATGCCACATCCTCTGCCTCTGGTGTAACCGTGTGGTAGAATACCTGTGCTCCTTTAATCTTGGCATCCGGATAGCTGTTTTGATGAATACAAAGCGCAAGCTTCGGCTTGGTATCATTGATAAGCTGCACACGTTGATTTAAATCTTCCTTCTTGGCATCCGGAACCTTGTCATTGGTACGCGTCATCACAATCTTAATTCCAGCCTCTTCTAATAGTTTTTTCACTTTTTTCGCAATCTGCAGGTTTAAATCTTTTTCTAAGACATCATTGATACCAACTTTTCCAGGGTCCTCGCCACCATGTCCCGGGTCAACTACAATCACAACCTGGTCCTTTTTAGCTTTTTTCTCCTCTTTTGAAACATTTGCCGTCAGCTCACTCAGTTTCCAGCTGGCAATGATTGCTCCCATCAACAGGAACAGAATCATAAATAATTCAATCTTCCTTTTCATGCATACACTCCAAACGTTTTTTGTAAAAGTATATGCAAAAGAAGGGCTGAAAATTCAGCCCTTCCCCTAATTACTATCACCTTAATTCACATATTTCAGAATCAATTCCCAGATATCGGATTTCTCGAATCCAAGTCTCCATGCCGCAACACCTGCAAGGTCATGCTCCTTCATCAGCTTCAGTTTTGCTTCCAAAGCAGTCTCGTCCTCCAACCATACCTTGTAGGTTGCATCACCTTCTACCCACTCGGCATAGTTCTGGCCGGTTGCTTTATCTACCTTCACCTTGGCTCCTGCATTCTCAATCGCGATATTAATCTTGCTCATTCCGTAAGCCACGCTGGTTACGTTATAAGGATACTCTGCCGCATCTGTTCCTGCCTGTTCTTCCAGCTCTTCCTCCGTCTTTAAAACTTCCTTCCAAAGTCTTGTATAGAACGGAACCGCATTAATCAGCTTTTCAGCCGGAACTTCCTTCAGCGCATCCTGAATTCCTTTTTTCACGAAATCCAAGGACGCAACAGGACCGCTTTCCAAAGAACTCTTATGGTGTTCATCGTAACCCATTATAATCACATAATCTACGACTTTTCCCTGCTCTTCCAAATCATATTGGGTACTGTATTGACTTGGAACCGGATTGTCTACCGATAAAACAATCTCGTTCTGTCTACATTTCAAAGAAAGCTCGCGAAGGAACTGCAGATAATGTTCCCCACATTCCTTTGAAACATGTTCAAAATCTACGTTAATGCCATCTAATTTATACTCAAGTGCCTTGCCTATCAACTGATTTGTCAGGTTTTCCCGACTTGTGGTATGACTCAAAAGTTCAAACGTTTCTTCTTTTGAACCAATTCCACCGTCAAAATCTTTGACAAGCGCCCACACTTCAAGCTTTAACTTATGTGCATTATTTACATATTTGTCACTTGCCAGACTGGTCAGATTACCCTTGGTATCTTTCACCATAAACCAGGTCGGTGAAATAGTAGTTAACCCGTCCGTGTTGGTAATTGTTTCTAAAAAATTGTTGTTGGCATCCCTGTTACTTACCACATGCCAAGCCATATTAATTGTATAGTTTTTCGAAATATTCGGATATACCTGCTCTTTAAAAGGCCTTGATATTGTACGCACTTCTGCTTTCTTTAAGCAATTAGCTTTGATAAACCCTATAAAGCCATCTTCTGTCCGTACTTCTCTCCAATTACCCTTTTCGCTAATAATTGTAACTCTGTTTTTCTTAGAAACATTGGTTATAATCTCACTCTTGACGTTATTGTCAATTCGAAGCTGTGTGTTCTTTTTCACAGTTGCCTCAGTGGTTTCTCCCCAGTTGCTCACAATCATAACGCGATTTGGATCCTCGTATACCGAAAAATCAATGTTTGTGTACTCCTGTACAAATGCAAGCGCAATATAGGCAGTATTCCCTTCCATTTTCAGGATTGTATAATCTTTACTCTTTGTTTCTTTCCGAAGTGTATAATCCTTACTTCCAACATTCACTCGGAGCGTTTCTTCCGGTAATGTATAAAGCAAAATGTTCTCATTCACATCCACGTAGAAACGGCTATTTAAATAATCACGAACCACAGAATATTCCACGTACGGATTGTTATCAATTATCGTTCCCTTGGCACCAACTATCTCGTTATCAATTATAATGGCAAGTTGATTCTCATTTTTTATACCATAATATTTATCGAGATTCACCCTTTCCTTAGATGGACCAAACAATTTTATCAGTAATGCTCCACCAATTATGCCAACTATTAATATAATAAAAAGTATAATCTTATGCATCAGGTCACGTTGTCTGCGTCTTTTCAAATACGCACGTCTGCTATTTCTGCTATTTTGTGTTCTTGGTCTGACTATATGTTCCATATCACACCTCCTACTAGGATTCATTATACCAACATTTTTCGTACGAGTCATTAACAATTTCGACAATTTTAATAATAATTGCTAAATTAATCTAAGCCAGAGGGGTTCTGTAGTCGATTAACTTTCAAAAATGTCATAAAAGGTCAATTCTCGCACATGTCCTTTCTCATCCCACACATAATCTCTCATATAGGCGGAATCTTCTCTCACCATAAGAGCCGTTACAATCTGCATAGGACTAGCCGGATAATTATTCAATCTCATACTTATTCCCGAATTCTCATATTCCTCTAATTCCGTATATAGCGCTTGAAAGTTGTTTTCATTCATCATTATTTCCTCCTATAAGTATACCAGTAGCCGTGGCATAGATAACTTACATTCCCTTAAAGTTGCAAAGACAATATGTGATATATTTAAGTTACCGCCGCTGACAAGAAGATAGGATTCTTAAAAATCATTTTTGAATATTTGATTAGAATCAATCATATGAAATGTCTTTGATGTTTAAAATACATAAAAATAGAATCATTAGACCTACATTGAGAAATAATTTAAAACATTTAGATAATACGTCCCTCCTTACTTAATAAACACAGCCACCTGACATACTATCTTCTTGTACTAAAATTATATGCACGAAAATAATCTGTTTGCAAGTTGTATTTTGTGGAAATGTCTTCCACATTTTATGCCTTGTAAAATAAGCATTTTTCGCGTTTTCCACAATGTATCAACAAGTTATCCACATAGTTATCCACATTCTCCACAGGCTTATGTTGATATCTTTGCAAAGTTTATAGAAATTTTCTTTACATATTTTTCGTTTTTGTTTATACTAATACAAATAAATAGAAATAATATATAGGATAGGAAGTGATGAATATGAAGATTGAAAAACTGAATGACAATCAAATACGCTGTACTTTAACGCGTGCTGACTTGGCTGACCGCGAACTTAAGCTTAGCGAATTAGTCACAGGCACAGAAAAAGCAAAGTCACTCTTCCATGATATGATGCAGCAAGCTTCAGCTGAATTCGGTTTTGAAGCAGAAGATATGCCACTTATGATTGAAGCAGTCCCAGCTTCTTCAGATTCTATCGTACTCATCATTACAAAAGTGGACGATCCGGAAGAACTGGATAATAAGTTTTCTAAATTGGGATCTACACACAATGTATTGGATAAATTAGAAGGTGCTGATGAATTCCTTGATTTAATTAATAAGGTAAAGGATGCTGTTTCAGACACGGTAAAACAGGTTGCCGAAAAGGAAGCAAAGCCAAGTCTTCCAAAGATACGATTGTTCTCTTTCTCAACCCTGGATTGCGTTATTTTGGCAAGCCGTGTGCTGGCAAATCTATATCAAGGTGCGAACACTTTATATAAGGATACGCCAAACGACGTATATATATTAGCTTTCACGCAATCGAATCATTCAACTGCAGAATTTAATAAATTCTGTAATATGTTGTCTGAATATGGTTGTCTCGAAAAAGCGTCGCCTGCGATACTAGCATATCTGGAAGAACACTGCGAAGTTATTGTATCTGCAAATGCAGTGCAACAATTATGTCAGATTTAGAAGTTTCTATCAAACAAAAAAGTCGAAAGCTCATTTTGCTTTCGACTTTTTTATTATCTCTTATTCATTCTCCTTTAAAAAAGCGTTGATTTTTTCAACCAATACTTCAGGGTCTATTCCGTGAACAAATGCTGCATCTCCAATTGATTCTGCCTGTGCAGATGGACATCCAAGGCAGTGCATTCCCATTTCCATTAAAATTGGTGCAACATTCGCATTTTCTCTAAGAAGTTCACCAATTGTTGTGTCTCTATTAATCATGTTAATTCCTCCTTTAAGTTTTCGTTTCTTCATTATAATACGTTTTTTATTGTGTATCAAGATGCTCTTTGTAAGTTTTTGTGAAAATATGACTGCCGTCATTTTTATCGGTATCGGTATGATAATAGTAGAAATCATGCTCTACCGGATTTAAAGCCGCTTCCAAAGAAGGCAAGCCCGGATTTGCAATTGGTCCTGCTGGAAGACCGCTGATTCGATACGTATTATACGGAGAATCATATTGTGTATGTTCATAAGTTGATTTTTCTATATCATAAAGTCCTTTTGTAATTGGATAAAGGAAAGTCGGGTCAATCTGAAGGCGCATCCCTTTTTTCAAACGATTCTTAATGACACCGGCAACCATTGCCCGTTCAGAATCTACCATGGTTTCACGTTCGATAATAGATGCCTCTGTAACAACTTCAAACATTGTCTTTCCAATGGCTTTCATCTTATCCTTCATATCACTTGTAAATTTCTTATCGAACTCATCAAGCATAACGGTCACGATATCATCTGCAGACATTTCCTCGCCAATAGCATAAGTTTCCGGGTAGAGAAAGCCTTGTAAACGATAGAAAACTTGGGCATCCTCCGGCACTTCATCCAAAAACCAGTAGTCATAGTCTTTTTCAACCGCATCAAGGAACTCACTCTCTAAACAAATTCCTTCTTTTTCTAACTTCTTTGCAATCAGCTCAATGGTGTATCCTTCCGGAACGGTAAACATCTTCTCTTCCTTCTGCGCTCCACCACTTGTCAAATCCTCGATGATGGTCTGCAGCCCTGCCTCTCTATGGAGAGTAAATGTTCCATATCTCAGCTTTGCGCTTGCCCCCATGCTCCTCGCTTTTAAAAGGAAGGCAAGACGGTATTGAATTAATCCTTCCTCTTTTAGTTGGTCGGCAATATCCCAGGAACCAGACCCTTGCTCAATTTCAATTGTTACTGTTTCTTTGGTTCCCTCTCCTGTACTGTTGTATTCTATAAAGATAGAACCTACAACAAATGCAATTATTAAAAATAATACTCCCAATATGCAGAGTACAATATTTATAATCCTGCTTTTTTTCTTGTCTCTACGTCTTCCCATACTGCGTTCTCCTTGTCTAGGCTTTTACAATCCTTACTATACAATATTTCTTCCAATTTTAAAAGTCTCGTTTAAATTGTCAGACTAATTTTTTCCATTTTTTAATGAATTTTGACTACTCAAAAGTCAAGATTTTTGTCAAATATTTTTCGACAAAAGATGATTTTTATTATATATGAACAAAACGTTTGTTCTTTTTTAGACATAAGTAATCCACACTTTTACCCTCTTTTTTTGTGGATAATGTGGATAACTTTGTGGAAAACACGATTTTATCACGTTTTTTTTATTTTTTAATGTGGATAACTTTTGAAAACCTCTTCTGCAAATTTCTACAAAAAAATGGATATTTGTACATTTTGTACAAATATCCGATTTTAAAATACAAAACTAAAAAATTCTTCTTACTGTAATGATTTTTCTGGCATACAAATCTGACATGCCAATTCCTTTTCTCTCATTAATTGCATTTACAACCTGTCCATTTCCCGCATAAATTCCAACATGACCTGGGAAGCATACAATGTCTCCCGGTTGAATGTCTTTAAGGCTTACCTTGTGTCCCACTCTTCTCATAGAATAAGATGAATGGGGAAGGCTGACTCCATAATGTCTATATACACTCATAACAAATCCAGAGCAATCTGCACCACGTGTTAAACTTGTTCCACCATACACATATGGATTCCCAATAAATTGCTTTGCATATTTTACTAAATCAACACCCTTTTGACGGCGAGCTGCTTCTTCTGCTTCTTTTTGAGCTTTTTCTGCAGCAATTCTAGCGGCCTCTTCTGCTGCAAGTCTAGCTGCTTCTGCTTCTTTTGTTTCCGCAACAGTGAAAACTGCTTCAATTTCTTCTATAGATAATGTAGTAACATCTTTATCTGTATAAACAGATGTCAAAAGCTCTGTTGCTTTTGCAATCGCATCTTTTCCTATAAGTAAGCTTTCTGTCTTTACATATCCGACTACATCGCCGGATTCAACCTTGCTCCAAAGTTCTCCTCTTTCTGTAACCTTGACCACGGATGAGCAATATACTTTACCAATCCAATCACTATTCTCATCCGGTGCACCATGTACAAGTGCATACGAATCAGAAACATTTACAAAAACTTTTCCATTTAACTTATCACGAAATTGTATTTCTTCAATACTATCTATTTTAATTGTTTTATCTGTAGTTTCTTGTTTTTGAATTTCAGCAACTGCATTCATTAAACAATTCTGATCAATTTGGCTTTTCTTTTCTTCTTTCGCCAACCCGAAAAGACTTGTCCCTTCTGCAGCGGCGATTTGTTTGGCAGGAATCCAAACGGCACCAACTAAAGTTGCAATTACGATTCCTTTTTTTACGAATTTGAAATCCATAAAACCCTCCGTTACGTTTTTCTACTAAATGTTACGCAAATGTTACACGCACCACGTTTGCCATTATAACAAGAGGTTTCTCCTATGTCAATAGATTTTTGTAACAAATTTGTAACATTTTTAACAGTTTGTAACTGTTCAGAGCCAAGCAGATTTTGATAAAAAAGTATGATGAATGCTTGCATTCGTGAATACTTTTTTATCAAAATCTATTTGGCGGATACGCTACACTGAGAAAACACAACGTGTTTTCGAGGTTGGCTCTGAATAGTTACTAACAAAAATTCTTAAAATTCTAGTTGACAAATTCCGACGTATACTTTATATTTTAATTATAGTAATCATTATTATTATTAGATTTCGAAAGGAGGTTCTATTTTGGCAGTTTTGAAATATAGTAGACAAAGGGAATCTATTAAAGAATACCTGAATAGTTCTTGTGAACATCCTACCGCCGATACTGTTTATATGAGTGTACGACAAGAATTTCCAAACATTAGCTTAGGTACAGTCTACCGTAACTTAAATCTTTTGGCTGATTTAGGAGAAGCCATTAAAATTACTACTCCAAACGGAGGCGTACACTTTGATGGACGGACTGAACCGCACTATCACTTCTATTGTAATCATTGTG
Source organism: Faecalimonas sp. (assembly GCA_045593805.1). GTDB lineage: Bacteria > Bacillota > Clostridia > Lachnospirales > Lachnospiraceae > Faecalimonas. The sequence continues at coordinate 39,049 of JAZNXJ010000055.1, forward strand.
GAAATGTTATTGACCTCAATTTAGAGGAGCTTGATTGCATCAACGAAGCGGCAGGAAAGAATTTTGAAGGGGTTATAGAGAGTCATGCAATGATGTTCTACGGAACTTGCAAAAATTGTTTAAAAAAGCATTGACAAACTAAAAATGTTGTGCTAAATTAATATTAGTAACTATTACTGATTTAGTTGCTGAGAAAACACAAGAAAAATTATGAAAAAAATATAGTTAAAAAGGAGACAATAATTATGAAAAAATTTGTTTGTTCAGTATGTGGTTATGTACACGAAGGAGATGCGGCACCAGCTCAGTGCCCACAATGTAAGGTTCCAGCAGATAAATTCAAAGAACAAGCTGGGGAAAGAGAATGGGCAGCAGAACACGTTGTAGGTGTTGCACAAGGTGTTAGCGAAGACATCATTATGGATTTAAGAGCGAACTTTGAAGGTGAATGTACAGAAGTTGGTATGTACCTTGCAATGGCTAGAGTAGCTCATAGAGAAGGATATCCTGAAATCGGTTTATACTGGGAAAAGGCTGCTTGGGAAGAAGCAGAACACGCAGCAAAATTTGCTGAACTTCTTGGTGAAGTTGTAACTGACAGCACAAAGAAAAACCTTGAAATGAGAATTGACGCTGAAAACGGCGCAACAGCTGGTAAGTTTGACCTTGCAAAACGTGCAAAAGCTCAGAACCTTGACGCTATCCACGACACTGTGCATGAGATGGCACGCGATGAAGCAAGACACGGCAAAGCATTCGAAGGATTGCTCAAACGCTACTTCGCGTAATTCGAACTGCTTGGCATTTATAAAAGAATCAGTAAAGAAAGGAAGCGAACATTATGAAATATATTTGTCCTTGTGGATATGAATATGATCCAGAAATCGGTGATCCGGATAACGGTGTAGCACCAGGAACTGCATGGGAGGACGTGCCGGAAGATTGGCTCTGCCCATGGTGTAGTTTAGGAAAAGAAGTTTTCGAAGAAGCATAAGAATACAAAAGATATAAATTTTAGGAGGATATATACTATGTCTAAATACGCTGGAACAAAAACAGAAAAGAATTTAATGGAAGCATTTGCAGGCGAGTCTCAGGCTCGTAATAAATACACTTATTTTGCATCTGTAGCGAAAAAAGCCGGTTTTGAACAAATCGCTGCTCTTTTCCTTGAAACAGCTGACCAAGAAAAAGAACATGCTAAAATGTGGTTCAAAGAATTCCACGGCTTAGGTGATACAGCTCAAAACTTAATCTGGGCTGCAGAAGGTGAAAATGATGAGTGGACAAATATGTACGCTCGTATGGCAAAAGAAGCTGATGAAGAAGGCTTTCCAGAATTAGCTACAAAATTCCGTTTGGTAGCTGCTGTAGAAAAATCTCATGAGGAACGCTACAACAGATTATTAAAACACTTACAAGAAGGTAACACATTTAAGGGGGAATCTCCATTAGGATGGAAAAGTCGCAACTGAGGTTACATCCACTTAGGCGAAGAAGCTCCTGAGGTTTGCCCAACATGTGCTCACCCTAAAGCTTATTTCGAAAGAAAAGCTGAAAATTACTAAAACCCTCGAAAAAAGTTCACATCAATCAAGATGTGAACTTTTTTATTATAACTTATTCGACTCTACAACAAATATTGTCCTTTATTCTCCTAGCGCATCAATCAACTTTCCAAGCACCGGTTCAAATGCTGCTCCATACCAGTGATTATCTAATTCTGCCGTATACTTAATACATTCTACTGCATAATCAGCTGCAATCTTTGCTGCCTCAAAAGCAGTTTTTTCTCTCATAAGTGCGCCCACAAATGCGGATGCATAGATGTCTCCTGTTCCGTGGCAACTGTTTGGAAGTTTATCGTGTTCATAATATGAATATTCTTCATTTTCCAGTACAACCACACCGGTCTTACCTGCTTCATAAGAGATTCCGGTGAAGATAATATTCTTACATCCCAATGCGGTTAATTTATCAAGTAATAAATCCACATAAGTTCTGTCGTATTCTTCCTTGTACTCTACTCCTGTCAAGAAGCATGCTTCTGTGATGTTTGGCATCACATAGTCTGCCTTTGCACAGAGACCTTTCATGCTTTCTACGAAATCCATGTCGAAACCGTAGTATAATTTCCCGTTATCTGCCATAGCTGGGTCAACTACCTTCACACAATCTTCATTTCCTACGGCTGCCATAATATCGGCCACATAATCTATCTGTTTTGTGCTTCCAAGATAACCTGTATAAATCGCATCAAATTTCAGATTCTCTTTTACCCAGTGGTCTTTAATACTTGGCATATCTTCTGTAAGATCACGAAATGTATACCCTGTAAATCCTCCTGTATGTGTGGATAACACTGCTGATGGAAGTACACATGTTTCCGCACCGCATGCTGAGATAATTGGAAGTGCTACTGTAAGTGAACATTGTCCCACGCAGGAAATATCTTGAATCGTAAGTACTCTTTTATATGACATAAAATTCTCTCCTTTAGATGTTATTCATGAGTCCCATTATACTTTTTGTTGGTAATAGAAAAATATCCAAATTAGGAAATTTTTATATAACCAGATTTATTTTGTTTTTCTTCTGGCGCGGCGCACACGATTAATATGTCGTTCAAAATCTCCACTTCGAATGAGTTCGGCAAGCACATACTGTTCAAACACCGGAACCGTGCATGAATAAAATCCCAATTCTCTCTCAAACTTTTCAACCAGAATCTCCGGCAAAACCATGTAACCAATACGCATAGACGGAGCTATGGTTTGAGAAAATGTATTTAAATAAATGACCGTATTATTATTTGCAAGGGAAAAAACTGTATCCTCATTCTTTTTGGAAACTGTAAGTTCCGAATCATAGTTGTCTTCAATAATATATCCATCCCGGCTATCCGCCCAGCGCAAATATTCCTGCCTCTTCGATATGCTCGCAGTCACTCCACTCGGGAAACTATTAAATGGTGTGATATGTAGAACTGTAGCATTTGTTTTCTGCAAATCATTTGTCTTAATTCCATCGTGACCAAGCTCTAACATATCACAAGTAACACCATTTGCCTCATAGACCTGTCGTATTTTATGATAAGAAGGATTCTCTAACGCAAACACCCTATCCTTTCCAAGTAATTGCACAATCAGACTATAAAGATATTCTGCTCCGGAACCAATAATAATCTGCTTTGGTTCGACAATTATCCCATTGGTTCTTTTCAGATAAGAAGAAATCGCTTCTCGAAGCTCTTGACAACCATGATTTGGTGACTTTACAAGTATTTCATTGTCATAGTCTGTTAGTACACGACGCATGGTTTTCGCTAGGACAGAAAACGGAAAATCACATTTCGTTTTACCATGGGACGGTTCATGAGATGGCAAGTGATGATACTCGTCACGAGCTGCATTACTATCCATCAACGCACTGTCATACCTCAAGTCACCCTCTGCCATGTGACTTTGCCCCACGACATGAAAATCACTCTCACGATAAATCACAAAATATCCACTTCGTTGCCTCGCCTCAATATATCCCTCATCGCAAAGAATGGAGTAGGTATGCTCCACGGTAATCACACTCACCCCCGTTTCTTCTGCAAGCAGACGCTTGGATGGCAGCTTACTTCCAAAGGGAAGCACACCCTCAACAATGTCCTTCTTCATTTGTTTATATAATTGCATATATGCAAACTCTTCTTTATTTAAGTCTACGTAATATTTCATCTGGTCATATTCCTTATTTCATTAATGATAAAATTTATAATACCAATTATATTTTAGACTTTTTTAAGAAAAATGTAAATAAAATTGCTTGCATTTCTTACATAATTGTTGTAGTATCTTCATATGATATAATGTAGTTTTAAATACTACGTTGCAAGTTCTGTATATTTACATCTTGAGGAGGTATAAATAATGACTGTGAAAATATTTAAAGATCCGGGAAGTGCAATTACACATTATCTAGGAATGTTGCTATCTTTAATCGGAGGCGTTCCATTTATTATAAAAGCAGCACATGGCTCTAACCTTGTACTTGCTTCCTCTATTATATACATTGCAAGCATGGTTCTGTTATATGCGGCAAGCTACACCTATCATTTTTATGATATCTCGGAAAAGATTAATAAAATTCTGAAAAAGATTGACCATATGATGATTTGCATTTTGATTGCCGGAACCTACACTCCGTATTGTCTTCTTGTAATTCGGGGAACCTTTGGAATTGTTATTCTTTCAATTATCTGGAGTTTTGCCTTAATCGGAATTATTATTAAAGCCTTCTGGGTGACCTGCCCGAAATGGTTTTCTTCTATATTGTATATAGGAATGGGGTGGACCTGCATTGTGGCTCTCCCAAGATTATACAGCGGTGTAAACCCTGCTGCTTTCTGGTGGCTTCTTGCCGGCGGGATTATCTATACTATTGGTGGAGTTATATATGCCCTAAAGATTCCGTGGTTCGAGAAAAAATTTAAGCACTTTGGGCTACATGAAATTTTTCACTTGTTTGTAATGGGCGGAAGTGTTTGTCATTATATTTCGTTATATTTTTATGTGATATAATAGCAAAACTTGTTTGTACAATTTGTACAAACAAGTATCAGAGTGTAGACAAAGTCCCGGACTCACGTCCGGGCTTTTCTGTATTTATGGTGTTTGGGGTCTATAGAGATTTTTTTGTGCTCCAGACCCCGTTGCCTTGAAAAATCACTGGTATTTTTACTTGTTTTAGCCTATCGAGGGTCTATACAAATTTTCTTCACTCTCAGACCCTGATTTTTATGATTTTCAGGGTCTCACGAGGCAATATTTTTCTATAGACCCAAAACTCTGAAAAAAGAGCAATATCTCTTTTAAAAAAGGGTCTAGGAGTACAAAAAATCTCCATAGACCCAACTGTTCCAATAAATCCTCACCAGTCTATTCCACCGCATCTTCCGTTGTATCCTCGGATGTCTCTTCCTCAGCCTCAAGAGTCGTTACATCAAACTCCAGCACCGATGCCGCAGAACTTCCAATGGTATATACAACCACCTTGTCGTTTGTAGTTGCATAATAGTTGTCTCCTGCCGCTTCTCCGATATAAAGTGTCATAGTAACGCCTGTTTCACTTTCCATCGTAATTGTATATGCAGGTTTGTCTAATCCATAGCTTGCGAGCTCATCTGCACCTTCCAACACTCGCACGGCTGCTACCTGTGAAAGTGTGTTAGCAATCGTTTCCACAGAATCCGAATCTAGCGTAATTTCGTCATTTTCTTTGACCTTCCATGTACCCTCCTCTTTTACAAACGACATGGTTGTCTCTCCATTTGTATATTCCAAAGACACTAAGGCATCAAAATCAGTTACCATAATAGTTTCTTCTATGTCATTGTCCCCTTGATTCTCATTTACCACTTTCATCACAAAGTAGAGAGCAAAAATAACAATAAATACTGCCAATAAAATTATCATTGATTTGTATTTTTTCATCTTGTCACCTACGCCTTTCTACGTTTCAGCCAGTTTACAAATCCTACGATAAGAATACTGGCCGGCACGCCGAAGATAACCACCAATGTGGAAATGCCTGTATACTTCATTGTGTTGTACGTAATTTCCATGCTCTTTGTCTCGATAGATACATTGCTTACATCATCGAAATTACTCGTCACCGCATTCATGAACAGTGTGTTGTTTTCCAAAGTTGCATACATGCTAGTAAGGGCTTCATCTATCATCGTTTCAGAAGTAATTACCGTAAAGGAGCAATCTCCTTCTGTAGCAGTTGCACCAAGTACATAGGTTCCTTGTGTCTGTGAGACTGTGGTTACTGCATACCCATTACTTGAGGTTGTCATAAATTCTTCTATCGTAATGGTATCTCTAGTTGGAGCAACAGTTTGCATACCCTGCGCATTTACGAGCAATACCATTTCCGACTCGATTCCAGTAGCCATGTTATCACTGAGATTCAGTATCGGCATAATATAATATGGGCTTGCCTGTAATGAACGCTGCGCATCTGCAATATAACCACTAACCTTTTGCATGCCATACTCTTTCATAAGGGCATTCAAATTCGGAGTGTCGTTTTCCGTATCAGACAAAACAAGAATGACATCTCCGCCAGCCTGCATATATTCGGAAATAATCGTCTTTTCACTTTCCACTAAATCGGTAGTCGGTGCATAGAAGAATAATACTTCACAATCTTCCGGAATCTCACTTACCAACAAGGTATTGATTTCTTCTGTGGTCAGATTCGATTTATCCATTAAATCTGTAAGAGTTGTTCCAAGTGTCGTTTCTCCATGACCTGTTGTGTAATAAATCTTATGTGTACTCTGATTTACTACTTGATTAACCGCACTTGTAAGCTGACCTTCTGCATCAAATCCAGTTTCCATATATTCCCCATAGTAGTAGAGATAAGATTCGTCATATGTGAACATATCTTGCAATGAAATTTGAGCACTTTTCCCTGTATCCTCACAGGAAACAACGATTGTATTAGCCTCCGCATTATTCTCAGACAATACCGCCGGATGAAGTACCGGATCTGTCCATTTCACAGAAACCTTTTTTGACAGCCCTGCATATTTTTCAAGAAAAATCTTAATTCGTTCATCGGTAGAATCCTTTTCCGCCAATATGTGAATCTCCACTTTTTTATCTAAACTTTTTAATAATGCTTTACTTTGGTCGGTAATCTCATATAAATGATTACTGCTTAAGTCAATATTTCTCCAGCTTGTCGGAAACTGTCCTGCAACCATATTCACCATAATAACAATAGCAATGACAATGACTGTCAAGAGTGTACTATATGAACCATATCGTGATTGTACGCTTTGAAACATTTCTTTTACCTTCTTCATATCCTACACCCCCTAACTCCAACGTCTCTTTTGGATAGACTGTACAGTTAAGAACACCAACAGGAATACAACTGACACACAGACAACTAAATTACTTACATCAAATAAATTGTTACTAATTACACCTTCAAGCATGGTTGCGAAATCCAGCTTACCAAGCCATGTTGCTAAAAGGCTTGAATACTTGCTGCTATTCACAAGGTATGTAATCACACACGCAAGTGTCCCAACAGCCATAATTCCACCGCCGATAACCCAGTTCTTTGTAATGTCGTAAATAAGATATCCGATAAGGAGAATAATGACAATTACTCCAATTAAATTGTAAATAGGTTCGCTTGGAAGGAAGCTCAAAACTCCACTCCATAAATACAATACAAGCAACGTTGCAAATGTGCTGACTACAGCAATAATCTGGCTCTCTGTCAGAGCTGACAAGAACATCCCAATTGCAATATAAACACAACCAATTGCAAAATACATTAGAATTGCCGCATAATCCACCTTCAAATACGCCACTCCTTGCGCTTTAATCACAAGCGGATAAATGCAGGATAATATTACAGGGACTAAAAACACAGTAACCATTGCAAGGTACTTACCTAATACAATTTCAAAAACATTTACCGGTACTGTAAGAAGCAATTGGTCAGTCTTGCTTTTGCGTTCTTCTGCAAAACATTTCATGGTAAGAACCGGTACAGCAACCAAGAATATAAACATGGTTGATGAAAGTACATAGGAAAAATACGGATACCCAGAATTTAAGTTATATGCCGTAAAATAAATTCCCATGAACAACATTAAAAATGCAATAAACGCATATCCAATCATAGACTGGAAATAGGATTTTAACTCTCTTTTATAAATCGCCAGCATCTTCTACTTCCTCCTCATCATCCCATTCTTCATCATATTCATCTTCTTCATTCTCAGAAACGGCATTATCATCCTCTTGAGACTCAGATTGCGGTTCCTTTTCAGTGAGTTGTAAGAATACGTCTTCCAAAGATATACTTTCTTTCTTGAGTGTCAAAAGCAAGCAGCCTACACTTGCAAATGCATGAGCCAGTTCCTTACGAATATCTCCCGCTTTTGTCTCGATGTCAGCTATCCAAATGCCTTCTTCACCCGCCCGGATTGTCCAGGCAGTTTCCTCGCCAAGTGCAGTAAGTACACCTTCCACATCATCACGTTCGCCTTCCACCTCAACGGTAATCTTTTCTGTCGTACCCATCATCTTTTCCAGGTTTGCCGGTGTGTCACTTGCCACCAGCTTCCCTTTTGAAATAATCATGATGTAATCACACATTTCCTGTACCTCTGCAAGGATATGCGAGCTTAGGATAACGGTGTGTTCTTCAGCCAGCTTACGAATCAGCTCTCTAATTTCAATAATTTGCAGTGGGTCAAGACCTACCATTGGCTCATCCAAAATAATAATCTCCGGAAAACCGATAATTGCCTGTGCAAGTCCTACACGCTGTCTATATCCTTTGGAAAGGTTCTTAATCAGACGTTTTTCCACATCCTCAAGACCAACCAACTCTAAAACCTCATATACAGCTCCGTCAATTTCTGCCTTCTTAATCTTCTTTAGCTCTGCAACAAATTTCAGATATTCCCAAACAGTCATATCCATATATAACGGCGGAATTTCCGGAAGATAACCGATGCATTTTTTTGCTTCCTCCGGCTCCTTCAAAATATCATGCCCATTAATAAGAACCTGACCTTCTGTTGCGCCAAGATATCCCGTCATAATGTTCATTGTTGTAGACTTTCCTGCCCCATTCGGTCCAAGAAATCCATAGATTTGACCTTTTTCCACAGTGAAGCTTAAGTTGTCAACTGCTAAATGGTCCCCGTATTTCTTTACGAGATTCTTTACCTCAATCACTTTACTTCCCCCTATCTAGATTTAAATTTTTTTGGTTCTCTTTTTATCTCATACACCAAATCAGCCATCTCTGCTACTTCTGGTGAGTGGGTAACGATAATCACGCATTTCCCCGCTTCCGCCAAACTCTTAAAAATATCCATAATCTCATTCTGGGTTTCTCCATCCAGATTACCGGTTGGTTCATCTGCCAGAATAATGTCAGGGTCATAGGAAAGCGCTCTTGCAATTGCAACTCTCTGCTGCTGACCACCTGAAAGCTTCAGGATTCTTCTGTCTGCTTCATCCTTGTCTAAACCCACTTTCTCCAGAAGCTCATATGCTTTTTGTTTCTTATCCTTTTCCTTCATTCCTGAAATTTCCATAGATAGTACTACATTTTCTACTGCCGTTAACTTAGACAGCAGGTTGAAGTTTTGGAAAATAACCCCTACACATTTACTTCGGAAAGCATATTTATTCATTTTTGCGATATTTTGGTCCTTGTAATAGATTTTCCCTGCTGTCGGCTCTGCGAGTCCCGAAAGAAGAGAAAGCATGGTCGTCTTTCCGGCACCGGATTTACCCACGATAGCATAGATTGCTCCTGCTTCAAAATCATAGGATATATTGTTTAATACATTTCTTCTTTTGTCATAGGAATAACAAATATTTTCTATTTTTAATAATGACATATCAACGCCTCCTCCCTTAATCTCTGTTTGCCAAAATCTTTAATGGGTCATATCTGGTGATAAATATCACGGATGCTGCACTTGCAATTAATGCCAACAACACACCGATACCAAGTAATTTTAACAGCACGCCCAAATCGGTTGCAGACGATACCTCTTGCACATAGTTTGCAGCACCACCCACAAATCCAGGCCTCTCCTCCATATCTGACATATTACCAGGCATACCGCCACCCATATTTCCAGGCATACTTCCTCGGTCAAAATTCGTATCTCTACCAAATGCTTCTCCATCATTTTTCATTTGACTTTCTTGTGCCTCTATCTGCGATGCCAGAAGGCTGTTAGTAACCGGAACGGAGGTTACTGCTCCAATTCCACCTCCAATTACAACAAATGCAATTGTTACAATTAAGGTTTCTAATATAAATTGGAATGCTACTTTTCTCTTCTTCATACCAATTGCAGTAAGAACACCAACCTCGTATTTGCGTTCTCTGACATTAAAGATGTTTAAAACAACCAGAATAATTCCGCCGATTGCAAACACTACGATTAAGAAATACATAGACATCTGACTTAGGTTTTTCAATGGCAATAAGCTGTTCTCATACTGTGTCACGTCACTGGAACTTACAGTGTAGTCCTCTGACAATCCAGCTTCATATACATCGGTCGAAAACTTCTCATAATCTTCAACTGTTGCAAATACATAGGTTCCTGAAGTCTGTTCTGGAAGTGCAGTTGTTCTTGTGATACCTGTATTTTCATCAGTTGTTTCTTCTGCATTCTCTGAAGAGGTAGAAACGATTGCACTTAAAGCATTGTAGCTTAAGTAAATTTGATTCGCCGCATCTGAGGACGTAGAAAATCCCTGCATAAATCCACCGCTTGTCACGGTAGACTGCGCATTGTTATATGTACCAACAACTTGTAATTCATAAACTTCTTCTTCATCATTTGGGTTTGTAATTTTAATGGTGTCTCCCACACTGATATCGTTGTATGTAGCAAGTTCGTCTGTGATAATACAGTGATATTCCTTCGTGCCTTCCTCGAAAACATTTCCATCCACGATCGTACATGTTCCATCCAAGAAACCTTCCATTGCCTCGTCACTGCTGTAACCAACTAATGTAAAATCACCTTGCTGCCCCATAGAACCTGGTCTAAAGCCTTTACCACCCTTATTCTCCGACATTCCCATACCTGCGCCGCCAAAGCCTTGCATACCTTGTGTATTTGGGTTGCTATTTTCTGCATTATCTGTCTCCTCTTCGTCATCTGAAGTAGTCGTTGACACAGCTTCTAATTCAGAACCATTCATGGATACCGACATGGTATAATAGAAAGATTTTACCATGTCCAAATCTGCATATTTCTGCATCTCGTCAATTGTAAGTTCTTCAATTGCATTCATATTTTCACGAAAAGAATCCTTATCAAAAGAAGGCATTCCTCCATCCTCGCCAGGCTGCAAGTTCTCTCTCATATCTGACATCATGGCATTTCTGTCTACTGATATCTGTGCGGTGATAGTGATTCCCTCCAGAGTTGCCTCCCTTGCATCCTCTGCCGCATTCTGAATAGACAAACCAATACAAGCCGCCACGGATATCACTAACACAATAATCCCGATTAATACATTTCTTCCTTTCGATCTTGAAATACTTTTCAAAGCATTTTTTAAAATATACATGTTTTAATTTCCTTTCTTTTTTGTTCTTTATTTTATCAATTCTATACCTCTTGTTTGTCTAAAATTTGTAAAAAATGTGTTCTCTTTGTGAACTTTTGGGTTTATAAAAGGACGTATTTCTATCGAAATACGCCCTCCCTTTATACATCCAAATAATGCAATGGATCTACTGCTTCCCCATCTTTCAATAACTGAAAATACAGATTACATCCTTCCACACTATAGTATTTTGTTGGCTCTCCAAGATATCCGATTAAGACTCCTTCTTCTATGCGGTCACCTTCTTTTACATGGATTTCACCTAGTTGCCCATATATAGCTTCGAAACCGTCACCCAAATCCACTGTCACAGTTGTTCCTGTCTGCGCATCCTCCCTAATGGAAGTTACTTTACCATCGGTTGCGGCCCACACTTCCTCTCCAACATCTCCTGCGATAATAACTGCCGGATTATATTTGTACTGGTCTAATGTAGCAAAGTAAACGGTTTGTTCCATATTAAATGGGATGAGCACATTTCCATCTACTGGCCAAGATAAAACATCCTCTTCTGAGAATACTAACGGACTTTCTTGTATAGATGGTTCGATAATATCGATTTCCGGTTCTATAATCTCCGGATGTTCCTCAATCTCTGCCTGTACATCTCCCGTATTGGCGCTCTGGGACTCTTCCTCTCTCTCGTTCTCTGCCTGCATATTTTGTTCTTGGTTTTCCTCTTCTGCTTTTGCCTGTTTATCCTCGACTTTTCCCTCGTAATTGCTATACGTAATGGCACCTACAATTGCAATCATTGCCACAAATCCAACCACAAGACCAACTGCCGCACTTCTTTCTTTTTTCATATTTATCACCTCTGGCTTTATTTTTGCCAGAAAATGATGTGCTTATTCTACATTCCACAAAATTTCTGCAACCTCTTTGACCTCTGTTCCCTCAAAGAAAAATTGCAAAATTTCTTTGTATGTTTTTCCTTCTTTTGCCATTTCATTGGCAGTATATTGACTAAGTCCCAGACCATGTCCAACACCTTTTGTTACAACTCGCGTATTATTTTCAAATGCCTGAAATTCAAAGCAACTGGAGGCAAGTCCATATGTATCCCGAAAGCTTTCTCCATTGATTTTTTCCTCACCCACTGTCACATTCAACGCATATCCGGCGCTATCGTATTTGTCTACTTTTGCACCTGTGACCTGGATAAATTTACTCTCCATCTGCCTGTCTGCTTCCACATCCTTCGGGCATTCCTTCATTTTCAAATACGGATAGTCTTCACTTCCCAGAACCTCCGAACCGATGCGGGTTTTCCCATTACTCACCTGATGGAACGGTACAAGCGCCAGTTTGTCCTGATACATGACGACTTCGCCTTCCGTTTCATCCCATATCTTTTCTAATTTCTTATACCAAGAGCCTTCAACCTCGCTGATATCTCCGAAACCTTCCTGTTTTAAAATATCTTCTCCAAGTTTTTCTATCTCGTTGTAAACCGTTGTGCGGACCAGCAATGCTTGTACCTTCAGCATTTCCTCCTCATAATCTGCTGAAACCTCCTTTGCCAAAAGGCCGATACAATGCTCTTTTAAGAGTGCATCTTTTTTATCCGTCTCTTTGCTACCGTTTACATTTTTTCCATTGGCAAAAACCGTAACAATATATGGAAATAATATTAAAATAGTTAAAACTGCTAAAAATTTTTTCACTTTTCTGAACATAAAACAAGCCTCCCATATTTTTAATATATGGAAGGCCTGTGCCTTTTATTACTTGCTATTACATTTTTACTGTCACTTTATCCAATGTCACGGGGCAAACCTAGCCATTCTCGAAAAGGCAAATTCCCGCACTCTCTCTTTTTCTCCTTTTTTACTCGCCCTTTCTCCCTTTGCTTCTCATTTTTTCTTTTTCTTCCTCTTCCTTTCAGATCCAACAGGGCAGCTCTTGATCTGATTTAAAGAGACTTCATAAGATAGAATGAGAATCTCCTTTTCTTTCCCCCTCCTTCCTCGCCAACTTCTTCTGTTATTGGCTTGGTTCTTATCTCCGAAATATCAAGAAGGATGAATGGAAAAATGGGAAAAACGTTGATTTTATAAGGATATAAGGGGATTCTAAAAGGAAATACCCAGTAAATAACAAGGTCTTTTCTGGGCTGCCTACTTCTTCCCTTTCCTCTTCCTTTCCCGAAGGGGGATTAATGAGAGAGGTGGAAGATAAATCCCTTTTTAGGTCCTTCTTTCTTGGGTTTTCACGCATAAAAAGAAGACTCTGCATTTTTACAAAGTCTTCTATGTCATTAAATTTTCTTATTCAATTCTTGGGCTTTCTCAGAATATCTGTTTTTGCCTTTTTATGGTGTTTTCAGGATTACATCGTTACCCTTACAACATAGTATGACTTTGTAACTGGAGTATAGCACTGAAGTAGAACTCTCGCAATACCTTAAATTGCAATTTGTCACTTAGACAAACTGAAAGTTATCTCTCATCCATATCTATCAATATAGCTCTGCATGGCGAACCATCCGAACCCGCTAAATTCAGCGGGGCAGCATTTAACAAATAAACACCTTCACAAACATCACCTAATCGAATGCCTTCAAGCAAGACGACATTCGCACCCAAAAGTGCAAGATGTACTGCCATTGGTGCTTTTTGTGGTCCGATTGTTTGGGGTTCATTTCCCAAAAGCAAAACATCTGAAGCTGCAAATGTTTTTGCAGCCTCTATAGACACTTCAACGTTTCCTTTAATCAAAATCCTTTTAGCTGCTTCGGGGTTCTGCTCTTTTGCTTTTTCAATTATTTCCGTGGCATCATTTTCAGTGATAATCCCATGACGTTCTGTCACATAAGTCATTCCTACAAATGCATCCAAGCCTATCTCATCAACTGTTTTTCCATCTTTAATAAAATGAAAGGGTGCATCTATGTGTGTACCATTGTGTGCACACATACTAAATGCAGTCAAATTATACACATCACCTTGCTGCATTGATTTCAGCACTTTTTTCTCTGGGACAGGGTCACCAGGATATACTTCACAGCAAAAAACCTCTTGAGAAATATCATAGAGTTTCATCGCATATTCTCCTTAAAATTCAAATTCTTGCATGCTTTCAATCTCTCCACAAGACTGAAATTTTCACAGTTATTTCTCTGTTCTTCTCACAGAACGTATCAAGGCGTAAATTCCATACCCTATAGTTACACCGACCGTATTCAAAATCAAATCATCCACATCGGATGCTCTCACACTAAATGGTAATTGGATGATTTCAATGCAAAGTGAGATACTACCACCAACTAAAATTACCTTTACAAATGAATCAAGTCGCTTATATATAATCGGCAAAACGATTCCACTCGGAATAAACATCGCAACATTTCCAATCACATTTAATAAAAGGTCTCGTTTATTATCATAGTCAAATAAATTCACTAGTGGAAACAAATTGACTCTAAACGGAAATGCTGTCGCAATATCAAATATAAGCGGCTGAACTTGACCATCTAATTTGGACATAGGAAAAAAAACAAATCGAATAATAACCGCCAAGTTAATATACATCAGTAACAAAACTACTTCTCGCTTCCAGTCTATATGTTTTTTCTTAATCCATATAGCAAATCTGATTATTATCCAAATTGCAGTATAAACTAATTCAACGAATACAAATGATATTTCAATCATATATAATGCTCCTATAACTTCAAATTTGTCGTTATAAATCAATATTGATTTCGTAATTATCATCAATGAGTATATAGTTTACATTATACTCTCGTGCAAGGACTAACACTTCTAAATTGTCTGCTAAAACACTTTGCAAAGTA
>JAZNXJ010000056.1:0-79012 GCA_045593805.1 Faecalimonas sp.
TTCTTCGTTGTGGTAAGATGTGTCTGAGTAGGACTTTAAGTTCACATCAGACATAATCATAGAAGCGATTGTATGGGCATCAACTTTATCCGTTTTCGTCTTTCTAAGGCTTAGACTTTTTCTGTAAAGATTTGTATGTAACGGGTTGATAACAAAGGTCGGGCAACCTTTATCAAGAAGAAATCCCAGAAGATTGTAACTATAGTGTCCAGTGGCTTCAAGCCCTACTTTTACTTTAGTTAAATCATCTGATAAAGATTTGATTCTTTGGAATAAGGTTTCGAATCCCTCGTGATTATTGGAGATAGTAAAGGACTTAAAAAGAACTTCTCCATCCGAGTTTGTGATAAAGCAATCATGCTTATCTTTGGCAACATCAATTCCTACGTAAGAATGGTATTAACCTGAACCAATGTGAAGTTGTGACTGTGTCCAACTCTCAATTCAATGTAAAGGGATATGCAGTTCGCTTTGGTGCAAGCTCGGGTAACGTGGAGAATTTTGCTGAAGTCTTCAAAATTTCCAACAGTACATTGAAGTCCGAATGCAACGATGGTGATGCTGTCATTATATTCCGTGGTACCGCTGTTAATGCAACATTGACTCTTGAGAACACCGTTCTCGACGGAACAACAAAAATCAGCGGCAACACCGCTACAACTACCATTAACGGTAGCTACTAATTATCCAAAGTCCGTCCTATCCCTCCCACAAGCGTGAGGGATAGGCGGCAATCAAAGGGCATAAGCACTTCAATTGTTCGCACGGCGAAAAAAGCGAGTCAAATCTAACCGAAAAACCGCGAGATTTGGTTAGAAAAAAACCAATTTTATAGAATACGAACAAAATTGCTCAACAGAAGCAAAAAAAAGTTGCAATTCTGGTTAGATTTTGCTCACTTTTTCTCCATACGAACAATATGACTAAAACAAACTATGGGTATACAAAAGTCGGAACAAACTACCGATGAAAGAAGTAATTTACATTGTGCCTTTTGATTGCTGGTTAAATGGTGCTCTCAGAGCATGCCATGAATGACAAGCAATTTTAGAATTAAAACAAGGAGGTTACACATGGGAAAGCTTAGACTAAAATTTCTAACCATAGCATATATTGCCATAGCATTTACATTTTACACCCAGACTACTCTGGCGTATTACTCCACAGTCGGTAAGGCTACCAACGTTGTGACCTCCGGTAATATTCAGTTTATGATTCACGAAACCACCGACCAAGGTACAGCTTTTCCGGAGGAGGGCGTTTACATTGTGCCGGGGGATGTTGTGAGTAAGAAGGTCAGCGTGGAAAATATTTGTGAACATCCATTTTACTTGCGTGTGAAACTAGTTTACGGGGTGGATTCGCTGGAGCTTTCAGCAGAGGACTGTTTTAAATTGAATATTGACGAAAGCAACTGGCAGTATGCAGACGGATGGTACTATTACAAAGGTATTGTTGAGCCTGGTGAAACTACACCTGATGTATTTACTAAAGTGGAGATTGTCGGCAGCAAGGTGGATAACAGTTATCTTGGCAAGACATTGACCTTATCAGTAGTAGCCCATGCCGTGCAGAGCGAAAACAATCCTGTAGAAGGCACAGATACTTTTACGGCATCTGGCTGGCCACAGGAATAAGGGATGGTGCAGTATGAAAAAATTGACTAGATTATGTTTGACTTTAATAATGCTTTTCACTGTTGCCATGCCTGTTTTTGCAACAGATGGAAATGTAATTTATAGCGGTGATTCAGGGAAATTTATTTTTGAACCAGGCAGTGACTATTCTCCGACGGATTTGTTTCCGAATTTTAAGGATGTCATGCCAGGCGATACGATTTCACAGAATATCACGGTAAGAAATAATGCGAAGAAAAGCGTGAAGATTTCCATGCGTGCATTAGGTGCACATGAAAACTCTGTAGATTTCTTATCGAAATTAAATCTTTATGTGGAAAAAGCGACTGACACATCGCTTTTTGAAGCAACAGCGGACCAGACAGCGCAACTTACAGAGTGGCAGGCACTTGGTGTCCTTGCATCGGGTGGAGAAGCGGAGTTGTCAGTGGTACTTCAGGTTCCGGTAGATTTGGATAATAATTACAAGGAACTAGTGGGATACCTCGATTGGGAATTCATGGTGGAAGAGATTGATGACGGTCGAACCCAGACTGGTGATAGGGCTGACTATTGGCTGTGGATAATTGGGCTTGGTTGTTCTGTGCTTGTATTCGTAATCGTTATAATTGCGAAGGCACAGAAAGATGAGACAGCAAAAGGAGGGACAGCACAGTGAAGAGAAGAACATTTACGAAAGTTGCGTTAGCCCTCAGTGTGTGTCTTATGATGATATGGTGTATTCTTGGAACCGGTTCATCCATTGCTTGGTTTGTGGATGAGTCGCCGGAAATCAGAAACAATTTTAACTTTGCAGAGTTTGATTTGGTAGTCTCTCATAAAACGGAGAACGGTTATGAAGAGATAAAATCCGATACAAAAATATTTGACGACGAAGCTCTTTATGAGCCGGGCTATGTGCAAGTGGTTTATTTAAAGATAGAAAATAAAGGTACAGTAGGATTTAATTATGATTTGGCAGTTGTTCCAAATCTGCAGACGATTGTAAAAGCAAAGAATGTGTATGGACACGATATTTATCTACCGGAATTTTTGAAATTTGGCGTGGTGTTCGCTGATACGGAAGCGGAGCTTGCACAGAAGCTTTCAGCACGTGGTTTGGCTGAGCAGCAGGCAACAACTGCGCTTAGCAGTTATACCTCAGAGCCTGATAATTTACAGGCGAATGGAGAGGCATTTGCGGCTGTAATTGTTCGCATGCCGAAGGAAGTGGGGAACGCTGCAAATTATCGCGGCAATACACCACCATCCATAGAACTTGGAATTACAGTACAGGCAATGCAGGAAGGAAAAAACTAGTTTAGATTGAGACGGAAAGGAGGAATGCTGCATGAAGAGGATATATGAAGAATATTTACATGTTCCGGAAGACGGCAGGATAAAAGAAAAGGTATTTATCGCGCGAATTGCGGTCGCAATTGTGTGTGTGGTATGTTGTTTGTCAGCAATGGGATTTTCGGCATATGCGTATTTTACGAGCAGTATCACCTCCGGAACAAATACGATCGTGGCGGCGACTTATGGTGCAGAGATTACAGTTGCAAGGGATGAAAACAACACACAGACAAAAGTAACACCAACTGTAAATCAAACAATTCATACGTATTCTTTGGTTAAGGGAACCTATCATGTTGTTATCAAAGCAACTGGGAATGCACAAAATGGATATTGTAAGATTGTGATTGGAGATGTGGAGTCGGAGGATAGCATAAAGTACTACACGATTCAAATGAGCACTGATGAAAACGCGAGCGAAAACCAGTTGGAGTTTGAGGTTGAATGTTATAATGACAATGCGGAACTTCATATCATTCCAAACTGGGGAAGCTGTAGCGAAAAAGAAGAGACGAAAATCGGATATGATGCTAGCAAGAAGTCGATTCAGATAGGTAATCCAACCAATTCTTCTGGAGTGTCGGATGATACAGTAGATACTTCGTCTCAACAGACACCTATGACTACAATGAAACCGACAACGCAACCAGCCACTGACTCGAAGGAGGAAACTCAAGGTTCAACGTCAACATCTGGTGAAGGTACTGAGAATTCGGATAGTTTGCAGGATTCAAAAACTTCGCAGGATGGAGAGGTGAGTGAAGGAAAGAACTCAGATAATGTAACGGATAACTCGAATGCCGACCACGGTAACAGTGATGACACTATCCTAGGTGAAAAAGTAATTGAATAAATTTATACAAAAAGGACGCAGTTTCAAATTGAGATTGCGTCCTTGTTTTACCTTGTTTCGCAAAAATTACAATTTTCGTCAGAAATAATGCAATATCAAAAACAAAGTTCGTCAGAAAAAATGTAACAAACATCTTGAACATCGTCTGAAAAAATGTATAATAATAAATGAAATGGAAATAATATGCTATATATGGAGTGATGTGTATGGAACGTTATGCAATGCAAAAGTTAGTCCAGTGGAAACAACGTAAGAATAGAAAACCTTTAATATTAAAGGGTGCTAGACAAGTGGGCAAAACATGGTTGATGCAAGAATTTGGAAAGCAATATTTTAAAAATACGGCGTATGTGAATTTTGATAGAAACGACCATATGGCAGATGTATTTGAGCAAGATTATAACGTTGAAAGAATTCTTATGGCAATCAATATTGAAACGGGCGTCAAAATTGTTCCGGGGGAAACGTTGATTATTTTTGATGAGATACAGGAAAATCCTCGTGCGATTGCTTCGTTGAAATATTTTTGTGAGGATGCTCCGGAGTATGCAATTATTGCTGCAGGTTCCTTGCTTGGAGTTGGAATTCATAAAGGGGTTTCTTTTCCGGTAGGGAAGGTGGATACACTTGAACTACATCCACTGTGTTTCCGAGAATTTTTATCAGCCGTAGGAGAGGAAGGTCTCGTTTCGCTATTGGATAACAAGGATACGGCCTTGATGGAAGTATTTCAAGATAAATATATTGATTGGTTAAAGAAGTATTACTTCATTGGTGGTATGCCTGAAGTTGTTGCAACTTTTATAGACAATAAAGATTTTTCGGAAGTAAGGTATCTTCAAAAACGAATTATAGAGTTATATGAAGATGATTTTAGTAAGCATACCACAGAAAATGAATTGCCACGTATTCGTATGGTATGGAATTCTATTCCAATGCAACTGGCAAAGGAAAATAAGAAGTTTTTCTTTGGGAAAATAAAAGAAGGAGCGAGAGCCAAAGATTTTGAACTTGCGATTGAATGGTTGCAAGATTGTGGATTGATTAAAAAGGTATATAATGTGAGTAAACCAGCCATGCCACTTAAGGCCTATATTGAGTTTTCTGCGTTCAAATTATATTTATTGGATGTGGGGCTATTAGGAGCCATGAGTGAGTTGGACGCCAAATCAATTTTACAGGGCAATACGATTTTTACGGAGTTTAAGGGGGCAATGACAGAGCAATATGTGTTGCAACAGTTAGTATCAGATACGGAATATACACCATATTATTTTTCAGAAAGCAAATCAGAGGGTGAGATTGACTTCTTGGTACAAAAGGGAATGGATGTGATTCCAATAGAAGTAAAAGCAGAGGAAAACCTTCGGGCAAAAAGTTTAAAAGTATTTTGCAATAAATATCAGCCTAATATTGCAATCCGTACCTCTATGTCGAACTATAGAGAGCAGGAATGGATGACCAATATTCCATTGTGGGTAATTTCTAGGATATAAGGGAGCAAACCATGTTACTATATTTCATTTATAAATGCGCCTTCGGCGCAAACCCAACGCGCCTGGCTGACGACACAGAGATTCCAAATGAAGAAAGGTACAGAAAGTATGTTTAACGAGTTGACACAAAAAGACATAGACGACATGATGGCAGAGGTAGAGCATCGCAAATGTGTGATTCGAAAAGAATTATTAGAAGATGTGAAAACGGCCAGGGCGCATGGTGACTTGAGTGAAAATTTTGAATATAAGGCAGCGAAGCAGGCGAAGAATCAGAATGAGAGCCGTATTCGTTATCTCGAGAAAATGATTAAGACGGCAATTGTTGTAAAGGATGAATCCAAAGACGACGAGGTTGGGATTAACAAGACGGTAGAGCTGTATTTTGAGGATGACGATGAAGTAGAAGAGTTTAAAATTGTAACCACAGTTCGCGGAAATTCTCTCAAGAATCTGGTTAGTACAGAATCACCGATTGGAAAGGCTTTGCTAGGACATAAGGTTGGCGACAGAGTGTGGATAGAAATCAATGCAAATGCGGGCTATTTTGTGGAGATTAAATCCATTCGCGCGGCGGCGCCGGATGAAGAAGAGCAAATGCGCAAATTTTAGAAGTAATACTAATAAATTAGGGGCTAGTAATTACGCCTGCTTTTAGGTATAATTAATATATTAAAGGAAATTTACCCCAAGAGAAGGAGAATGATTCATGGAAATGTTATCAATCGAAAAAGAATTACAAGGCAACGCGTATCCAGGACGTGGTATTATCATCGGTAAGACACCAGATGGGAAAAAGGCAGTAACTGCATATTTTATTATGGGTAGAAGTGAAAACAGCAGAAACCGTGTGTTTGTAACAGAGGGAGAAGGCATTCGTACGCAGGCGTTTGATCCTTCCAAATTGACAGACCCAAGCCTGATTATCTATGCACCGGTTCGCGTGTTAGGAAATAGAACAATCGTAACAAACGGAGACCAGACAGATACCATTTACGATGGTATGGACAAAGAACTTACATTTGAGCAATCATTAAGATGCAGAGAATTTGAACCGGACGGTCCAAACTACACACCTCGTATTTCAGGGGTAATGCACATTGAAGCAGGAAAATACGACTATGCAATGTCTATTTTAAAGAGCAACAATGGTGACCCATCATGCTGCAACCGTTATACATTTACATATGACAATCCGGTAGCAGGAGAAGGACATTTCATTCATACATACAAATGTGATGGAAATCCACTCCCAAGCTTTGAGGGAGAACCAAAGCTTGTAAACATTTTAGATGATATGGATGCTTACACAGAATTACTTTGGAACAGCTTAAACGAAGAAAACAAGGTTTCTTTATTTGTTCGTTATATTGATATCGCAACAGGAGCATACGAAACAAAGATTGTAAATAAAAATCAATAATAGGAATCGATAGGAGACATAAGGATGAAAGAATTAGAATTAAAATATGGTTGTAACCCAAATCAAAAGCCTTCAAAAATTTATATGAATGAAGGGGAGCTTCCAATTAAAGTATTATGCGGAAGACCAGGATATATTAACTTTTTAGATGCATTTAACGGATGGCAGTTAGTAAAAGAATTGAAGAAAGCAACCGGACTTCCGGCAGCTACATCATTTAAACACGTTTCACCTGCAGGCGCAGCAGTTGGTCTTCCATTAGATGAGACTTTAGCAAAAATCTACTGGGTGGACGATGTGGAAGATTTATCACCACTTGCATGTGCATACGCAAGAGCAAGAGGTGCGGACAGAATGTCTTCCTTTGGTGATTTCATTTCTTTATCAGATGTTTGTGATGTTGCTACTGCAAAATTAATCAAACGTGAAGTTTCTGATGGTGTTATCGCACCGGGATATGAACCGGAAGCATTGGAAATCTTGAAAGCGAAGAAAAAAGGCAACTATGCAGTTATCGAAATTGATCCAAATTATGAACCAGACCCAATTGAACATAAAGAAGTATTTGGCATCGTTTTTGAACAAGGAAGAAATGAGCTCGTAATCGATGATGAGTTATTAGCAAATGTTGTGACAGACAACAAAGAGATTCCGGAAGAAGCAAAGATTGACCTTGCAATCGCACTTATCACACTGAAGTATACACAGTCAAACTCTGTATGCTACGCAAAAGGAGGGCAGGCAATCGGTATCGGTGCAGGACAACAATCTCGTATCCACTGTACACGTCTTGCAGGACAAAAAGCAGACAACTGGTGGTTACGTCAATCTCCACAGGTATTGGGCTTGCAGTTTGTAGATAGCATTGGTAGAGCTGACAGAGATAACTCTATTGATTTATACATCGGAGATGAATACATGGATGTTCTTGCAGAAGGAACATGGCAGAACATTTTCAAGGTAAAACCGGAAGTGTTCACAAGAGAAGAAAAACGTGCATGGTTAGATAAGATGACAGATGTGTCTCTTGGTTCAGATGCTTTCTTCCCATTCGGTGATAACATCGAGAGAGCACACAAGAGTGGTGTAAAATACATTGCGCAACCAGGTGGTTCGGTTCGTGATGACAATGTAATCGCAACATGTAACAAATATAATATGGCAATGGCATTTACGGGAATCCGTTTATTCCATCACTAAGAGATGTAAGAGGAAGTCGCAAAACAATTTGTGACTTCCTTTTTTATGCTACAAACGACAGGAATGTCTAAGAAAAAACAGTTGTATAATAAAACAAATGGTTATATAATAACAAAGTAAATTGTGCAAAAATTTGGCGCATAAGTCAAATAAAGGGAGGAATCACAATGGGAAAATATTTTGGAACAGATGGTTTCAGAGGAGAAGCTAACGTAGTTTTAACGGTAGAACATGCATTTAAAGTAGGTAGATTTTTGGGGTGGTACTTTGGTCAAGAACATAAAGCAAAAATCGTAATCGGCAAAGATACAAGAAGAAGCAGTTATATGTTTGAAGACGCTCTTTCAGCTGGTCTCACAGCGTCTGGAGCAGATGTATATCTATTACACGTTACTACCACACCTAGTGTTTCTTACGTAACACGAACAGAAGAATTTGACTGTGGTATTATGATTTCAGCAAGTCATAATGTATTTTACGATAATGGTATTAAATTGATTAACTCCAAAGGGCACAAAATAGAAGCGGAAGTAGAAAATAAAATTGAAGCTTACATTGATGGTGAAATTGGTGAAATTCCATATGCAACAAGAGAAAATATAGGACGCACTGTGGATTATTCTGCAGGAAGAAATCGTTATATTGGACACTTGATTGCTATGGCCACACGTTCATTTAAGGATAAACGAGTGGGTCTTGACTGTTCAAATGGTAGCGCATCCACAATCGCAAAAAGTGTATTTGATGCACTCGGAGCAAAAACATATGTAATTAACAGTGAACCAGACGGAACAAATATTAACCGCAACTGTGGTTCTACACATATCGAACAATTACAAGCATATGTAAAAGAGCACGGATTAGATGTTGGTTTTGCATATGATGGCGATGCAGACAGATGTCTTGCAATCGATGAACAAGGTAATCTTGTAGATGGCGATTTGATTCTTTATGTATGTGGAAAATATTTGAAAGAGCAAGGCAGATTGAATGGGGATACTATTGTAACCACCATTATGTCAAACCTTGGTTTATACAAAGCCTGCGATAAAGTGGGACTTAAGTATGAAAAAACAGCCGTTGGAGATAAATATGTATATGAAAATATGCTGCAAAATAATTTCTCTCTTGGCGGAGAACAATCCGGGCATATTATCTTTAGCAAATATGCAACTACAGGTGATGGTATCTTAACTTCTTTATTATTGATGGAAGTTATGATGGAAAAGAAACAGTCACTTTCAAAACTTACTGAAGATGTAACCATCTTCCCGCAATTATTAAAGAACGTAAGAGTTGCTGATAAAAAGACAGCAAGAGAAAATCCGGAAGTAAAGAAAGCAATCGAAAAAGTTACAGAAGAACTTGGCGATAACGGACGTATCTTGGTACGTGAAAGTGGTACAGAGCCAGTGATTCGTGTTATGGTGGAAGCAGAAACAGATGAACTCTGTGCAAAATATGTGAAACAAGTCATTGATGTGATTTGCTCTGAGGGGTTAATTGTGATTGATTAATGAAGATAGTTATGAAAAAGAGTTTGCTCGCAAACTCTTTTTTGTTGGGGGTCTATGTGAAAATTTTTGTGTCTGAGACCCCATTTTTCGTTTTATTTTGTGTTTTTGGGGGTCTGGAAATGCAATTTTTTTTATCTAGACCCCATTTCGTCCAATATATTACTCAAAATTGCATTTTTTTTGTTCAAAACGGGGTCTGTGCATTCAAAAAAATTGTATGGGCCCCGAATTTAAATTTCCACATGACAAATCCCCATTCTGTCTAGAAACTAAATCTCCGTTGCAACTTTAAATTCTAACATATATTTAGCAAAAATCGTGCATACTATCTTGGCAAGGAGGAAAGAAAACATGTACCAATATTTGCCAATAACAGATGTTTACGCAAGAGAAATTTTAGATTCCCGAGGCAATCCAACGGTGGAAGTGGAAGTGCTGGCAGGAGAAAACATATACGGTAGGGCAAGCGTTCCTTCAGGGGCATCAACTGGACAGTTTGAGGCGGTTGAGCTGCGAGATGGTGAGGAAAGATACCGAGGACTGGGAGTTACAAGAGCAGTCGATAATGTCAATACCAAGATTGCACCTGAGCTTATTGGTGTAAATATATTTGAACAGACAGAAATAGACAGTATTATGTTAAAGCTGGATGGAACCGCAAACAAATCAAACTTGGGTGCAAATGCCACACTTGGAGTGTCAATGGCAGTTGCGCGGGCAGCAGCAAATGCGCTTAATATCCCACTATATCGCTATCTGGGTGGCGCGTCTGCAATGAAAATGCCGATTCCGATGATGAATATTTTAAATGGTGGAAAGCATGCAGATAATACAGTGGACTTTCAGGAGTTTATGATTATGCCGGTTGGAGCTTGTTGTTTTAAGGAAGGGCTCCAAATGTGTGCAGAAATTTACCATACATTGAAAAAAATCTTAAAAGAAGAGAACCTAAATACTGCAGTGGGTGATGAAGGGGGATTTGCTCCGAATCTGAAAGATGCCAAAGAAACATTGCAGTATATTGTAAAAGCAATCGATAAGGCAGGATATAAGGCTGGTGAAGACGTGGCAATCACGTTGGATGTGGCGGCCTCTGAATTATATAATAAGGAATTTAAAAAATATGTATTTGAAGGTGAGGATGTCATCCGTTCTGCAGAAGAATTGGTAGATTACTACGAAATGTTGATTGCAGAATTTCCAATTATCTCCATTGAAGACCCAATGGATGAAGAAGACTGGGAAGGTTGGGACCTGATGACGAAGCGGTTAGGAAGCAAGATTCAACTGGTAGGGGACGATTTGTTTGTAACAAATACAGGGCGTCTTCGCAAGGGAATTGACAGAAAGGTTGCAAATGCAATCCTAATTAAGGTGAATCAAATCGGAACATTGACGGAAGCCTTCGCTGCAATTGAACTTGCAAAGACATCAGGCTATCGCAACATCATTTCCCACCGTTCAGGTGAGACGGAGGACAGCATCATTGCGGATATCGCAGTAGCATTTAATGCGGGTCAGATTAAAACGGGTGCTCCATGTCGCTCGGAACGTGTGGCAAAATACAACCAGTTACTTCGTATTGAAGAGGAAATCTACCGTTTTGAAGATTGTTTTGGAAAAAACAAGTAAGAAATGCTTGCAGACAGCACACTCTTGTGTTAAAATACTTTTGTTATATGCGCAGGAGGTGTAGAAAATGGAAATCTTGGAAATCGTATTGAAAATTTTATTTGTTATAGACTGTATCGTTTTAGTAGCGATTGTTTTACTTCAAGAAGGTAAGGAAGCCGGACTTGGTTCACTTGCAGGTGCTTCTAGTTCTTTCTGGGGACAAAATAAAGGACGTTCTATGGAAGGTGCTTTAGTTAAGATTACAAGAATCGCAGCAATTGTTTTTGTATTATTAGCAGTTGCATTAAACTTGAAAGTATTTAACTAGGAATACGAAAAGATGACGAAACACTCTTATTTAAATAGTAAGGGTGTTTTTTTATTCGATATAGAAAGGGAGTGATAGGATGGAACAGACATTTGAAAAGAGAAAAAAGATTATTTACGAATTTATTTGTGATGAATTCTATGTACCGATGAAGCTGAAGGAACTTGCCATTCTATTGCAGGTTCCGAAGGACCAGAGAAATGAATTAAAAAAGGTGCTGGATTCTCTTGAGGCAGAGGGGAAGGTTCATGTGTCTTCCAAAGGAAAATATTCAAAGGGAGAAGCAAAGCGATTAGTGGGAACTTTTACCTCCCATGCACGAGGGTTCGGTTTTGTAACAATTGAAGGAGAGGCAGAAGATATTTTCATATCAGAGGATGATATGAATGGTGCCTTTCATAATGATCAGGTGGAGGTTGTGATTAAGGCAGCGCCGGCTGGCAAACGTAAAGAAGGCAAGATTACAAAGGTGCTTTCTCACGGCACAACAACCTTGGTTGGATATTTTGAGAAGAGTAAGAATTTTGGTTTTGTAAGACCGGATAATCAGAGATTTGTAAAAGATATATTCATTCCATTGGAGCGCTCAAAAGGCGCTGTTACGGGACATAAGGTTGTGGTGGAGCTTACAAAATATGGTGGAGATAACAAGAAGCCGGAGGGAAAGGTTATAGAGGTTATCGGCCATGTCAATGACCCGGGTACAGATATTATGTCCATTGTCAAAGGCTATGATTTGCCAACCAGCTTTCCGGAGAAGGTGTTAAATCAGGCGGAGCGTGTGGCAAAGGATGTAAGTATTGCTGATATGGCAGGGCGCATGGATTTGCGCGACTGGCAGATGGTGACCATTGATGGAGAAGACGCGAAGGATTTAGATGACGCAATTTCTATCACTCGAGATGGTAACAACTACATTTTAGGTGTTCATATCGCAGACGTGACAAACTATGTGCAGGAGAACAGTGCGCTAGATAGGGAAGCAGTGAAACGTGGGACAAGTGTGTATTTGGTGGATCGAGTGATTCCGATGTTGCCGCATACCTTATCAAATGGCATTTGTTCCTTGAATGCAGGTGTAGACCGTCTGGCACTTAGTTGTATTATGACAATCAATGAAAAGGGTGCCGTGATTGACCATACAATCGCGGAAACCGTTGTACGTATTGATGAGCGTATGAGTTACACCAGTGTGAAAAAGATTTTGGAAGAAAAAGATGAAGCTGAAACTGAACGTTATAAAGACTTGGTTCCAATGTTTGAACTGATGGCAGAGCTTTCCGGAATCTTGCGCGAAAAGCGTAGACAACGTGGCTCTATTGATTTTGATTTTCCAGAAACCAAGATGGTTTTAGATGAAAATGGAAGACCAATAGATATTAAACCTTATGATAGAAATGTGGCGACGAAGATTATTGAAGATTTTATGCTTCTTGCCAATGAAACGGTGGCAGAGGATTATTTCTGGCAGGAGATTCCGTTTGTCTATCGGACGCATGAATCACCAGACGAAGATAAAGTGAAAAAGCTTGCAACATTTATCAACAATTTCGGACATTCTTTGCACATTTCCAATAAGGAAGTAAGACCAAAGGAGATTCAGAAATTGCTGGCTAAAGTAGAGGGAACTGCGGAGGAAGCATTGATTAGCAGGTTGGCGCTTCGCTCCATGAAGCAGGCAAGATATACGCCAGAAAATACAGGGCATTTTGGGTTAGCAGCTTCCTATTATTGTCATTTCACATCCCCGATTAGAAGGTATCCGGACCTGCAAATCCATCGGATTATCAAGGAAAATCTGCGTGGCAGAATGAATGATGACCGAAGGGCGCACTACGACGCGATTCTGACTGAGGTTTCTAAGAAATCCAGTGAGAGAGAGCGCCTGGCAGAAGAGGCGGAAAGAGAAACCATCAAGCTCAAGAAGGTTGAGTATATGGCAGAACGCATAGGGGAAACATTTGAGGGCGTGATTTCAAGTATTGCAAAATGGGGAGTTTATGTCGAACTTTCGAATACGATTGAGGGATTAATTCACGTGACAAATATGTATGATGACCATTATAATTATATAGAGGATACCTATGAGATGGTTGGAGAGCATACGGGGAAAACGTATAAACTTGGACAGACTGTGGAGGTGCGGGTAATCGGCGCCAATAGGCTGGAGAGAACCATTGATTTTGAGTTTGAATCATAAGTGCCATGGGGCGCAGACAGGTGTTGGAACTAAGTGTTTGCTTGCAGACACTTGGTCCTCCGATGGTCTGTGGCTTGCATGGTTTACATAGAAAGGGATAGACGATTATGTCAAAAGAATCGATTAAGTTAATTGCAAACAATAAAAAAGCCTATCATGATTTCTTTATCTTAGATACCTATGAAGCAGGTATTTCATTACATGGTACAGAGGTGAAGTCGCTTCGCATGGGCAAATGCTCTATTAAGGAAGCATTTATTCGCATCGAAAATGGGGAAGTATTCATTTATGGTATGCATGTAAGCCCTTACGAGAAGGGAAATATTTTTAATAAGGATCCGCTCCGTGTAAAGAAGCTGTTACTTCATAAGGCAGAAATTAACAAATTGCTTGGTAAGATAAAGGAAAAGGGAATGGCTGTTGTTCCACTTAAGGTTTATCTGAAAGGCAGCCTTGTGAAGGTGGAAATAGGTCTTGCAAAGGGTAAGAAATTATACGATAAACGTGATGATATTGCGAAAAAAGACCAGAAGCGTGAAGCGGAAAGGGACTTTAAAGTAAGGAATATTGGATAGGAGAGAGAATATGGTACCAAGAACGAAAGAAGAACTTCGTAAATTAGTTTCGGAGACAACGATAGAAATGTATGAGGAAATGACACCTCAACTTATTAAATTAATTGATGAGACAAAACATGATGATAGTTTAACAGAGGCGCAGAAACAAGATGAGATTTCCCTTCATTTAATGGGATATACAAAGGCGTGCACGAATGAGATTATCATTGAAGTGTTGGCACAGATATTGAATTTGGAGTAATTTGAAGATTTTAATTGTGACTTTCTATAATATAGTTGATGGAGGCGGTCTGTACCCATGATTTTGCGAAATCATGGGTATTTTAATGAAAAATAATGATGATTATAGAAATTCAAGTTAAAAATCACAGGTTTTTTCAATGTTTTTTACGTTTTCTGGGTATGTAGGACTAAAAAAGTTGGTAAATACCCATATTGGATATTTACCAACACACAATTAATTACATTAGCATGTTTCAGGTTCGTTATATTCTACGCCTTGTGTATCTACTGTCACAGATTTCATTACTTGAGCTTCAAATGGTTTATCGCCCCAAGCAGTTGGAACTTCTGCAATCTTATTGACTACATCCATACCTTCTGTTACTTTACCGAATGCAGCGTATGAGCCATCTAAGTGTGGAGATGTTTCATGCATGATAAAGAATTGTGAGCCGGCTGAATCTGGGTGCATTGCACGTGCCATTGAGATAACGCCTGGTTCATGTTTTAAACTATTTGGAAAACCGTTTTGAAGGAATTCCCCTTTGATTTGATAACCTGGACCGCCTGTTCCGGTGCCTTGTGGACATCCGCCTTGAATCATAAATCCACGAATCACGCGGTGGAAGATTAATCCGTCATAAAATCCTTTCTTTACTAATGAGATAAAGTTGTTAACTGTATTTGGGGCAACATCAGGATATAATTCCACTTTCATGATATCCCCGTTTTCCATTTCAATTGTTACAATTGGATTTGCCATAATATTGATTTCCTTTCTGTATAAAAATATTGCTGTTACATATTTTATTATTCACAGTTGTATTTGTCAATAAAACTAAATTATGTTATACTTGATTAATTAGATTTGAAAGGAGAACGTCAATGCGTATGATTAAGACAGAAAATTTGATTTTTGAATACAAAAAGCACGACGACGAAGGTAACGTGATTGGTGCGCATCGTGCCATTGACGAGATTAATCTTGATATAGAACCTGGGCAGTTTATTGCCATTTTGGGACACAATGGTTCCGGAAAGTCCACACTTGCAAAGCATATGAATGCGATTCTGGTTCCGACTGGTGGAACCATGTGGGTAGATGGAAAGGATACCAGCAGCGAAGAAAACATCTGGGAAGTGCGCCAAAGTGCAGGTATGGTATTTCAGAATCCGGATAATCAGATTATCGGGACGGTTGTGGAAGAGGATGTTGGATTTGGCCCTGAAAATTTGGGTGTGCCAACAGAGGAAATATGGAAACGTGTGGAGGAAAGTCTGTCTGCAGCTGGGATGATAGAATATCGTCATCACTCGCCTAATAAGTTGTCGGGTGGACAAAAGCAACGAGTTGCAATTGCGGGAGTTGTTGCCATGCGCCCAAAATGTATTGTGTTGGACGAGCCAACGGCGATGCTTGATCCGAATGGTAGAAAGGAAGTCTTAAGAACCGTTGAAGAGCTTCGGAAAAGAGAGAAGGTAACGGTTATCTTAATTACACACTATATGGAAGAAGTGGTGGGAGCAGATCGTGTCATTGTCATGGATAAGGGACATGTTGTGATGGACGGCACTACAAAAGAGGTTTTTAGTCAGGTAGAAACTCTAAAGAAATATCGCCTCGATGTGCCACAAGTGACATTACTTGCACATGAATTAAAGAAAAAGGGCTATGACATTCCGGATGCGGTTTTAACCACAGAAGAGTTGGTGGAAGCTTTGGCAAAATGCGAAAGGGCAGTGACCGGGCAGGCGATAGATATAAAGACGACATGTGGTGATATAACTGAAAAACGACAGGACGAACTAGAACCACAATCTGGCGCGTCAGTAAGTGACGAGAGTTCCTTACAGGAGCCGCTTTTAAAGGTAGACCATATCAATTACACTTATAGTCCGGGAAATGCATACGAAAAGCATGCATTAAAGGATGTCAGTCTAGATATTTACGAGGGACAGTTTGTTGGAATTATCGGACATACCGGCTCTGGAAAATCTACTTTAATTCAACATTTGAATGGTTTAATTAAAGCAACTGACGGGGCAATTTATTATGAAGGCGAAAATATTTACGGTGAAAAATATAATCTCCGCCAGCTCCGCAATCAAGTGGGCTTGGTATTCCAATATCCGGAGCACCAATTGTTTGAGATAGATGTTTTAACTGATGTTTGCTTTGGACCGAAGAATCAAGGATTATCTGCGGAGGAGTGTAAGGAACGAGCAATAGAAGCCTTGCAACTGGTTGGGCTTCCGGAGAAATACTACGAGCGTTCGCCTTTTGATTTGTCGGGTGGACAGAAGCGCCGTGTGGCGATCGCAGGAGTATTAGCAATGAAACCGAAGGTGTTGGTATTGGACGAGCCGACAGCAGGACTTGACCCGAAAGGTCGAGATGAGATTTTGGACCAGATTGCGCATTTGCAAAAAGAGGGTAATTTGACCGTTATCCTTGTGTCACACAGTATGGAGGACATTGCAAAATATGTGGACCGTATTGTGGTGATGAATAAGGGAAGTAAAATGTATGATGATGTGCCGAAGAATGTATTTGCACATTATAAAGAATTGGAGATGGTAGGACTTGCCGCACCGCAGGTGACATACATGATGCATGCACTTGCTGAAAAGGGAATTCCGGTGAACACTCAGGCAACCACCATTTCAGAAGCAGTAGAAACAATTACGCATACACTGAAAAAATAGATTGGAGAAACAATGATTAGGGATATTACAATAGGGCAATATTATCCGGCTCATAGTAAGCTGCATCGCTTGGACCCACGAGTCAAGATTGTATGTACATTACTTTTCTTGATTTCATTGTTTTGTATACAGAACATTTGGGGATATGTGATTGCAACTATCTTTTTAGCGAGTATTATTCGTATCTCAAAAGTCCCATTCAAGTTCATTGTCAAAGGTTTACGACCGGTGATTATGTTACTTATGATTACGGTGCTCTTTAACCTGTTTTTGACAAAGACAGGAACTGTTATTTTCGAAGCGTGGATTTTCAAAATCACAGACGAAGGACTTCGCACAGCAGGATTTATGACGGTGCGTTTAATTTATCTGATTCTAGGCTCTTCGCTGATGACATTTACAACCACACCGAATGCTTTGACAGATGGGATAGAAAAGCTACTTTGGCCGCTTAGAAAAATCAAATTACCGGTTCACGAGATTGCAATGATGATGTCCATTGCGCTTCGTTTTATTCCGATTTTGTTAGAGGAAACGGACAAGATAATGAAGGCACAGATTGCAAGAGGAGCAGACATTGAAAGCGGGAACATTATTGAAAAGGCAAAGGCAATGATACCAATTCTTGTGCCGCTTTTTGTCTCAGCATTTCGCCGTGCAACAGACCTTGCTATGGCAATGGAAGCAAGGTGTTATCGTGGCGGAGAAGGTCGCACGAAGATGAAACCGCTGGTATATCAGAAAAAAGATTATATCGCATACGCAATTATGATAGCTTATTTTGTAGTTGCGGTGCTGGTTGGCAGGTAAGATATGAAACGAATAAAACTAACAATTGCTTACGATGGTACCAATTACTGTGGCTGGCAGATCCAGCCAAATGGGATTACCATCGAAGAGATTTTGAATAGGGCACTCTCCAAAATGACAGGAGAGGAGATTCTTGTAATCGGCGCGAGTCGAACGGATTCCGGTGTGCATGCGATGGGAAATGTGGCTGTCTTTGATACAGAGACTACCATTCCGGCAGAAAGAATAGCAGTTGCTTTAAACCAAAGACTTCCGGATGATATCGTGATTACGAAATCCGAGGAAGTGCCACTGGATTTTCATCCAAGGTATTGTAATTGTAGCAAGACTTACGAATATCACATTATCAACACACGGATTCCGATTCCGACAAAAAGACTGACCAATTATTTTGTATCCTATGTGCTTGATATTGATAAAATGCGTCAGGCGGCTTCCTATTTGGTTGGGGAGCATGATTTTGTAAGCTTTTGCAATGTGAGGACAGATGTGGAAAATACGGTCCGCACCATTACAGCTTTAGATGTTATAACAAATGGTAATGAGATTACCATACGTATTACCGGAAATGGTTTCTTATACAATATGGTACGCATTATCGTGGGAACTCTTATTCGTGTGGGACGAGGTTTCTATGAACCGGAGAAAGTAAAAGAGATATTGGAAGCAAAAGACCGTAAGGCAGCAGGGGTGACTGCTCCGGCACACGGACTTGTGCTTGTTGAAATTAAATATGAATAGTTTTTGAATTTTCTTGGCTCTGCAACGGATGTTGCGGAGCCTTTTTTGTTTTGTTGTTTAGTCTGTAGGCACTGACAAGAGAGGAAACTGTAGTTGCCTAAAAATGGAAAAAAGATGGGCAACATTTATTCAAAAATATGCATATGCCTAACACAACGATTAAAAATAAAAAATGTATAAAACAAACCTCAATTCTACATACTATATTTGAAAATCAAAGAATTCATTAGGAGGAAAAAGACATGTCAGAAATCTCAGTTTTAGATTTACAAAACTTGCGTCATTTAATTACTGGTTATGACACAACACACTGCAAAATGACAGACTATGCAAATCAAGCACAAGACCCACAGGTAAAACAGTTATTCCAGGATGCTGCAAACTCAGCAATGAAAAACAAGCAGGATTTAATGAAATTCTTATAAGAGGGAGGAAAAGAAGATGAATGAAAAAACAATGGTTTCCGATGCTCTTGTAGGAGTAAACGGAGAATTAAAAATGTTTGGAGAAATTATTCCACAAACAGAAAACAAAGAATTAAAACAATGTTTAAAACAGATTCGTAATGAATGTGAAATGTCACAGGAAAAGTTATATCACATCGCTCGGGAAAAGAGCTATTATGTTCCGGCTTCAAAAGCAACACAACAGGAAATAGACCATGTGAAAAACATTTTGACACAACCAACTATGAAATAGTATGAGTAGAAAAAGGACAGGCAAACAAAAGATGTTAGCCTGTCCATATTTTATTTAATATGAAATTGCAAAATTTCTTGTTAAATAAAGCTTCGCACGGATGCGTAGGGGGTGTGTGAGATGAAGACTAGAAGAATACATTATCTCCAATTACAAGTCCTTCCCTACCGGAACTTGATGCGCGGAAACTTAAGCAGTCCCCTACATTATTCTTTCCGGCAAGTGCATCCTGAGCAGCCTGTACGCACAAGGCTTTTACTCCCCGTTTCAATACACGATCCACTTTGCCATCGTGGGCAGGTGGGAATTGGCCACTCTGATAAATAACCCCTCGAACAGTATCTGGGTAATGGCGATTTTTCATACGATTTACAACAACAGAACCAACAGCCAAAAGTGCCTCATAGTTTGAAGTTCCTGCTTCACACTCAAGCA
The DNA here is from genome assembly GCA_045593805.1 of Faecalimonas sp. GTDB lineage: Bacteria > Bacillota > Clostridia > Lachnospirales > Lachnospiraceae > Faecalimonas. Next base: position 19,795 of record JAZNXJ010000056.1, read on the forward strand.
AGGCTGCAAGAAGTTCCACGTCAGAAGCGGTGGCGGATATGGAAGAATCGTTTGAAGAACCGCTGGACTCCTTATCCGAATCCTTGTCAGTATCCTCTTTTTCAGGTTTAACCGGAGTTACTTCTTCTTTGGCTTCTTCTTCCAGTCTTTTCGCGTCTTCTTTGGCCTTCTCTAATTTTGCTTTGTAATCCGTCAATTCATCAGAAGCGGTAGCAATTTTTTTGTCCAAATCTTTTTGGAGAGAGGCCAAGTATTTTTGGTCTTCTAAAAGCTGCTCTTCTTTTTCAGAAATTTCCACGCTTACATCAGAAAGTTCCTCAAGTAATTTGCGGTCATACTTTGAAACCTGCGCAATATATTCTGCATTATTAATAAATTCCGGCAGGCACGAAGAAGAAAGAAGGAGTTCTAACAGATTGGAATTTCCACTTTCATACATATATTTAATTCGAAGCATCATAGATTCGTATTGGGCCTGTTCCTGACCTTTCGCGATTGCAAGTTCTTCTTTCGTTTTTTCTAGACTTTTCGAGGTCCTTTCAATCTGAGCCACGATTCCATCTAGTTCCTTATTTAAGCTAGAAACATTTGATTCCAAATCTGATGTGGCATTTTCTAATTCTTCTACATCTCTCGTAGCCTGTGTCGGAAATACCGAAACAGAAAAGACCACAAATGAAATCAAGAGAGCACTTATACGAATCACAAGTTTTGAATTTTTAAACCTCATATAAATTCCTTTCTCAAAAAGTGTGCTATAATATTATACAATAAATTGCGTACAAGCGCAAATTCTGATATACTCTAAGAAATGCTATTTCTTAGAGTATAACCCATCCGGGCAGATGCGCAGAGGTGTGATGGGTAAATGTTGCTATGCAACCACACCTCGCGCAAGAGTCTGTTTTAACAGACTCTATATAAAAAGAGTATGAGAAGAAAAGAGATGAATATACATGAATAAAGAAATTAAGCTAATTGCGCTGGATTTGGATGGAACACTTCTTACAACAGATAAGAGACTGTCAGATTATTCTAAAGAGGTACTTGTAAAAGCCATTGCACAGGGCTGTGAGGTGGTCGTGTCCAGCGGGAGACCGATTTCTGCAATTCCAAAGGAACTTTTGGAGTTCCCGGGGATGCGTTATGTGGTGTCATCAAATGGAGCAAGGATCGTAGATTTAAAAGAGAAAAAGACCTTATACGAGAATCTGATTCCGGTAGAAACGGCGGCAAAGGTGCTGGATGTATTTGTACAATACGATGACATTTATGAAATCTTTGTAGAGGGTATCGGATATACACAGGCAGAAGGCATGGCAAAGTTAGAGCATTATTTTCCAACACCTCCGATGCGTGAATATATGTTAACAACGAGAATCCCGGTTGAGGATGTGAAAGAAACCTTGTATAAATTTAATCGTCCGCTGGATAAATTGCATGGTATTTTCCACAGCAGAGAGGAAAAGAAACAGGCGGCAAAGCAGCTGGCAGAGATTCCAGGGCTGGAAGTGACAGGGGCGTTTGGGAATAATCACGAGGTAAATGCGGCGGGAACCAATAAAGGCGACGGCTTAAAACGCTTAGGTGAAATTATTGGAATCAGCGTGGATGAAATGATGGCTTGCGGAGACGGCATGAATGATTATGAAATGCTTCGCACGGTTGGATTCGCAGTAGCCATGGAAAATGGTCATGAAGATGTGAAGGCAATTGCAGATTATGTGACAGTACCGAATGATGAAGAAGGCGTCGCAAAAGCAATCGAAAGGTTTGTATTGAAATAAAAAAGAGGGTAGAACAATGTTTGAGATTTTAAAATCATTTATTTATGGTGTTGTAGAAGGAATAACAGAATGGTTACCAATTAGTAGTACCGGTCATTTGATTTTAGTGGAAGAGTTACTTCCGTTTAAGGAAACAAGCAAGGGCTTTTTTTCTATGTTTGAGGTGGTTATTCAACTAGGGGCAATCATAGCAGTTGTGTTAATGTTCTGGAAACAAATATGGCCATTTGCATTTTCAAAAAGAGAACGAATGAATCAAAAAGGATTGATGTCTTATGTAAAGATGGACACTATGAAGCTATGGTTTAAAATTGTAGCGGCTTGTATACCGGCAATAGTGTTTGTAATTGTAGGTTTAGATGAGATTTGTGAGGAAATGTTTTACAATCCAGTATCTATTGCAATTGCCCTTATTTTAGTGGGTATTGCATTTATTATTGTAGAAAATCGAAATGAAAATAGAAATCCACGAATTAATTCTTTGAGTGATATCACCTACAAGACAGCGGTGATAGTTGGTATGTTTCAGTTAATTGCAGCAATTTTTCCTGGTACATCACGTTCAGGAGCTACGATTATAGGAGCCTTGATGATAGGGGTGTCAAGAAGTGTTGCGGCAGAGTTCACTTTCTTTTTGGCAATACCAGTTATGTTTGGAGCGAGTTTACTTAAGATATTGGATTTTGGCTTCAACTTTACAACATTGGAAATCATAGTTTTATTAATCGGCACTGCCACATCATTTGCAGTATCTCTATTTGTGTTAAAGTTTTTGATGGGATACATTAAGAAACACGACTTCAAGGTGTTTGGATGGTATCGAATTCTTCTTGGAGTGTTGGTTTTGGGATATTTTTTGATTGCCGGGTTATAAGAGGATAGTGTGATTGCAAGCATTTGTTTAGGAATCTTCTACATTTTACGGTGCCACATATAACAAAGACAAGATACACCGTAAATATGTAAAAGAATTGAATTAAATAGCTACATAAATACGGTGTAAAAGATAATATGGCATATTTACACCGTAAAGTATCGAAAAGAGTCATAAATAATGACATGATAATACGGTGTAGAAGTCAAAAAGTAAGATACGCACCGTAAAACGCGAAAATGCCCACATACGGCTACGGTGTGTTACAAAAAAAGACAGAAATACACCGTAATTTCAACAAAAACAGATTAAAAAATCATACAAGTGCATAAAATATTAAAAAATGCATAAAAATGCTTGACATATTGAATCACTTGTGTAAAATAGAGAACAGCAATTGAATTTTTATGCAAATAAAATTTATAATTATAAAACGGAGGAATGAAAAGATGAAAAAATTAGTAAGCTTATTATTAGTAGCAGTTATGGTGTTATCCGTGGTAGCATGTGGCGACAAGACAGCAAACGGAGATGACAACTCAAAAAATCAATTGGTAGTAGCAACAAATGCATCATTCGAACCATTCGAGTACATGGATGGAGATACTTATTATGGTGTAGACATGGAAATCGCTAAATTATTAGCAGACGAACTTGGAAAAGAACTTGTAATCGACAATATGGATTTCAATGCGGTGTGTTTATCAGTAGGACAGCAGAAATGTGATATTGCAATGGCAGGATTAACTGTAAATGAGAAAAGAGAAAAACATGTAACATTTACAGAATCATACTACGAAGCATCTCAGAAGTTAGTTGTTCCAAGTGATGATACGGTGTTTGCAAATTGTACAGATGTGGAAGCTGTAATGACAGCCTTAAATGGTTTGACTAAAGATGTAACAATCGGTGTACAAGAAGGCACAACAGGACAATTCTTTGTAGAAGGTGATGAAGAATGGGGATTTGATGGCCTTACAGCAACCTGCAAAACATATAAAAATGGTTCTCTTGCAATCCAGGATATGATTAATGGAAATATTGATTATGTGATTATTGATGCAGCTCCTGCAGCAGCGATTACAGAGTCAATCAATGCAATGCAAACAGATAATGCAGTAACAGCAAAAGTATTGGAATATAATCTGACAGAAGAAGAATATGCATTTGGTGTTGATAAGACACAACCGGAGCTTTTAGAACAAGTAAATGATTTTATTAAGAAAATCAAAGAAGATGGAACATTGGAAGAAATCTTCAATAAATATTTTGGTGACGGAACTCCGGAAGGCGTAACTTCTGCAAAATAAGGGACTATTATGGGCGATTTTGGAAAAAAGATAGACAGTTTTATTGAAGTATTTTTAGAGAAAAATGGATATGTCAAAGTGATAGAAGGGTTGGAAAATACCCTTCTTATTGCGGTTACAGGTTTAATTGTAGGTATTTTAATAGGAACCTTAATTGCAACGGTAAGAGTACTCCCAAAGTATAAGGTTTTACCAAGAGTGTTAAATGCAATCTGTAGCTTCTACGTGGCATTGTTTAGAGGGACACCAATGGTTGTCCAGCTTTTGATATTTTATTATGTACTATTCCCACTCCTGGGATGGAATATTACAGGACTTCAAGTATCTATGCTGGTATTTGGGCTTAATAGTGGAGCATATATATCAGAAATCATGCGAAGCGGAATTCAGTCTGTGGATCCGGGACAAATGGAAGCAGGACGTGCAGTGGGTCTTAGTTTTGGGACTAGCATGATGAAAATTGTGATTCCACAAGCAGTAAAAAACATTTTACCGACGTTGGGAAATGAATTTATTGTGTTGATTAAAGAAACTTCGGTTGTAAGCTTTGTTGGAGCAGCGGATCTTTATGTTGCATTTAGCTACATAGGAAGCAATAGCTATGAATTTATGGTTCCATATTTGGTGATGGCGCTCATTTATATCGTATTGGTGCTCATTATTTCATTGCTTGTTAAACTAATGGAAAGGAGCCTGAGAAGAAGTGATAGACGTAATTAATCTGAGAAAAAACTTTGGTGATGTAGAAGTTCTCAAAGGAATTGATATCACCATCAATAAGGGCGATATTGTGGCCATTATCGGTGCGTCTGGTTCTGGAAAGAGTACCTTTCTGAGGTGTCTAAACTGTATGGAGGATCCGACAGGCGGAAGTATTATCTTCCGTGGTGTGGATATTACAGATATGAAGGTAGATATCAACGAGCATCGTCAGCATATGGGAATGGTATTCCAACATTTTAATTTGTTTAATAATAAAACAGTGTTGGAAAATGTTATGCTTGCGCCAGTACACGTAAGATGTAAGGAATTGAAGAAGGTAAAACGTATTAATTTTACGAATCGTATTTTAAATGTGTTCCGCGGAAAGGATAAGAAGGAAATTCTTCCGGTTACACAGACTAAGGCTGATATTAAGGCGAAAGCAAAAGAGCAGGCAATGGCACTTTTGAAACGCATTGGTTTGGAAGATAAAGCGGATGTGTATCCATCTACGTTATCAGGGGGGCAGAAGCAACGTATAGCAATTATTCGTTCCCTAGCCATGAATCCGGATGTGATTCTGTTTGATGAGCCAACTTCTGCGCTTGACCCGGAAATGGTAGGGGAAGTTCTGGAACTTATGAAGGAGCTCGCCCATGAAGGAATGACCATGGTGGTTGTTACTCATGAAATGGGATTCGCAAAAGAAGTTGCAAATCGTGTGGTATTTATTGATGAAGGTGTAATCAAGGAAGAGAATGCACCGAAAGAATTTTTTGAAAATCCACAGGACGAACGATTGAAAGAATTTTTATCAAAGGTATTATAGAATGAAGTATGAAAGAATAGAAATGGGGCGCTTTTTGGAGCGCCCTAATCGCTTTATAGCGTATGTGGAAATACTTGGGAAAAAGGAAACCGTACATGTGAAAAACACAGGACGCTGTGCAGAACTGCTGGTGCCTGGTGCAACCGTCTACGTACAGAAATCTGACAATCCGGAACGAAAGACTCAGTGGGATTTAATTTCTGTGGAAAAAGGGGAACGTGTGGTAAACATAGATTCCCAGATTCCAAACAGAGTGGTGGAGGAATGGATTCGAAAAGGCAATCTCTTTCCAAATGCAACGTTGATTAGACCGGAGACAACCTTTGGCAACTCCAGGTTTGACCTATATATTGAGACAGATGGGCGCAAGATTTTTATGGAAATTAAGGGCGTGACATTAGAAGATAATGGAGTGGTCTGTTTTCCAGATGCACCAACAGAGCGTGGCGTAAAACACGTCGAGGAACTTATCGAGGCTGTGAAGGCGGGATATGAAGCGTATATCTTCTTTGTGATTCAGATGAAGGAGGTAACATATTTTGCACCAAATATGAAAATGCATGCGGCTTTTGGAGAGGCTCTTCAGAAGGCAGAAAAGTCCGGAGTAAATGTATTGGCTTATGAGTGCCAGGTGGAGAAGGACAGTATTGAGATTACAAAAGAAGTACCTGTTGTGTTAGGACATGAAGGTTTGTATCAGATGGCGGAGCCGCTTGTAGACTGGTATCGTCAGAATAAGCGACAACTTCCATGGAGGGATATCAAAGACCCATATCGCATCTGGATTTCTGAAATTATGTTGCAGCAGACGAGAGTCGAAGCTGTAAAGTCATTTTATGCAAGATTTTTAGAAGCGATCCCGACGGTGTCTGATTTAGCAAATGCTGAGGAGGATAAATTATTAAAACTGTGGGAAGGACTTGGATATTATAATCGTGTGCGAAATATGCAAAAGGCTGCACAGCAGATTATGGATATACACGGTGGTGAATTTCCGAGTGATTTTGAAGCAATTCGTAATTTAACCGGTATAGGGAATTATACGGCGGGGGCAATTGGTTCCTTTGCATTTGGCATTCCAAAGCCGGCGGTGGATGGGAATGTACTTCGTGTGATATCAAGAGTCACAGGAAGTTATGATGACATTATGAAAGCAAGTACCAAGACGAAAGTGGAGGAACAGTTAGAGGCAGTGATACCAAAAGATGCAGCCTGTGATTTTAATCAAGGACTGATTGAACTTGGGGCAATTGTATGTGTACCAAACGGTGCGCCAAAATGTGAAGTGTGCCCACTGGCTCATTTGTGCGAGGCAAATCTAAAGGGAATTCAGGATGAATTGCCAGTAAAGACGAAGGCGAAGGAGCGAAGGATAGAAAAACGAACGATTTTAGTGATTCAAGACGGCGACTTTTTGGCAATACAAAAGCGTCCAAGCAAGGGATTGCTTGCAGGACTTTATGAATTTCCGAATTTGGAAGGACATATGACGGAGGCAGAAGTGGTTGCCTATTGTAAGGAGATTGGACTCGCACCACTTCGAATTCAAAAATTGGAAGATGGAAAACACATTTTCAGTCATGTGGAATGGCATATGATGGGATATCGTGTGCGTGTGGATGAGTTGGAAAAATCATGTACAAAGAATATGCTCTTTATTCATCCGGAGGAAATCCAGAAAGAATATCCAATTCCTGCAGCATTTGAGATATATACGAAGTGCGTAAATGTGAAATTAGGGCAGGAGAAATTTTTATGAAAATCTAGTAACTGTTCAGAACCAACCTCGAAAACACATTGTGTTTCCTCGGTGTGGCGTATCCGCCAAATAAAATTTTAAAAACATCCTTAAAAACGCAAGCATTTTACGTCTGTTTATAAAATTTTGCTTGGCTCTGAACAGTTACAAAATCTAGATAAATCCACCATCAAATCCAATAATCTGTCCTGTGAGATAAGAAGGTGATTCAGCCAATTGAACAGCCAATTCGCCGACTTCTTCCGGTGTGCCGAAGCGTCCGGCAGGAATCTCGTTTTTAAGAATCAACTTATCTTCATCGCTTAAGTGTTCGTTCATGGTTGTGTCGATGACACCACATGCAATGGCGTTTACCTGAATGTTGCTTGGTGCCAGCTCTTTTGCTAGTGCTTTTGTGAGTCCATGAACACCAGATTTTGTAGCCGAGTATGCCACTTCACAGGAAGCTCCTGAAGTTCCCCACATGGAAGAAATGTTGATAATCTTTCCGCTTTTCTTAGATACCATTTGCGGTGCAACTGCACGGCAGCAGTAGAACACAGAAGATAAGTTGGTATCAAGCATGCGAGCCCACTCTTTATCTGACATATCAGTTATAAGACCAATGTGTGCAATCCCTGCGTTGTTTACCAACACGTCTAAAGCGTCACATTTCTTATAGATTCGTTTAAACATTTCCTCTACTGTTTTCGGATTCCCAACATCACCGACTACCATATCGCAAGAGCCCTTTGGTAAGGCTTCAATCTCTGCACGCACTTTATCAAGCTCTGTAATGGAATGGTTGCAGTTCAAGAAGACATGATATCCATTTTTTGCAAATTCAAGTGCAATGGCACGTCCGATTCCTCTGGAAGCACCTGTTACAAGTACCGTTTTTTTATTCATATTTACGTCCCCCGTATCTTTAAATTACTTCCATTATACTATGAATTTTGTGGACGGTAAAGGTGATTTGTTTTATAATAGATTTATCTTGAAAAAAGGATGGAAGCTGACAGTGATAAAAAAAGCCATTGCATTTGCAACAAAGGCTCATGAAGGCCAGATGCGAAAAGGGACAACAAGACCATTTATTACACATCCGCTGGAGGTGGCACAGATTGTGTCTACGATGACGGATGACAAGGAAGTCATTTGTGCTGCAATTTTACATGACACTATCGAGGATTGCGAAGGTGTCACGGAAGACAGCATTCGGGAGGAATTTACAGAGCGCATCGCGGAACTGGTAGCGCAGGAGAGTGAGGACAAGTCTAAGACGTGGATGGAGCGAAAAAGTCACACGATTGCACATTTAAAGGTGGCAACGAAAGAGATTCAGATGATAGGACTTGCGGACAAACTTTCAAATATGCGGGATATTGACCGTGATTATCCGGAATGTGGTGAAAATCTGTGGAATCGTTTTCGCATGAAGGACAAGCAGGTGATTGGGTGGTACTATAAGAGTATCCGTGAATCCTTGAGAGATGCAATGCAAGAAACGGAAGCCTTCCGGGAATATTGTCAGTTGATAGATAAAAATTTTAGTGAATAGAGAGAAAAGTAATGAAGAAGATTCTAATGATTGGGACAGGTGGAACAATTGCATCCAAGTGGACAGAACATGGCTTGGCACCGGGGCTGACTTCAGAAGATATTTTGGCGTACATACCACAAGTAAAAGATGTATGTGAAGTGAGCACCTTGCAGGTTTGCAATATAGATAGTACCAATGTTACACCTGAGCACTGGACCATGCTTTCTAAGGTGATAGAAGAAACTTATGATTCATACGACGGGTTTGTGATTTGTCATGGTACCGACACATTGGCTTACACGGCGGCGGCTTTGTCTTATATGATTCAAAACTCCGCCAAACCGATTGTGATTACCGGCTCCCAGAAGCCAATTAATATGGATGTGACCGATGCGAAGACAAATTTGCTGGATAGTTTTATCTACGCAGCAGATAATGAATCGCAGGATGTAAATATTGTGTTTGACGGGAAGGTAATCGTTGGGACAAGGGCAAAAAAAGAACGTGCAAAAAGCTACAATGCATTCTCCAGTATTAATTTCCCTTATCCTGCAGTGATTCAGGATGAGAAGGTGATTCGGTATCTGCCAACCATTCCATATACAGAAAAGGTTACGTTTTATCATGAGATGCGTAACAGTGTGTATGTACTAAAGGTGATTCCGGGAATGAGTTCTGATATTTTGGGGTATATTTTTGATAAATATGATGCCATCGTGATTGAAAGTTTTGGTGTGGGCGGTCTTCCGGAAGGTATGATGGAGCGTTTCTACCAAGAAATGAGCGCGTGGATAGAGCGTGGAAAAATTGTGGTTATGACCACGCAGGTTGCCAATGAAGGAAGTAATATGACCGTTTATGAGGTCGGAAAGAAAGTCAAACGAGATTTCAATCTGATTGAAGCTTATGATATGACGTTAGAAGCAACTATTACAAAGCTGATGTGGCTCATGGGACTTCCGAAGATGAAATATACACAATTTAAAGAGATGTATTACACAATGGTTAATCACGATATTTTATTTACGAGGAAATAGGAGATTTGAGTAGTATGAAAGCATTGATAAAGGAATATAGTATTGTGACGATAGGAACGCTGATTGTTGCGACCGGAGTGTTCTTTTTTATGCTCCCGAGTAATGTGGTTGCCGGAAGCTTGACAGGTTTGGTTATGGTATTGGCTAACTTTATACCAATTAAAATTTCGGTGTTAACCTTTATTCTAAACCTTGGCCTTTTACTAATTGGATTTATATTTGTTGGGAAGGAGTTTGGAGGAAAAACAGTTTATTCTTCTATTATCATGCCGGTTTTCCTTGGGGTTTATGAGTTTGCATTTCCAAACTTTAAATCTTTGACGAATGATGTTCTTCTGGATACGATTTGCTATATGCTGATAGTGAGTGTAGGGGTTGCACTTTTATTTCATGTTAATGCATCTTCCGGCGGGTTGGATATTGTGGCAAAGATTTTGAACAAGTATACACATATCGAATTAGGGAAGGCAATGACAATTGCGGGTATGGTAACGGCATTTTCATCTATCTTAGTATACGACACAAAGATTTTAGTATTGAGTATTCTTGCTACTTATGCAAATGGGATTATTTTGGATAATTTTATTGATGGTTACAACCGTAGAAAACGTGTCTGCATTTTGTCATCTAATTATGAGCAGATACAGGACTTTATTACAAAGGAATTAAAACGCGGTGTGACATTGTATCAGGCGATTGGTGGTTACAAGAAGGAAGAAAAAACAGAGATTGTAACGATTCTTACAAGAAGCGAGTATGGGGCGCTATTAAATTATCTGCATTCTGTTGATAAAAGTGCGTTTGTGACAGTTTCGACGGTGAATGAGGTCATTGGAGAATGGAACAGTAAGCGTAGATTCTATTAGTGAGGTGTTATAAAAACATGAAAAGAAAAGTAGTTGTTTTAGGTGGGGGAACCGGTTCCTCAACCTTGCTTCGTGGATTGAAGGAATTTCCGGTTGATTTAACTTCTATTGTATCGGTATGTGATGATGGCAGTAGTACAGGGGTTTTAAGAGAGGAATTTAGCATTCCTGCCGTTGGTGATATACGACGAGTGTTAGTAGCTTTGTCTGAGACAGAGCCACTTGTGATGGAACTGTTTAATTATCGTTTCAAAACAACCAGTGATTTAGACGGACATACGGTGGGAAACTTATTACTTACAGCATCCTCTGAGATTACAGGGAACTTGTCGGATGGGATAGAAGCTTTGAGTAAAGTGTTCAACTTAAAAGGTAAAGTTGTTCCGTTGACAGAAGATAACGTGGTATTGATGGGTGAGATGGAAGACGGAAGCATTGTGGAAGGGGAACACCAGATTACAGTCAATACGAATAAAATCAAGCGTGTCTACTATAAGGAAGAACCGGTGCCAACGAAGGAAGCGGTAAAAGCAATAGAGGATGCGGACTTAATTCTTCTTAGTATGGGAAGTTTGTTTACCAGTATTATTCCAAATCTTATCTGTGATGAGATTGTAAATGCAATTGACCGCAGTAAAGGCAAAATCATGTATGTCTGCAATATGGTGACTCAGCCGGGAGAGACGGAAGGCTTTAAAGTATCTGATCATGTCAAACTATTAAATCAATATCTCGGAAAGCGGAAGATTGATGTTGTTATTGCAAATGATGGTGAAATCGATGCGGAGATGGCAATCAGATATGGGTCCTTAGAACAAAAAGATCCGGTGGAGTTAGACCGAGCAGAGATGGAGACATTGGTGGATAGGTTGATTAACGATGATTATGTTACAGTGAAAAATAATCTGTTAAGGCACGATGTGATGAAATTGAGCATGCATATATTTGGGTATTTGCTTGAACAAAATTAGTGTTGACAAACCGTACCAGCAGTGATAGGATTATAAAAAATTTAAAGCAAGGAGAAAGCAAATGAATCGTAATTTACATTTTAATTATGTCACATACATGAATGATTGGCGTATTCGCTTATAACTGATGTAATGAATGCACGGTTATAAGCTGATAGGTCTTATATGTCTGTGCATAAATGAGAATGTAGATAAAGGATTTGTTTTTGATAAGTATCTCATAGAATAATCGCACTAGACATATATAAATGTTTGGTGCGATTTTTATTTTCTTTAGCAGATGGGAATGGAGGAAAAGTTATGGAAGCAATGAGTATACTGACAAAATTTTATGAGAACTTTAACGAAGATGGCAGATTACAATCACGCCATGGTTCAGTAGAGTTTTTGACTACAATGAAATACATTGAAAAGTATTTGCGACCTGAAATGCGAATTATTGAAATTGGAGCAGGAACTGGACGATACAGTCATGCATTAGCCCAAAAGGGATACCACGTAGATGCGGTGGAACTGGTAGAGCATAACATAGAGGTGTTTAAGCAAAACACAAAGACAAATGAGCAGGTCACAATTTGTCAGGGGAATGCAGTTGATTTATCTGCTTTTGAGAACAATACATATGATATTACTTTGTTATTAGGTCCTATGTATCATTTATATACGAAAGAGGACCAAGAACGGGCACTTTCTGAGGCGATACGAGTCACAAAAAAGAATGGAGTAATATTTGCAGCATATTGCAATAATGATGCAACAATGATTCAATTTTGCTTTCAGAAGGGTATGATTCGTGATGAACGCTTCAAAACATTGGTTAACCCAATAACATTTAAGGCATCATCTACGCCAGAAGAGTTGTTTGTACTTTACAGGAAAGAAGAGATAGATGAATTGATGTCAAATTTTGATGTGGAACGTTTACATTATCTAGGAACCGATATGGCTACAAACTTTATGAAAGAAACAGTAGATGAAATGGATGATGAAATGTTTGAGTTGTATTTGAAATATCATTTCTATATTTGTGAAAGACCAGATATGGTAGGTGCGACACATCATATATTAGATGTGTTTAGAAAGAAATAGGGAGGAAGAAGACTATGATAACAATTAGACCAACAATAGAACAAGATGCAGAGATATTATGTGCAATACAGAAGCAGGCCTTTGAGCCATTATATGAGAGGTATCACGACGAAGGAAATCCATTTTTGCGTGGAACTGAAGATATTTTGAAACGTTTAAACACACCGTTTTTCCGTTACTTTACAATATTGGAAGATGGGAAAATTGTTGGTGGTATTTCCTATAAGTGTATGGGCAGAATTCCTTTTATTGATGAACTGAAAAAGGGTGAATGTTATTTGCAACGTGTTTACATTAAACCAGAGCGACAATGTAATAGAATAGCACAGACAGCAATTTTGCTATGTGAAAAAGAATTTTCGGACATAAATGTATTTTATGTTGATTTTCCTGAAGATTTGGCAAAAAATAGAAGGTGTTATGAGAGAGTAGGTTTTAAAGATACTGGAAAACGTATGGAGGCGGAGCCCGGATTGGTTTTGGCATGTTTTGAAAAAACTAAAATTATTTAAAGACAAGGGAAATTGGTATTATGACAATAATAATGTGAGGAGTGGTGATATGTACGATATTATTTTGTTTGACCTAGATGGTACGTTGACAGAATCAGCAGAGGGAATTACTAATTCTGTAATCTTTGCATTGGATAAAATGGGAATTCAAGAAACAGACAAGGAAAAATTGAAGGCATTTGTCGGACCACCGTTGGATGAATCGTTTATGAAACATTATGGCTTTGATAAAGAAGGTGCAAAAGAGGCAATTGCAAACTATCGCATCTACTACAGAGAAAAAGGTATTTTTGAGGCACCTTTGTACGCAGATGTTGAAAAGACGCTTGTGCAATTAACAGAAGAGGGCAAAAAGTTATTTGTTGCAACATCCAAACCAGAAGTGTTTGCAAAGCAGATTCTGGAGCACAGGAGAATTGCTCATTTGTTTACCGATATTGTAGGCTCAAATCTTGATGGAAGTAGAACAAATAAGGATGAAGTCATAACGTCCTTGCTTGAGAGAAACGGTATCACCGACAAAGAAAAAGTGCTCATGGTTGGTGATAGAGAGCATGACGTGATAGGGGCAAAAAAGGTCGGAGTGTCTTGCGTAGGTGTTCTTTATGGGTATGGAAATTATGAAGAACTGCAAAATGCAGGAGCGGATTATATTGTTGAAAAGATAGAGGATATACTAAACATTGTATAGATTAGAATCGGCAGAGAAAGAGAATAGAAAACATGATGATTTTGAGGAGATAATTGATTGCCATGAAAAGAATTATAATAATAGGTAATGCAGGTGCAGGTAAGACAACATTTGCAAATGAACTTGCTTTAAAATTGAATCTTCCACTTGTTCATCTTGATAAAATATATTGGCGTGACCACTGGCAACATCTATCAAGAGAAGAATTTGATTGTCTGTTGCAGAAAGAATTAGAAAAATCAGAGTGGATTATAGATGGGAATTTCAATAGAACAATTTCACATCGTATGAAATACTGTGATACCGTATTTTACTTTGACTTTCATGTAATTAGATGTCTTTGGGGTATTACCAAAAGAATTATTGTAAACTACGGGAAGACAAGGGCTGATATGGGAGGCGTGTGCATTGAACGTTTTGATACAAATAAGATTGCGCTATATCGTAATGTGTTGAGATTTAATAGGGAACATCGTAAGAATTATTACGACTTGCTAACTAAATCCGATAATATAGAGGTGGTTGTTTTCAAAAACAGGAAGCATGTCAGGAAATATTTGAAAAATATAGATTGTAGTGTGGAATCAACATTGGATAAAACGGGGGGACAACTATGGACATTAGATTAGATATACTTGATTACAAATTTAAATATAAGCCATTACTCATTGGCGGTAAGGCAATGGAGTATTATGAATTGAGGAAAGCGGGCGCTGATATTGACTTGGTAGTACATTCCGAAGACCATGCGGAATTAGTAGAGAAATATCCAGAACATATTAAAGATTTGTATGGGGATATAGGTGTCTGTGAGTTCGGTTTTGAGATATGGAATCAGATATGTACTTTTGATTATAAATATCTAAAAGAAAATGCAATCGAAGAGGAAGCTTATCTTGTTATTTCCCTAGAAAAACTATTGTTTTTGAAAGCGTTAGCTATGGAGATACCTAAATATCATAAAGATTTGGAATTGATTGTTGAGCTTGTTTTGAAAAAAGCGTATGAAGGGAAATAAAGATTGCTACCGATACAGCAGAACATTGTGGCACAGGAAGTTTTGAAGAAAGGGTAAAAAAATCTATTGATAGAAACATTGATTAGAATTTTCTGGGTGAATTAATATGAGTAAGATTGAAATAAGAAGTGCAAAAATGGGAGATGAAAAAGTACTTGCACATATCCAAACGGAGTCATGGAAAACGGCTTTTAGTGAAATTATTTCTATGGAAGATATGATGAAATATACAGATATTACAGTGGTCGAGAAAATGTATGCAAATGTTCTGCTCCACAACATTGCAAGAGGTGCCATTTTAGAAGTCGATGGTTTACCGCATTGTATGGCTTTTTGGAGTAAATGCAGAGATAATTGTAATATTAATTTTGCAGAATTAATATGTATTCATAGTTTGCCTAATAATCGGCGTAACGGTTATGGGACAATTATGATGCAACATGTTCTGTCGGAAATGAAAAAGGATGGGTACAACGAGGTAATGTTGTGGGTTTTTGAGAAAAATATACCAGCACGCAGATTTTATGAAAAGCATGGTTTTGTATTCACTGATAAACGTAAGGAATCCTGCAATGCAGTTGAGGTTATGTATTATCAAGTATTATCGATACAGTGAAGAAATTGTAAGAGGAAAGATACTTTTATTTTTAAATGGAGGTATGAAAATTATGTCAGTGATAAAAGGATTAGAATGGACATTTGATACAGAAGCTTCTAGGTATGAGAAAATGCGTCCGGGTTATGTGGATGAATTGTATCAACGTATTTTTGATTACGTTCAAATTGATGAGTCAAGCAATGTTCTTGAAGTCGGAATAGGTGGGGGACAAGCAACACCACCTATTTTGAAGACGGGATGCAAATTAACCGCCGTGGAGTATGGCAAACAATTCTCGCAGATATGCCAAAGAAAATTCCAAGACTATCCAAGATTTTCTGTGATAACAGGTAGGTTTGAGGAGTTTGAATTTGAAAAGAACACTTATGATTTAGTGTTTTCAGCATCGGCATTTCATTGGATACCAGAGGAAATAGGGTATTCAAAGGTGTTCTCGATGTTGAAAAGTGGTGGCGCATTTGCACGTTTTGCTAATCATCCGTATAAAGATAAGAAAAGAGAAGAACTTGATAAAGAAATTCAAAAGTTATATGCAAGGTATATGAGCTATAGTAAACCTACGGATGAATATAACGAAGAAATGGCGGCAAAGCGAGCAGACATTGCAAGCAAATATGGATTTGAGGATATTAGTTATGAATTGTTCCATAGAACGAGAACTTTTACTTCGGAAGAATATGTGACATTATTAGGAACTTATTCCGATCATATTGCATTGGAAGAAAATAAAAGGGTTAAATTTTTTGCTGGAATACAAAGAGTTATCGATGACTTTGGTGGTCAGATTACACTCTATGATACGATTGATTTACAGTTGGCGAGAAAGCCTTAAAATTTGAATTTATAGGAGTGGTACTAGTTGAACGATAGAATTAGACAAATACGAGAAAGTGAAAAGAAATCACATATAGAAATGTATTCCAATGATGAATTATATAAAACGGGTAGCTGGTTGAAAAAACCTATTAAAATAATACAAGAGATAATTCCTTTGTTTAAGGATTACAAGGAACTTAATGTTTTAGATTTGGGTTGTGGGGTTGGAAGAAATAGTATTTCTATTGCTCAGGAGTACAAGAATGCAGATTGTATTATAGAATGCGTGGATATTTTAGAGTTAGCAATTGAAAAACTATATTCTAATGCTAATGAATATGGAGTGTCATCAAATATTCGTGGAATCGTCAAACCTATCGAAGACTATGTTATTCAAGAAAATAGTTATGATTTCATTATAGCAGTATCAGCATTGGAGCACGTAGATACAAAAAATATGTTTATAGATAAACTAGTAGAAATAAGAGATGGAATTCGTGAAAATGGAGTTGTTTGTTTAGTTATTAATTCTAATGTCAGGGAAAATGATAAAGCGACAGGAAATAAAGTTCCAGCACAATTTGAAGTTAATTTATCTACACAAGAATTACAAACTATTCTAAACCAAACATTTATAGAATGGACAATATTAAAAACAACAGTTCAAGAACAACAATATGATATCCCGCGAGAAAATGGAGTTAGTGATTTAAAAACTAGTGTCGTATCTTTTGTTGCAAGAAAATTATTTGAGTAAACAACTATGAGAAGATGGGGTTTGTTCGAATTGGTGAAAGGCCATGTGCAATGAAACACAAAGATGGTACATATGACAGTAACGTTATTATGGTAAAACAATTAGAGGTATAAATATGCAATTAGAATATGGAAATCCTGAGGATATTGTGTCATGGATGGAATTAGTAAGTCATGTTAGTTGGAAATTTCCAGGCTTAGAAACATCCGATAAAATTGAGGAACACAAAAATGCAGTTCTTCGATTTATGGGAAGAAAAGAGGCACTCTGTGTTAAAGAGGAAGAAAAGATAGTAGGTGTTTTACTCTTTTCTGCCAAACACAATATGATATGTTGCTTGGCGGTTTCGCCTAGTTATCGCAGAAATGGTATCGCATCCATGCTGCTTATAGAAGCACTTACTAAATTGGATAGAGAAAGACCTATTACGGTGTCTACTTTTCGTGAAAGAGATTCAAAAGGGGTAGCACCAAGAGCATTGTATAAGAAATTCGGATTTGTGGAAGGCAAGCTAATTGAAGAATTCGGGTATCCGAATCAAGAGTTTGTGTTATTTCCATAAATGTGAACGGGAAAAGAAGAATTACATAACATGAGGCAAAATACAATCGAGGTGTAAAGGATGAAGAAAGACATTTTATTTAAGACAGAGGATTTTGTGTTCTCGTATCGTGTGGGTGGTATATTGATACACGATGGAAAGATTTTGTTACAAAAACTGAAGGATGATGATTACGCAATTATAGGCGGTCATATAGCTAGTATGGAAACAACAAAGGAAACGTTGAAGAGGGAATTCGACGAGGAGCTACATGCAAATATAGAAGTAGATAATCTATTGGCGGTAGGCGAAATTTTCTTTACGTGGGGAAATAGGCCGTGTCATCAGGTTTGTTTTTATTATAAAGTACATTTAAATAACATGAATACTATACCTATGGATGGTGTTTTTCAAGGATATGATGAGTTGAATAATGAGAGAATTGACTTGGATTTTTGTTGGGTTCCATTGAGTGAATTGGGGAAGGGTTTGAAAGTCTATCCATTGGAATTGATACCGATTATTTTGGAAGGTAGAAGAGAAACAGTACATTTTATTTCAAGCGAGATATAAGAAGTTTATCTAGTTACAAATAAAATTGATACACATGGAGGAATAAGACAACATGGAATATTATCATCTTGTAACAAGAAAGCCAATGTACAAAGGGCAAATCATTGATTTTAGTAATGGTGAGCATAATAGATTGTATGAATTTTGGATGACACGTGAGGAAAGAACAGAAGAGGGAAAAGATGCCTTCGATATCTTGAGTAGCCAAGATGTGAAGGAACAAGATATAAGTGTTGTTTCAACATATGTTTTTTGTCAGTCAAGAGCAGTACGAGAAACAATAGCAGAACTTGTGCGTGTAAAAGAATTTCCGCATTTACCATCTCGGTTTTCCTGTCTTTATGTATGCAAGACATTAGAAGAAATAAAAAAATGGAAGGAAAATTTTGAAAGCTATAATAGAAAAGTATTGCAAATTGTTAAGTTGAGGACAGATAGGCCATCATTTACTGGAGATGCGGCGTTGCTTCCGAAGGTTAATGGAGAAAGCTTTGATAAAAAATTAAGCAGGCATATCGGTATTGGTCGGGACAAACAAATGGAGATATGGAAGAAACTCTTATTTGTGGTAGAATTGAAGTTGTTGATATTATTGTGGATTATCAATAGAGTATGTAATTTTGCATTCTTTTGCATTGCGAAATTGTAAAAATATGTTATAATAAAAGGAACAGGTGTTCGAATTGAGCAACAGGAGGATTAATGTATGAGCAGGAGAATGGTAGAAACGTAAAGACATAGCGATGCAGGAATGAATAACAATAAGATTTATTAGAAGAGGGTAAAAGCATGAGTGAATTAATGCGTCTTGATGAGGAATATAGAAGTTGGATACAGGAACTTGGAGATAGATATAGAACAAGCCAAATTAAAGCTTCTATTCGTGTGAATAATGAGATGTTAATGTATTATTGGTCGGTAGGAAAGGATATTACAGAGAGACGTGCCGACAGTAAGTGGGGAAATAAATTTTTTCAAAATATGAGTATGGATATGTCAGATATGATTCCTAATGCAAAGGGATTTTCTCCGACCAATTTGCGTTATATGATGCGATTTTATGGACTTTTTAAGGATATTGAAATTGTTCCTCAAGTTGGGGAAAGATTAATGGAAAATAATGGTAATAAAATTGTTCCCCAAGCTGAGGAACAATTTGAGATGGCATCAAATAAAGTTTTTATGATTCCGTGGGGACATATAAAACTATTGATAGATAAGTGTCATAATAATCCAGAAAAGTTCAATTTTTACATTGATAAAGTTATTGAAAATAATTGGTCAAGGGCAGTTTTGTCGAATTTTTTGGATACAGACTTATATGAGCGTCAAGGACAAGCAATCACTAATTTCCAATATACATTACCAAAAGGAACTGGTGATTTGGCGCAGGAAATAACCAAGGATCCGTATAATTTCGACTTTGTAGCAATTCGCCAAGGATATAATGAAAAAGAATTGAAAGATGTATTGATGGACAATGTACAGAATTTTTTGATGGAACTTGGAACCGGCTTTGCATTTGTAGGAAGAGAATACAGGTTACAGGTCGGAAATACGGAACAGTATATAGATATGCTATTCTATAATATAAAACGTCATTGTTATGTGGTTGTTGAAGTAAAGGTGGTGGAATTCGAACCAGGATTTATTTCACAAACAGCTACATATGTGTCAGCAGTAAACCATACTCTCAAGGGGGAAGGTGATACACAGACGATAGGGCTTCTTATCTGTAAGACCAAGGATAATATATTGGCAAAATATGCGGTTGAAACATCCACAGAGCCGATAGGAATATCTGAATATGAATTAAATGCGCTGATGCCGAAAGATTTCAAGGGTACATTGCCTACAATAGAAGAGCTGGAGCAGGGATTAAGTGAGGATACGGTGTATTAGTAAATGGCTAATTTAATGTGGTTCGTACATACCGAACTGGAAATTGAGATTGTTGTCCATGGTAGTCTCCTTCCCACAGATATTTTGCATTAATTACCTCGAATTCGAGGCAATTAAAACAGAAGTGGTTGAAATTATTGTGGATTATTAATAGAGTATCATAAGGTAAAATGGAGGAGAGTTATGAAAGTAGGCATTATATGCGCGGGAGATAGAGAAGTGGCGCCTTTCATTCCTATAGTCGATGAGTGCAAAGTCACTGAAAAAGCAATGCTCAAATTCTATGAAGGAAAAATAAACGGAGTAGAGACTGTTGCTTTGTTCTCAGGTGTATGTAAGGTGAACGCGGCTATAGCAACGCAAATTTTAATAGATAGTTTTAATGTAGATGCTATTATTAATGCAGGAACAGCAGGCGGTATGAATCCCGAACTTTGTTTGTTTGATACAGTCATTTCCACGGAAGTTGCATATCATGACGTGGCTCCTAACATTCTGACGGAATTTCATCCTTGGATGGAAACAGCATATTTTCGAGCAGATAATAAATTGATTGAGCTATCTAAAGTGGCGGTTGGGAAGTTGCAAGAAAAGTATAAGGTATTATGGGGAAGAATGGTAACAGGTGAGACATTCATTGTAGACGAAGGTAGACAAGTAATAAATGATACATATCGACCACTTACAGTTGATATGGAAACAGCAAGCATAGCACATGTATGCTATGTAAATCGGGTTCCATTTATTTCAGTTAGAACTGTTAGTGATACAGCAGAACATAGTGGTACGGGAAGTTTTGAAGAAAATTGTGACAAGGCTTCTGTAATTTCAAAAGATATTACATTGGCTTTGCTGGATGAAATGAAAAAGGAGTTATTGTAAAGATGGTACGTTTATACGGGCAAGGACCTTATAAAGTAGTTTTAGTGCACGGCGGTCCAGGTGCAATAGGCTCGTTAAAAGGGTTCGCAAAAGAACTGAATGAGAAAACAAATATAGGTGTAGTTGAGGCGATACAATCGAAGTATTCTATCGATGAGTTGATAGAGGAACTACATAATCAAATCCAAGACAATTGTTCCGATAAAGTGACTCTGATAGGACATTCTTGGGGTGCATGGTTGGTAGCATTATATTCTGCAAAGTATCCAAAGCAAGTGGTTAATGTGGTGTTAGTAGGAAGTGGTCCTTTGGAGGATAAGTATGTTTCAGAGATAGGAAAGCGCCGAATGGAAAATTTATCAGAGGAGGACAGACCTCTTTTTCAAAGATTGGTTAATAATGAGATGTCGGATGAAGATATGAAAAAACTTCCGGCAATGTTTGAAAAATCAGATAATTATTGTCTCGAAAACAGAGAAAACCATAGAGCCGATAGAACGGATAGTGAAATGCATAATCGTGTTTGGAGTGAGGCTGCACAATTGAGAAGTAGTGGGGAATTATTAAGAACATTTAAGAAGATAAAGAGTAACTTGTTTATCATACAAGGCTCAGTTGACCCGCATCCAGCCAAAGGAGTAATACAGCCACTGGAGGAAAATGGCGTAGAATGTGAAACATATATTTTGGAGGAATGTGGTCACAGTCCGTTTATGGAAAAGCATGCAAAAGAAAAATTTTATGAGGCTCTAGTTGATATTGTGGGTAAGTCCCAAACAGGAGGTTAAATGAAAATACATATTATTGGATGTAGTGGAACGGGAAAAACTTACTTGGCAAAAATTTTTGCTGAAAAATATAGCATACCACATTTTGATTTAGACGATATTCAGTGGGATAATAGTGCTGAAAGTTATGGTGTAAAGATGCCAGTTGAGAAAAGGGCATCTTTATTACAAGGAATACTGTCCCATACGGATTGGGTTATTGAAGGCGTGTATTATAGTTGGGTTCAACAGAGTTTTGAAGATGCGGACATTATTTATGTTTTGGACATGCCTAAATATTTATACAAAAGTCGTATTATCAAACGTTCTATAAAGAGATTTTTAGGACTGGAAAAGGGCAAGAAAGAGACATTTAAATCTATCTGTTCGTTGTTGAAATGGACAGTTACATTTCAGAATAAAAACCTGAAAGAGATTAGATGTATGTTGGAAAAGTATGGAGAGAAGGTTATCTGGCTCACGAGTAAAAAAGCGGTAAAGAAGGTAATGCGAAGCGTATGATTGGGAGGTGTTTACAAATGATAGAATCAAGATGTGGAATTTTGTGTAGCGAATGCAGATTTACAGAGTGTAAGGGATGTGTTAATATTCCAAATCCATTTTGGGGTAATTGCCCTGTGAAGACGTGTTGCGAGGAGAAGAAGATTATGCATTGTGGAGAGTGCAGTGAATTTCCTTGCAATCTGTTGAAAAGTTTTTCGTATGATGAAAAAGAAGGCGATGATGGAAAGCGAATAAAGCAGTGTGAAAAATGGAAAGGGATACAATGTTGAAATGATTGGCGAGAATGAAGAGGCTATTATATAGTAAATTTTGATGATGATGAAATTCTAAAAATAGTAGAGAAGATTTTACCGGAGGATTTGTATTATACAATCGCAAATGGACATTTAATACAAATTATGAGTAGAACTGCAACTAAGTGGAATGGTATAAGAGCAATGCTGGAAATCAGTGGTTGTCCAGCAGAAGAAACAGTTTATTTTGGTGATGATTATGATGATATAGAGCCGATTAAAATGTGTGGAGTGGGTGTTGCAGTCGCAAATGCCATCGATGAGGTGAAATGTGTAGCTGATTATATTACAGGTACAAATGATGAAGATGGCGTAGCTAAATTCATTGAAGAAATATTTTCAGAAGAGTTTCAATAACGAGCATATCAAGGAGAAAGTATGTTGGAAGTAAAATTTTATGATACAATCGACGATTCATTATTAAAATTTGCAGTTGTCATTTCAAAATCTCGTGGGAAATGGGTGTTTTGTAAACATAAAGAAAGAGATACATATGAAGTACCGGGCGGTCACAGAGAAGACGGCGAATCCATATTAGATACCGCAAAGCGAGAACTCTGTGAGGAGACCGGTGCAGTTGATTTTAAAATCAAACCAGTTTGCGTGTATTCTGTCACAGGAAAAAACAGAGTGAATCAAACAGGGGAAGAAACATATGGTATGTTGTACTTTGCTGATATAAAAGAATTTAATCAAGAATTAGATAGTGAGATGGAAAGAGTAGAATTGTTAGTTGAACTGCCGGATAAATGGACATATCCGTTAATACAACCGCTATTAATTCAGGAATATTTAAAACGTTCTAGAACAGAATTTTAGCTGGAGAAAATACATGAAAAGAGAATTAGGAATAGCAAGGTGTGGTCTTGCATGTTGTTTATGTTCAGAAAATTCAAAATGTAATGGATGTAATTCAGGGGAATGTCCAGATAATGATTGGTGTGAAAATAAAAAATGTTCAATAGAACAAGGTGTTAGTCATTGCTATTTATGTGAAAAAGACTGTAGAAAAGGTCTGCTAAGAAAAATAAAACCGTATGTGTTTAATTTATTTATCAAGCGTTATGGAGAGGAATATTTATTAGATTGTCTGGAAAAGAATGAGTTAAATGGTGTTGTTTATCACCGAGAAGGAATAAATGGGGACTATGATGATTTTAAAGATGTTGAAGAGTTGATTTCCTTTATTAAAACAGGGAAGAAAACATTGTGAACAGACAAGTGATTCAACTATCGGTTGAATGTAGGTTGTAAACTCTCTTGCGTGGTTATTGTTAAATGGAATCATTGTTAGTTATTATTAAATAAAAACAGAGAGAGGTATTCCATATGATTAATAGTATTCAAGTTGGTAATTTTATAAAGGACAAACGCAAAGCCCAAGGATTAACTCAACAGCAGCTTGCAGAAAAACTAAATGTCTCTTTTCAGGCAATATCTAAGTGGGAAAATGGAACTACTTACCCAAATATCGAGATATTGAGGGACTTAGCAACAGCGTTAGAGGTATCGGTAGATGAAATTTTAGTAGGAACCGAAAGGGATGTGGAAGGCCTGTCTTATAGTAAGGCAGGTATAGATATAACGTATACAGACACAATAAAAAAGGAAATGTCAAAACACTTGGAAACAGAGGATATTCGTGTTTTGAACGGGTTAGGTCCATTTGCTTCTTTATATGACATCAAATTTCCGGAGATTAAAAATCCTGTTCTAGTTTTGAAATCAGAAGAACCGGGTTCAAAACAAAAACTTGCAATGGAGTATGGATATACTGAATCGATATGTCACGATATGATTAATCATTTAGTAAATGATATAGTTGTTATGGGGGCGAAGCCGTTAGCTGTATTGGATACGATTGTATGTGGAAATGCTGAAAAAGATACTATTAAATCGTTAGTAAAGGGCGTGTCTGAGGCATGTAAATTTAACGAGTGTTCGCTAGTAGGTGGTGAAACTTCCATACAACCATTGGTAGTAGATGCAGGAGTATATGTCTTAACATCAAGTATTGCAGGCATTGTTGATAAAACAAAGGTGATTGACGGTTCTACAATACAAGAGGGAGATGCTATTTTGGCAATAGCATCCAACGGTTTACATACAAATGGTTATTCGCTAGTCCGCTTGCTGATGGATAAAATGCCGCAAATAAAATTGGATAAAATAGAAGGCTTGACGTTCATAGAACAAATAATGAAACCTCACACACCGTACTATAGAGCAATCAAGGGATTATTTTATAAAGAGGTTATTCATGGAATGGCTCATATTACAGGTGGAGGAATAGAAGGAAATTTGTGTAGAATTATTCCAGAGGGATTAGGAGCAAGGATTGATTTATCCAAAATAAAGGTGTTAAACATATTCAAGTACATTCGCAATAGTGGAAATATTAGTGATGAAGAGATGTTGCGTACATTTAATTGTGGCGTGGGTTTTAACGTAGTTGTATCTCAAAGAAGCAAGGATATGGTTATGAAACATATTCAACAATTTTACGATTGTTATGAGATTGGGAAAATAGAAAAGGCTGATAATAAAATAGCATTTGAAGGAAGAATGACATGGCTCTAGCATACAGGAGGAAACAACAATGAACATAGCAGTATTTGCTTCGCATGGAGGCAGTGATTTACAAGCAATTATAGATGGATGTAATAATAATATGATCAACGCAAAAGTAGCGGTTGTTATTAGTAATAACGGAAGTTCGATGGCTTTGGAAAGAGCAAAAAGTGAGAATATTCCGGCATATCATCTTAGTGCCAAGAAATTAGGGAGTGAGGAGCAGTTAGCGATAGAACTTCTCGAAATATTATTGAAATATGATATACAGATGATATTTTTAGCAGGATACATGAGAATGCTTCATGAGTCGATTTTGGAGAAATATCACAATAGAATTTTCAATATACATCCGGCGTTGTTACCAAAGTTTGGTGGAAAAGGGATGTATGGTATGAATGTACATAATGCAGTTATAGAAGCAAAAGACACAGAAACGGGTGTCACAATTCATAGAGTAAGTGCAGAGTATGATAGCGGAGAGATTGTTGCACAAACGAAAGTTACTGTTTTGGAGAATGACACTCCGGAAGTGTTGGCAGCAAGGGTATTGGAAAGAGAACATGAGTTCCTGGTAGAAGTAATCTCAGATATTGTAGATGGTAAAATTGTTTTGGGGTAAATATCACGATTTTAGTATATTCCGCAATCTAGGAAAAGAATTAATCTAAAAAACACCTTATTATATAGCTACCACGTGGCAATGAAAGGTGATGGTTATGAATTCAATTCAAAAAGTATATCCAATACTGAAGTATATCGATGAACATCTTGAAGAAACGCTTACAATCGAAATGTTAGCCAAGGTTGCAGGATATTCCGAGTATCATTTTATGCGAGTGTTTAAAGAGTGTATGAATACAACCATAATGGAATATGTGTGTAAGAGAAGACTTATCAAGGCTTCAGAAGAGATCCTTTTGGGTGAAAAAATAATTGATGTTGCGATGAAATATGGTTGGCAGTCCCATAGCGGATTTACAAAAGCATTTAAGAAAGAATTTGGTTTTTATCCGTCACTTCTAAGAGCAATGAAAGTTACAGTAGATAACTTAGGAGGTAGAGATATGAGTCATATTTTTTTGGAAGCAACAAAAGTTGGTATGACAAAGGAAGAATTATTTGTAATATTACAGGAAAAACTCAAAATTAATGGAGTGAATGTAGAGCAAAATACACTCAATAATGTTTATCTTAGTGCGTGTAATGCTTATGAAAATGTGAAAAGGTATTCTGGGGAAGAGTATGTAACTCATTTAATCAATGTTTCAATTGTATTAGCAGAGTTAGGTGCAACAGCTGAGGTCATATTAGCTGGTATGTTCTGTGATGTGGCTAAAAAGGGTGTAGTACCATTAGATATTTTAAAGGTTGACTTGCCTAGGGAAATTTATGATATTGTTGAGAAGGTACAGAAGATAGGTCATGATTTGGAAGAAGCATCGGATGAGGTTGTGCTTATTAAATTAGCAGAAAGGCTTCACAATATGCGCACAATAGAATTTATCGATAAGAGTCAAAAGCAGCAAAAAGCAAAAGAAACAATAGAACGGTTTATGCCATTGGCAAGAAGGCTGGGTAATAAAAAACTAATTGATGAACTAAATGATTTGGGAATGAAGTATTATGTTTAATGTTATAATGTCAAATAACGCATAGACTCTTGACAAAATCACTGTTCAAGGCTAATATATCATTAGTCTTTAATATGAAAGAGAAAAAGGTAGTGAGAAAGAGGAGTACACATGATTCGCTTGCCAGAGAGGACTGCTCACCGGCTGAAAGGTAGTCTGAAGATAGAGATGTGGAAGGTAGCTTTTGAACTGGGTGTCTGAATTAGTAGTAGGATATCACGGAGTGGTTCACGTTATCGAACTGTGAGATGTATACAATATGATTGTGTATAATAAAGGTGGTACCGCGGATTTTCGCCCTTTGCATTTTGCAGAGGGCTTTTTATTTCTTAAGATTCTGTGAAAATCACCACATAATCATCAATTTTATAGTACAATGAAAGGTGCGAAAGCACGCAAGGAGGAAGCTATGGAAAGGCAACTTGAAAAAACTTACAATCCAAAAGAGATTGAATCAAAACTTTATGAAAGATGGATGGAAAAGAAATACTTCCATGCAGAGGTTGACAGAAGCAGAAAGCCGTTTACCATTGTAATGCCACCACCGAACATTACAGGTAAATTGCATATGGGACATGCTCTTGACAACACATTGCAGGATATTTTAATTCGTTATAAAAGAATGCAAGGCTACAATGCGCTTTGGGTGCCTGGAACAGACCACGCTGCGATTTCGACAGAGGTTAAGGTTACAGAGCAATTGAAAAAAGAAGGCGTTGACAAAAAAGAATTAGGCCGTGAAGGTTTCCTTGCAAGAACTTGGGAATGGAAAGAAGAATACGGTGGAACAATAACGTCACAGCTTAAGAAATTAGGTACATCTTGTGATTGGGACAGAGAACGTTTTACAATGGACGAAGGCTGCTCAAATGCAGTTCAAGAAGTATTTATCAAATTGTATGAGGAAGGCTATATTTACAAAGGACCACGTATCATCAACTGGTGCCCGGTATGTAAAACTTGTCTTTCAGATGCAGAAGTGGAACATGAAGAACAAGCAGGACATTTCTGGCATATTAAATATCCAATCGTAGGAACAGACAGATTTCTAGAGATTGCAACAACACGTCCGGAAACTATGCTTGGTGATACTGCCATTGCCGTTCATCCGGATGATGAAAGATATCAGGATATCGTTGGCAAGATGGTACTACTTCCATTAGTTAATAAAGAAATTCCGATTGTTGCAGATAGTTATGTTGATAAGGAATTTGGAACAGGTGCTGTTAAAATCACACCAGCTCATGACCCGAATGACTTTGAGGTTGGAAAGCGTCACAATCTACCGGAAATTAATGTCATGAATGACGATGCAACTATCAATGAATTGGGTGGAAAATATGCAGGCATGGACCGCTATGAAGCAAGAAAAGCAATTGTAGCGGATTTAGAGGAACAAGGTTACCTTGTAAAAATCGAAGATCATTTACACAACGTTGGTACACATGACCGTTGTCATACAACTGTAGAACCATTAATCAAGCAACAATGGTTTGTAAAAATGGAAGAGCTTGCTAAACCGGCGATTAACGCAATCAAAACCGGTGAATTAAAGTTCGTTCCGGAACGTTTTGATAAAATTTATTTACACTGGTTGGAAAACATCCGTGACTGGTGTATTTCAAGACAAATCTGGTGGGGACACAGAATCCCGGCTTACTACTGCGATAAATGTGGTGAATTTGTAGTGGCAAGAGAAATGCCGGAAGCTTGTCCACACTGTGGTGGTACACATTTCACACAGGATGAAGATACATTGGATACATGGTTCAGTTCTGCATTATGGCCATTCTCAACTCTTGGTTGGCCGGAACAGACAGAGGAAATGGATTACTTTTATCCGACAGACGTATTAGTAACCGGATACGACATCATTTTCTTCTGGGTTATCCGTATGGTATTTTCAGCTTACGCACACACAGAAAAATCACCATTCCACACTGTATTTATTCACGGTTTGGTACGTGACTCACAGGGACGTAAGATGAGTAAATCCTTAGGAAATGGTATTGACCCATTGGAAATCATTGAACAATACGGTGCAGATGCGCTTCGTATGACACTTGTTACAGGTAACGCTCCTGGTAATGACATGCGTTTCTATGATGAAAGAGTAGAGGCAAACAGAAACTTTGCAAATAAGGTATGGAACGCGTCTCGTTTCATTATGATGAATATGGAAGGTAAGGAAGTAACCACACCAGATTACAGTGATTTGTCAAATATTGATAAATGGGTATTATCAAAAGTAAATACCCTTGCAAAAGATGTTACAGAAAACATGGACAAGTTCGAGCTTGGTATTGCACTTCAGAAAGTATACGACTTTATTTGGGATGAATTCTGTGACTGGTATATCGAGCTTGCAAAATATCCAATCTGGCATGCAGACGAGAATCCAAAAGCGGCAAATGCAGCTCTTTGGACGTTGAAGACCGTATTGGCAAATGGATTGAAATTCTTGCATCCATTTATGCCGTTCGTATCAGAAGAAATCTACAGTGTATTGGTGCCTGAAGAAGAATCCTTGATGATGTCTACATGGCCACAGTACAAGGAGGAATGGAATTTTGCACAAGAGGAAACACAGGTAGAACGCATGAAGGAAATCATTCGTGGTGTTCGTAACGTACGTGCAGAAATGAATGTTGCTCCAAGCCGTAAGGCACAAACCTTTGTTGTATGTGAAAATGAAGCATTATGCAAGGGCTTTGAAGAAATGAAGGCGTCAGCAGCTTCACTTATGAGTGCGAGTGAAATTGTGATTCAAAATACAAAAGATGGAATTGCAGAAGATGCAGTTTCTGTGGTTGTAACAGACGCAGTTGTATATTTGCCATTGGCTGAATTGGTAGATTTTGAAGCGGAAATCGAGCGTCTCACAAAAGAAGAGGAGAGATTGACGAAAGAACTTGCTCGTGTAAATGGAATGCTGAGCAATGAAAGATTTATCAGCAAGGCTCCGGAAGCAAAAATCAACGAAGAGAAAGCGAAGTTGGAAAAATATACACAAATGATGGAACAAGTAAGGGAAAGACTGGCAGGACTGCGTAAGTAGGCCTGCTGTCGACAAACTATTTGAGGTTAGAGTATGAAAAAAATTCAAATTAGCAAAGAGGATATCAAACAATATTTTCAGCAAAGAAAGCAGAGACGACAGGCAATTCTTGAAAAACAAAGAAACAGTAAGTTTGCCAAAGCAATGGCACCAATTTACCTGTGGATGAATCGTTTTTCTCTGATTTTGCAATTTTTGTTAGCAGGTGCTATCAACTTTACAATTGAAGCAATTTCAAGGCACAGTATAGGAGAGGCGTGGGAGTATATGACCATGACACCATGGCCGTTTCTCTTTAACACCTATATGATTTTTGTTACGTTTTTGCTTGTGTATATCGTAAAGAGACGTGTTTTCTTCCGTATTATCATCAGCGTATTCTGGCTTGTTATCGGATGTATCAACGGATATATGTTAAGTGTTCGTGTTACACCGTTTAATGCACAGGATTTGAAGGTTATCGATGATGCATTGTCTATGATTGACAAATATTTTACGGGACCTCAGGGGTTATTAATTATTATCGGTATTGTTGCTGTTCTGGCGTGGCTGGTTTCCATGTGGAGAAGAGGTGGTCAGTATACAGGGAAAGTATATAGAATACCGGCAATCGTTGTGTGTATCATAGCATTTGCCACACTTGGAAAGGTAACAGATTTTGCCATCGAGAAACGAGTGGTATCTGATTATTTTGGAAATATTGCATTTGCATACGAAGATTATGGTTTGCCATATTGTTTTACTGCAAGTATGTTTAACACGGGCATTGACAAGCCGGATAAAAGAGAGTACGAGGAGAAAGAGGTTCTTGCCATTACAGAAAATGGAAAACTGTTGGAGTCAAGTACCACTCGAAAAGAGATGCCAAATATCATTTTGATTCAGTTGGAATCCTTCTTCGATTCAGATGAGGCGGAATTTTTCGAGACAACAAAGGATCCTATTCCAACCTTCCATTACTTGATGGAAAATTATTCGTCCGGTTACTTTAAAGTACCGTCTGTTGGAGCTGGTACAGCAAATACAGAGTTTGAAGTGCTTACAGGTATGAGCATGCGTTACTTTGGACCTGGTGAGTATCCATATAAAACCTATGTGAAGAAAGAAGGAAATGCCATTGAAAGCGTAGCAACTGCTTTGAAAACATTTGGATATGGCGCACACGCACTTCACAACAATGGCGGTAACTTCTACAGTCGTGCCGATGTGTTTAAAAATATGGGCTTTGACAGCTACACTAGTGAAGAATTTATGAATGTGCTTCAGTTCACGGAAAATGACTGGGCAAAGGATGATATTTTAACAGAGCACATCCTAAATGCAATGGATTCTACAGAGCAACAGGATTTTGTATTTACAATTACCGTGCAAGGTCATGGAGACTATCCGGAGAAAAAGGTACTAGATAATCCGGTGATTGAAGTGACCGGAATTGAAGATGAAGGTCAGAAGAATGCATGGGAGTACTTTGTAAACATGTTGTATGAAACGGATTTGTTTATTGCAGATTTGATTTCAGAACTGGAACAAAGAGGGGAGCCAACGGTATTGATTCTCTACGGAGATCATCTTCCAACCATGGGACTGGAGGCAAGTGATTTAAAGAGCCGTTATCTGTTTAATACCAATTATGTGGTATGGGATAATATCGGATTAAAAGAAGAAGACCAGACACTCGCAACCTATCAGTTAATGGCGGAAGTGTTTGAAAAATTAGATATTCACTCAGGAACCGTATTTAACTATCATCAGACAAGAAGACAGACTTCAAACTACCTGGCTGACTTGGAATTGTTACAATATGATATGCTATATGGCGAAAGATACACTTATGGTGGCAAAGCCAATGCACCTAAGGTTGATGACCATTTCCAGATGGGTATCTTGGATGTGTCACTGTTTAATATGGAAACCGACCCGAAGGGACATTATATTTTCTATGGTGAAAATATGACGAGAAACACCAAGATTTATATTAATGATGAGAAACAGAGCACATCATTTATCAATGATACTCGTGTTGAATTGAAGAAGTCAAAACTTTCCGAGGGTGACAAGATTGTGGCTTGCCAGGTTGGTTCCAGCAGTCGAATTTTCCGTTCATCTGTTGAGTATCGGTATAATATGGGACAGCTTGTATTGGCTGAAAATTATGTGGAGCCGGTAGAACCTGATGTGCAGGAAGGAACAGACACAACGGAAGGTGCGGATACGACGGGAAATACGGCACCAACTGAAAATCCGACACCATAGCAGTAGAGAAACCTCGAAAAATGCGCACGGTAGCATATTGATTTTTTAAGAATCTGTGCGTATGATAGTTTTGTTAGAGGGAGGAAACAAATGTTAAATTTTGAAGAAGAATTGAAAAAATTCAAACCTTGTCTTGAGGTGGAAGATATAGAAGAAGCAGTATATCAAGAGGATTTGACAGACATGACAGATATCTTGAAGGAGCTTCAGAAGAAATAATAGAGTGATGGTGAAAGAAGTGGAATATGCAAAGAAATTAGTATACCTGTCTAATCAATGGTATAACGATGGTTTGAAAAAAGCGAATATTCGAGACCTTTCAGGTGCCGCTCTCTCTTTGAAAAAAAGTCTTCAGTACAATCGAGACAATATTGCAGCTAGAAATCTTCTTGGTTTAGTTTACTATGGGCGAGGAGAAATTTCAGAGGCTCTTGTGGAATGGATTATCAGTAAAAACATTAAGAGTCATGGAAACATTGCGAATTACTATATAAAGAAGGTGCAGGAGTCGAAGACAGAGCTGGAGACGATTGATCAGGCAGTGAAGAAATTCAATCAGTGTTTGGTCTACTGTCAGCAGAGTGGAGAAGATTTAGCAGCGATTCAGTTGAAAAAGGTAATCTCTGCGCATCCTACATTTCTGAAGGCATATCAGTTGTTAGCACTGATTTATATGCAGACAGAGCAATATGCAAAGGCAAAGCAAATGATTCGAAGAGCCCATCGTTTGGACTCAACAGATGAAACGACCCTTCGTTATATGCACGAATTGACACAGTTGTACAAGGATAAAGCAGCAAAACTGAAAACAGAGCGGGCGCAAACTGTTTCCTATAGTTTGGGAAATGAGACAATTATTCAACCGGTTTCTGCAACCCTGAAGGATAATGCTGCCATACTTACGGTACTGAACATTGTGATAGGACTTGTAGTTGGGGCCGCAGTTGTGGGATTTCTGGCGGTACCAACCATGAAGAAAAACATGGCATCAAAGACGAATAAAGAAATCATTGTCTACAGTGAGCAGATTGCTGCCTTAGAAAGTGAACTGGACCTTCAAACCAAGGAATTGGAGAAATACAAGGCAGAGAGCAAAGCAACAGAAGAGCAAAAAGCAATTGCACAAGGTACACAGGAGAGTTATGAGGCGTTAATTGTTGCGATTGAGCACTATAACAAAGAAGGGTACAGCAAAAGCAAATTGGCGGATGAACTACTTGCAATTAATGCAGCTTCGCTGGGGGCAACAGCCAAAACCAAATATGATGCAATGACAAAGGAAGTTTTTACAGAGCAGTGTAAAGAATTGTACGAAAAAGCGTCGGAGAGTTTTCCAGTTTTAAACTATACCAGAACCATTGAATGTTTGGAAAAGGTTGTACGGATGAATGAACAATATGAAGATGGGGAAGCCCTTTACATGCTGATGGTAAGTTATCAGAAAAAAGAGCAAACCGAGAAAGCGACAAATATTTACAATCGAATTCTGGAATTGTATCCGGATAAGGATGTTGCCAAAAAGGCAACCGAATTTATGAAACCGGCTGAAGAAGCACCACAAGGGACAACTACTCAGCCAACTGAATAAAGATTACGAAAGAGAACATGTAACGACAGGAACGTTATATGTTCTTTTTTTGTCATAAGGGGGAGTTTTTATGAGATATGAAGTGCAGGAAAATTGTTTGACTATATTTCTGCCAAATGAACTGGATCATCACAATGCAGAGGAAATTCGAAGAAAGGCAGACCGACTGATTGAAAAACACCATATCAAATGTGTGATTTTTGATTTTTCGGAAACAAATTTCATGGACAGTTCCGGAATTGGAGTCATTATGGGACGCTATCGCATGGTGCATTTGCTTGGGGGAGAGGTATGGGCAGCCAATGCGAATGAAAGAATGAAAAAAATTTTAGTGATGTCTGGAGTAACAAAAATAATTCAAATTTATGAGGAGGAACACGTATGAGAGACACAAATGAAATGGAATTAGTATTTGATAGCATATCCGTAAACGAAGGGTTTGCAAGGGTTGCAGTGGCCGCCTTTATGACTCAATTAAATCCGACACTGGAGGAAGTGGCAGATGTGAAGACAGCGGTATCAGAGGCGGTTACAAATGCGATTATTCATGGGTATGAAAAAGAAGTGGAAAAGATTCGCATTCACTGTCATTTGAAAGAGCAGGTGATATACATAGAAGTTCAGGATTACGGAAAAGGAATTGAAAATGTGAAGCAGGCAATGGAGCCTATGTATACCTCAAAACCGGAATTGGAGCGTTCCGGAATGGGTTTTTCCTTTATGGAGGCTTTTATGGATGAAATTTCAGTAGAGTCTGAGCCGGGAAAGGGAACACTTGTAAAAATGCAGAGAAAGATAGGAAAAGGAAGGGAATTATGGACCACACAATCGCTTTGATTCAGAAGTCGCACGACGGGGATGAAAAGGCGAGGATACAATTGGTGGAAGAAAATGTAGGCTTGATTTGGTGCGTAGTAAAGCGATTCTACGGACGTGGTGTGGAGCCGGACGATTTATTTCAAATAGGAAGTATCGGGCTGCTTAAAGCAATTGATAAATTCGACCTATCCTTTGACGTGAAATTCTCTACCTATGCAGTTCCAATGATTTCCGGGGAAATTAAACGTTTTTTGAGAGATGATGGAATGATAAAGGTGAGTCGTTCGCTGAAGGAATTGTCTTACAAGGCACAGGTACTGCGTGAACAAATGCAAGAAAGGCTGCAACGTGACCCTACGTTAGAAGAATTGGCACAAGAATTAAATGTAGAAAAAGAAGATTTGGTAATGGCACTGGATTCTGCTAACGAGGTAGAGTCATTATATAAGCCGGTGTACCAGAAGGATGGAAATGAAATTGCACTCATGGACAGGCTTGAAGAAAGGGAAGTACAGGAAGAAAAGATTATCAACCGTATGCTGTTAAAACAGTTGCTGGAGAGTTTGGAAAAGGAGGAGAGACAGCTTATTTATCTGCGTTATTTTGCCAACAAAACGCAGACAGAAGTGGGAAAGAAACTTGGAATTTCACAGGTTCAGGTTTCGAGAATGGAAAAGAAAATATTAAAAACTCTACGAGGGAAAATAGATGTATCTTTTGAGAAAAAATAGACATACTATTTTTGGAAGGAAGGTGGAGTTTATGGAAAAAGCAAAGAAAAGAGTCCGCGTATGTTTGCTATGTGTTGTCATTGTAGCAGTCGTTATGGGGATTCTTTATTATTATCACGAAATGAATGAAGACGGACTACAGGCAGAGGGTACGCTTGTTAAGATAGAGCATGGAAGATGGACAACGTTATGTCAGTAAGTAACAATACGTTATATATCAAAGGAGACCAAAGCATTGAGGTGACAAAGAGAGATGTTACCCTAGGTGATTTGGTTGCGATGGAATGTAGCCAGCAGAGTATAGTTTCAAAACTCAAAACAATAAAGGTGATGAAGATACCGGAAAATGGCAAAAAGAGATTTGTGGTATCTATTTTAAAAATAATTGAGCTGATTCATAAAGAGTATCCGAATCTGGAGGTCCAAAGCTATGGTTCGCCGGATGTGATTGTGACATATGAAAATCAGCAACAGAACAACAGATTATGGCAAATATGTAAAATTGCATTTGTAACATTGACTACATTTCTGGGTTCCGCCTTTGCAATTATCACTTTTAATAATGATTCCGGAGTGCCTGAAATTTTTGATAATATATATGAACTTATCATAGGAACTAAGCAAAATAGTTTCCCGATATTAGAACTCGGCTATAGTGTTGGTCTTGTGGCTGGCATATTAGTATTTTTTAATCACTTCGGAAAGAAGAAAATTTCCGTAGACCCAACGCCAATTGAGGTGGAAATGCGATTGTATGAAAATGATATACAGACAACCGTTATAGCAGAGTATTCAAGAAAGGGGCAGGAAATGGATGTTGGTGAAACACATACTACTGACAATCATCGGACTTAGTTCGGGGATGCTTGTTGCAGGCGGGCTGTTTGGGTTTATCGTAAGTCTTGGTGTCATCTCCGATTTTGCAGACCGCACCCATTCGGGAGATAAGATCAGACTATACGAAAGGGCGCTTGCACTAGGCGGAAGCTTGGGAAACGTGATTGATTTATTTGATATACCAATTCCTTTTGGCAGCTGGTTGCTTGCCTTGTTTGGAATCTTTGCAGGCATTTTCGTAGGCGGTTGGGCCATGGCATTAGCAGAAACATTAAATGTATTTCCTATTTTTATGAGACGGGCCAAGCTAGTGGAATGTATCCCATATATTATTTTGAGTATTGCCATCGGGAAAGGAATCGGTTCGCTGATTTATTTCTGGTTTGGATGGTAGAAAGGACAGATTATGAATAAAGAAAAACAAGAACAATATAAGGCATATGTGGAGAAGAAAACACCGAAAAATAATGTCTATTTAAATATGATAAAGGCATTTATTACAGGTGGAGTCATCTGTGTTGTCGGTCAGGCAATTTTGGACTTTTGTAAAAGTCAGGGATTATCGGATGAAATTGCAGGTTCGTGGACTTCTCTCATCCTGGTGCTTTTGAGTGTGATATTGACTGGATTTAATATATATCCTCGCATTGCACAATGGGGAGGTGCGGGAGCATTGGTACCGATTACCGGATTTGCAAACTCTGTGGCGGCACCAGCCATTGAGTATCAGAAGGAAGGGCAGGTCTTTGGAATTGGTTGTAAGATATTTACCATTGCGGGACCGGTTCTTCTGTATGGGATATTTACCAGTTGGGTGCTGGGTGTATTGTACTGGATAACGACGATGTTTTAGGAGGTGAATCGTATGTTAAAAGGAAAGCAAAGCATTTTATTCGATGATGCTCCCTATATCATCAGTAGCGGAAGTATTGTAGGAAAAAAAGAAGGCGAAGGACCACTTGGAAACTCGTTTGATAAGGTGGCAGAAGATAATTTATTAGGGCAGGATACATGGGAAGAGGCGGAGAGCGAGATGCAAAAAGAAGCCTGTCTGATGGCACTTGGCAAGACAAAAGTACAGCCTGAGGATGTGCGATATCTATTTGGCGGTGATTTGCTCCGACAGGGAATTGCAACATCTATGGGATTGGAAGAACTGCACATTCCACTATTTGGTCTGTATGGTGCCTGCTCTACTTCAGGAGAAGCCCTGGCACTTAGTTCCATGAGCGTGGCAGCAGGCTATGGAGAATATATTTTAGCAGTCACGTCCAGTCATTTTGGAAGTGCCGAGAAGGAGTTCCGCTTTCCGCTGGCTTATGCAAATCAAAGACCCTTAAGTTCCCAGTGGACGGTGACCGGAAGTGGCGCATTTTTAGTCGGAAAGCAAAAAAGCCACGTGAAAGTAGCCGGAGTTACTGTTGGTAAGATTGTGGATTACGGATTAAAGGACTCGCAAAACATGGGTGCATGCATGGCACCGGCAGCCTGTGATACCATTTGCAGAAATTTAGAAGATTTCGGATATCAGCCTTCTGATTATGACCGAATTTTTACAGGAGATTTGGGATATGTGGGACAAAGCATTCTGTTTGACTTAATGCGTAAAAAGGGTCAGGATATTAAGCCAAACCATGCGGATTGTGGCATGATTATTTTCGACCAGCAGACACAAAATACGAATGCAGGTGGAAGTGGATGTGGCTGTGCCGCGACAACTTTATCGGCATACATTCTGCCGAAAATCGAATCGGGGGAATGGAAGCGAGTGCTATTCGTTCCTACAGGGGCACTTATGTCTACTGTAAGCTATAATGAAGGACAAAGTGTTCCGGGGATTGCACATGGCATTGTGCTGGAACACTGTTAGGAGGAAAAAAGAATGGAGTATTTACATGCATTTTGGGTTGGCGGACTTATCTGTGCACTTGTGCAAATTTTATTAGATCGTACAAAAA
Organism: Faecalimonas sp.; assembly: GCA_045593805.1. Taxonomy (GTDB): domain Bacteria; phylum Bacillota; class Clostridia; order Lachnospirales; family Lachnospiraceae; genus Faecalimonas. The sequence continues at coordinate 57,886 of JAZNXJ010000056.1, forward strand.
TGATGCCGGGGCGTGTCATGGTGCTCTTGGTATGCACAGGGGCAATTCTCGCATTTATCGGTGTGTATGAACCGTTTACAAAATTTGCAGGAGCAGGAGCAAGCGTGCCACTTTTGGGATTTGGAAATGTACTATGGAAAGGTGTCAAGGAGGCTGTGGACAAGGAAGGTTTCCTGGGAACCTTTATGGGAGGATTTAAGGCGGGAGCAGTTGGAACTTCGGCAGCTCTCATCTTCGGTTATATTGCCTCACTCATTTTTGAGCCAAAAATGAAAAAGTAAAATCCGTGTTAAATTTCAAACCTGCTGTGTTAAATCTTGAGAAACTCGGTTGACTTACGCTTTTTTCTGTGATGTTATGGGAAATCTAAGGAAAACTTAGGAGGAAATCGAAATGGGTTATGAACAATTATTTTTGTTTGCCGGAGGCTTAGGTATGTTTATCTATGGTATGCAAATTATGTCCCAGGGACTTGAAAATGCAGCCGGAAACAGAATGAAATCACTTCTTGAAGTATTAACAAAGAATAAATTAATGGGTGTTGCACTGGGTGCGTTAATTACCGCAGTAATCCAAAGTTCATCAGCAACAACAGTTATGGTAGTTGGTTTCGTAAATGCCGGAATTATGAATTTAACACAGGCAATCGGCGTTATTATGGGTGCCAATATTGGTACCACTATTACCGGCTGGATTGTATCCATGGGTGAATGGGCATCCTTCCTTAAACCATCCACACTGGCTCCGGTTGCAATAGTAATTGGTGTGGTTGTTATGATGGTAGGAAAAAGACGTGCGACCAAGGACGTGGCAAGCATCGTTGTCGGATTTGGTTTACTGTTTGTAGGTATTGATAACATGTCAAATGCAATGTCCGGTTTGAAGGACGTTCCTGCTTTTACAAATCTGTTTGTGGAACTGGGAAGCAATCCTTTGTTAGGCGTTGTAGTAGGCGCAGGTGTAACTGCTATTATTCAAAGTTCGTCTGCATCTGTGGGTATCTTACAGAGCTTGGCAGTAGCAGGGCTGATTCCATTTAACTCAGCAGTCTACATTATTATGGGTCAGAACATTGGTACTTGTGTAACAGCAATGCTTTCTAGTATGGGAGCAAAGAAGAACGCCAAGACAGCGGCACTCATGCATTTGCTATTTAATATTATCGGTACAATTATCTTTACTGTTGCATCGATTGCATTCTTCAAGATTGTTAATCCTACTTGGGGAAGAGAAATGATTACCGCAACACAGATTAGTACGGTGCATACGACATTTAACATTGCTACAACAGTACTGTTGTTCCCATTCTCAAACTTGATTATCAAGCTGGCAAAAATGATTGGCGGAGTGAAGAAAGAGGAAGAAAACCATAGCTTACTCTCGTTGGACGACCGAATGCTGAACACACCAACCATTGCTTTGCAAGCAACGATTTCAGAAGTTGGGCATATGGGTGATAAGGTAAAAGATACCTTGGAAGTGGCAAAACGTGTATTGTTTACAAAAAGTAAAGCTGACGTTGAGCTCGTGAAAGAAGACGAAGGTATTGTCGATCAATATTGTTCCGGTATCACAGAATATGCGCTGAAGCTTACGGGATTACAGATTAGCGATAAGGAGCACCAGCATGTTGCACGTTTGATACAGGTGTTGTCTGATATGGAGCGAATCAGTGATTACTGTGAAAATATTTCCGAGTTTGCAGAGACAATGTCTGAGCGAAAATTAGCATTTTCTGAAATCGGTGAAAGTGGTTTGAAAGAAATGTTTGAAGTCTGTGCAGACAGCTTCAAGTATGCGATTGAAGGCTTTATGGAGCAGAACAGACAAAAGGCAATTCTAGCAATTAAAATGGAACGTAAGGCAGATGAGTTGGAAGTTGAACTTCGTACGAAACACATCAAACGCCTTACAAAGCAAGAATGTAACACGGAGGCGGGAATTGTATTCTTAGATACATTGGTATGCCTGGAACGTATTTCAGACCATGCAAGAAATATTGCGGAAGAAGTATTTGAAAATATGGTTTAAAATCAGGACTACCGGTTTGGTTGGTAGTCCAACAGCTGTTAGTGCATATTTCATGCAATTTTGTTCGTGGGTAAAATAAATTGTATTTTTCTAACCGAAATTCATAATTTTTCGGTTAGTTTTTTTGCGAAAATTCACTACACGAACAATTAAGTTTATTCCTCTATAACATGAATTTCCAGATAGTCAAACTCTATGGAGTCTACAAAGTTGTCCTGATAAAAGCGGGCTTTGTCATGTTTTTTGAACTCTGCAATTGTAGAGTCCAGCCAGATAGGTTTGCTTAAGTCAAATTCATGGCAAATCTCATCCAGCGCATGAAAAATCTTATGTGTTCTTGTATCATCAGATTCGTCGCAAATGACGGTATCCTTTAACATTCGATTGTCTTTAAAAACTTTTCCCCATAAACGAAACATATGTCCCATCCTTTCTGTTTGCAGCCTGCGGTGAAGTTCAATTAAGGCTACGTGGATAGTATACACCACTATGCAGAATTCTTTCAATAAAATAAATAAATTAGTTGATTTTTAGAAAATGATGTGCTAGACTACACAGGTGACAAGACAGATGTAAAACAAAAAACTTAACAGTAAAGAGGGAATAACAATGGAGAAATTAAAGAAATTAGGGAATCGAATCTTTGTAGATGGTCTTGCCGGAATGGCACACGGGCTATTTGCAACATTAATTATCGGGACCATTATTCAACAAATTGGTACGCTGATAGGCGGAAATGTTGGCAATTTAATTTTTGTAATCGGTAAGGTGGCGGCCGCACTTACCGGAGCAGGAATTGGTGTTGGAGTTGCTTATAAATTTAAAGAGGGTTCGTTGGTTGTGTTGTCAGCGGCAACCGCAGGTATGGTCGGTGCATTTGCAAGCAAAATTCTCGCAGGAGCAGTACTTGTGGATGGAGCTATGGTTTTTGCAGGACCTGGTGAGCCACTTGGAGCATTTTTGGCGGCTTACATAGGAATCGAAGTCGGCCACCTGGTAGCAGGAAAAACAAAAGTAGATATTATCGTGACACCACTTGTGACAATTAGTGCAGGTTCCGTAGTTGGACTCATTCTCGGACCACCGATTTCAAAATTCATGTTGATGCTAGGAGAAATGATTAACTGGGGAACAGAGCAGCAGCCATTCTTAATGGGAATTATTGTATCTGTATTAATGGGCATGATTTTAACTCTCCCAATCAGCTCTGCAGCCCTTGGTGTTATTTTGAATCTTTCCGGACTTGCAGCAGGTGCCGCAACTGTTGGATGCTGCTGTAACATGGTTGGATTTGCTGTAGCAAGCTATCGTGAAAATAAGGTAGGGGGTCTTCTCGCACAAGGAATTGGAACCTCTATGCTTCAGGTTCCAAACATAGTGAAGAAACCGATTATCTGGTTACCGGCAATTCTATCTAGTGCTATTTTAGGACCAGTCGGAACGATTCTTTTAGGTATGACAAATAATGCAACAGGCTCCGGTATGGGAACCGCCGGATTAGTTGGACAGATTATGACCTATCAGACCATGGTCACTACAGAAGCACCAATGCTTGTACTTGGTAAAATCCTATTGATTCAGATTGTTTTACCGGCAATTGTAACACTTCTTATCTCAGAATTTATGAGAAAGAAAGGCTGGATTAAGTACGGTGATATGAAATTGGAGTTGTAAAATGAGAATGCTATTAAAAAGGTGAACTCTTTGTAGGGTTCACTTTTCTTATTTGCATGCAAATTCTTTGTTCTGTTTTTTTGCATAGTTTTAACAAAAGTGTGTTTTTAGATTTTACATTGCACATTTATAGTGATAGTTGTGAGACTCTTGCTATAGAGTTCTAAACAGTTTATACTATTAGAAGATATGTATTTATGGAAAACATACAGATGGAGAAATGAAAATGATTTATTGTGTAGAAGATGAAGAAATTGTAAAACTGAGAAAAGAGTATCGTACAGGATACGGGAATCGGAATTCCAAAGGATCAGCAGGAACGTATCTTTGAGCGTTTCTACCGTGTGGATAAAAGCCATTCCAAAGAAACCGGTGGAACGGGGCTAGGTTTGTCTATTGTGAAGCATGGAGCCATTTTCCACCACGCACAGATTCGAGTTGACAGTGAAGTTGGAAAAGGAACAAAGATGGAAGTTATCTTCTAAAACCTTTCTAAAAGTTTTGTGAAATGTATGACAAGTAACTCTTTTCTATGGTATACTAATATGGTAAGCAACGAGCAGTGAGGTCAACCTGGACAGGTGGCGCATGCATAGGGTGAATGCTTGAGCACGAACTGTAAAAGTTGCATATAGAAGGGGAGAATTTGAATGTTAGATGCAATCAGAACTTATGAGGATGTAGATAGTTGGAAGACCATTATGTTCCTCTACAATGCTGCTCTCAAAGAAGTTGGAACTAAGTTAGAGATACTAAACGATGAGTTCCAACACGTACATAGATATAATCCGATTGAACACATTAAGACAAGAATCAAGACACCAGAAAGTATCGTCAAAAAGTTGAAACGATACGGGTACGAGACATCTGTTGAGAATATGGTAAAGCATATCAATGATATCGCAGGTGTAAGATTGATTTGTTCCTTTACTTCAGATATCTATAGGCTGGCTGAAATGATTGGGAATCAGAGTGACCTGAAAGTCATTTCAATTAAAGATTACATTAAACAGCCAAAGGAAAGCGGATACAAGAGTTTTCATATGATTGTAGCTGTTCCGGTTTTTTTGTCCGACAGTGTGGTACAGACGAAGGTTGAGATTCAGATTCGTACAATCGCTATGGACTTCTGGGCGAGCTTGGAGCACAAGATTTATTACAAGTTGGAAAATCGTACACCGGAATATATCAGTGAGGATTTGCGAGAGTGTGCAGATATGGTTGCCGCACTGGATGAAAAAATGTTGTCCATCAATGAGGCGATTCAGAAGTGTCTGGATTCCGTTGAAGAATAGGTATTGAAAAAGGGAAATCAGTATGAAATGATTTCCCTTATTTTTTGTTTATGGATGTATATGGGTTAACATGAACCATGATATGTTTGACCTTTGGGAAGTTCTTTTCAATATCGTTGTGAACCGTTTCTGCAATATGATGCGCTTCTAACAGGGTATGTGATGCATCTGCCTGAATTTCAACATCCACATAAATTTTGTTTCCAAATATACGGGTTTTTAATAAATCTATCTCTATTACATTTTCATTTTTTAAGACACATTCATAGATCATTTTTTCTGTTTCTTCATCGCAGGAATGGTCAATCATCTTATCCATTGCATCTTTAAATATATCAAGGGCGGCTTTGGCGATAAATAAGAAAATCCCCAGACTGGCAATGGAATCCATAATCGGAAAGCCAAGTCTTGCCCCTGCAATACCAATCAAAGCCCCTATGGATGAAAATGCATCCGAACGATGATGCCATGCGTCAGCCATTAATGCATCTGAATCAATTTTCTTCGCATAATATCTGGTATACCAGAACATCCCTTCTTTGGCTATAATAGATACAATTGCAGCAATCAGCGCCAATATTCCCGGTGTAGTCAGCTGGTCATAGTCGGAGGCTAGGATATTAGTTATTGCTGTCACCCCGATTCCTAATCCCGTAACAAAAAGGATCATGGCCAAAATAATAGCTGTTACACATTCCAGACGTTCATGCCCGTATGGATGTTCCTTGTCTGGCTCTTTCGATGCCAGTTTGATACCGATCATCACTACGATGGTGCTGAATAAATCTGAGGCAGAATGAATGGCATCACTAATCATGGCATTGGAATGCGCCACAATACCAACTACAAGTTTTGCAACAGATAGTATGATATTTTCTATAATTGTGACAATAGATACCTTGTTTGCAATTTTTTGAAAGTTTGAATTCATAACAGTTTCCTCTTTGTACACAGTGAATGAGTTTCTGTAGAGTATCATATGCATGAATGTTTGTCAAGATTCATATATTTATACGAAACCATATTTGGAGTAATGGTATGACGGAAAAACTGAAACAAAAATTAAAGATGTGGGCAGTATGTGGAGTATTAATTCTAGCTGCAGGAGTGGGAGTTTCAAAGACCGTTTCGGTGTCAAACACTGTAAACGGAAAGGAACTCCCAATTTATTCTGTGGAAACAGAGGAAAAGAAAGTGGCACTATCCTTTGATGCTGCGTGGGGGAACGAAGACACCCAGCAAATTCTTGATATTTTAAAAGAGTACAACATTCATGTCACCTTTTTTATGACAGGAGGCTGGGTAGAAAACTATCCAGATGATGTGAAGAAAATTAAGGAAGCAGGGCACGATTTGGGAAATCATAGTGAAAATCATAAAAATATGAGTCAGCTACCAGATAGCGAGTGCCAGCAGGAACTTCTGAAGGTACATGAAAAAGTGAAGCAACTTACTGGTGTAGAGATGCACTTGTTCCGCCCGCCTTATGGCGATTATGATAATGAAGTGATTAAAAATGCAACTTCATGTGGCTACTATACCATACAATGGGATGTTGACAGCTTAGACTGGAAGGACTACGGAGTGGATGAGATTATTAAAACAGTCACCGAACATAAAAATTTACGAAATGGTTCTATTATACTTATGCACAACGGTGCAAAATACACGGCTGAGGCACTTCCAAAGGTGATTGAAGGATTGAAAGCAAAGGGGTACGAGATTGTTCCGATTTCGGAGTTAATATATAAAGAAAATTATCATTTAGATGTGACAGGAAGGCAGATAAAAGATTAGGAAAAACAAAAAAACTCGTGACAAGAGGTAGGGTATAGGATTAGAATAGGAAGTAATTAGGAGGACATAAACATGAAATACGATTTTACTTTTTACAATCCAACCAGAATTCATTTTGGGAAAAATGCGATGGAGCATTTGCCGAAGGAATTAGCAAGCTTTGGTGAAAGTGTGTTACTACTCTACGGAAAGAATGCGATTAAAAAGATAGGACTTTACGATGAAGTGATAAAGATACTAAATACATGCGGGAAAAAGGTGACAGAGCTTGGTGGCATTAAGCCAAACCCATCTTATTCTCAGGTGATGGAAGGGGCAAGACTTGTTCGTGAAAACCAAGTAGACCTTATTTTAGCTGTTGGTGGCGGTTCCGTAGTTGATTGCGCAAAAGCAATTTCCGTTTCAGCATATACAGAAGGTGATCCATGGCAAAAATATTGGGTAGAATTTCAGCCACTTGACAGTAAGGTTGTGCCGGTTGCTTCTATTCTTACCATGGTGGGAACAGGCTCGGAAATGAATGGCGGTTCTGTGATTACAAACGAAGATGTTATGATTAAAGAAGGTAGAGTATTTCCACCAGAAGTAAATCCGAAATTCTCGATTTTGAATCCGGAATATACTTATTCCGTTCCGAAGATTCAGATGGTCAGCGGTATTTTTGATATCATGTCCCATCTATGTGAACAATATTTCTCAGGTGATGATGACAACACGACAGATTACCTCATTGAAGCGGTGATGAAATCTCTGATAAATAGTGCAAGAGTTGCGATTCAAAATCCAGAGAATTATGAGGCGAGAAGTAATATCATGTGGTGTGCGACTGTTGCTCTTAACCGAATTACCGGTCTTTCTAAAACGCAGGACTGGGAGGTTCATGGTATTGAACATCAGCTAGGAGCCTATACAGATTGTCCTCACGGACTTGGCCTTTCTGTAATTTCTATGCCATATTACAGATACATTTACAAATACGGTCTTCACCAATTTGTTCGATTTGCAAAAAATGTATGGAATGTAAGCGGGGAAGGAAAATCCGATGATGAGATTGCGCTAGAAGGCATTGCAGCACTTGAAAGCTTTTCGAAAGAATTAGGAATTCCATCTACACTTCGTGAACTTGGTGCTACAGAGGATATGCTTGAAAAAATCGCCTATTCCGTAGAAGAGGGTGGCGGATATAAGAAAATGACACACGAAGACATTCTTACAGTTTTGAAAGAATGTTTTTAGGGAGGAGTAAAGATGAAATTTACCAAAATGCAAGGACTTGGAAATGATTACGTGTATGTAAACTGTTTCCAAGAAAAAATACAAAATCCAAGTGAGGTTGCAATCAAGGTGAGTAACCGAAACTTTGGTGTGGGTTCAGACGGGCTGATTATGATTAATCCATCGAAAGTGGCTGATTTTGAGATGGAAATGTATAACGCAGACGGTTCTCGTGGAGAAATGTGCGGGAATGGAATTCGTTGTGTTGGGAAATACGTGTATGATTACGGATTGACCGACAAGACAAGTGTTTCCGTGGAAACATTAGGTGGAATCAAATATCTGGATTTCACAGTGGAAAATGGGAAAGTAAAGCTTGTCAAAGTTGATATGGGAAGTCCGGAACTAGTTCCAGCCAATATTCCGATTGTGGCAGAGGGAGATTCTGTTATCAACGCACCGATTGTGGTAGATGGCAAAGAATATCGCATGACCGGTGTCTCTATGGGAAATCCGCATACAGTGGTTTACATTGATGATGTACAGGGATTGGATATTGAGAAAATTGGACCAAAATTTGAGAATCATGAACGCTTTCCGAATCGTATCAATACAGAATTTGCAAGGGTAATCGATAGAAACACAGTTGAAATGCGTGTGTGGGAGCGTGGTTCGGGAGAAACCCTTGCATGTGGTACCGGTGCCTGTGCAGTGGCAGTGGCAAGTATCTTAAATGGATTGACAGAAGATAAAGTGACTGTGAAATTACTTGGCGGCGATTTGCAGATTGAATGGGATAGAGAAAACAATAAGATTTATATGACCGGTCCTGCAGAAGTTTCGTTTGAAGGCGAAATTGAAATCTAGGTACAACTAGGCAAAGAACGGATTTCAACATTAGAATAAGCGACAACAAAAATGGCACTGAATGTGAAAATTCAGTGCCATAAATATTTGCTAAGAAACAACTATCTGTTGTTAATAATCTTTGTCAATTCAACTGGGTCAACGATTTGTCCGTCTTTGTATACACGCATGTTACCAGAAGCGATTTCGTCAATTAAGATAACTTCGTCGTTGTTGTAACCGAATTCAAATTTGATATCCCAAAGGTCAAGACCAAGAGTTTTTAAATCATCAGCAACGATTTTAGTAATTGCCAATGTTTGTTCTTTCATGCTTTCGAACATAGCAGGTGTCATAATTCCAAGTGCTGCAAGACCTTCACCTGTTACAAGTGGATCACCTAATTCATCATTTTTGAATGTACATTCAACATAGCCACCTTCTAAAACAGTACCGTTTTCGATATATTCACCGTATCTGCGGATGAAGCTTCCTGTAGCTACTAAACGGCAGATTACTTCAAGACCATGTCCAAATACTGTTGCTGGAAGAACTTCCATTGTAGCATCCTCTAAATTTGCATCAACGTAGTGTGTTTTGATTCCAGCTTCTTTTAATAATTCAAAGTAGTGGATAGATGTTTCTAAGTTTGCTTTACCAATTCCTTCAATTGTTAAACCAACAGAGTTTTCGCCTGGATCAAATACGCCGTCTTTTCCAGTACAGTCGTCTTTGAATTTTAACATTACATTTCCATTGTCAAGTTTGTACACATCTTTTGTTTTACCTGTATAGATTTTTTCCATTTTCGATTTCCTCTTTCTTTCTGAATAAATTAGTAAGGAGATTAAAAACATCTCACATAAATTTTTTATCATAAAATATGTAATTTTACAATATTTTTTTTGAGATTAGTAATACTTATTTTTAAAAAATATTAATAAGTAAGAGTTAACAGAATTATGGTTAATATTAGAAATGATTTTTTGTAAGAAAATGGTTGATTTTTCATGAAATAATGTTATAATGTAATTTGTTCGGTAAATATTAATGCGGAATGGTGTAATGGTAGCACAGCAGACTCTGACTCTGTTAGTAGGGGTTCGAATCCCTTTTCCGTAGTTTTTTTATACATAAAAATAAGTAGCGGAGTGTGGCTCAGCTTGGTAGAGCGCTACGTTCGGGACGTAGAGGTCGCGTGTTCGAATCACGTCACTCCGATTGAAGGTGCTAAGGTTCTTGATTTTACAAGGGTTTCGGCACTTTCTTTTTTTATCTCCTAAGTGTCAAAATAGGGTTACCTCAGTGTTTCCTATTACAAAATTCAAATTAAGGCTGAGAGGATTGTCAAAGTGCAAATGAAAGTTATTTTGTGGGATATAGACGGTACACTTTTAAATTTTGAAGCGGCGGAAAAGGTTGCTATCCGACAATGTTTTTCCGTTTTTGGGTTGGGTGAGTGTACCGATGAAATGCTTAGTGCATATCAAAAGATTAATAGAGAATATTGGAAACGTTTGGAGATAGGCGATATTAGTAAAAAGGAAGCTTTGGTAGCACGTTTTTATGACCTGCTTGAAAAATATGGTCTTGATACATCTGTTGCACCACAGGTTAACGCGGAGTATCAGGTTCGTTTGGGGGATACCATTTGTTTTAATAAGAATGGCTTGGAGACTGTAAAAATGTGTAAGGGCAAAATTCCGCAATATGCGGTTACAAATGGAACCAAGGTAGCACAGGATAGGAAACTTAGAAATTCAGGACTCATTGATTTGTTTGATGGCGTATTCATATCAGATGAGATAGGGATAGAAAAGCCAGCACTTGGATTCTTTGATGAGGTGTTCAAAGCAATCGGTGAATATGATAAATCAGAGATTCTCATTGTAGGAGATTCACTTACCAGTGACATAAAAGGTGGAAATAATGCAGGTATTGTTACTTGCTGGTTCAATCCATTGGGAAAAACAAATGACCTAGGGTTACACATCAATTATGAAATCAGCGATTTGGGACAGGTGTTAGATATTGTAGCATTAAATGACGGGGAGTAGTTATACTCCCCGTAAATGTTTTCTATTTCACTTCATACTCTAATATGTAATCATCCATCACAAAACCATTTCCAATGTCAGTTACTTCCTCACGGACCTTGATAAATCCAAGGTGTTCATAAACAGCCAGAGTGTCTGTGTTATGGCGATTGCAAGTCAGCCAAATCTTACTCAGCTTTCTCATTTTACATATTTCAATAAATTTCTGGAACATATGCTTTCCAATGCCTTTCCCGCGAAATTCTTCATCTACATATAGCTTACTCAAGAATAGTTTTCCATCTTCTTCGTGAACTCCAGCAAAACCAGCAAAGGTATAGTCATAAGAGAATAGGAAGTATTCGTAACCGGAGTTGATTTGTTCTACCAACGCTTCCGGTGATAAAAATTTCTCTACCATATAGTCAACCTGTTCTTCGCCAAGGATAGGAGTGTAGTGTTGGTGCCAGATTGCATCTGCAACGGCATACACGGAATAGACAAGCTCCATATTAGTAACAGGCATAATTCTTAGATTTTTCATATTGTAAACGCTCCTTTTGCTTAAAAGTTAATCATACTTCAATATCTGCATTGTATCATGGAATCTGTGTTATGTAAAAATTTTTTATTACAATTTTATAAATTTCATAAAATTATTAGCACTCCGCCTTTGAGAGTGCTAATTTTATATTGACATTTGGTTTTGGGAGTATTAATATATGTTTTAGGTAAACTTTAGACGGAAAAGGAGATGCTTAATATGGCAACAAAACATGGGAATTTATCTATTAATAGCGAAAATATTTTTCCAATTATAAAAAAATGGATGTATTCAGACCACGACATTTTCGTGCGTGAGTTAATTTCAAATGGTTGTGATGCGATCACAAAATTGAAAAAATTAGATATGATGGGCGAGTACCAGATGCCGGATGATTACAAGCCAAGTATTCAGGTGGTTGTGAACCCAGAAGAAAAGACTATGAAATTTATTGATACCGGTCTTGGTATGACAGCGGAAGAAGTAGAGGAATATATTACACAGATTGCGTTTTCCGGTGCTACAGAATTTTTAGAAAAATACAAAGACAAGACAACAGAAGACGACATGATTGGTCACTTTGGTCTTGGATTCTATTCAGCATTTATGGTGGCTGATGAGGTGCAGATCGACACACTTTCATATAAAGAAGGTGCAACTCCTGTACATTGGACCTGCGATGGCGGGACAGAATACGACATGGAAGATGGTAATAAAACGACTGTTGGAACGGAGATTACTTTATTCCTCAATGAAGACAGCCTAGAATTTGCTAATGAATATCGCGTAAGAGAAGTAATTGAAAAATACTGCTCATTTATGCCGGTTCCAATTTATTTGGCAAAAGAAAATGCAGAACAAGAATATGAAACCATTATGGCTGATGAACTGAAAGAAGACGACGTGGTTGTAGAACACATTCACGAAGAAGCCAAGATGGAAGAAAAAGAAAATGAAGACGGCACTAAAGAGATGGTGGAAGTATCACCAGCGAAGGATAAAGTAAAAATAAACAAGCGTCCGGTAGCTTTGAATGACACAACACCACTATGGGCGAAGCATCCAAACGAATGTGAAAAGGATGACTACATTGCATTCTACCGCAAGGTGTTTATGGATTACAAGGAGCCATTGTTCTGGATTCATCTGAACATGGATTATCCGTTTAACTTGAAGGGTATTTTGTATTTCCCGAAAATCAATACAGAATATGATTCAGTAGAAGGAAAGATTAAATTATATAACAATCAAGTATTTATTGCAGATAATATAAAAGAAGTCATTCCGGAGTTCTTAATGGTATTAAAGGGTGTTATTGATTGTCCAGATTTACCGCTTAACGTATCTCGTAGTGCGCTTCAGAATGATGGATTTGTAAATAAGATTTCAGAATACATTTCTAAGAAGGTGGCAGACAAGCTTTCTGGAATGTGCAAGACAGATAAAGAAACTTATGAAAGCTACTGGGATGACATTAGCCCATTTATTAAATTCGGCTGCCTCAAAGACGACAAGTTCTGTGATAAGATGAGCGATTATATGTTGTTCAAGAATCTTGACCACAAATATTTGACACTTAAGGAATGTATTGAAAATAACAAACCAGCTGCGGAAGAAACAGTGGAAGTGGAAGCAGCAGAGGGTGAAACAATCGAGGCAGGTGCCGGAGAAGCAGGCTCTGACGAGAAGAAAGAAGAAAAAGTTACAATCTACTACGTAACAGACGAACAGCAACAGAGCCAGTACATCAACATGTTCAAGGCTGAGGGAATGGATGCAGTTATTTTAACACATAACATTGACTCGCCATTCATTACCCAGTTAGAGCAACGCAATGAAAATGTGAAGTTTGAGCGCATTGATGCAGATTTGACAGATACCTTTAAGCAGGAAGTTGCAGCAGACGAGGAAGAAACGTTCAAGGCAAATACAGAAACGTTGGCGGACATTTTCCGCAAAGCATTAGGAAACGATAAGTTGGATGTGAAAGTGGAAAAATTGAAAAATGAAAATGTGGCATCTATGATGACACTTTCAGAAGAATCTCGCCGTATGCAGGAAATGATGAAAATGTACGGCATGATGGGTATGGATCCAAGCATGTTTGGCAATGATGTAACTTTGGTTCTCAATGCAAATCATCCATTGGTACAATATGTTCTTGCTAACGGTGAGGGTGATAATACAGCATTGTTCTGCAAACAATTGTATGACTTGGCGCTGCTTAGCAACAAGCCACTCAATCCAGAGCAAATGACAGAGTTTATTAAGAGAAGCAACGAGATTATGATGTTGCTTGCAAAATAAGATTTAAATAGAAAAGGCGGATGGTTTTTAGACTGTCCGCCTTTTGATTCACATCACCTCAAACACAATTTCCTTCTGTGTAAAGAACTTCTGCACCATCACATCCCATGCCTGTTCCAGTGATTTATCCATTGTAAATAAGTTCATGGCTGTCCCTGTTACACATTGCAGTTTCTGTCCGTCATATTTCAAGTTTATGTAGAGACCGCGTACATCTTCCAGTTCAAAATCCAATCCCTGCTGCCTAATCAATTTTTGAATATTGGAAGAAGACAATCCCAAGACAAATTTAAAACCAAGGGGTGTACGTTTGCCCTTGATGAGAGAGAAACAGTATTCACGCATTTCTTTCCAGAGTGCGTATTCTCTGTCGGGGGCGGTTCCTTCTTCAAAGAAATCCTTCTTTAAATATCCGTCCATGGTAAATGTTGAAAAGGTCATGATTTCTCCTTCAATAAATAAAAAAGGATCAAATGTTTCTGATAACAACAATTTAGACATACATTCTTTTACTTCAGTTAACGATAAAGCAATCATGCGATTTCCTCCTTTGCGTTTGTCTGGCGCTTAGATTTTCCAACCAGAAAATAAATGGATAATGTTAAGGTCACAAATTCAGCAAGTGGTACGGATGCCCAGATTCCGTTGATGCCAAATATTGGTGCAAGGATTGTGACAAAAATAATACTAAGTACGCAGCCTCGTAAAAGGCAGATAAGAAGCGATAGCTTCGGTTTTGCAGTAGACTGAAAATAACCCACTGCAAACATATTAATTCCCATAACGAAGAAGCCGATGAAATATATACGAATAGCAGTTGGTGACATGACAAGGATTTCTTCGTTCGGATTTAGGAAAATATAGGTGAACATATTTGGCAACACAAGCCCTAAAATTGCAGGGATGGAGCAGATTACAAGAGCTGTTGTCATTCCTAGTTTACGAACCTGCCTAATACGTTCCCAAAAACCTGCACCATAGTTAGTCGAAAGAATCGGTTGAGCAGCCTGATTAATTCCGTTGCAAAGACAGGTTACAATAATTGCAGTATTGCAAATAACACCATACATGCTGACTCCGTTATCTCCGGCATATTCCAAAATCTCTACATTAAAGATAAACATCACGATTCCTGCAGTGACTTCTACCAGAAAACTGGTAAATCCGTTCTGGAATACTCGTCCAATGCATGAGAAAGAAAATGCCTTTAATGAGAATTTCAGGCCGTTTGCCTTAGATAAAAAGTGCAATAATAAAATGAATACAGTGCATAATGAGCCAATCACGCTTGCGATTGCTGCACCGGCCATTTCCATTTGCATAGGGAAAACAAAAATGATGTCCAGTAATACGTTTAAAATACCACCTGAAATAACTGCAATCATAGCAAGCTTTGGTGCACCATCATTTCTTACAAACGTCTGCAATAAGGATGAGAAAGCAAATGCACTCAAACCACCAATCACATATGGTGCATAGTCCATAATGTATGGCATAGTAGCGTCTGTTGCTCCCAAAAATCTGGCAATTGGTTCCATGAAAATCCATAACAGAACAGTTAAAGCAAGGCAGGTTACAGCGTTTGAAATCACAGCCAGGGTGAAATAACATTTCCCCAACTGTTCGTCTCCACGACCACGTGCAATAGACATCAGAACGGAGCCGCCGACTCCGAATAATAGTCCCACCCCAAAGAAAATATTAAATAATGGAAGAATGATATTGAGTGCTGCCATTGCAAGTGTGCCAATACCTTTTCCAATGATAATGGTGTCAGCTAGTATATAAATAGAAGTTACCATGTTTGCCAAAATAGCAGGGATTAGGTAACGAAAAAATATTTTCGAAACAGATTCTGTTAATAAATTATTTGTTTGCATAAAATACTCCTTGTAAATTGCAAATTTCAGTACAACCTATAGTATATCAGATACCCTAAAAAATTACATTCTCTTTTTGGGAAAAGTTGACTTTTTATGGGGGAAACAGTATCATTAAAAGGTAAAGAAAAAGGAGATCAGTTTATGAATCGTATAGAGAAATTATTTCATTTATTAGAAAATGCAACATCGCAATTTCACACTGCATTAGCAGTCAAAGAACAATTGCTGGCTCAGGGATTTGAAGAACTTGCATTAAAGGAGAACTGGAACCTTCAAAAGGGTGGAAAATATATGTTTATACATCACGGCTCTACCATTTTTGCGTTCACAGTAGGAACGGATTTTCGGGCAGAAGATGGTTTTCGTATTGCAGCATCCCATGGGGATTTCCCGGGATTTCGTTTGAAACCAAATGCGGGGATGGAAGTGAACGGATACCTACAGTTGAATACCGAAGGGTATGGTGGAGCAATTCTGTCCACTTGGTTAGATAGACCGCTTTCTGTGGCAGGACGTGTAGTTTTGAAATCGGATGATGTGTTCAAGCCGGAGGTTCGCTTGATTGATATGAAGAAACCAATTTTAATTATTCCGAATTTGGCAATCCACTTTAATCGAGAGATGAACAAGGGCGTAGAGCTTCGCAAGCAGGTGGAGATGCTTCCAATCTACGGAACAGCATCTGAAGAAATGACAAAAGAGGCATTTTTAACTGCCTTGGCAAACGCATTAGATGTAAACTGCGATGATATTTTAGATTATGAATTGATGATTTACAATGTGGACAAACCGAGCTTCGTAGGTTTAAATGATGAGTTCGTGTCTGCACCTAGACTTGACAACTTGACTTCTACACAGGCCATTGTGGAGGGAATTGCTCAGAGTACACGCAAAAATGGCATAAATATGATGATTGTATTTGACCATGAGGAAATTGGAAGCCGTTCCAAACAAGGAGCAGCGTCCACATTGTTATCTACAATATTGGAAAAGATTTATGTGTCGCTTGGCATGCAAACAGTAGATTTTACAAATGCACTGGAAGACAGTTTGTTTATGTCTGTAGATGTAAGTCATGCTTACCACCCAAATTATGCTGCTAAATATGATGTGACCAATAAACATGTTTTGAATCAAGGCTTTGCGATTAAGCAAGCGGCTTCACAAAGCTACGCCACAGACAGCGAGGCAATTGCAATTGTGCAGCAGATTTGTGAGAAAGAGGGTATTGCATATCAGAAATTTGTAAACCATTCTGATTCAACCGGTGGCGGAACAATCGGCGCGATTTCATCTGCTATGCTTCCTGTTCGCACGGTGGATATTGGAGTGCCTCTACTTGCCATGCATTCCAGTAGGGAGACCATGGGTGTGAAGGATTACGAAAGTTTAGTTGACTTTATCGGAGCTTATTTCAGTTTGTAGGAGACGTTATGGAAATACGTTTGAATAAATATTTAAGTGAGGCGGGCGTTTGCTCCAGACGAGAAGCCGACCGTTTGATTGAAAGCGGGAAGGTGACAGTAGATGGCAAACGCGCAGAAACGGGGATGAAGATTACGGAATCCCAGGTGGTTCGTGTAGGGAAAAAAGAAATTCGTCCGAAGAATGAGATGGTACTTCTGGCGGTCAACAAGCCGGTTGGAATTGTCTGTACAGAAGAAAAGAGAGAAAAGAATAACATCATCAATTTCCTTAAATATCCAACCCGAGTTACTTATATCGGAAGATTGGATAAGGATTCAGAAGGGTTACTTCTGATGACCAATAACGGTGACATCATCAACAAGATGATGCGTTCCGCAAACCAGCACGAGAAGGAATACAAGGTGACGGTAAATAAGCCCATTACACCCGAGTTTATTGAACAGATGGCAAATGGTGTGCCGATACTAGATACGGTAACAAGAAAATGCAAGGTGGAGATGATAGGGAAATATAAGTTTCGCATCATTTTGACACAAGGACTCAATCGTCAGATTCGCCGAATGTGCGAGTATCTTGGTTATAAGGTGACGGAACTGAAACGGGTTCGTGTCATGAATATCGAACTTGGCAATCTAAAACCGGGCGAATATCGTAAAGTGACAGAGGCAGAGATTGCAGAGCTTTATGAATTGATTAAAGATTCTTCTAACGAGACGGTGATTCCGACATGTAAATGAAAAAATATCATGTTGTGGAAATGGAATTTGTAAAAGAGAAGTTGAGGAAACAAAAATGGAACAGAAAAAACGGCGCATGCAAGAATTAGTTGAGTTATTAAATAAAGCATCCAAAGCGTATTATCAGGAAGCTACTGAGATTATGAGTAACTTTGAGTATGATAAGCTGTATGATGAACTGCTTGCATTAGAAGAAGAATTAGGAATCGTGATGGCAAATAGTCCAACGGTTAACGTTGGTTACGAGGTGTTAAGTGAGCTTCCAAAAGAGCGCCATGAAAAACCGATGCTTTCTCTGGATAAGACAAAAGAGATTTCCAGATTAAAGGAATTCCTTGGTGATCAGAAAGCGTTTATCTCTTGGAAGTTAGATGGATTAACTATCGTACTCACATATAAGAACGGGGAACTGGAAAAAGCAGTTACCAGAGGAAACGGAGAAGTAGGAGAGGTTATTACGAATAACGCTAAGACCTTCAAAAATCTTCCGCTTAAGATTGCGTACCAAGGCCAACTGATTTTGCGTGGTGAGGCAGTTATCGGTTATCAGGATTTTGAAAAAATCAATGCAGAGATTGAAGATGTGGATGCCAAATATAAGAATCCAAGAAACCTTTGCAGCGGCTCAGTGCGCCAGTTAAATAATGAAATCACAGCAAAACGTAACGTGCAGTTCTTTGCATTTTCCCTTGTGAAGGCGGATGATGTGGATTTTGAAAATTCAAGAATCCGTCAGTTGGAATGGCTGAAAGAGCAAGGTTTTGCAGTGGTAGAAGGTTATGAGGTGACAGCCGACACCATTGAGACACAAGTTGCATATTTTGCAGAAGAGATTAAAAATAACGATTTCCCATCGGACGGCCTTGTGCTTGTGTATGATGATATTGCATATGGGCAGTCACTTGGGAGGACCTCCAAGTTCCCAAGAGATTCTTTTGCATTTAAATGGGCGGATGAGATTCGCGAGACCAAGCTATTAGAAATCGAGTGGAGTCCGTCAAGAACAGGACTGATTAATCCGGTTGCGATTTTCGAGCCGGTGGAATTGGAAGGAACCACAGTCAGCAGAGCCAGCGTTCATAATATCAGTATTATGGAAGAATTGGAACTAGGAATCGGAGATACCATTGAGGTGTATAAAGCCAACATGATTATCCCACAGATTGCATCGAATCTCACAAGAAGCGGTTTGAAAGATATCCCAACAGTTTGCCCAGCCTGCGGCGGAAAGACAGAAATCCGTCAGGATAGTGAAACAAAAGTTCTTTACTGTACAAATGAAGATTGCAGCGCAAAACATTTGAAAGCATTTGCATTATTCGTAAGCAGAGATGCACTGAATGTAGAAGGTCTTTCAGAAGCGACATTGGAAAAATTCATCGGGAAAGGATTTATACATTCTTACTCAGATATATTCCATCTAGAACGCTTCGAAGAAGAAATTAAATCTATGGAAGGCTTTGGTGAAAAGTCTTATGTGAATCTACAAAAGAGTGTAGAAAAAGCAAGAACAACAACGCTTCCAAAATTAATGTATGGTCTTGGAATTGCAGGAATTGGTCTTGCAAATGCAAAAGTGATTTGCAAAGAGTTTAAGTATGACATAGAAAAACTGATGAATCTTTCAGAAGATGAACTTAGCAGCGTTTCCGGAATTGGACCGATACTTGCAAAAGCATATGTGTCATATTTCCAAAATGAAAAGCATGTGGAAGAACTTCAAAAACTTTTGAAGGAATTAGTAATTCCAGAAGAAGTGGTGAATGCGGAAGCACAGATTTTTGAAAACAAGGTTTTCGTTATCACAGGAAGTGTAGAACATTTTGCAAATCGTAATGAAGTGAAAGCAGTCATTGAAAGTAAAGGTGGAAAGGTGACTGGTTCCGTGACATCAAAGACAAATTATCTGATAAACAACGATGTAAATAGTACATCATCAAAGAACAAGAAAGCAAAAGAACTGGGAATTCCAATTATCACTGAAGAGGAATTCATCCAGATGTTAAATAATTAGGAGGTAATTTTATATGATGATCGTTAACAACAAAAATTTTAAGGAAGAAGTTTTAGAATCAAAGGTTCCAGTAGTAATCGACTTTTTCGCACAATGGTGCGGACCATGTAAGATGTTTGGACCAATCTTTGAAAGTGTAGCAGAAGATTACGAAGATAAAGTAAAATTCGTAAAGGTGGATATTGATGAATCGCCAGAAATCGCTGAAAAATATTTTGTAATGAGTATCCCAACATTAAAATTCATCGACAATGCAGAAGTAAAAGGCTCATTCGTAGGTGCTATGGCTCCAGATGAATTAGAAGAATGGGTAGATGAACGTTTATAATTAAGGAGTAAAACAATGAACAAAAGCTATGATGTAATTATAATCGGTGGAGGTCCAGGTGGATACACAGCTGCGCTTTATGCAGCTCGTGCAAACCTCTCTACTTTGGTAATTGAAAAATTTGCACCAGGAGGACAGATGGCTACGACAGACATCGTAGAAAACTATCCAGGATTTGCAGAAGGCATCAATGGATTTGACCTTGCTATGCAGATGAAACATGGTGCAGAACGTTTTGGAGTAAAAACAAAACTTGCAGAAGTATTAAGTGTAGAACTTGACAAAGAAGTGAAACTTGTTCACACAAAGAAAGCAACTTTCGAAGCAAAGACTGTTATCTTAGCGCTTGGTGCTTCACCAAGAGAACTTGGACTTGAAAATGAAAGAATGCTCCGTGGACGTGGTATTTCATACTGTGCAACTTGTGACGGAAGTTTCTATCGTGATAAGACAGTTGTTATCGTAGGTGGGGGCAATACAGCAGTAGCGGATGCTATTTTCCTTGCTAAAATCTGTAAGAAAGTATATCTTGTACATCGTAGAGATGAACTTCGTGCATCGAAAACTTACATGGAAGCTCTTGAAAATACAGAAAACATTGAATTTGTTTGGAGCAGCGTAGTGACAGAAGTGATCGCAGACCAATTTGTGACAGGTGTAAAAGTAAAATCTCGCAAAGACGATTCAGAACGTGAAATTGCTTGTGACGGTGTATTTGTTGCAATCGGAAACGTACCAAACACAGATTTGAACAAAGATCAAGTTGAATTAGATGAAGCAGGTTATGTGCCAGCAGATGAAACAACAAGAACAAATCTTCCAGGAGTATTTGCTGTCGGCGATATGAGAGCAAAACCTCTTAGACAAATCGTAACAGCTGTGGCTGACGGGGCGGTAGCAGCGAAGTTTGCGGAAGAATATATTGATTTACATTAAAAGCCTTATATAAGGCTTTTTTTGTTGCCAAGCATACGACGAAAAGGTCCGGTGGA
>JAZNXJ010000057.1:0-11608 GCA_045593805.1 Faecalimonas sp.
TGTTTTTGAACGCTGACCTCTTACAGGGAGACCTTTACGATGGCGAACACCACGATAGCAACCGATTTCAACAAGTCTTTTGATATCGAATGCTGTTTCACGACGAAGGTCACCTTCAACCTTAACGTTGTGGTCGATATATTCACGTAATTTTGCTACATCATCTTCTGAGAGATCTTTAACTCTTGTGTCAGGATTAATGCCTGTAGCAGCAATAATGTCGCTTGCAGTCTTTGCACCTATACCGTAGATGTAAGTAAGACCGATTTCAATTCTTTTGTCTCTTGGTAAATCAACACCTGAAATACGCGCCATTTGTCAGTTGCACCTCCAAATATGGTTTACGTCAATTAGCCTTGACGCTGTTTGTGCTTAGGATTCTCACAGATAACCATGATTTTTCCCTTGCGTTTAATTACTTTGCATTTTTCGCAAATTTTCTTAACAGAAGGTCTGACTTTCATTTGAATACCTCCTAAAATTTAGCTTTCGCTTTTATAAATCATTTTGAACGCCATGTGATACGCCCACGAGTAAGGTCATATGGCGACATTTCGACTGTAACCTTATCACCTGGAAGAATACGAATGTAATTCATTCTGAGCTTTCCAGAAATGTGAGCAATTATTTTATGACCGTTTTCAAGTTCAACCTGAAAAGTAGTGTTAGGTAATGCTTCTAAAACTTTACCTTCAACTTCAATCATATCGTCTTTAGACATAACAAATACCTCCGTTGATTAAATCTCGTTTTTCAATCTGTTCAGTTCTTTTCTGAGTCTTTCGTTTCCTATTAAGAAGCTTTCGTCAATATTAATGTTTAAGTTTTCGAGATGTTTAGGATTTTTTAACTTGGGTTTAGTTAATTTATGTTCCTTACCGTCTGAAATGTAAACTTTGTTATCGCTGAAACTCAGAACAACTGATAATCTGTCTTTATCTCGTCCTTTTATTGAACGAACTATGTTACCTCGTTTAAACATCTTAAAGCCTCGTCATAATTAACGGACCGTCACTTGTAATAGCAATTGTGTGCTCAAAGTGAGCGGAAAGTTTGCCGTCAGATGTTTTAACAGTCCAACCATCAGACATATTTTTTACAGATGCTTTGCCCTGATTTATCATGGGCTCAATGGCAATTGTCATGCCGGGTACCAAACGGATTCCTCTTCCGGCTGTGCCGTAGTTTGGTACAGAAGGTTCTTCGTGGAGATTAGTGCCTATACCGTGACCGGTATATTCTCTAACCACTCCGTAGCCACGCTCTTCGCAATAGCTTTGAATCGCGTATCCTACATCACCTAATCTGCCGCCGGAAACTGCCTTTTTAATACCTACGTAGAGGCTTTCTTCAGTAGTTTCCATCAGCCGCTTCGCTTCAGGTGAAACATCACCTGCACCGAAAGTGGCGGCAGTATCACCAGTAAAACCGTTGATACAGGCTCCGAGGTCGATACTTACTATATCGCCTGATTTTATAATGCGGGATTTACTCGGAATTCCATGAATAACTTCATCATTTATGGAAATGCATGCAGATGCAGGAAAACCGTTGTAGTTTAAGAAAGTCGGGTATGCACCCTTACTTTCTATAAACTTTTTAACGATTCGGTCTATTTCGAAAGTAGAAACTCCCGGCTCGACCGCTTCACCTGCAACCTTAAGTGCTTCAGCAGAAATTTTGCAAGCTTCAAGCATAAGCTTGATTTCGCGTTCATTCTTTAGCACTATCATGCTTAATCCTCCAATACCTTAAGGATTTCTGCTGTAATTTCATTGATTGGCTTTGTGCCTTCAACTATACGGAGTTTACCGCATTTTTCGTAGTAATCCTTTAATGGTTCGGTTTGTTCGTGGTAAACGTTTAATCTGTCAAGAACTGTTTCAGGAGCATCATCCTTACGGATTGTAAGCTCACCGCCACAGCTGTCGCAAACGCCTTCAACCTTTGAAGGTTTATTCTGGATGTGGTAAGAAGCACCGCAACCTTTACAAGTACGTCTGCCTGACATTCTGTTTACAACGTCTTCATCAGGAACTTCAATATCAACAACCTTGTCAATAATGATTCCCATATTATCGAGAGCTTCAGCCTGTGGGATTGTACGTGGGAAACCATCAAGGATGAATCCGTTGCCACAGTCGCTTTCAGCTAATCTTTCCTTGATGATGCCGATAACAACATCATCAGGAACGAGTTTACCTGCTTCGATAAATTCTTTAGCCTTAAGTCCCATTTCAGTACCATTCTTAAGAGCAGCACGAATGATGTTGCCTGTTGAAATGGTTGGGATACTTAATTTTTCTGAAATAACTTCCGCCTGAGTGCCTTTACCAGCACCGGGTGCGCCGAGAAATATAAGTTTCATAGCATTTATTCCTTTCTTAATTAATCAAGGAATCCCTTGTAGTGACGGAGCATCATCTGGCTTTCAAGCTGTTTAACAGTTTCGAGAGCAACACCAACCATAATGATGATTGAAGTACCACCGAGTGTAATGTTCATTTCAGCACCAGCCAAAGATGTTAATTGTGAAAATACTGTTGGGAACAATGCAACTACGCTGAGAAGTAATGCTCCTAAAAGTATAATTCTTGAAATAATTTTACCGATGTAATCGGAGGTTGGTTTACCAGGACGGATACCTGGAATCATACCGCTGTTTTTACGGATGTTGTTTGCCATTTCAACTGGATTATATTGAATTGCTGCATAGAAGTAAGCAAAGAATATAATCATTAAGAAATAGAGAACGCCGTAAACAACAGATGTTGGGCTGAACCAACCGAAGAATGTGTGCCAGAAGCTATCGTCTGAAAGCTTGTTAGCAACGAAAAGTTCAATTGTTGGTGGCAATGAAAGAATTGAACTTGCGAAAATGATTGGCATAACACCGCTCATATTAACCTTAATCGGAATATGTGTGCTTTGACCGCCATACATTTTACGACCAACAACTCTTTTTGCGTATTGAACCGGAATTTTTCTTTCTGCATTATCCATCCAAACGATGTAAGCAATCATAAGGATGTAGCAAACAACTACAAATGGAGCAAGGAAGTAGTAAATACCACCTCTTGAGAAGTAACTGCCTACTTGTGGATTTGTACTGAAGAGCATTGAAGCTTCGGTAGGAATTCTTGAAATAATACCTGCGAAGAGGATTATTGAAATACCATTACCGATACCCTTATCATTGATTTGTTCACCGAGCCACATAACAAGTGCTGTACCTGCGGTAAGAACAAAGATAATAACGATTGCTTGGAATACTTGTACAAATTTGTTATCACCTGTGTAAAGAACGTAATCCTTTGCATTGAGGTAGATAAAGTATGCTGTACTCTGAAGAAGACCAAGTATTAATGTTCCCCAACGTGTAATTTTTGCAATTTTCTTTCTACCTTCTTCGCCTTCCTTTGAAAGTCTTTCAAGGTAAGGAATAGCAACAGTTAATAATTGAATAATAATTGAACTGTTGATGTAAGGTGTAATAGAAAGTGCGAAAATTGTACCATAGTTGAATGCATCACCAGTCATCATACTTAAGTAGTTTAAGAATGTTGTACCAGCAGTTGGGTCAAGAAGACCAGTTGCAGGCATATCTATAAACGGAACAGGAATGTTTGAACCTATTCTGTATAAGAAAATGATGAATGCAGTGAATAAAAGTTTTTTTCTTAAATCAGGGATTTTCCATGCGTTAGAAAGAGTCTGAAACATGTCAAATCACCTCTGCCTTTCCTCCAGCAGCTTCAATTTTTGCCTTTGCTGCATCAGAATAAGCATTTACCTTAACAGTGAATTTCTTTGTGATATCGCCGTGAGCGAGTACCTTAACACCATCAAGTGTTTTATTAACAAGTCCTGCATTTTTGAGTGCTTCGATATCGATTACAGCACCATCTTCAAACTTGTTTTCAAGAGCAGCTAAATTAACGATAGCGAACTCTTTACCAAAAATATTAACAAAACCTCTTTTTGGAAGGCGTCTTTGTAAAGGCATTTGACCGCCTTCAAAACCAGGACGCATACCGCGACCTGCACGCGCCTTTTGACCTTTGTGACCCTTACCAGCAGTTTTACCCTGACCAGATGCAGGACCTCTACCGATACGTTTTACTGACTTTTTAGAGCCAGTTGCGGGTGAAAGCTCGTGAAGCTTCATATTGAGCACCTCCTTGCTTATTCTTCTGTCACCTTAATAAGATGGGCAATTTTTCTGATTTTGCCTTGTGTCTGAGGATTATCAGGTTGTGAAGATACATCCCCAATTTTGCGAAGACCTAATGCATGAGCGGTGGCAATTTGGTCTTTCTTGCTACCAATAAGGCTTTTAACAAGTTTAACGTTTAAGTTAGCCATTTAAGCCACCCTCCTTAATCTTTAAAATATTTTACAGATTTACCGCGGATGTTAGCAACTTCTTCTGCATTACGAAGTTGTTTAAGACCGTCCATTGTTGCACGAACAACGTTGCAAGGATTGTTTGAACGAAGAGCCTTCGCACGAATATCCTTAATACCAACTGTTTCAACAACTGCACGAACAGGACCACCAGCGATAACACCAGTACCTGGTGCTGCAGGTTTAAGAAGAACTACACCTGCACCAAATTTACCAATAACTTCATGTGGAATTGTTGTACCTTTAAGAGAAACCTTAACAAGATTTTTCTTAGCATCTTCGATACCCTTACGGATAGCGTCTGGAACTTCACCAGATTTACCGAGACCGAAGCCTACTGTTCCGTTGCCGTCACCAACAACTACGAGAGCAGCAAACTTGAAGATACGACCGCCCTTAACTGTTTTTGAAACACGGTTAATAGCGACAACTCTTTCTTGAAGTTCGTTTTCTTTCTGAGCTGTTTCGAATTTAGCCAAAAGTTATTCCTCCCATTCTCTTAGAAGTTGAGGCCGCCCTCACGAGCGCCTTCGGCCAAGCTCTCAACACGGCCGTGATAAATGTAACCGCCACGGTCAAAAACAACGTCTTTGATGTTTTTAGCCGCTGCGCGTTCTGCTAATAACTTACCTACAGTAAAGGCTGCGTCTTTGTTTCCGCCGTAATCTTTGAAGTCTTTCTCAACAGTTGAAGCTGAAACAAGTGTTACACCTGCTACGTCGTCAATCAACTGAGCATAGATATGCTGAAGAGAACGGAATACATTGAGACGTGGGCATTCTGCTGTACCAACAATCTTGCCACGAACTCTTTTATGACGCTGAACCCTTGCTTGTTTGGTGTTTGGTCTTTGTACCATTTTTTCTTCACCTCTTTATGATTTCGGGGATTATTTGCCCTTACCTGCTTTACCTTCCTTACGACGGATAACTTCATCAATGTACTTGATACCTTTACCCTTGTAAGGTTCTGGTGGTCTTTTGCCCCTAACTTCAGCAGCAAACTGACCTACCTTTTGCTTGTCAGGACCAGAAATAATAATTTTGTTTGGAGCTGGAACATCAATTGTGATGCCGTCGATTTCTGGCATAACAACCTGGTGTGAGAAACCGATGTTCATAACAAGGTCTTTACCTTGTTTTGCTGCACGGTAACCGATACCATTGATTTCGAGTTCCTTTGAGTAGCCTTCGCTTACACCAACAACCATATTGTTGATAAGTGTACGTGTAAGACCATGAAGTGAACGATTTTCTTTTGAATCGTCAGGGCGTGTAACTGTAATCACGCCGTCTGCAAGAGTGACGTTCATATTACTGCTAACTGTTCTGGTAAGAGTACCTTTAGCACCCTTTACGGTAACAGTATTGCCGTCAATCTTAACTTCTACACCAGCTGGAACAGCTATTGGTGCTCTGCCTATTCTTGACATAGTACTGTACCTCCTTACCAGATGTATGCGAGAACCTCGCCGCCAACATTAGCTTTACGAGCGTCCTTGTCTGTCATAATGCCCTTTGATGTTGAAAGGATAACAATACCAAGACCATTCTGAACCTTTGGCATATCCTCACAATTTGAATAAATGCGGAGTCCGGGCTTAGAAACTCTGCGAAGGCCTGTAATAACCTGAGACTTGTTAGGACCGTATTTGAGAGCAATCTCAATAACGCCTTGTTTACCGTCTTCGATTACTTTAAAGCTCTTTATATAACCTTCATCTACAAGAATCTGAGCAATTGCCTTCTTGATGTTAGATGCCGGAATTTGCACTGTGTCGTGCTTTGCTGAATTAGCATTACGGATTCTTGTAAGCATATCAGCAATTGAATCAGTAATCTGCATGCCGTATTTCCTCCTTTTGCAACTGCTCTATTACCAGCTTGCCTTTTTAACGCCGGGTATCTGGCCCGCATGAGCAAGTTCTCTGAAGCAGATACGACATACGCCGTATTTACGAAGATATGCGTGTGGTCTGCCACAAATCTTGCATCTGTTGTAAGCTCTTGTTGAATATTTAGCAGGTCTTGCCTGTTTAACTTTCATAGATGTCTTAGCCATGATTACCCTCCTTACTTAGCGAATGGAGCGCCGAGAAGTGTTAAAAGTTCGCGGCCTTCTTCGTCTGTTTTTGCGGTTGTGATAAAGCTGATATCCATACCACGAACCTTGTCGATTTTATCGTATTCGATTTCAGGGAAGATAAGTTGTTCCTTAACGCCCACTGAATAGTTACCTCTACCATCGAATGAGTTCGGATTGATACCTCTGAAGTCACGAACTCTTGGAAGAGCTAAGTTGAAGAATCTGTCAAGGAATTCGTACATTCTGTCACCACGAAGAGTAACTTTTGCACCGATATCCATACCTTCACGAAGTTTGAAGTTAGCAACAGATTTCTTTGCTTTACAAACTACAGGTGTCTGACCTGTGATTTGCTTTAAGTCGCTTATAATAGAATCAAGAATTTTTGAGTTATCCTTAATCTCGCCTGATGTAACGTTGATAACGATTTTATCAAGCTTTGGGATTTCCATGACACTCTTATAGTTGAATTTCTTCATAAGCTGTGGAGCTACTTCGTTTTTATACATTTCTTTAAGTCTTGCTGCCATTAGTCATGTCCCTCCCTAATTAAAATTTAGCGTTGCATTTTTTGCAAACTCTTACTTTTTTATCACCATCGATAAGGTGACCTACTCTTGTAGGCTGTGAGCATTTAGGGCAGATAAGCTGAACTTTATCAGCATAAAGAGCACTTTCAGCCTTAATAATGCCACCTGCTTCACCCATCTTACGTGGTTTTACGTGTTTTGAAACGATGTTAACGCCTTCAACGATAACCTTGCCTTCTGAAGGAGATACCTGAAGTACCTTACCTTTTACGCCACGGTCTTTACCCTGAATAACGATTACTTCATCGCCTGTTTTAACGTGAACTTTATTACTCATTTGTGTACCTCCAATTAAAGTACTTCCGGAGCAAGTGAAAGAATCTTGAGATATTCTTTCTCACGAAGCTCTCTTGCTACAGGCCCGAAAATACGGGTACCCTTTGGGTTTTTATCTTCTTTAATGATAACTGCTGCCTTTTCATCAAAACGGATGTAAGTACCGTCGTTACGACGAACACCGCTCTTAGTACGAACTACTACAGCTTTTACCACATCACCTTTTTTAACAACGCCACCTGGTGCTGCTTTCTTGACACTTGCCACGATAACATCACCGATATTGGCATACCTCTTACCTGTGCCACCTAAAACACGAATGCACATAATTTCTTTTGCGCCCGTGTTGTCGGCAACCTTGAGGTAACTCTGCTGTTGTATCACAGTGAATGCCTCCTTTAATTGACTAAATTATTTAGCCTTCTCAATAATTTCAGCTACACGCCATCTCTTATCTTTTGAAAGTGGACGTGTTTCCATAATCATAACACGGTCGCCAATTCCGCACTCATTGTTCTCGTCGTGAGCTTTAAGCTTGAGTGTGTTGTTGACAATTTTGCCGTAAAGTGGATGTTTAACCCTGTCTTTAACAGATACAACTACTGTTTTATCCATTTTATCGCTTGTAACGATACCAACGCGGGTCTTTCTTAAATTTCTTTCACTCATTTAATTGCCCTCCGTAATCAAGAATTCTGGCTGTTAAGCTGAGCTTCGCGGATAAGAGTCATAACTCTTGCGATGTCTTTCTTAACTGCGCTTATTCTCATAGGGTTGTCAAGCTGATTGATGGCTTGTTGAAAACGAAGATTAAAGAGTTCTTTCTTAAGTTCAAGGAGCTTAGCATCCAACTCCGCTTGAGAGAGTTTTCTTAATTCACTTGCCTTCATTGCTTGTCACCATCCTGTTCTGCCTTTACAACAAACTTACATTTGATTGGAAGTTTGTTGGCTGCGAGACGCATAGCTTCTCTCGCAAGCTCTTCACTAACGCCGCCAATCTCAAACATAATTCTGCCTGGTTTAACGACTGCTACCCAATATTCTGGTGAACCTTTACCTGAACCCATTCGAGTTTCAGCCGGTTTTTCTGTAATCGGCTTATCAGGAAAGATTTTAATCCAAACCTTACCACCACGTTTGATGTATCTTGTCATAGCGATACGGGCAGCTTCGATTTGATTTGATGTGATCCATGCGGGTTCGAGAGCCTGAAGACCGAAATCACCGTAGTTAACTGTGTTACCTCTGTGAGCAACGCCCTTAAGACGGCCTCTCTGAACGCGACGGTATTTAACTCTTTTTGGTAATAACATTACTTGGCTCCTCCTTCCCTCTTCTTGTTTCTGCGGGATTCATGAAGAATTTCACCATTGTAAATCCAAACTTTAACGCCAAGACGACCATAAGTTGTTTTTGCTTCTGCAAAACCATAGTCGATGTCAGCACGGATTGTCTGAAGCGGAATAGTACCTTCATGATAGCTCTCTGTACGAGCAATTTCAGCACCGCCAACTCTACCAGAAACTTGTGTTTTGATACCTTTTGCGCCTAATTTCATAGCTCTGCCGATTGATTGCTTAAGAGCACGACGGAAAGATACACGCTTCTCTAATTGAAGAGCAATGTTCTCAGCTACGAGTTGAGCGTTGAGGTCTGGTTGCTTAATTTCTGTGATGTTGATGTAAACATCTTTTTCAGTGTTAAGCTTTTTCTTAACTGTTTCTTTGAGTTTATCGATTTCTGCACCACCACGGCCAATTACGATACCTGGTTTAGCACAGAAGATGTTGATACGAATTCTTTTTGGGTCTCTTTCGATTTCTACTTTTGGAACACCTGCAGGTGCAAGTGTTTCGAGAAGGTATTCACGAATCATGTTGTCTTCAACAAGATTATCGCCGAACTCACCCTTCTTAGCATACCAGCGAGATTCCCAATCTTTGATAACACCGATTCTTAAACCGGTAGGATTAATTTTTTGTCCCATCTTAGTTTCCTCCTCTCGCTTATTCTGCTTCCCTTACAACAAGGGTAATGTGAGATGTTTTCTTGTTTATGCGGTTAGCGCTACCTCTTGCACGTGGTCTGATTCTCTTAAGAGTAGGACCCTGGCAAACCCAGCACTTTGCAACATAAAGTCTTGTTACATCCATATTTTTATTTTCTGCATTTGCTACTGCAGATTTAAGAAGCTTCTCAAGCGGCTCACAAGCGGCCTTCGGTGTGTGCTTGAGAATTGCTAATGCTTCATCAGTAGGCTTATTTCTAATAAGGTCTAAAACTATCTGTACTTTACGAGGAGCAATTCTTAAATAAGTTGCTTTCGCAGTAGCTTCAACCATCATTTCATTTGCCTCCATTGTTACACACTCCTTTCAACCGATTATCTACCTTTAGTAGTTTTTGAACCTGCATGACCTTTATAGGTTCTTGTTGGTGCGAATTCACCGAGCTTATGGCCAACCATATCTTCAGTTACATAAACCGGAACATGCTTACGACCATCATGAACAGCAAAAGTATGACCAACGAAATCTGGGAAGATTGTTGAGCTTCTGCTCCATGTTTTGAGCACGATTTTCTCGCCGTTTTCATTCATTTTCTGAACTCTTTCGAGTAATTTAGGTTGCACGAAAGGTCCTTTTTTAACGCTTCTGCTCATAAATTATGCTCCTTTCCGGCTTATCTGTCATTGATACGCTTTACAATAAGCTTATCAGATTGTTTTTTCTTCTTACGAGTCTTATAACCAAGAGCTGGTTTACCCCAAGGAGTAACAGGACCTGGACGACCGATAGGTGATTTACCTTCACCACCACCGTGAGGGTGGTCGTTAGGGTTCATTACAGAACCACGAACTGTAGGTCTGATACCGAGATGGCGTGTACGACCAGCTTTACCGATTTTAACGTTTTCGTGGTCAGTATTACCAACCTGGCCGATTGTTGCCATACATTCAACAGGAACATTTCTTAATTCACCTGATGGAAGACGAAGAAGAGCGTAAACGCCTTCTTTAGCCATAAGCTGAGCAGCATTACCTGCAGCTCTTGCAAGCTGACCGCCTTTGCCTGGATAAAGTTCAACGTTGTGGATGAAAGTACCAACTGGGATATTTGTAAGAGGTAAAGCGTTACCTGGTTTAATATCTGCATTTGGACCTGCAACAACTTTGTCGCCAACTTTAAGACCAACAGGTGCAAGGATATAGCTCTTAACGCCATCAGCATATTCGATGAGAGCGATGTGAGCTGAACGGTTTGGATCATATTCAAGAGTTTTAACAGTTGCTTCTACGTCAAACTTTGTTCTCTTGAAGTCGATTACTCTGTACTTTCTGCGGTTTCCGCCACCGTGATGACGAACAGTAATTCTACCGTAGTT
Source organism: Faecalimonas sp. (assembly GCA_045593805.1). Taxonomy (GTDB): domain Bacteria; phylum Bacillota; class Clostridia; order Lachnospirales; family Lachnospiraceae; genus Faecalimonas. The sequence goes on from JAZNXJ010000057.1 coordinate 10,745, forward strand.
GTTACGACCAGAATTCTTTTTAAGAGGTCTTAAAAGACTTTTTTCTGGAGCAACTTTTGAAAGTTCTGAATAATCTGTAACTGACATACCACGACGAGCATTTGTTGTCGGGTTGTAAACTTTAATAGACATTTTATTCACACTCCTAATATGGCTTTGCGGAGAATGTCAACTCCATACTATACCATTGGGTATAATTTATTATAGTTTTTGTTTTACAGATTACATCAAGCCGTCAAAGAACTCAATTGTCTTTGAATCTTCAGTAAGTGTTACAACAGCTTTCTTCCAAGAAGCTTTGTAGCCTTCGTGAATGCCGTATCTTCTGTACTTACCGTTGACATTGATTGTATTTACCTTTGCTACCTTTACGCCGAAAAGCTCTTCAACTGCTTTAGCAATTTCGAGTTTGTTAGCATCGTTAGCAACTTTAAATGTGTACTTCTTTGAGGCAATACCCATCATAGAATCTTCTGTGATGATAGGTTTAATGATAATGTCTTGTGCCATTTTCATTATGCATATACCTCCTCGATTTTTGTAACAGCATCCTTAAGAACAACGATTGTATCGCAGTTAAGAATGTCATATACATTAAGAGTATTTACAGTAGAAACCTTTGCACCCTCAATGTTTCTTGTGCTCTTGTAGATAACTTCGTTGTTTTCAGGAAGAACTACGAGAACTTTCTTCTGAGCTTTAATAGCTTCGAACATTTTAGCAATTTCTTTTGTTTTGATTGCATCAAGGTTAACTGAATAGAGAACTATCATTTCATCTGCAGCAACCTATGAAGAAAGAGCAGACTTCATTGCAAGTCTTCTAACCTTTTTGTTAACGTCAATGCCGTATGTGCGAGGCTTT
>JAZNXJ010000058.1:0-83301 GCA_045593805.1 Faecalimonas sp.
CACACTCTCAGCTCCCCTGCCCCTCAATCATGAGGGGTGGGGTTTTTCTTTGTGTTTATTTATTGTAAAATAATTACATGAGTAATATATTACAAAACATTTTTCTTGATTATTATGAGCATATCCTTTACGAACTTCATCCTCGTCAGACTGAAATCGAAAACATCTCCAAGATGATTCATTGCGGTGATCCATCTTACGGTGGTGCTTTCTATGCCTGTCCTGATTGTGGTGAATTGAAATACGTTGCTTTTCGCTGCAAATCTCGTTTCTGTCCTACTTGTGGCAATATGTACAATCTGCAACGTTCTTTTACTATGTCCTGTAAACTCGTTTCCTGCATTCATCGTCACTGCGTTTTCACCATTCCCGAAGAGCTTCGTCCTTATTTCTTAGACAATCGTAGACTTCTTAACTGCCTTTTCCATTCTGTTCGCGATGTTATTTCCCGTATGTTTTATAAAGTGAACAAATCCGAAAACTTTACTCCTGGTTTTATACTAGTTCTTCATACTTTTGGACGAGATTTAAAATGGAATCCACATATTCACGCTCTCATATCTGAGGGTGGCGCAGGCAATAACTCCATATGGAGACCGGTAAAACACTTCGATTATACTTTTCTTCGCAATGCCTTTCGTAAGGTTCTGCTTGAACAACTTACAAAGAAAATCGGCAAACATTTCTCTAAAGTTAAAAATGAAATCTACAAAAAACATGCCGATGGTTTTTATGTTCGTGCAAAGCCTAATCTTTGCGATCCTAATACTACTATCAAGTATATCAGTCGTTATTTAGGCAGACCTGTAATCGCAACTTCTCGTATTGATAAATATGATGGCGACTTTGTAACTTTCCATTACACTCGACACGAAGATGACAAAACTGTAACCGAATGTATTCCTGCAATGGACTTTATCAAAAGACTCATCATACATATACCTGAAAAACATTTTAAAATGTTACGCTATTATGGTCTTTATGCCAAACATCATAAACACTCTAAGAAACTTCGCAGGTGTATTTCGCCTGAAAAGAAACGTTACCTTCGTAGTATCATGGACTGGAGACATTCTATTCTTCTGTCTTTCGGATATGATCCTCTTAGATGTCCAAAATGTGGTACTTCTATGTTGGTGTTAGAAGTGTACTATAAAAAAACTGCACTATTTGAACAATATCGAAAGGTCATGGGATATGGCTGAAGCCATGCTCATAATATTTTCTCAATCGTCAAATAGTGCAATACACCCAAACAAAAAACTTCATAATCAAAGTCATCGCGAAATCGCCAACTTTCGCTCTTTTGTTATGCCATTTTTTATTCACTAACCATTATACACTATTTTTTTCGATTTGAGAAATTTCCTATAAAGCAAAAAAAGATTCTTTTCAGAATCTTTTTTAGTAGCGGGAACTGGATTCGAACCAGCGACACTACGGGTATGAACCGTATGCTCTAGCCAACTGAGCTATCCCGCCATATGAAATTGTACCACTTATTTAATGGTATGGGACCAATAGGGCTCGAACCTATGACCCCCTGCTTGTAAGGCAGGTGCTCTCCCAGCTGAGCTATGATCCCATATGTATGCGGGTCGTTTTCGCAACCCGCTTTGCTAGTATACTATTATATGTCACAACTTGTCAACACTTTTTTAAACTTTTTTAAAGTTTTTTGCATCATTTTTTGCATCACAATATTAGTTGTGATAACCCTTTAAAAATTGTTTGGTTCTTTCTTCTTTCGGATTGTCAAAGACTTCACCTGGTGTGCCCTGTTCCAAAACAATACCGCCATCCATGAACACTACCTGATCTGAGACTTCCTTTGCAAATGCCATTTCATGTGTCACGATAATCATGGTTGTCTTTTTATCTGCCAATTCCTTGATAACCTTCAGAACTTCACCGGTAAGTTCCGGGTCAAGTGCCGACGTCGGTTCATCAAAGCAAAGGATATCCGGTTCTAGAGCAAGTGCACGGGCTATAGCCACACGCTGACACTGCCCACCCGAAAGCTGATGCGGATAATTATTCATCCTGTTTTCAAGTCCCATTTGCTTTAACAGCATAATTGCCTGCTCTTTAATTTCATTGTGGATTTCTTTTTTTCTCGTCTTATAATCCGGCTGTTCCTTGGCCAACAATTCCTTTGCCAACATCACATTTTGCAATGCAGTATATTGTGGGAACAGATTAAAGGATTGAAATACTAAGCCAAAATGCAATCTTTTCATACGAATTTGCAATTCCAATTGCGTCTTCTTATCATCTGCATCAAATATGGTTTCATTATTTACTCGGATAATTCCTTTGTCCGGATGTTCCAAGAAATTAAGGCAGCGTAACAAGGTTGTCTTTCCACTTCCCGAAGAACCAATAATTGATACTACATCTCCTTTTTCCAAAGAAAAACTTACGTCCTTCAAAACCTCTGTGCGTCCAAAACTTTTATGTATGTTTTTTACTTCTAAAATTGCCATCTTGTCCGCACCTCCCTATCGGAAATAATCCAGTTTCTTCTCTAAACGTCCGAGAAGAACTGTAACGATTCCATTAAATATCAAATAATAGACACCGGTAAAGAACAGCGGCCACATTGCACCGGCAATTCCTTGAGACCCTTTCATAAAGGTTTGCCCTGCATAAATAATTTCCTGTAATGCAATAATACGTGCAAGGGATGTGTCTTTTACCAGAGTGATAATCTCGTTTGACATTGGTGGAATAACACGTTTTACCATTTGCAGCAATTTTACCCGGAAGAAAATCTGACTCTTCTTCATACCCAGCACTAATCCTGCCTCTTCCTGACCTATCGGTACACTTTGAATGCCACCTCGATATATTTCGGAAAAATAACAGGCATAGTTAAAGACAAATGCTACCGTGGCCGCCAAAAAACGACCCGATTCACCAACACCCCAGATATGGTTTCCCAACATCAGTCCCGGTCCATAATAAATAATTAATAGTTGAATCATGAGAGGAGTTCCTCTCACAATCCAAACAATTATTCTTGTCAAATAGCTTAACGGTTTAAATGAGGACATCGAACCCAAGGCAATAATAAGGCCTAAAGGTATCGCCCCAATCAGTGTGGATGCAAACAGTTTTAATGTTTGCAAGAATCCAATATTCAATGCATTTACAACGATTGGAAATTGTTCCAATATTCGTTCCATATGTATATCCTGCTTTCTAATCTATTTCTGTTCAATAATATCGTTTTCCAGACCGTATTTTTTCGCACATTCCATCATTGTACCGTCTGCATATGCTTTTTCAAAGAATTTTTCTAATTCCGCCAAGAGGTCAGAGCCTTTTCGGAATCCAACACCAAGTTCTTCATCTGATACATAGATTGAAGTAGCTGCCAAATCCGAATAATCTGTATCAGGTCCTACCATAGTAAAAGCCATCATATAATCGATAATCGCTGCATGGGATGCTCCTGCTTTTACTTCAGTTAATGCTAATGCCTGAGTATCTACTCCATTGGTTTCCCAGCCTCTTGCCTTTGCCTGTGCTTCTCCTGCACTTCCTTTCTCTACTGCAAAGCTTAAGTCCTTAACGCTCTCTTCTGTTGTGTATTGCTCAGCTTCATCAGCCTTCACAACCACTACCTGATGATTGTTGCAGTATGCTTTGTAATCCATTGCTGCTTTCACTTCATCGGTCAATGTCATACCATTCCAAATACAGTCAAAACTTCCGTTATTTAGTTCCAGATGCTTAGCATCCCACTCAGTAATAACCTCAAAAGCCACTTCAACACCAAGATACTCTGCAAATGCAGTTGCCATGTCCGCATCAAATCCAACCCAGTTTCCATCCTTATCTTTGTAATCCATCGGTGCATACTCTGTAATACCAACAACAAGTTTTCCAGCGTCCTTTACCTTCTCCAAATCAGACTTCGCAGTATCTTTACCGCCACAAGCTACCAATGAGAGTACCATAATGGCACTTAATAATAATGCAACTATTTTTTTCATAATTTTGTTCTCCTTTATCATTGTTTTTATAACACTTTCTCATAGTAGCGAATTAGCACGCTAAAGTCAAGTGCTTTTTGCAAAATTTCTTATAAAAGAGTCTGTCAGTTTCCATAAAGCAAATACGCCAGCCATGCAAACAATTTTGCACAGCCGGCGTTTATTCATTCTTTTCTATATTATACAATTCCTTGTGCTGTCATTGCATCTACAACTTTTTCAAATCCTGCAATATTAGCACCTACAACGTAGTTACCTTCTACGCCGTATTTCTTAGCTGCTGCCGCAGCGTTATGACAAATGTTAACCATTATTGTCTGAAGTTTTGCATCTACTTCTTCAAATGTCCAGCTTAAACGTTCGCTATTCTGAGACATTTCAAGTGCTGATGTTGCAACACCACCTGCGTTAGATGCTTTACCAGGAGCAAAGATTACACCATTTTCCTGTAAGTAATGTGTTGCTTCTAATGTAGTAGGCATGTTTGCACCCTCTGCCACTGCGATAACACCATTTGCAACCAATGCTTTTGCATCTTCTAATAACAATTCATTCTGTGTTGCACATGGAAGAGCAATATCCACTTTCACGGTCCATACGCCTCTACCTTCATGGTATTCTGAATTTGGACGATATTTCTTGTACTCTGTCAATCGAGCGCGTTGTACTTCTTTGATTTCTTTGATTGCTACAAGGTCAATTCCTTCTGCATCGTATATCCAGCCGTTAGAATCGCTCATTGTCACAACCTTTGCACCAAGCTGTGTTGCTTTTTCAGCTGCGTAGATGGCTACGTTACCTGAACCTGAGATTGCTACTGTTTTACCTGCAAGTTCGATTCCTGCTAATTTTAGCATCTCGTCTGTAAAATACAACAAGCCGTATCCTGTAGCTTCTTTTCTAGCCAAAGAACCGCCGTAGCTTAATCCTTTACCTGTAAGTACACCTTCGTATACGTTACGGATACGTTTGTATTGGCCGTACATATAACCGATTTCTCTTGCGCCTGTTCCGATATCTCCTGCTGGAACGTCTGTGTCAGCACCGATATGTTTACACAACTCTGTCATAAAGCTTTGGCAGAATGCCATGATTTCTCTATCCGATTTACCCTTAGGATCGAAGTCAGAACCACCTTTACCACCACCGATTGGAAGTCCGGTTAAAGAGTTCTTAAATGTCTGTTCAAAACCTAAGAATTTGATAATACCTAAGTTTACAGATGGGTGAAGACGGATACCACCCTTGTATGGTCCGATTGCACTGTTAAATTGTACACGGTAACCTTTGTTTACCTGTACATTTCCATTATCATCAACCCATGGAATACGGAACATGATAATTCTTTCCGGCTCTACTAATCTTTCCAAAAGAGCTTCTCTTCTATATTTTTCTTCGTTTGCTTCAATCACTACTCGAAGTGACTCCATAACTTCTTTTACGGCCTGATGGAACTCTGGTTCCGCAGGGTTTTTCTTAACAACTAATTCAATAATCTCATCTACGTATGACATGATAACATCCTCCTACATTTTCATCATTTCTTTGATTTTGACAGTATATCGCATTACTGTGCTAAAGTCAATTTTATTTCGAGAAAAATATTCAAAAATACGCCAGATGCAATATTACATCCGGCGTAAATCGACTATTCTTCATCTACATCTTTCATAGAGAAACTGATTCTTCCCATCTTGTCTTTTCCAAGGCAAACAACTTTCACCTTATCTCCTAATGTAAGAACGTCTTCTACTTGTTTAATTCTTTCTTTTGAAATCTTAGAAATGTGTACCATTCCTTCTTTTCCAGGTGCAAATTCAACGAATGCGCCGAATTCTTTGATGCTGATAACTTTACCTTCAAATACCATTCCAGCTTCAAAGTCTGTAACGATAGTAGCAATCATCTTCATTGCTTCTTCCATCTTTTCTGCATCTGTACCACAGATAGAAACAGCACCGTCATCTGTAATATCAATCTTAACGCCTGTTTGTTCAATGATAGCGTTGATTGTCTTTCCACGTTGTCCAACAACATCGCCAATCTTAGCTGGATCAATCTGCATAGAGCGAATCTTTGGAGCATACTTTCCAACTTCTTCACGTGGCTCAGCGATTGCTTTTGACATTACTTCATCTAAGATATATGTTCTTGCTTTCTTTGTGCAAGCGATTGCTTCTTCAATGATTGCACGTGTTAAACCGTGAATCTTAATATCCATTTGGATAGCTGTGATACCCTTGTGTGTACCTGCTACCTTGAAGTCCATATCTCCGAAGAAGTCTTCCAAACCTTGGATATCTGTTAATACTAAATATTCATCATCTGTATCACCAGTTACAAGACCTGCTGAGATACCTGCAACTGCAGCTTTAATTGGAACACCAGCTGCCATAAGTGACATACTTGATGCACAAACACTTGCCTGTGATGTAGAACCATTTGATTCAAACGTTTCTGATACTGTACGGATGGCATATGGGAATTCCTCTTCACTTGGAAGTACTGGAATCAATGCTCTCTCAGCCAATGCACCGTGACCGATTTCGCGACGTCCTGGTCCTCTTGATGGTTTTGTTTCACCTACAGAGTATGCAGGGAAATTGTAGTGATGCATGTATCTCTTAGAAACTTCTGCTTCATCTAATCCATCTAATTTCTGAGCTTCTGATAAAGGTCCGAGTGTTGTAACTGTACAAATTTGAGTTTGTCCACGTGTAAACATAGCTGAACCATGAACTCTTGGAATAATATCTGTCTCAGCAGCAAGTGGTCTGATTTGGTCGATTGCTCTTCCGTCTGGACGCTTGTGGTCAACCAAAATCATCTTACGAACTGTCTTCTTCTGATATTGATATAAAGCTTCGCCTAAGATTGCTAACCATTCTTCATTGTCAGCAAAAGCTTCCTCTAATTTTTCTCTGATTACACGTAAGTTTTCTTCTCTTACTTGTTTTACATCTGTGAAAACTGCTACTTCCATTTCTGCTGGAGGTACAATTTCTTTGATTGCAGCAAACAATTCCTCTGGAATTGCACAGCTTGTATAAGCGTGTTTTTCTTTGCCACAATCAGCAACAATTGCATCGATGAATTTGATAACTTCTTGGTTTACTTCATGTGCTGCGAAAATTGCTTCAATCATTTTTGCTTCAGGAACTTCGTTAGCACCTGCTTCAATCATGATAACTTTTTCTCTTGTAGATGCAACTGTTAATTGCATATCAGATACAGCTCTCTGAGCTGCATTTGGGTTAAATACAAATTCTCCATCTATTAAACCTACTTGTGTTGTTGAAGTAGGACCATCAAATGGAATATCAGAAATTGCTGTTGCAATTGCTGAACCTAACATAGCTGTTAATTCTGGGCTACAGTCAGGGTCAACTGACATAACCATGTTGTTAAGTGTAACATCATTTCTGTAATCTTTTGGGAACAATGGTCTGATTGGTCTGTCGATTACACGTGATGTAAGGATTGCATTTTCAGATGCTTTTCCTTCTCTTTTGTTAAATCCTCCTGGGATTTTACCTACTGCATACATTTTTTCTTCATATTCAACACTTAATGGGAAGAAATCGATACCTTCTCTTGGTTTTTCTGAAGCTGTTGCTGTTGATAACACAACTGTGTCACCATAGTGCAAAAGCACTGCACCATTTGCCTGTGCTGCCACTCTTCCGATATCTGCACGAAGAGTTCTGCCGGCCAATTCCATTTCAAACTTCTTGAACATATTTTTTCTCCTTTTTTCTACTTTGACTGAGTTCTCCGAAACTACTGAAGAAAGTATTTTACTGCGTAAAACACACGCTCCGCGGGTTCCAAACACCCTCTTCAGTGGTCTCGGCTTGTCCCCTCAGCCCATAATCTATATTATTATAGCACAGATATTTTTTACTTGCAACGAAATTTATTTACATTCTACTTCTTCCATGTTAAAATATGTTTATCCGTTCAGAGACAAGCAAAATTTTACAAAACATACGTAAAATGCTCGCATTTTTAAGAATGTTTTTAAAATTTTATTTAGCGGATACGCCACACTGAGAAAACACAACATGTTTTCGAAGTTGGCTCTGAACAGTTGAGAATATTTTATAAACGAAATCACGGAGGTAAATATATATGATAAGTACAAGTAATGTTACATTGCGTGTCGGAAAGAAAGCATTGTTCGAAGACGTAAATGTAAAATTTACGGAAGGGAACTGCTACGGTCTTATAGGAGCAAATGGTGCCGGAAAGTCTACATTTCTAAAAATTCTTTCCGGAAAACTGGAGCCTACAAAGGGTGAAGTTATCATCACACCTGGCGAAAGACTTTCTTTCTTGCAACAGGACCACTTCAAATATGACGACTACTTAGTTCTTGATACCGTTATTATGGGAAACAGACGTCTCTATGACATTATGAAAGAAAAAGAAGCTCTTTATATGAAAGAAGACTTCACAGAGGAAGACGGAATCAAAGCAAGTGAATTAGAAGGTGAATTTGCTACCATGAACGGTTGGGAAGCTGAATCAGATGCCGCTTCTCTTTTAAATGGTCTTGGAATCGAAACCGATTTACACTACAAATACTTAAGAGATTTAAAAGGTTCTGAAAAGGTAAAGGTATTACTTGCTCAAGCATTGTTCGGCAATCCTGACATCTTGCTTCTTGACGAGCCTACCAACCACTTGGATTTAGATGCCATTGCATGGTTGGAAGAATTCTTAATCAACTTTGATAATACGGTAATTGTGGTATCCCATGACCGCTATTTCTTAAATAAAGTTTGTACACAGATTGCAGATATTGATTACGGCAAGATTCAACTATACGCAGGAAACTACGACTTCTGGTATGAGTCAAGTCAGTTAATCATCCGCCAAATGAAAGAAGCCAACCGCAAGAAAGAAGAAAAAATCAAAGAGTTGCAAGAATTTATTTCTCGTTTTAGCGCCAACGCTTCCAAATCAAAGCAGGCAACATCGCGTAAACGTGCATTGGAAAAAATCGAGTTAGAAGACATCCGTCCTTCCAGCAGAAAATATCCATACATTGATTTCCGTCCTAACCGCACCATCGGAAATGAAGTTCTCACTGTTGACGGCATTTCCAAAACAATTGATGGCGTAAAAATATTGGACAACATTTCATTCACAATCGGACGGGAAGATAAGGTTGCTTTCGTAGGTGGAAATGAACTTGCCAAGACAACACTATTCAAGATTTTGATGGGTGAGACGGAACCGGATGAAGGTACTTACAAATGGGGTGTAACAACCACACAGGCTTACTTCCCGAAAGACAGCACAAACGAATTTAACAACGAAGATACAATTGTAGAATGGTTGACACAGTATTCCGAAGAAAAAGACGTTACCTATGTGCGTGGTTTCTTAGGAAGAATGCTATTCTCTGGTGAAGATGGAGTTAAGAAAGTAAAGGTACTCTCCGGTGGTGAAAAGGTACGTTGCTTATTATCAAAAATGATGATTTCAGGTTCCAATGTTCTTGTACTGGATGAACCAACTGACCACTTGGACATGGAAGCAATTACTGCCCTTAACAATGGATTAATTAAATTCCCGGGCGTACTTCTCTTCGCTTCCCGTGACCACCAGGTAGTACAGACTACTGCAAACCGTATTATGGAAATCATTCCAGGCGGCAAGTTGATTGACAAAATCACAACTTATGACGAATATCTGGAAAGTGATGAAATGGCTAGAAAACGTCAAATTTACACGACAGGTGAAATACCTGAAGATAATTAAATCAGAACGAAAAAAATGGCAAAAAACAGAAAATATTTTCATGTTTTTTGCCATTATTTTTTTTAATCTTCAAAAACTTCTTTCACTTTATCCATGAAGCCTTTTTTCTTACTCTTTTTTTCTTTTTCAGCCTCTTCCCCTTGTCTTAAGGAATTACCGGTAAGTTCATCAAATTTACGAAGCAGTTCTTTCGCTTCAGCGCTTAATTTTTCCGGTGTTTTAATCACCAAAGTTACATAGTGATCCCCACGGATTTTCTTGTCGCGAACCGAAGGAACACCCTTGCCACGAAGTCTCACCTTTGTATCTGTCTTGGTTCCAGGTGCAATTGTATATAGCACATCTCCGTCTACCGTTTTTATGACTACATCGCCACCTAAAGCAGCTTGCGCAAATGTAATCGGTGCAGTTGAGAATATATGCATATCCTGACGTGCAAATTCCGGATGTCTAGAAACAGTCACCTCAACGAGCAAATCGCCTCTTGGACCACCGTTAACGCCTGGCTCTCCTTTTTCACGAATGCGAATGCTCTGTCCATTATCAATACCGGCAGGAATCGTTACCGAAATTTTCTTCTTACTAGAAACATATCCTGTTCCTGCACATTCGGAACATTTTTCACGAATCACCTTACCGGAACCATGACACTCCGGACAAGTCTGCACGTTCTGCATCGTACCAAAGAAGGATTGTGAAGTGTAAACCACTTGCCCACGACCGTTACATTTTGGACATGTCTCTGGTGAAGTTCCTGGTTTTGCACCAGAACCATGACATGTGGTACATGGGTCCTTAATCACCACTTCTAATTCTTTCTCGCAACCAAAGATTGCTTCTTCAAATGTAATTCTCACACCCTTGCGAACATTTGCCCCTTGCATTGGACCATTGTATGAACGTCTGGTACGACGTCCGCCACCAAACATATCACCAAAAATATCGCCAAATATGTCTGTGAAATCCATTCCGCCAAAATCAAATCCACCAAATCCGCCGGCTCCACCAGCGCCGCCGTCAAATGCAGCATGACCAAATTGGTCGTACTTCTGGCGTTTCTCTGGGTCGCTAAGTACTGCATAGGCTTCTGACAGTTCCTTGAACTTCTCTTCGGCTTCCTTATCACCCGGATTTGCATCCGGATGATACTTCTTACCTAAGGCTCTATATGCTTTTTTGATTTCCGAGGCGTCAGCAGTTTTGCTTACCCCTAACACCTCATAATAATCTCTCTTTGTTTCAGCCATAATTTTTGTCCTTATTAGATTTCTTTATAATCTCCATCTACTACATCATCACCATTGAAGCCTTCTGGTGCTGGACCTGCTTCTGGTGCTGGGCCACCTTGTGCTCCTTGTTGTGCAGCGATATTTTCATACATCTTGGTAAATACACCTTGTGCATCTGTCATAAGTTTTTCTTTTGCAGCCTTGATTTCTTCCACATCAGCATCTGTCATTGTTTCTGGTGTAGATTTTGCAAGAATGTCTTTCAAAGCTTGGATGTCAGCTTCTACAGTTGCTTTTTCATTTGCATCCACTTTATCTGCAACATCTGCCAAAGCCTTTTCTGTTTGGAATACGATGGAATCTGCTTCATTTCTTGCATCAATAGCTTCTTTACGTTTCTTGTCTTGTGCTTCAAATTCTGCTGCTTCTTTTACTGCTCTTTCGATATCTGCATCTGACATGTTTGAGCCAGCTGTAATTGTAATGTGTTGTTCTTTTCCTGTTCCCAAATCTTTTGCAGATACATTTACAATACCGTTTGCATCGATATCAAATGTTACTTCGATTTGTGGAATTCCACGTGGAGCTGGTGCAATACCATCAAGTCTGAACTGACCTAATGTCTTGTTGTCTTTTGCAAACTGTCTTTCACCTTGTACTACGTGAATATCTACTGCTGATTGATTGTCTGCTGCTGTCGAGAAAATTTGACTCTTCTTTGCAGGAATTGTTGTATTTCTTTCAATCAATCTTGTTGCAATTCCACCCATAGTTTCAATAGAAAGTGAAAGCGGTGTAACATCAAGTAATAAGATGTCGCCTGCACCTGCATCTCCTGCTAATTTACCACCTTGAACAGATGCTCCTAAAGCAACACATTCATCTGGGTTCAATGTTTTACTTGGTTCTTTACCTGTTAATTGTTTTACCTTATCTTGTACTGCTGGAATACGTGTTGAACCACCAACCAATAATACCTGACCAAGTTCTGATGCAGAAAGCCCTGCGTCTGAAAGTGCTCTTTTTACAGGTTCTGCTGTTCTTTCTACTAAATCATTTGTCAATTCATCAAATTTTGCTCTTGTTAGGTTCATATCTAAGTGAAGTGGACCTGATGCATTCATGCTGATGAATGGAAGGTTAATGTTTGTTGTTGTAGCAGTTGATAATTCTTTTTTCGCTTTTTCTGCCGCTTCTTTTACTCTCTGAAGAGCCATCTTATCAGCAGATAAATCTACACCGTTAGCACCCTTGAAATCAGCTACGATATAGTCAACGATTTTTTGGTCAAAGTCATCTCCACCAAGTCTGTTGTCACCTGCTGTAGATAATACTTCGATAACACCATCACCGATTTCGATGATAGATACGTCGAATGTACCGCCACCTAAGTCATATACCATGATTTTTTGTTCTTTTTCGTTGTCAAGACCATATGCAAGAGCTGCTGCTGTTGGTTCGTTAATGATACGTTTCACATCAAGACCTGCAATTTTACCAGCATCCTTTGTAGCCTGACGTTGAGCATCATTAAAGTAAGCAGGTACTGTGATAACAGCTTCTGTTACTTTTTCCCCAAGATATCCTTCTGCATCTGCTTTTAATTTTTGAAGAATCATTGCAGAAATTTCTTGTGGAGAGTATTTCTTATCATCGATTGCTACTTTGTAATCTCTACCCATTTCTCTCTTAATTGAAGAAATAGTTTTGTCAGCATTTGTTACTGCCTGACGTTTTGCCGGTTCACCTACTAAACGTTCTCCTGTTTTTGTAAATGCTACTACAGATGGAGTTGTTCTAGCACCTTCTGTGTTCGCGATAACTGTTGGCTGTCCACCTTCCATAACGGCTACACAGCTGTTTGTTGTTCCTAAGTCAATACCAATAATTTTTCCCATTTTCTTTTCCTCCTAAAATTAGTTTGCCACCTTTACCATGCTGTATCTCACTACAGAGTCACGGTATGTGTATCCTTTTTGAAATTCTTCGACAATGATGTTTTCCCCAACTGTTTCGTCTTCCACATGCATGACTGCATTATGAAGGTCCGGATTAAATTCCTGACCAACCGCTTCAATTGGTTTCACGCCTACGCCTTCCAGCATTGTCATGAGTTGCTTATATACCATTTCCATTCCTGTCACAAAAGCATCTTCCTTGTCTTCCTCTGCAACGGTAGTGAAACCTCTTTCGAAGTTATCTACAACCGGCAGTAATTTCTCGACAACATCTTTTGCTCCAATCTCGTACATTGCAGATTTCTCTTTTTCGGTACGTTTACGGAAATTATCGAACTCAGCCATCTGTCTTAACAGTTTGTCTGAGAGTTCTTCAATTTTCTCATCTTTCGGATCTTTTTTCTTTTTAAATAATTTTGATTTCTCTTTTGTAGGTTCTTCTGCTGTTTCTGCTGCATCTCCAGAAGCTGCATCCGCATTGTCAGTTTCTACTGTCTCAGCTTCTGCATTTTCGGCAACTGCTTCTTCATTTAAAGTTTCAGCCTCATCCACAGTTTCCTCTACAACCTCTTGATTCTTGTTTTCTTCCAATGGACCTTGCCACCTTTCTATTCTTCTTTATGGAAAATCTCGTCAAGCTCTGTCATCAGAGTTCTCAGAGTCTTCATTACATGTTCATAATCCATTCGCTTCGGTCCGATAATACCTATCGTTCCCTGCATGCCTTCACCCAATTCATAGGTTGCTGTAACTACACTGCAATCCTTCATGGATTGAACCGGTGTTTCATTACCGATGTAAACCTGAATGCCATGATTGTCTTCCTTAGAAAGTGTCTGTGTCACAATCTCTTGAAGCATCTGCTTTTCTTCAAATGCATTGATAATTTCCTGAGCACTGTGATTATCACTGAGCTCCGGATACTTGAATACATTTGTTGCACCGCTGGTATAGATTTCCAAATCCTCCGGTTGAATAGTGCTTCCAATTGCATTTAATACATCGCCGATGATTTCACTCTGCTCTCCGGCCTGTTCTTTCAAGGCTGCAATCATTCCAAGGTTAATTTCTTCTATAGACATACCTGGAAGGCTTGTGTTCAGCAACATATTCAGCTTCAGCATAATCTCATTATTAAGAGTTTCTTCCACTGTAACAATCTTATTCTTGATAATGTTACCTTCCATCACGATGACTGCAATAATCTGATGCTCATCAACCTGGGATAGCTGAATGAATTTTAATTTGTTTCGATTCATAGTCGGAGCAGAAACCATAGTTGCATAATTCGTATTGACCGCCAAGACCTTTGCAGCTTGTTTGAGAATCTTATCCATCTTATCGGCCTTCTCCAACATCTGCTCTCGCATCTCGATAACTTCCTGTTCCTTCTCTGCCATCAGCATATCTACATACAAGCGATATCCTTTATCCGAAGGAATACGTCCCGCTGATGTGTGAGGCTGTATGATGTAACCCAAATCCTCTAAGTCAGCCATCTCGTTACGAATGGTTGCAGAACTCAAATTCAAGTCCGTGTATTTAGAAATGGTTCTGGAGCCAACGGGTTCGCCGGTTTCTAAATAATTCTTGATAACCGCATGTAAAATCTTAAGCTTACGGTCGTCTAATCCGTGATTCAGTTCCATAAATACCTCCTCTTTTTGTCTTATTAGCACTCTTTTGTTTCGAGTGCTAACATCTACGTTATTAAGATACACCTATAGGGGTATTTTGTCAACCATCTTTATTATTTTTTTAAATTTAGTAGTTCCCCCACAAACCGCGACTGCTTCATCTTCTTCCCATTTCGCTCTTTACTATAAGAAATAACTAGTCTTTTCTTCGCCCTTGTCATTGCCACATAGAAGAGTCTCCGCTCTTCTTCTATTTCTTCCGTGGTTTCTGCTTTTTTATACGGGCAGATATCCTCATTTGCTGCGATTATAAATACGGTATGAAACTCCAGGCCCTTGGCTCCGTGCATGGTCAGTAACTGAACCGCATTTTGACTCAGCTCGCGAAGTTCTGCCTGTCTTCGCAAATTTTCTCCATATTCCTCAATATGAGAAAACCAATCCGCAATAGTCTTGAACTCTTTCGCACGCTCTTCTATTTCGTGCACAACATCCATTAATTCTTCCAAGTTGATTCTGCGTTTTATGGCATACTCTTTTAGAAAATCATCATACCCAATGTGCTTTCGAATATACTGAATAGCAGCATAAGGCTTGCATCTTTTGATAATCCGCAAATCTACATCCAACTGGTCAATGCGATCCTGCATCCATTCCTTGTCTGCATAGAACTTTTTCAATTCCTCAAAGGATATTTCCCCACTATCTACACTATCTCGCCCAATGTAACGATTTGGTCGATTCATAATCTCCAAAAACAGTTTTCTGGAACGGTCCCCCAACGCCATTTTCATATATCCAATGAAATTTTTCGCAATAAAATGCTCGTAGAGATTCGGGAAATGTTCCTTCATATGGAACGGCTGATTGTATTCCATCATTGTCTCAACCATCACCCGCGCCTCGTTATTGGTACGAAAAAGAATAGCAATCTCTGTCGGCGGCACCCCGCTTTTTAACTCTTTTTGAATCTCTTTTAACACATACTTGCTTTCTTCAATTGGATGTCGTACTTCCTGTACATGTATGTTCACGCCCTGCTCATTGGTTGTAACAATCTGCTTCGGATATCGTTTCCTGTTATGTTGTACAACTCGTCCCGCACCATTTACTATAGCCTTTGTGGAGCGATAATTCACATCCAGTATAATCCGTCTTGTTTCCGAAAAATCTTTCGGAAAGTTCAGCATAATCTCCGGTCTTGCCCCACGGAACTGATAGATGGACTGGTCATCATCCCCTACAACAAACAAATTATTTTCCGGTTCCGCCAGCATACGAATCACATCATACTGCACTTTATTAATATCTTGGAACTCGTCGATTAATATATACTTATACTTTGTCTGCCAAGCCTTTAGAATGTCCGGCCTTTTCTTAAACAATTCATAGGTAAGCACCAGCATATCATCAAAATCAATCTTCTTAAGTCGCTTTCGTTCCGCTTCGTAGGTTTGATAAATTTGAATGAATTCCTGTTCATCACAGTTTAAAGATTTGTACTCTGATAACGGAATGCAATTATTTTTCACATTACTAATTTCCCCTGCAATCCCCTGTAGGAAATCTTTTTCATCATCAATATCCAGATTCATACGCTCCACCACCCGCTGCAATAGCTGGTATTTCTGCTCGTCTGAAAAGATGTTTTCCGATGTTAATTTGTAAGCCCACTTTAGAATGCCGTAATAAATACCGTGAAAAGTACCGAACGTCACATGTGTTGCACCTGACGCAGTTGCTGATGCGCTTGACGCTGTTGTTGCCCAGCCATTATGCTGCTTTGCTTGGACCTTTTTCAATCTATAAAATCTGTCCCGCATCTCTTTCGACGCAGCTTTTGAAAAGGTAATAACCAGAATTTCCTCTGGCTTCACCTTATGCTTTTCAATTAAATGTACGATTCGATTTGTAATAACGGTAGTTTTCCCGGAACCGGGACCGGCAAGGACCATACACGGTCCATTCTTGTGGGCAATTGCTTCGATTTGAGCTTGATTTAGACTCATTTTATTACCCCTTTTTTATTGTTTTGTGATATTTACGGTGTAGATAAAGATTTTGAATTTTACACCGTAGTTTTTTTGTGTTTTGAATTGTTGATTTGCAGTATCTACGGTGCAGACTGACATTTTCTTTTTTTTGCACCGTAACTCTTTCCATTTCAAATTTGCTTTTGTTTAATATTTACGGTGTAAACTCACAATTTTCTTTTTCGCACCGTAACTCTTTCCACTTTAAATTTGTTGTTGTGTATGATTTACGGTGTAACTTACGCTTTTTCATTTTACCACCGTAAAGTCCAGTTCCTACCACATTTAAAACAAGATTTGCTACAGTGTAGAACATATCATTTTTACTTTTACACCGTAAAATGCTTAAAAAGAACACGTTAGGCGGGAATTTTCTTCCCGCCCAACAATTATTTACTAAGTAATTCAATTCCCTTGCGAATTCTTGCAAGTGATTCTTCTTTTCCTAAGATTTCCATAATCTCAGTTGCTCCACCCGGTGTGTTTTGTTTGCCGGATACAGCCGTTCTAACCGGCCACATAGCATATCCATTCTTGCAGCCTTTTGCTTCCACATAACCTCTTAGCACTTCATACAATGCATCATTTGTGTAATCGTCATGCGCTTCAAAAAGTGGAAGGATTTCTTTCAATACTTCCAATGAAGTCTCTTCGTTTGTCTTCATCTTCTTGTGTGTGTACATTGCTGTATCATACTCCGGAAGCTCTTCGAAGAAATCTATCTGGTCTTTGATATCTGGGAAGATTTCAATTCTTGTCTTCACAAGAGATGCAATCTTCTTCAGGTCATAATCCTTTGTGATAACCTCTTTGATGTATGGCATTGCCAGTTCATAGAACTTATCAAAATCCATTGCCTTTAAGTATTCACCATTCATCCATTTCAATTTCACAGTATCGAATACTGCCGGTGATTTACTCATATGGCGGTAATCAAATGCCTTCACCAATTCCTCTAGCGAGAAGATTTCTGTATTGTCTGTCGGGCTCCATCCAAGAAGCGCAACGTAATTGACAACTGCCTCTGTAATATAACCTTGTTCAATCAAATCCTCATAAGAAGAATGTCCGGAACGTTTGCTGAGCTTCTTATGCGTCTCGTCTGTAATTAACGGACAGTGTACATAGGTAGGAACTTCCCAGCCAAAGGCTTCATATAATCTGTTATATTTTGGAGCGGACGACAAGTATTCATTACCACGAACCACGTGTGTAATGCCTTGCAAATGGTCATCTACTACATTTGCAAAGTTGTAAGTCGGATATCCGTCTGATTTAATCAAAATCATATCGTCCAACTCTTCATTTGGAACCGTAATATCTCCATAGATATCATCATGGAAAGTTGTAGTTCCTTCTGTTGGCATATTGATACGGATTACATATGGTTTTCCTGCCGCAAGGTTTGCTTCGATTTCTTCTTTGCTTAAATACAAACAATGTTTATCATAAACAACGATTTCCTCTCCGCCTTCCTTAACCTCGCTCTTAAGAGAAGCCAGTCTCTCCTTATCACAGAAACAGTAATACGCATGGCCTGCTTCGATTAATTTCTTTGCATACTCCAAGTAAAGGCCTGTTGCCTGTCTCTCACTTTGCACATATGGACCGTATCCGCCATCTTTATCCGGGCCTTCATCATGGATGAGGCCTGTTTTGGCCAATGTACGGTAAATGATATCAACTGCACCCTCTACATAACGCTCCTGGTCCGTATCCTCAATACGAAGCAAGAAATCTCCATCTTCATGTTTTGCAATCAAATATGCATACAATGCTGTTCTTAGATTTCCAACATGCATTCTGCCGGTTGGGCTCGGTGCAAATCTTGTTCTTACTTTACTCATTATTTTTCTCCTAAAATCTTGTCAATACTTACTAATTTTACACTAAGCACAAAGATATTCGCTGCCATGGATAATTCCTCCGGTGTTGGGAAGGATGGCGCAATACGAATATTGCTGTCTTTTGGGTCCTTTCCATATGGGAAGGTAGCCCCTGCAGGTGTCATGATTACTCCTGCTTCCTTTGCTTTTGCTACAATTGCCTTTGCACAGCCTTCTAAGGAATCAAAGGAAATGAAATATCCTCCACGAGGTTCTGTCCAGCTACCAATCTCAAGTCCGCTTAACTCTTTATTCAGTACGTCAATTACTGCCTCGAATTTTGGTCTCAAAATATCTGCATGCTTTCTCATGTGCTCCACAACTCCGTGGATATCCTTGAAATAACGTGCATGACGTAATTGATTTACTTTATCGTGACCGATTGTTTGAATCGTCATTTGTTTACGAATATCTGCCAAGTTCGCTGTAGATGCTGCGATTGCTGCAATACCTGAACCTGGGAAACTGATTTTTGATGTAGAACAGAATTTGTAAACCATGTCCGGATTACCTTCCTGCTTACAAGCCATCAAAATCTCGATTAAGTAATCTTGGTTATCATCATGTAAATGATGAATGGTATATGCATTATCCCAGTAAATACGGAAGTCCTTTGCAGCTGGTTTCAATCTTGCAAAACGTCTTACCGTCTGGTCTGAGTATGTGTAACCTTGTGGGTTTGAATATTTCGGAACACACCAGATACCTTTGACTGTTTCGTCATTGTTTACCAGCGCTTCTACCATATCCATATTTGGGCCTTCCGGTGTCATCGGTATGTTAATCATCTCAATTCCAAAATGCTCTGTAATTGCAAAATGTCTGTCATATCCCGGAACCGGACACAAGAATTTTACCTTATCTAATTTACTCCATGGTGTACTTCCCATAACACCATGTGTCATAGAGCGTGAAATCGTGTCATACATCACATTTAAACTAGAGTTACCAAAGATAACGATATTCTCCTTTGGCACCTCTGACATATCTGAAAGAAGCTGTTTCGCCTCGTTGATACCATCAAGTACACCGTAGTTACGGCAATCAACGCCTTCCTCACAAGTAAGATCTGCCTCGCTGCTAAGAACGTCCATCATTCCCATAGACAAATCCAACTGCGCCTTTGACGGTTTACCACGCGACATGTCGAGCTTCAAATTTTTTGCTTTGATTTCTGCGAACTGTTCTTCCAGTTCTTTCTTTAATGACTGTAATTCTTCTACACTTAAATCTTTATATGCCGTCATCCCTCAAAACCTCCTTTTTTCTCCTAACTTGTAAGTCTATACGATTTTCGATGATTTAGCAACTCTTTTTTATATTTCCCCTGCGCTCAGTCTTCGATATTGATTCTTCCAATTGGTTAAGGTATCCTCATACTGTAGCACTTTTACCTGATTTTCAATTTCCAATACTTCCTGTGCAATCAATGCATCTAGGTTCATATAAATTTGGCTGCGCTGTAAAAGCTTCTGATATTCCTCTTTACTCATATAATGGCGACAGGCATACAGATAAGCCTTCAGCATGGCTTCCTCTTCGCAAATCTGATATGCCGCTTCGTACATTTTCGCAGCCTCTTCATATAGAAACAATCGTCCATAGCACGCTCCAAGACATGCATAGACCTTGCCGTAAAATTTTCCATCCATACTCTCATCCCGCTCACCATGAATAATTTCCTGATAAGCCATGATAGCCGATTTCACGGAACCGCTTTGCAACAGATTATCTGCCTTGTACTTCTGCTTCTCCACCGGCTTTTGATTCTTCAATTTCTCTAAAACATCTTGGATTTGACTTAGCTCCCCTGTGGTATAGATAGAGGAATAAGCCAGAATGGTCACAACAAACTGTTCGATGGACCCATTTTGCTCAAGCAGTTGCCTAATGTTATTGGCAAGGTCTTCCAATTCTAATTCTTCTTCCAGCCAGTCGCACAAATTTTCATTCATAATCGTGTAATCAATCAGATACAAATGATTGCACAAATAATACACAAGCTCTTCAATCGTGTAAATCCTACGATGAATTCTCGTGATTTCATACGGCTGTTTTGCTTGTCTTTTATGACAAAGAATTAAACTGCTCATTGCTTCCTCCTAAATGTATTTCCTTCTCCACATAAAAGTCGGTTGCCGGAAAGAACTCGCCAAATCCCATATCCTTAAAACTGATACAGCAGCATTTCTCATTCCGCATCATGACCTTTACCTGAAGTCTTAACGTATAGTTCTTGCGCTTTGGAAGGCCTTCTAAGGAAACACGCTCCACGCGCATCTCCGCTCCCACCAACGACTCGATATGTATCTCAATATCGTCTGTATTTTCTAACAGTATCTCGCATTGCATATCCGACTCATACCATCTGCTTCCCCAGGATACAATCGGATACCACTTGTCCACACCCTGCATGCGAAGCTTGAGGCAAATCTGGTCCATCATCTTAGTCTCATCCAAATAGATTAAGGAATCTTCATATCCCAAGCTTCTTTTATATGCAGCATAGCAAGCTCCCTTACTATATAAATTGTTGCCAAGAAATGCTCTTCTTCCATTGCACAGCACTTTTAGAGACTGTGGATACCAGTTGTTCTCGAAGCCCTCTCCCACTAAAAACACGGAAGAAACTAATTTTTTATCAAACACTCCCTGTACAAACTGTTTAAACTGAATATCTGCTTCCTTTGCTCTGTCCACATTTAGCACCGGATATACGGCAGCCAGCTCTTCCATCTTTGCTCTTGCAACCTCGTCAACAGTTATAAAGGCATCCCTGCCCTTGCCGTATCCAGTCCGAAGCTTACGCAGCATATAGGCTTTCACCTCATGGCGGTCACAGTGAAACAAGGCCGCCTCATATTGCCACAATTCCTTCGGCTGATAAATCATAAAGTTGCAAAAGCTCTCTTTGTAATCCTGTACATAAACGTTGTCCTTATCAATACCCATGCGTTTTGCAATTCCTTTTAGCATGCGCACAATATCCACATTTAATTTCGGCACGGTGAACACGATTTGCCCAATGCTTTCAAATCTGCTCAAGGATTTCTCAATAAACTCCCGCAGCAAATGTACAATCTCATCGCTTTCGTGTCGCACAGCCCTCCTATACAAGTCATTGGTAGAATATGCGATTGTCTCCAGTGTTTGCGGTTCCTGATTCTCTTCATGATAATAGCTTATTTGACAATATCTTTCATTCAATTCATATCCTATCATGCTGTTTGACATATCACATTTCCTCCTCCCTGTATCTTAATAAGTAACAAATATCTCTTCTGCAACCTGTTCCTCTTTTCGGTAGTGCAGCATGGACTCATACTGCTTTTCCTTTGACAAACGTGAAATCAAATTCAACCTTCCATATTTGCCATCCTCATAAATAATATGTTCTTTCTTACATCTTGCCTTTTCACTGACAATCTGCTGCTCCTTACTGTCCTCTACAAAATAATATTCCAGCGTTTCCCCTTCATATAACACAAATTCTTTGACATAAACGCCATCGTAGATTGGCAGCAAGGTCTCTGCATATTCTTCGAAGGAAACTCCTTCCTCCTTCAATATGCGATATACGATTTTGACTTTTCCACCCAAACGGCTTCGATAGTCCACCATCACCTTATCGTAAATCTGTACTTCCTTCAACCATTTTGCAGGATACTGCAAATAGAATGGAAATACCAGACGTTTGCGGCTCATTTCCGTAAAATATTCTTGCAGCAAGGATTCCATTGCCGGTTCCACTTCTTTTCCAACGTAATATTTCAAAATCGCTACCTTACAAATATCTGCAAGATATTCTTTTTGCGATAATTCCTGGAGCATAATACGGATAATATCACCCGGCATAATTCGATTTTCAACCACATACATCCTTGATACATATGCAAGGTATGCTTGTTTCAAGCGAAAATATGGTCTTCCCCCATAATAGTCCTCAAAGATTTCTTCCTCTTGGAACATCACCTCGGAGAAAAGCATTTGCGTAATAATACGCTCAGCAATCGCTTTTGCACCCACACCATACTCTTTTGCCTTCCGCCAAACCAGCTTCATGTCCCGTGTGGCACCGCAATAGTACTGCGCCAAATAGGTCAATACTGCCTTATCGTAAAAGCCTTCCTTCACTAATTCAAAGCAAAGATGCAACAAGAAATCATCTTCTATCTCTTGCTGTTCCCTTACCCGTTTGGAGCACAGGATGAAAATATCCTTCTTCTCAAACGCCTCCATGCCGTATTGCTTCAAGGTTTCAAAATTCAATTCAATGGATGGTTCCATCTGCTCCGATGGGGCATACATGGTTTTACGCTGCTTACAAAGTTCTAAGTAGCGCATTTCATAAAACAATCGCCTGGTTTCGTATGGAATGGAGTCCACATAACGTCTTCCGTTATCCCCTTCCCAAACGATTCTTGCTTCCTTATTGTACAAATAAATCTTTGCACCATATTCCGCCTTATAAGCAACTCTTTGTCTGACGCTTCCATCACTTTCAATCACAAGTACAAATTTCATACCCTTGACCTTCGTTGTAACATGATATGCATGACACACATCATACAAAGCGTCCAACTCATCCAAGGCGATGGTATTCGGATTAATCAGTCGGTTGTAAATCACACGCAGCGAATCATTGATATGACGTTTAAGGAGCTGCTCCGTAGCAAACACCTTCATTTGCTCAAAGTACTGCTGATAAATCTCACTGTCTTCCTGCTCATAGGTAAGAATATTTTCATACAACAGTGCGGTTCTTCGATAATCCAGATTAATACCGCGAAGGAAATATAAGTACACAATTCTCGGAAACGCAGTCTTTACACGTTTCGGATTCATGGACATCATATAGTATTCATATAACTGGGCAATCTTCATTTCCTGCTTCACAGCCATCTCATACCATCTGAAATATTCGCCTGCCGTCTTATTCCCCTTAATCAACTGCATACAGATAGCACGAAGAATATCCGGTTCCTCATACATCTTATATGCGCGCTCCAAAATATGAAGGAGCTTCGGGTCATACTTCTTCTGCTGGCAAACCAAATCGGCCATATGAAGTGCCAGTTCCCTGGTAATCATGTTGTACTTTGTGGCAAAATTCAAAATTTGTACCTCAAAGGATTCTAATTTGCGAAGCAAAAGCACACGCTCCTGGAAACAAATATACGCTTCCGCATATAACAAAATTTGATTCGCACCATTAAAAAACTGTCTTTCCAGCACTCGAATTCTGTCATTGTAATCCCGGTACTTGTTATCCAAGTTTATAATCATACAAAGCAATGGCCATGAGTACGGGTGCTTCATGTACACACGATAAATTTCCTCCAATACTCGATTCGTATGCAGTGTATCCTTCTTTAACAATGCAGTTAAAAACATATAATAAGCGCTAATCTCCGGCTTGCGGCCAATAACAAACTTAGAATAATTGCCGTTATCCAAGATCCATTTCGCCTCTTCTTCTCGTCTGCTGCGCAGATAGATATGCGCCTTCAAAAGCTGATAATACTCACTATTCGGTTCCAACTCAAGCAGTTGGTCTACCCGCTTAATTGCCTTTTGCGACCAATCGCTGACACCCATCTTACCGGAAATAAAGCCCAGGTATTCCTTCAAGCCCTGACCTGCAATCATGCCCTTCATGCCACGCATTTCATCATGCTTACCATCTTGATGAACGGTAACATCTACGTTTAAAGTCTCGTACGGTGTGGAAACCGATATTTTCCCATAGTTATAGCCACTGTGCAGCTTGTCCGCATGGATAAAATATTCCAAGCAATATGTGTTTCCCACAAAATCATCGGTAGACGCTTCCTTTTGTTTGACTTCCAGGAAATCTCCCTTGGTTTCAAAGGTTACCTTCTCATATCCCCAAGTGTTCTTACGAATGTCTATCCATGCCTTTTGCGTTTCCAATATATTGTCACAGGTTATTTCCGTCTGCTCCAGCGTCAGATATATCTTTTCCTTCTGCTTAATGCCAACAAGGAATTCTTCCAATGCCTGTTCATCCAAGGACCACTTGCGCATATTTTCATAAAGATTTCTCACTCTTCTTTCTTCATACTTCAGCACATCATAGAATTGTCTGGAGCGAAACAGACTCTTTGCTTCCGAAAAATCCTGAATGGCCAGCTTCCTAAAATCTGCAAGTGTCTGAATCTTTCCGTAAGCAGTCATGATAAACGGCTTTTCAATCACCACATCAAACCGCAGCTCATATTCACCGCCGTTGCATACTACCGTGAATTTTCCCTGCTCCATCTGCCCCGGAACAAGGCCTCTGCTATCGTAGGTGAAATTCACCTTCACCGGATTCCCCTCGAATCCTTCTTCCAAACAATGCACACGAAAAGAAGACGGATATACAAGTCCTCTGATATCTCCGTCTTTTACATTCTCTATAAGAAAACTGCCTTCGTAAACCTCGCCTTCCCCCACAGACATATGAATATGCGTGGTTGAAA
The DNA here is from genome assembly GCA_045593805.1 of Faecalimonas sp. Lineage (GTDB taxonomy): Bacteria > Bacillota > Clostridia > Lachnospirales > Lachnospiraceae > Faecalimonas. The sequence continues at coordinate 24,999 of JAZNXJ010000058.1, forward strand.
AACGAATGTCCGGCTGTTCCACTTTGAAATCGCCTTTCGAAAATTGTTTGATTTTGTTTTTCATCTAACTACCTGCTTTTATAACCTTATAAATGTGTATTTCGTTACCTTTAATCATAACATTATGGCATCATATTTACAAGCAATTTATGGTTTATCTTCATCAGCCAATTGGCTGTGTCCAGTTGCATAATCGATGTCAATTCCAGGCTGTACATTATAGACATACACGTTGAAACAAATGCCTTCGCCATCATCCTCCACCGATTTTGCTTCTATTTGAACTCCTGAAGCCACCAGATTATCTCCCTCATAGATTGGGGTGACACGATAAACTACATGGTTCCCCGTCTCTTTTACATAATCTGCAACCATATTTTCAAAAGGCAACATACCTTCTACATTCATGTATCTTGTTCCGGTAATTAAATTCTTCTCATTCGCATTTTCCCCAGTTAATTGAAAACCAATCAAATGACAACGATTATACAAATATTTCCCATCCACGTTATCGTACTTAACGGTCTGCCATCCTGTCGGTTTTACCTGCCCAATGCTTCCTCTTTCCTCTGTGGGCATAATATCCGGACCCACACTTGCCTCCACAACTCCGCATTTCCCATCTTCATCTAATTCACTATAGTACTCATAGGATTCGGCAACCATATCCTCTTCCGTAAAATCCGGTTCATTCTCATTCAGAACAACATATGGTTCGCCAGAAAATGTAGGAATTTCATCAAATGTACCTACGGATACCGCACTTTGATTGTCGGTACCCATATCCCGCACCTCATAAGCGGCCAGTATCCCTATAATTAATAATAACGGCAAAATTCTTTTTGATTTTCTCATATTCTTATCCCCTTACCAAGTTACTTCTATAGTAACAGAAAATGAGATTTGTTTAAAGAAATAATATATTAAAAATGAAAAAACACAGGACATTCATCGACTGAAAATGTCCTGCGTTTGCAATAAGACTTCTATGCTATACTAACTCAGCGATTCTTGAAACACCCACATAAATTTCTGATATCTTATACCATGTTCGGTAATCAATAGTTCCTGTTTCCGGAAGTCCGAATACAGACTGAAATACGCGCACTGCCTCAGCCGTAGCAGGACCATACACACCATCCGCTGTAACCCTTGGGATTGCCGGGTATGCACCCGAAATCACTGCCAATTGTTCTTGAACCTGACGCACTTTATCGCCGGTCGAACCTTGGGAAAGAACGTATCCCGGCCATGAAGAAGGAATGCCTGAGATTTCTTCTGCCGTATTAATGTACATATTATCTCCGTAGAAATATCGAAGAATCTCAATTGCCGAATATCCCTGGTCGCCAAGGGTCTTACTACCCCACTGTGTCATCCAGCCTGGACAACTAACCCGATTACCATCGCAATACTGTGTCAAAATCGGCTGTCTCACATTTGGTCGAGACAAATAGTTTGAAAACAGCTCATCAACAATTAACGAAATATTGGTGTAGATATTTCGTTCCGGAATCCATTTATGGTCAAAGGCCGTGGAAGATGTAATTGTAAAATCGTACCCTTGATTTCGATACCATTCCGTATAGACACGATTCAAGGTGAAGGACATGATTGCGAGCACATTTGCACGAATGGTATTGGCTGGCCATGTGGCATAAATCTCGCTGGATGCCACGTTTTTAATATAATCTCTATACCTCACATAATAGTCTCTGGCAGTGGTGTCATTTGGCGTTCCATCATGTACCACAATAAATTCAGGAACCACAACACGACTGAGGACAATCTCTCCCGTCTCACGAACCGGTTTGATTTCCGGCTCCGGAATCTTCGGTGGATACTCTTCATATAGCGTATGCCCCGGAATCACAAAAACCTCCTCGCCTGTTTCATCCGGCTCACTTGGATTTAAGGTAATATTTTGAAGCGCCGTTTCATTTGCCAAAATTTCAGTTCCTGAAATGCTAATCGGCTCAAAGCCAGGAGCTGTTACATTCAAAGTGTACTCGGAATACGGTTGAATCTCATTATTCGGATTCAAGCTCAGTTCAACCGGTGGTGCATCTAATTCTATGGTCTCTGTCTGACCAGAGGAATTCGTACGAAGCTGTTCCAAAGTTGCATCAGGAACACCTGTATAAGAAATTGAAATCGTTGCATCTGCAACCGGAAAAGATGTAATTGCCGATGTGACATTGATTTGCAGTCGTCCTGTGTCAATATTGTTGGAAACACCCCTGTTATTGCCAATGTTTCTGTTATTTCTGCCATTTAGATTATTCATATTGTTGTTTAGATTGTTGTTGAAATTGCTACCGTTGTTATTTACATTGTTGTTTGGATTGCTGCCGTTGTTATTTATTTGAGAAGCCCTAAGAATATTCATGTAGATACCTCGCTAAAAATCTGTTACTATTATTGTATGTAAAGAAAAAAGAAAGGTGAAACACATGAAGGTAATAATCTGCATCGATGATAACAAAGGAATGCTATTTAACAAAAGACGCCAAAGCAGAGATGACAAGGTGTTGGAAAATATTGTCAGCTTGACAAATGAAGTGTGGATAGATTCTTTTTCAGAGAAACTGTTTGAAGGTATGAATATAAAAGTAAATGTAGATTCTATGTTTTTAATCAAAGCATGTACTGGTGAATTTTGCTTTATAGAAAACCAGAAACTTTTACCATATGTGGACGATATTGAGCAACTTATTATATACAAATGGAACCGAAGCTACCCATCTGATTTTAAGCTCGATTTGGATTTGAATGAATGGAAGCTTGTTGAAGCAGTAGATTTTGCAGGGAATTCACACGAAACAATTACAAGGGAGATATATAGTCGATAAGCTTTGATTTTACTTGACAAAAGGATTTGCTTGCTGTTATGCCTCTAAGCCTAAACAGCACTGTTTTACTTGTCATCATGCTCTGGGTATAAACAAGACCCTTTCACTAACAAATACCCATAATTACCAAAAAAGCTTGAAAAATCAAGCTTTTTTTCTTGCTAATTTCTATAACAAGGCATGTTAAGCATGAAAATACCCACGATTTTGAAAAATCGTGGGTATAGAAGCCTATAAAACGCTATTTTATAGAAAGTCGCCCCGCGCCAAGCCCGATCCAGTCGCCCTGTTCAGCCCAATCAGCCAATCTAAAACAATCTCTTGATATCATTAAATAATACAAACGCCATCAGCGCCAACAAAAGAATCATGCCGATACCATGTACCCAGCCTTCTTTTTCCGGCGAAACACGTTTGCCGCGAATGGCTTCAATAATGAGGAAAACTAATCTTCCACCATCCAATGCAGGAAGTGGTAGCAAATTCATAACGCCAAGGTTTGCAGAAATGAGAATACCGATATTCAGCATCTGCATAATTACCACAACAATACCGTAATCCTTACTTTGTTGATAGGTTTCATCCACCACATCAACGATACCAACCGGACCGGAAAGTTGATCCATTCCAACAGCCCCTGTCACCAGCATCTTCAAGCTTTCGATGGTGGTAGCTATCCAAAACTTCACTTCATACACACCATATTTCAATGCTGTGAAAAGATTCGCCTTCTTTAATTCACCAGGTGATGTGACACCCAGCAAATAACTGCCATCCTCGTCTTGCTTTGGTGTAATTGTAACCTCATGCTTTACTCCGTCACGCTCGTACACCAAATCAACGGTTTCCCCTTGATGGAACATGTTGTAGTACGTAACCTCACGCCAGATATTTATCTTTTTGTTATTCATCTTGACAATGCGGTCTCCGGCCTGCATGCCAGCTTCCGCTGCCGGAAATTCCTCGATAACACCGGAAATAACAGGCTCATCATATCCCGTATATCCAACCACTATCATCGAAAAAATAAGTGCTAATATAAAGTTGAAAATCGCGCCGGCTGCCACAACAGAAATTCTTGCCCAGACAGATTTGCTGTTAAAGCTTCCTTCTCCAACGTCATTTACATCATCTTCACCCATCATACAGGAGCCGCCGATTGGCAAAAGCTTCAGCGAATATCTGGTTTCGCCTCTCACGAAGCTAAGAAGTCTAGGTCCCATACCAATAGAGAACTCATCCACACGAATTCCATTTATTTTTGCTAGTAAAAAGTGCCCCAATTCATGCACAAAAATAATCAGTCCAAATACAATAATTGCAAGAATGATGCCCACTCTACCACCTACTTTCTATTTGTTCATATACTTCCTGCTCTGTCCTTAAGATTTCATCTACCGTCGGACATTCAATATTTTTATGAAGACTCATACAAGTTTCAATAATTTCCGGAATCTCTAAATATCTAATCTTGCGATTCAAGAATTTGCTGACTGCAAGCTCATTTGCGGCGTTAAATACAGTTGGCAGAGAGCCACCTATCTTTCCCGCTTCCATGGCAAGTCGCAAACCATAAAAGGTATCCAAATCCGGCTTTTCAAATGTTAATTGCGAAAGCCTTGCAAAATCCACACGGTCACCCGGCAGATATCTTCTCTCCGGATAATAAAGAGCATACTGAATCGGCAGTTTCATATCCGGTGTTCCAAGTTCCGCGATAATGGCGCCATCCACATACTCCACCATAGAATGTATAATACTCTGTGGATGTACCACAACTTCAATCTGGTCAATGTCCACATCGAACAGCCATTTTGCTTCGATAACCTCAAGTCCCTTATTTACCAACGTGGAAGAATCAATGGTAATCTTTCTTCCCATCTCCCAGTTTGGATGTTTTAGCGCATCTTCCACTTGAATACAAGTAAGCTGTTCTCTCGTTTTTCCACGGAACGGACCGCCTGAAGCTGTCAGCAAAATCTTATGCAGCTCGCCCTGTGAACTTCCCTGCAAGGATTGGAAAATCGCACTATGCTCACTATCAACCGGCAAAATCGATACGCCGTGCTCTTTAGCAAGTGGCATAATAATGTGCCCTGCCGTTACTAAGGTCTCTTTATTCGCAAGGGCGATATTTTTCCCAGCTTTAATTGCCTCAATGGTTGGTCTGATACCAATCATGCCCACAATGGCAGTCACCAAAATTTCCGTATCTTCCAAAACAGAAACCTCAATTAAGCCTTCCATTCCCGAAACAATCTTGACACAGACATCTCTCACATTGTCACGCAGTTCCTTTGCCTTTTCCTCTGACCAAACTGCCACTATTTTCGGGTGAAATTCACGAATTTGCTCCTCTAATAATTTAATATTATTACCGGCAGCAAGTCCTAAGACTTCCATATCACCATTTTCTCTCACAACTTCCAAGGTCTGTGTTCCAATGGAACCTGTTGAACCTAAAATTGCTATTTTTTTCATCAGGTTAATCTCCTACAATAACAGAATTGCCATATAATAAATAATCGGTGCCGTAAAAATCACACTGTCAAAGCGGTCTAGGATTCCGCCATGTCCCGGAATTAAGTTACCATAATCCTTGATATCATGGTTTCTCTTAATTGCCGATGCAGCCAAGTCACCCACCATAGAAATCAAAGCACCGACTGCGCAAATGATTGCGTATTGCAAAATATCTGCAACTGCGCCCGTCCAGAAACGATTCACCGCCAATGCGTAAAGTACACCAAGAAGTGCTGCACCCACCACACCGCCTACTGCTCCTTCAACCGATTTCTTTGGGCTAAGTTTTGGCGCCATTTTATGTTTACCAAATAACATACCCACGCAGTATGCACAGGTATCGCTTCCCCAAGAGCATATAAACACCAACCAAACTAAGAAAGCACCTTGTTCTAACATACGAATCTGATATACATAAGAAAGCATAAACGCTACATAAAACAATCCGAAAAATGCAAGCATAATCTGTTCCGAACGATATTTTGGATACGCGAATACATAAATAATCATAACCAAAATCAGAAATGCAATGCAAAGCATGGTCACTAAATCAGCTCTCTGGAAACGAAGTAGGAAGTAATAAGCCACAGCCGCCACATATCCTGCCATTCCAAGAAGTGTACCGCTGATTTCCAATACCTTATAGATTTCTGTCATTCCTATAAAGCTAATCATTAACAGAGTTGCAAACAAAACATCTCCGCCACTAATAATCGTTGCTAATGCGATAATCACAAGTAAAATTCCACTTAATAATCTTGTCTTAAACATTAGTTTTCTCCTTCCTTCACTCCGCCAAAGCGTCTGTCTCTACAATTGTAATATTCAATCGCTTTCGCCAAATCCTCTTTTGTAAAATCCGGCCACAATACATCAGTAAAATAAAACTCGCTATAGGCCAATTGCCATAATAAATAATTGGATAATCTCTGCTCTCCGCTGGTTCGAATCATCAAATCAGGGTCCGGAATATCATGGGTGTCAAGGTAAGTTTCGAACAAGGCTTCATCCACCTGCTCCAAGCCCACCTTGCCATCCGCACAATCCGCAGCCATCCGCTTCATGGCACGAAGCATTTCATCTCGGCTTCCGTAGTTTAGCGCAATCTGGAAACAAAGTCCATCGTTATCCTTCGTTGCCTCCTCCAGCTCTGCAATCCTTTTTTGAATATCCTCAGCCAGAGCCGTCTTATCACCAATCACACGCACACGCATCCGATTCTTTTCTGCTGTTTTCAAGCACGTCTTCATATAATTGCGAAGCAGATTCATCAATGTGTCCACCTCGTCCTTCGGGCGCTTCCAGTTTTCCGTAGAAAAAGCATATACAGTTAAATACTTGACACCCATTTTATAAGCATCTTCGCAAATGCGCTCTACATTCTTACTGCCCTGTGTGTGCCCGTAGCTACGTGGCATCCCTTTCTTTTTCGCCCAGCGACCATTTCCATCTAAAATAATCGCGATATGTTGTGGTACGTTCATAACTATCTCCTTTAAAAAAGAGTCTGTCTTAACAGACTCTTTTCACTTATACAACTATACTGTAAGAACTTCTTTTGACTTCACATCCACTGCCTTATCAATATTGGCAATGTACTTATCTGTCAACTTCTGTAATTCGTCTTCTAAATCTTTGATTTCGTCCTCTGAAACTTCTGAGCCTTTTAATTTCTTAAACGCATCATTACCGTCACGACGAATGTTACGAATTGCAACCTTAGCTGCTTCGCCTTTTTTCTTCACGTCTTTAACGATTTCTTTTCTTCGGTCTTCTGTCAATTCAGGGAAAATCAAACGAACAACAGAACCATCATTGTTCGGGTTGATTCCAATATCAGACATCAAAATGGCTTTTTCAATTTCTTTAATCAAGCTCCTTTCCCATGGTTGAATCTGAATCATACGTGCTTCTGGAACAGAAATATTAGCCACCTGTTGAATCGGTGTTGGGATTCCGTAATAATCCACTGTCAATTTGTTTAACACATTTGGGTTCGCACGTCCTGCACGAATAGTTAAAAGTTCAGCTTCTAGGCTTGCCACTGATTTCTGCATTTTTGTATCAAATACTTGTAATCTCTCGTTCATAATAAAATCCTCCGATTATAAAATTTTTATCATTATACAGTTACCTTCGTACCTGTAAATGTTCCCTTCATGGTCTCAACAATACTATTCTTTTCATTCAAACCAAATACCAACATAGGCATCTTGTTCTCCATACAAAGAATAGATGCTGCCAAATCCACTGCCGCCAATCGCTTATCGATGGTTTCCTGAATAGAAATCTCGTCATATTTTTTCGCATCCGGATTAAGCTTCGGATCGCTGTCATAGATACCGTCAATGGCTTTCGCAAGTAACATTGCATCTGCTTCAATCTCAATAGCACGAAGGACAGCTCCTGTATCTGTTGAAAAATACGGATGTCCGGTTCCACCTGCAAAGAAAATAACCTTTCCTGCATTCAATGCTTCCACAGCTGCATCCTTAGAAAACAATTTCGTAAATGCTCCACATGTAAATGGTGTGAAAATCTCTGTCTGCATACCAACATGTCTGAAAATATCTGACACATAAATACAGTTCATAATTGTTGCAAGCATTCCAATCTGGTCAGCCTTCGTTCTATCAATGGTTTCGCTTGTTCTTCCACGCCAGAAATTCCCGCCACCGGTTACAATCGCAACCTGAATACCATCGTCTACTAACTCCTTCACCTGCTTTGCAACACCGATACAAGTCGCTTCATCAAAGCCCGTTTTTTTATCTCCTGCCAGTGCTTCTCCACTTAGCTTTAGTAATACTCTTTTCATAACGTTTGCTCCTTATGTGTTCTTGGCTCTGCCTTATACGGACAGTATAACATAACGCTCCTCATTTTCACACCCCATTTTTTTATTTTTCCGTTTTATTTATTGCTCTTATCCTAATTCTGTTGTATAATAACTGTATTACATAGTAAAGGAGTGATCCCCATGATAAATTTATTAACAGGGCAAAAAGGTAGCGGCAAAACTCAGATTATGATTGAAGCTGCAAATAAAAAAGCAAAGGAATGTGACGGAAACGTAGTATTCATTAAGAATAGCCACAATGATACATATAGCTTGTCTTTTGATATCAGAGCAATCGTTATGGCTGATTACCCTTCTATCCGTGGCATTAGCGAATATACAGGATTTATTTATGGTATGCTTAGTGCAAACAGTGATATCCAAGTAATCTTTATTGATGGTATTTTGAAACAACAAGGTGTTTCCCTTGATGTAATCCCAAGCTTTATCGATACTCTTGACAGTATCTCTAAAGCACACAATGTTGACTTCTATGTAAGCCTTAGCGCAAGCAAAGAAGATTTAACAAGTGTTGACGCTGAAAAATGTAATTTCTTAAATTAATGATAATAGAATACGGACATAAAAACGGATGGGAACTTTTTAAAATTCCCATCCATTTTTTACGCCTGAACAAACAGACTTCTACTTCATATCCGTAACAACGTTGGTCTTCTCGCCAATCTTATATTCCAGCGAAATCTCCTGCCCAACTTCGTATTTGATGATATCTATAAACTCTACTACAGAAATGTCGAAAATATCCTCCGAACCTTCAATCATCATAAAGTAATGAGAATCACCATCCACTACACCCTGCGCAATCTTGGTTATCTTTCCGGTAATGGAGCCGGTTTCACGATTATCCTCCAATACCTGAAGCCCTTCCTTTAAAAGCAACTTATGGTATTCTTCCTCACATTCGCTGACCGTGTCACCAATTCCTACCACTTGGTATTTCTGCACATTTACCATAGCATATTTCTTTACAAGTCCTGCATCATCTTTCAAGCAGATAAAATAGGTCGGCTCCCCTCCAATATTCAAAAGCAGTGGGAATGTGGCCTCGTACTTAAGGTTCTGTACCTGTCCTTCTGCAGAATCCATAGCAGAATACTCTTCCGCACCTGCAATCTCATAGAACTTCGTTTCCATGGTTCGCTGATTCATAAGCACGAACCCCACATTTGACTCATCACTATTCACAGACGTAACACCTGTGTAAACCCATACATCATCATCGATAGCCAGATAGTTATAACCCTCTGTGGTAACCAGACAATCCTTCTGTCCTAATACGCTATTGATAAATCCATGCTTTAAGGTTCCATGATAATTATAAAGTTGAATCAGCAGTTCTGCTGAATAAGCCTTATCAATCCAGGCTGGAACATCCTCAATTGCATATTCTTTGGTCTCACCAGTAACCGCATTACAAAGAACCACGCGCCCTACCGTCTCGCCGCCAAACAAGCCAATGTTAAACTTCTTCACCGGACACACCCAGTATGGAACACCTTCCTCGTCAATCTCGAAACTAAGTTCATTAAAGATATAGGTCGGATAATTAAAACGTAAATGTCTGTAAATATTGCGATTGAAATATTCAGATGTTGAATATTTAATACCCTCTTTCAGTTTCACAAGCTCCGTCGTCTGCGTTGCCATATCAATGGTAATGTATGCCGGAATACCTTCCCCGCGATTTGTCAACCATTTGATTGCATTTGCATAACGAAGCGGTGATACACGCACCGGTTTATCTTTATAATTGATTTGGCTGTAAATGTTGTCCACTTCAAATTGAGAAGCCATATCAATCATACTTCCCATCTTTCGGTTTCCAAGAAGGGCTGCCGAATTCTTATCCAATAACGGAATCTGGTCATAGGACAACTCCTCAATATCCTTCGTAAACTCACCATTTTTTACAGTTAAAAGCTTCTGATACTTCTTAGCATTGATAATCGGTGACGATAACAGTGAACCAATCAAAAAGACCGCAATCACTACAATCAGGAGCCCGCCCAACACCTTTACCACTGTGGATTCCTTAATTTCAAACATGCCGTATCGTTTGCGAAAAATATAAAGAGCCCCAATAAATACAATCAATATAATAATAAAGAACCAAAATCCGGATGCGTGAATATTGATTGCCGGCAATGTTACATAATAATAAATTCCTGCAAAAAGAAGCGCAAGGATTGTTCCTATTGCTTTGATTTTAAAATTCTTCATAACTACCTCCTAAAATTTCTTTCTCCATAAATTTGGAGAGAACAATACCAAGAATGGGAAAATTTCCAATCTTCCAATCAACATGTTCAAGCAAAATATGATTTTTGAAAAATCGGAGAATGCCGCAAAGTTTTCAATCGGTCCAACCGCCGCAATTCCCGGTCCCACGTTGTTCATTGTCGTAAGCACCCCGCTAAATGTGGTTGCAAAATCAAAATTATTCAATGATATTAATAATACTGATACCATAAATATTGCAATATAGCAGATAAAATATACATAAACACCCTGCAGTGTTTCATCTTTCACCTTCTTTCCATTGACCTTTACAATTGCAACGGATTTCGGATGAAGCAAACGCTTCAGCTCACGCTTCACGCTCTTAATCAGAATCAAGATACGAGACACCTTCATACCACCACCGGTTGAACCCGCACAGGCACCAAGCACCATCAACCCCAAGAGAATACATTGCGAAAACATCGGCCACAGATTGAAATCTGCCGTCACAAATCCGGTTGTCGTAATAATAGATGCCACCTGGAACACTGCATATCGAAATGCCTTTAACGGTTTCTCGTATATGCTCAGTATGTTTATGGTAATCAGCAAGGTTGACCCAAGAATAATTCCCAAATATGCCCTTACTTCCTCATTCTTAAATACATCCTTTACCTTCTTTAACAATAAAAGGTAGTACATGTTAAAGTTGATTCCGAAGAGAATCATAAAAACAGTGATTACACCGTCAATATATGCGCTGTCGTAGAAAGCAACACTGCTATTACGGCTGCTAAAGCCTCCCGTACCAGCCGTACTAAAGGAATGGATAATACTGTCATACAGATTCATCCCGCCTGCAAGCAGGAAGATAACCTCTGCCAATGTCAGCACAAAATACATACTATATAAAATCTTGGCTGTATCTCTTGCCTTGGGAACTAGCTTATCCGTTTCCGGTCCCGGAACCTCTGCCCGCATCAGATGCATGGAATTCTTATCCTCCAAAGAGACAATTACCATTACAAATACCAGCACGCCCATGCCGCCAATCCAGTGGGTCAGGCATCGCCAAAAGTTCATTCCTTTGGACATTGTCTCAATATCTGTCAATATAGTGGAACCGGTCGTTGTAAATCCGGACACAGTTTCAAAAACAGCATCTACATAAGACGGAATCTCTCCCGAAATATAAAATGGCAACGCGCCAAACACGGACCATAAAATCCAGGCACATGCAATGATAATAAATCCATCTTTGCCGTAAATGGTAGAATCCTCAGGTTTCTTTCTTCCTAAAAGCACATACAACAGCACAAGAATTGCACTGGTAAGAATGAAGGCCTTCCACCCTTCTTCCCCATATATCACAGACACCAGCGCCGGTATCAAAAGAACCAATGCTTCTACTCCAAGCATTCTTCCCAAAATATAAGTCGTCATTCTTCTGTTCATAACTGCCCTCTATTCCAAGATGTCTGTAATATCTTGTATCTTCTTTGATTTCGTTATCACAACTACAGTATCTCCAACCTGAATGCTGTCATTACCACTCGGTATAATCATCTGACGCTTTCGTCCGATACACGCAATCAGATTGTTCGGTTTTGTTTTTAAATCTTTGAGTGCAATATTGGTATACTTTGTTTCTTCTTTGATCACAAATTCCAAGGCTTCCACACGGTCATCTACCAAACGGTACATAGATTCAATGTTCGCACTGCTCAAAGAATTCTGACGTGCACGAACATAGCTGAAAATCGCATCTACCGTTGCGTTCTTTGAAGAAACAATACTATCGATGCCTAGACCTGCCACCATCTGTGCTCTGGAATCTTCATTTACTTTTGCAATGATTTTCCGCACACCCTGCTTGTTTGCAAATAAGCCCATGATAATATTCTCTTCATCCACACCGGTAAGGGCAACCAAAGCATCCGCCTCACGAACACCCTCTTCGATCAGCAAATCGTGGTCTGTTGCATCACCTTGAATCACCGTCACCCTCGGAAGTTCTTCACATAATTCCTCGCATCTTTCGTGGCAGTGCTCGATAATCTTCACATCCATGCCCATCGAGCATAGCTTCTTTGCAAGATAGAATCCAACACGTCCGCCACCACATATCAACACATTTCGCACGCGACGCTTGCGGTTCCCCAGCCTGCTGAAAAACTGCTCAATCTCTCGATGTGTAGCTGCAATGTGAAGCTTGTCCCCTTCTTCAATCACAAATTCACCATCTGGGATAAACACTTCACTTCCCCTTTGGATGGCACAGATCAATATCTTAATCTGGAATTTGGAATAAATGTCCGCCAGCTTATATCCGATAACCGGATTGCCCTCACGCACCGGGAATTCCACCAATTCCAATCGCCCTTTTACGAAGGTCTCCACCTTGCTTGCATCAGGGAAAATCAAGTTTCTTGCGATTTCATTTGCAACTGCAAACTCCGGATTAATCACCATACTCAGATGTAAATCTTCTTTTAATAAGTCAATCTGATGGTAATACAACGGGTTACGCACTCTGGCAATGGTATGCTTCGCCCCAAGCCTTTTTGCAACCAGACAGCTCAGCATATTCAGTTCGTCCGTTGAAGCACACGCAATTACAAGGTCTGCATCCGGCACACCCGCTTCCGCCTGTACTTCCACACTCACACCGTCTCCCGCAAAACAGTTAATGTCCAAATTGTTGATGGCTTCCTTTAATTTTTCTTCATTGTTGTCAATTAAAACGACGTCATAATTATCCACTGACAAATGCTCTGCCAGCTTATATCCCACTTTTCCGTCACCGATAATTACAATCTTCATTGCTCTTTCCTCGTATATTTTTTGTAATGATTCAGAGCCTAACGTGTTTTCGAGGTTGGCTCCGAATAGTTATAATATAACACTTTCATTTCAAATATACAAGTAGGACACGGTTCTTTACCGTGTCCCACTGTTTTCATCAATTGTCCTTTACTCTTCGTTTGCGCGTTTTGCAATTTCTTTTTCCTGTACGTCAGATGGTGCTTGTTCATAGCGAACAAATTCATACGCATAGGTTCCTCTACCACCTGTCATAGAACGAAGCACTGTACAGTATCCAAATACACCTGTCATCGGAATATCTGCTTCGATAATCTGGTTACCACCTGCGATTGGTGTCATACCAAGCACACGACCACGACGTTTATTCAAATCACCCATTACATCACCGGTGAATTCATCCGGAACAGTAACCTTAATATTTGCAATTGGTTCAAGAAGCACTGGACTTGCTTCCATAAATCCTTTCTTGAATGCTTGAATAGTAGCGGTCTTAAATGCCATTTCTGAAGAGTCTACCGGATGGTAAGAACCATCGTATAATACGGCTTTCACACCCACTACAGGATATCCAGCCAAAGGACCCTTCACAACAGATTCTTGTAAACCTTTTTCTACTGCTGGGAAGTAGTTTTTCGGAACTGCTCCACCAACTACGATTTGTTCAAATACGAATGGTGTTTCCAAATCGCCGGAAGGTTCAAATGTCATCTTAACATGTCCATATTGTCCATGTCCACCAGATTGTTTCTTATATTTTGTATCCACATCTGATTTCTTACGCAATGTTTCGCGGAAAGCAACCTTTGGAGTTTCCAAAGCAACCTCTACTTTGTAGCGGCTAGCCAATTTACTCACTACGATTTCCAAATGTTGATCGCCCATACCGTAAATCAATGTCTGGCGATTTTCACTGTCATTTACAACCTTCAGTGTCACGTCTTCAGCCATCATTTTCGCAAGAGCCTGAGAAACCTTGTCTTCATCACCCTTTGCCTTCACAACATATTTCATATATGTATATGGTACAGAGTACTCTGTCTTACCGAACAATACTTGTGTATTCTTTGTTGAAAGTGTATCGCCTGTCTTTACATCTGATAACTTCGCAACAGCACCAATATCACCTGCGTGAAGTTCAGATACTTCCACCGGCTTATTACCAATCATGGTGTATAATTTACCAAGTTTTTCATCTGTATCCGAATCCGTATTGTAAAGAACATCATCACCTTTTAATACACCAGAACAAACCTTAATAAATGAATATTTACCGATGAATGGGTCAACCATTGTCTTAAATACATATGCACTCTTTGATTTAGAGAAGTCATAGTTTGCTTCAAAGATTTCGTTTGTCTTACGGTTAATACCTGCACAAGACTTCTTGTCTGGACTTGGGAAGAAACGAACGATATCTGATAAGAGGTTAGCAACACCCTGTGCTTCTGTGTTAGAACCCATAGCAACCGGTACGATGCTTCCGTCTGTTACGGACATACGCATTGCTGCACGAATCTCTTCTACGGAGAATTCTTCTCCCGCAAAATATCTGTCCATGAAATCTTCACTTGTCTCAGCAACCGCTTCCATCAATGCATCACGGCAGATTTGTAAGTTTGGTAAACAGTAATCAGGAATTTCACATTCCTCTCTCTGACCAACACCTGTGTATCTTCTACCTGCATTTTTAATAACGTTAACATAACCAACTAATTTTTCATTTTCACGAATCGGTTGGAAATGTGGTGCGATTTTCTTACCATATTTCGCTGTCAAATCTTCCACTACCTGACGGAAGGATGCATCATCCACATCCATCTCTGTTACATATACCATTCTAGGTAATTTGTACTTATCACAGAGTTCCCAAGCTTTTTCCGTTCCAACTTCCACACCTGCTTTACCGGAAACTACGATAACAGCCGCATCCGCTGCACTAACTGCTTCTTCTACTTCACCAACAAAGTCGAAATAACCTGGTGTGTCAAGCACGTTGATTTTCGCTTTTTCCCACTCGATAGGTACTAAACTTGTACTAATTGAAAATTCACGTTTCTGTTCCTCTTTATCGAAATCACTTACTGTGTTATGATCTGCAATTTTTCCCATTCTGTTAGTTGCGCCAGATACATATAACATAGCTTCAACCAAACTAGTCTTTCCACTTCCTCCGTGACCTAATAGTACTACGTTTCTAATTTCGTCCGTTCTATAAACTTTCATAATTCTACATTTGCCTCCTTGATTTGTAGTATCACATGTTGATATTGTACTAAAATATTTCGATTATTTCAACCTTTTTATGAATTTTATACAATTTTTTGTTTTGAATTTTCAGAATTTTCAAACTTTTTATTCGCTTTTGCGCTTTAAAGCAACATAGTGTTGACTTTTCTTCTTCTTGGTTGTAAAATTCAATGTAACTATATGCCACAATATAGGTGGATACCCAAGCGGTACAGCAACATTATCGGCTGTCTCCGGAAAGGATGTAAATCATGAATAATAAAAAGAAAATCGGATTCGTAGGGCTTGGATTAATCGGTGGCTCCATCGCAAAGGCCATTCGCCAATACTACCCTGACTATGAAATCGTTGCATTTGATAAAAGCAAAGAAACTCTGGCACTTGCCACACAGGAATCTGCAATTGACGTTGCCTGCACGACTATTGACGATAACTTTGATAACTGCAACTACATTTTCCTCTGCGCGCCGGTGTCCTATAATACTGCTTATCTAAAACAACTGAAATCGCATCTCAATGAGAATTGCATTTTGACGGATGTTGGAAGCGTGAAAGCCTCCATCCATAAAGAAGTGATTGCACTTGACATGGAAGAACATTTTATCGGCGGACATCCGATGGCCGGCTCCGAAAAATCCGGTTTCGTCAACTCCAAAGCCATGCTGATTGAAAATGCTTACTATATTATCACTCCGACAGCAAAAGTCGCAAAAGAAAAGGTGGATGCTTATGCTACATTTGTAGAATCCTTAAAGGCTCTTCCTGTGGTTCTGGATTATAAAGAGCACGATTATATCACTGGTGCAATCAGCCACCTGCCACATATTATCGCTTCTGCTCTTGTAAACTTTGTCAAAGACAAGGATGGAAAGGAAGAATTGATGAAGCACCTGGCAGCCGGCGGTTTTAAAGATATTACAAGAATCGCCTCTTCCTCACCTACCATGTGGCAACACATTTGCCTGAAAAATAAAGACAACATCGTCAACATCTTAGACGATTACATTGCTGTTTTGGAAGATGCCAAACGCTCTGTTGCTGACGGTGCGGAAAGCGATATCTACAACTTCTTTGAAACCTCAAAGAATTACCGCAACTCCATCCCTGGCGGTTCCTCCGGACCAATCAAGCGCATGTTTGCGGTGTACTGTGATATCATCGATGAAGCCGGTGGAATCGCAACCATTGCCACTATCCTGGCTGCTAACAATATTAACTTGAAAAACATTGGAATCATCCACAATCGTGAGTTTGAAGAAGGTGTTCTTCGCATCGAATTCTATGACGAAGCATCCTCGAAAAAAGCGGCTGAGCTGCTGCAGAAATATCGATATGTGGTGTATGAGAGGTAGGAAAGTTTTCCACAGTGTGTGGATAACTTTTCTTTTTTGTGGAAATAGCTCCCATATATTGAAATACAATTTGCTCTCTGCTATGCTATACACACATCAAAATTCGGACATGTTTATTCAAACAATTATGTCCCTTGCGTTTCTTAACGCATCTGAATTTCACGGCACATCAGCCAAAAATTTTCTTTTGATGAAAATAAAATAAGGAGTGTGTTGCCTATGATTGTAGTTACAAAAATAATATTTAGGTCTACTACAACAAAAAAAATTATGCTATACTAAAGGAGGAATCATATGAATCAAACAACTGAATATCAAGAATATCCAAAAGAAAACCGTGAGCACAAGAGCACTTTATTTTGCAAAGTATTTGAAAACAAAGAGCATCTATTAGATTTGTATAATTGCGTGAACAATACAGCTTATCAAAACGCCGACGATTTAGAGGTAAATACATTGGAAAATGTAGTTTACATTACTATGAAAAATGACCTGTCATTTCTAATAGACTGCAACATGAATTTGTACGAACAGCAAAGTACATTTAATCCCAATATGCCACTCAGAGGGCTTTTATATTTTGCACAATTGTATAATAAATATATTGCAAAACACAATATAAATCTTTACAGTTCTGCGGTACAGAAAATACCAGTGCCAAATTATATTGTTTTCTATAACGGTACAAAGGAACAACCAGACGAGCAGATTTTGTTACTTTCTGATTTGTTCCAAAAGCAAAATGTACATCAATATGTAGATGGTTGTCTCGAATGCGAAGCTCGAATGCTCAATATCAATTATGGTAAAAATCGAGAATTATTGGAAAATTGTAGGCGTTTGGAAGAATATAGTATTTTCGTTGCAAAAGTTCGAGAATATGCTACTGCTGACATTGAGAATCGTGAATTAGCAATTATACGTGCAATTGATGAATGTATTGAAGCCGGAATTCTTGCAGATATTCTAATTGAACAGAAAGCAGAGGTGTTAGAACTGATGTTAACTACATTTAATAAAGAATTATATGAACAAGGTTTAAAGGAAGAAGGCGCCCGTGAAGCAGATCAAAGAATCGCTGATTTAGAGCAACAGAATGAGTTTTTGCAAAATTCCGTAGCTGAAAAGGATGCTGAACTTGCTGAAAAGGATGCTGAAATCGCACACCTGAAGGCTCAATTAGGTATAAACGAATAGTGTGTTATAAGGAGCACATCTTCTCTCTTTCCTTCCTTATACAAACAAAGACCTTGCCGAATCTACGAGCAAGGTCTTATTTACAGAATTCGCAACTTTCTTTCGCCGAAACTAGATGGATTATGGTGAGTTGCCACCTTTCGCATAGTCTCCACGGTCCCCGCTTGCCATCACGGCTTAGTGTTGTCTGCCAACCTCCACTTCCGTGGCTGCAATATCGGATTTTAGTGTTGTCCGCTAACATCCATCAACATGGGCACTACATCAGATTTAAGTGTTGGCTCACTTAGAGAAGCATGCTTCTCTATCACAGATATTTAAACTGTACTATTAGTATACACAACATACGAGAAAAAATAAATTTTTAATTTTAAACAAATTTTATTCTATTAACTTTATCAATTTCCTACCCAGAGTGCATTTGTACTAGAACTAGCACTATCGCTGCTTGCATAATGATTACTCCGCACTCGATAATAATAACCACTTCCTACTGTCACACTTTTACTAATCATCGCGTAATACGCGTTTGTATTAGTTTGTGTCCAAGACGTCACTCGGACCCAACTTCCATTCACCTTTCGTTCCAAAATGCAGGTAATCTTAACTGTACATTGTACAGCAGCATTTGTGGTGCCACCTGCACCCACTTTGGAAGACGATATCTTATTAATAACTGAATAACCATCTATTAGATATACTCCCCATGTTTGGTTTTCTGCATACCCAATCAACGCATCCTCTGTCATAATTTCCGACATGTCTATATCTTCTGCACTTGCTTCTGCTCTGGCACAAATTCCCCAGTTAACGACGCCGGAAAAACAAATCACTACCGTTAATAACATTATTAAGATTTTTCTGTTCATAACACTTCTTGCTCCTCTACTTATTTAAATATCGAAAACCATATCTTTTACAATTTTCTCAACTTCTTCTTGTTTCTCATTCGTAATTCTAAGCAAATATTGAACATTCTCATGTGTCCAATAAAGCAACCATCTGTTTTCTTCCGAATCCACAACATTGTATTCTTTCACCGAAACCTCAACGTCCTGCACAACCATTGTATACTCTTGTTTTTTCTCGTCCTCATTAATTATAGCAAAGGATGATTCTCTGTAATTTGGTCGAATTGTATAAATTATATGTGTGCATCCATTCTTTACATAATACATATTTATTCCTTGTATATCCGTTCCAAATCCCGCCTCTTTGAAAGCGGTATCTGTCGGAAGATAATTTAACTTAATAGGACTAAAACCATATTCCTTCTCAATCTTTTCGTATGCGTCACTTTCCTCTACATACACAATCGGTTCTATGCTATCCGAATCTATGATAAGTTCTTCTCCTTTATCAAAAATCCTAGTCATCAGACCGAGAAGGTCCCCCTCGTCACCTATACACACGGACCCTAACCATAATCCAACTATCATAGCAGCCAGTACTACGACAAAGCCATCAAACCTCCGTCTCTTTTTATATGCTCTACCAAGTCGAATTAACTCTTTATCTTCATCTGACAATTGCTCATAGATTTTCTGTCGCTCGTGTTCGTGTATCATTGCCATGACATTGTCATACATCCCTTCCGGAGGTTTAACATCCTTCATTTTAGGGTCTGCCTCTATTTCAGCCATGACTTCATCCAGACTTTTCTCCATTTCTTTCGCAATAAATTCTTTCCAATCTTCATCATTCATTCTAGCGCCTCCCTCCTTTCAAGTACTTGATGTTGACTGTTTGATAACAAATTTTTCACCTCGTAAACTAAGCATTTTAATACACTATCAGAAGTGACTGTTTCATAATATTTGTAAAAATTCAAAAAGGCCTGATATGTAATGTCCTCTGCTTCTTCTACATCTTTCAAATAATACAAGCAGTACTTGTAAAGACTATCTGCATACAATCTATAAATCGCTTCAAATTCTTCATAATCTACTGCCGCCTTATCTGTTATCATTGTACCAAACCACCCCTTCCCTCTTATTTTTGTACAACAAAAAAACTCAGCACAATTACTGCACCTTCAGGCGCAGTACCTTACACTGAGTTCCTCACGCATATTATAACACGTTTCAAAATGATTTGTATACAAAATTTTACATTTTGCGACAATTTTTTTGACAATTACAATTCATCTTAAACTTCAAACATATAAACACAACCAATATCCCCACAAGCGCCCCAGCACTATCAATCAGTACATCCTGCACTCTTCCGGCGCGTCCACTGACAAACAACTGCAGCGTCTCATCCAAGGATGCTACAAGTACACAATAGCCGAATCCAACAATACTTTTATATCCAACTTTCATGTAGTTCAATGCAATTGAACTTAAAATACCCAAAATCATAAATTCAGTAAAATGTGCACATTTCCGCAATATCAGATGGAACAATTCCAGTTTCTCCGGACTCTCTAACACGCCCGGCATGAAGAAGCCAAGAATCACCTCTAATACAGAGCCACTCAAATCTCCCGACACGTCACCTGACTGTAAAGAGAATGAAAATATCACAGCTGTCCAAATTAGCGTAATTGTTATAAAAATAAATCTTTTGTTTTTCATTTTCCTATCCCTTTGTATAAACTTCTTCTTTCTTGTGAATAGTATTAAATATAAAAAGTTTTGTCAAGAAAGAGAATGAAAATATGTTAAAACTTATCGTATGTGCTTTATTTATATTAATTAGCTTTGCCCTCTACTGCTGCATTCGCTGCGGTTCTTTGTATGATAAAGAAATTGATGATTTGGAGCAGGAGAAGTTTATTAGTAAGTGGGACTAGGATTATTCCCGCTTCTTAAAGACAAGCTACACTAATACCCTATCACAGCCCCCAACGTATTATGGAACACATCATCAAACTCAAACAATCCCAGTTTGAACACTAACTGTATCACTTCGATAGCAAAGGAAATTCCCACAAACTCAACACAACGAAGCAAAAAGTTTTTTATTTTAATGCTTGTTTTTCATCTAATTCCGTGTTATTCTTATCACACGCAAAATCAAGCATAAATCTTATATGCTGTTTGCTTTCTACTTGGTCTAACCCATCCGGCAAATCGCCAGTATTCCAAGTATCATTTTATTTATCTATATTTTACAAAGGAGGTTTTTGCCTATGCAAAACAAACAACAACCGTCTCATGCAGACAACACTGTGGTCATACAGTATAACATGACCAATGATTACATGTTTCGTTACATCTTACAAAAGAACGAAAAAGTATTAAGAGGGCTTGTCTGTGCCCTACTTCATCTAAAACCGACACAATTGAAAGATGTTGAAATCAAAAATCCCATGGATCTGTCCAAAAACATTACCGGTAAGGATTTTGTTCTCGACATCAAGGTTCTGCTCAATAATAACCGCCTACTTAATCTGGAAATGCAAGTTAAAAACGAGTATAACTGGGCCGACCGTTCGCTCACCTATCTGTGTCGTGCATTTGACCAACTACAAGAGGGACAAAAATACGAAGAAACATTCCCTGTAATTCACATTGGTTTTACAGATTTCACTCTCTTCCCCGATAATCCAGAATTCTATGCCACTTATCGTATGATAAACATCAACAATCATTCCCAAGTTTATAGTGACAAATTCACCTTATCTGTGGTAGACTTAACTCAGATAGACAAGGCAAGTGAGGAAGACAAGTTTTCCAAAATCGATTATTGGGCTCGACTTTTCAAAGCCCAAACCTGGGAGGAATTACAAATGTTAGCACAGAATGATGAATATTTACAGGCAGCTGCCACTTCAATCCGCATTGCCAACGAAGAAGAAATCGTCCGCGAGCAATGCCGTGCCAGAGAAGACGCGCTTCGCCGCGAGCGTACTCTTGAAAGAGACAATAAAATCTTGTTACAAGAAAACCAGGCTCTTCAAGACGAAAATGCTTCTCTGCAAGATGAAAATGCTTCTCTGCGCAAGCAGATTGCCAAATTGCAAGAACATAATTCTAAGTAAGATTAATATTTGGATTGGCGATTTTCGCCAATCCTTTTTACAACACTATCGTATGTGCTTTATTTATATTAATTAGCTTTGCCCTCTACTGCTGCATTCGCTGCGGTTCTTTGTATGATAAAGAAATTGATGATTTGGAGCAGGAGAAGTTTCTACAAAACAGGGAATAAGGTTATAATTTTACTCATACAGCAATCCTTCTGGCAGTTGGGAAAACACATCTTTAGAAATTCTCAATCTTCTTGCCACTATGACAAGTCTCCTTTTTAATTCCACACTTGAAATTTTTTGCAACAAATTAACAATAGGATCTAGATATTTTTTACTACATTCCCTATATTGATGACTTTCCATCTTTTCTAGTATTTCAACAATTTCTTCATACTCACTTTCCATATCACACATATCAACAACTGAAGACACAAGACTGTTTATACTTTTGTTATATGAGATATTGTCTTGCTCTATCAACCAGTTTATATAATTCAAGAGATCTTTTGTTGAAAACTCATCTACATTCTCTATTATGTAGCTAGTCATTTTATCAAGCATCTCCTCTTTGTTATCGCCCAATATAGTGTGGGTAACCTCTTTACCATATTTTTTGAGTATTAATAAAATGTTTTTTGTAGCAGATGAGATTTCTTTATTATTTAGAAATTTTCTAACCACCTTATACGCTTTAGTTTTATTGATATTTACATCATTAATTATTAATCCTACTAATTTTACAACTTTTGAAATATTTCTAAATCCGACATCTAATGTCTGAATTGCCTCATTTTGCAAGTTTGTATATTCAATGGCCATAAGACAAACATCTGCCAAATGCCCAATATTCTCATGTCTTTTTCTAAACATACGAAGACGTGTAGTATATATTAAATATACCTCTTTACAATTTGATTCATTAACCACATCAAAAATTGTTGATTCTATTTCTAAAAACTTTTCATCTGAAACCTTTTTCACAAAAGCTTTTATTGCTTTAATTGATGTGTCTATACATTTATTCTGCTTAATTTTAGAACACAAGCCATCAACATACTTATTGATTTCAAGTTCTGTCAAATGTTTTTCTATCCGTGAGAAACAATATGATACAAAATCAATGTAACTATCATTTACCTCCTCATTCTCAATTGTATCCGCCAACGAAATAATATATGAGACAAATTCGTTCCATTCATAATCAGCAATTATTTCAACAACCTTCTTTAAATTTACATAAGTTTTTGTTTTAGATATAGTGCATGCATTCTTAATCTCGGATAATAAGCCTTCACGTCCATCAGCACCAATTACTTTCATAAGTAAATGAAGGTGTTCTACTCTTTCTTCATTTGTTTCAGCAAAAATCCATTTTATCGTTTCCCTAACACTATTATTGATTAAATTGACATCATTATCTTCCGCAAAAAGGCATATTAATTGCACGGCATTACCTTTTTCTATGATAGATGTAATATATCTATCTATCATTCTTGATGTTACAACTTCCATTTTGCCATCTATACATTTAAGCAACATCCTAAACTCTTGCTCATCCACAGTGTTGTTCATTATTCTTTGACGAACTAATTCATTCAACATGTCAGGATCAAGATTGTTTGCACCCAATAAATAATCTTTAAATAAAGTCGTTATATAAGTTGTTGAATATAATGGTTTTAATTCTGAAAAACAATAGTTAATATCCTTCTTTGCAACCATTTGCATAAAAGTATTTTTCAACTCAACAAGGACTCTATTAGACTTCATCTTATTGTTAGATATATTACGTATCAAATATTTATAATATTGATCGAGCCATTCTTTGTTTGACAGTTTATTTAATCTTTTAATGGTTATGAAAGAATCTAAATCCACTAAATCTTCATCTAATAATCTTTTAATATAATTGTTAAAACAATTCAATTCCATATTGTCAAGCATATGAATACATTTGGCAAATGCAGATATTTTTTCTTCTGAACGTCCTGCATAGTTATTTGACAAAGATTTCACCAATATCTTTTTAAACTCGTTCTTATTATCACATACTTCATACCCCAACAACAATCCTTCGTAATTTAAGTCTTTTTCATCTAGTTCAGTCCAACTATTTGCAATCTCGCCAGCCCGTTCTGCAATAGTTGAAGCCACTCTTTTCCTATCTTCAGGATTAAATTGTGTTATGTCCTGAAGTATACATTTCATGAGATTCTTTAAATCATCAACATAATTTCTTTGTTGCATATGTAGAATGAAACTTTCTATTAATTGTGGTGTTTCTTTTAGCATTCTTCTTGTTTCTGTCAAATTACCACTTGTTGCGGCACGTATAAATTCTTGCTCTTTTACACTTCCAGTCAAGACGCTAATATCTTCCATAGCAACATATAAATAAGGCATTATATTGACTATTTCATACTTTGCAGTTTTTTTCAAGAAATTTAACAACGGAATATATTCTTTGCTAAAATTCTGCTTCTCTTTTTCTATTCCGAAATATTTTCTCAATTCTATTGGAATCTCAATGTTTGAGACTTTTCCCATCGTATTTTGCATCTCTAACGCAATATCTATGGCATCAGGAACTACAAATAGCAAATCATAAAACTCATTAAAATCTGCCTGTAGAACAGAAAGTTTTGCAATTGCAAATACCCCTTTATCAGATGTTGCAAATCCTTTTTCAACTTTTTCGTTTAATTCTCTCTCCCTTGCTATCATCATATTAGTGGCAAATACATTAACTATCTTCTTTACTTGCCTTGGTGTCTCTACCTGATCATGAATTAAAATTTTCCTTATTACTGTTTCAAACAACTTCTCATTACAATAGTTCTCTATAAAATCTCGCATATTCTTTATGCACAACTCTACCGCATAGTTCTTTATATCATAACCTAATAACGGAGCTAAATAAACTTTATATTGGAACAGCTTGTCTAGAAGCAATTCGCTTTCCATAGAATCGGTGTACTGTTTATATTCATTATTTTTTACACTTTCTATAGCAGATTTTATAATCTCATCATCAAACGGAACTATAAAAATACAATTATGAAAATTGATAAACATCTTTAATGCATTCAACGCTTCTACCATTTTAGGAAAACTCAACCTATCCAAATCATCCAAAACAATTAATATCTTAAGAGTTTCATCTTCTTTCACGATTGATTTGATTTTGCGTTGAAGTTCTATCTCATAATCTTCGATGTTTATCTCCTGAAGTCGAAATTGCGCCTTATCTAAAACATATTTGCGCATATCACTGATTATTTGTGTCGAGCAAGCTAATAATATAGGTGCAAACAATAGTACTGCTATATTTCTACAATATCCGGTAAATACTAAAGCACAAAATTTAAGCGGGGTAATTGGCAATCCCCCTCCACTCCAGAGGACAACCACTTTATATATTGCATACACAATCAACATTACAAATGCATATACTATTAGAAATTTCCACGACGCTTTTAACTGTTCAAAAATCAACTTAGAAAACGACTTCTCATCCTTCTTACGTATGAATTCCCAAATTCTTCTAAAAATTTTTTTTCTCTCATCTTGTTTTGTTTCAGGTTTGAATTTTTCATCTAACTCTTGTGACACTTGCCTTAGAAATACTTTTCCTAATACTTCTTTCTCATACTTCCAAGCATTGATGTCAATTTTAATATACTTCTCAGATTCATTCATCAATGTATCTGTAACAAGATTGATCAAAGAAGATTTTCCCAGTCCCCATTTCCCAATAACTGCAATATTATATGGTGGATTATTTGTTTCCAATATTCTTGTAATATTCTTTGCCACATCCCGATGTCTGAAATAATCCTCATTAACTGAATGTATTTCTTCATCTCTCAAAAAATACTGTTTACTCATTTGCATTCACTCCATCTTTTTTCTTAAATGTAAATATATCAATCTATTCTTTCACACAACCATAAAAGTACAGATAACATATAAATCCTCTCGTATTAAACAAAAGGAGACTACGTTTCCTAAGACGTAATCTCCCCTACATTGAACTGTCTACTATATTATCACATATTTTGACATTCTTCTACATTTTCTTTATAATTGTCTTATCAAACTGTAGAAAGGAATGTCTTTTCATGCATCTTCAAGGTTACTATTCATCTGGCGAATATCTTAATTTTACATTAGAAGAAATTCGAGAAATGTTAATTGAAGAAAAAAATGATCGCTTTTTATTAAATTCTCTTTCCATACAAAAAAAGCTTGTTTTGGAACGTGCAGAACAACTTCAGATGATTGCTACAGCAATTGATAATACCATTACCACAATCGAGAATTCAAACCAAGTCGACTGGAGCAATATGTTGGACTTGATCCACTTAACAAATATGGAACAAAGTCTAAAGAACCAATACCAAAATGCAAACAATATATCTGCTAGAATACGACTTCACCAAAATTATTCATCTAACAAGCAAGGCTGGTTTTCTTGGATTTATGAACATCTAAACATTCATAGTGGCATGACAATTTTGGAAATAGGATGTGGAAATGGAGCACTTTGGACCGAACTTCTATCATCCCGGTGATGAAGGTGGTCTTGCATGGAATGACCCAGAAATCGGTATCACCTGGCCACAGGTCACGAGAAATTACCACGGCAATGCTTCTTCTGAAGGCTATCAGTTAGATGATGGTACTGTCCTTAATATGAGTGACAAAGATCAACTATGGCTTGGGTTAAATGAGACGTTTAAGTTTTAATTCTTCATCAATAGAAGGAGCGCAATTCAATCGAATTGCACCCCAACTATTGACTTAGAGCCGATTATAGAACGCATCTCGTTCCATAACCCTACTATCTTATTTCTTATTTCTATGCACCAATTTATATCCGCACCAGTAAACTAATCCACCGATGAAACCACCAAGTGTATTATAGAAGAGATCTGACAATTGAAATGTACCCAAGCGTAAAAACAATTGTAAAAATTCAATACTTAAAGAAAATAGAAATACAATCTTTACAGACTGCCACAACATTTTTCTAAATTTTGCTGTTTGTCCTAAAATTTTTTCATAATAGCACCAAAGCAATAAGATAGCAAATGGTATAAATAGGACCAAATTTTCAATGACTTCTGTGGTTAATTCGCCCTTTTCATTATATAGGCCCCATACACCAATCACATTTGATACTGGATTTGCCCACATACTTCGATTTAAAAGCGTTCTAAACAAAATCATAATTGTATAAAACACCAACAGAAAAACATGTCGAAAGTGCCTGTCCTTCTTAAATGCATCTATCCATGATTTCATTATTCTCTTCCAACCATACTCTTTTGCAAACAGATATAAAAACATAACTAAAACAGCCATAATAACAGCGAAATTAAATGGCTGGTATAGTGCAGTAAGTACATTTGCAATAACTCTTTTCATAATTTCCATCATTAATGTGTACCCTTTAAACCAAATCGTATTTCTTCAACAGTTTCATTCTTCTTTGACTAATTTTCACGCTTTCAATTGCAAGATTTCCATTGTTACTTCGACCTCGTTTTATAAAACGTCCCCAGCGCTTTGCCCACTCAACTGGAACTAGCCATGGTTTTTCTTCTAAATAAGGGAACTGATTCAATAATAACGCCTTACTCGGAAAAAGTGCCTTCCATATCATTTTTATTGAATTACTTTTCTTCTTTTTCAAATAGTTTCCCACTGCAAGTTTCGTCGCTGCAGACGCTGCTCTTTCTGCCTTTGTTTTATTCCCGAACGTACCACATTGAATCATATCTAAGAATAATTCTTGTGGACAATTTGGTTCTTGCAAAATTGGTAATTTGAAACCAAAATAAGTATTACCTAAATGGATTAGGTCTGTCCAAAAGGCATCACACCGAAACATTTTTAATCTCTCATGAAGTTGTATTAAATCAATCTCATCACCATATTGTTCTTGATACAGTAAAATATCAAGCATCTGTCTAATTCCAACTCCACCACCGGTAAAATGCCTAAAAGCATGAAAAATTAAATACAGTAAATGTTCTTGATGACTCAGGGTACGTATCCAAACTCCTTTTATCTCTACTTCTCTAGATTTATCAAACACACCTTTAAAATAATCACTCATATGAGAACGTGCATCTGTTTCACGCCCCATTGGATTCAGATGTAGTTCAATACATAATTTTTCTTCTGGATGAGTAAAGGTAATTTCTTGTATTTGTTCTAATTGTGCACATGTCACCGACTCAAATTCTGACATGTAACCATTGGCTGTCAAAATATCCTTTGCCTTCCAAAACTCAGCAGGCAATACCCAAAGATCCTCATCTCCAGATGGACGATGATCACAGAATTTCCCATACAATTCACGACAAATCAAACCTTTCATAACAATAGGATGAAGTTCCGCATCTATAAAAGATTGGTATAGTTTTAAAAAAGAAATTGTACGCTTTGTCTGCGAAGCAACACTAGCCAATGCTTCGTTCATTTCTTTCTTATACTCAGGACGTGCGACGTATAAAGGATGTTTGACCGCCTCTTCCATAAGAATTGGAAGTAGATTGTGTTCCTTTGCTAGTCGAATCATATAAGCCCAATCAACATTATCCATCAGGTTATTTTCTTTATTCGGATGTATTACATTTTCAATTAATTTGCAAAAAGTTATTGTCTGATAATCCATAACATTAATCCACCTACATTACATTTCCCTTGTTATTCTCTCAGCATTTTCAATACTTCTTCTTTCTTGTTGTTTTTATAATTATCTAAATCATATTGTGGAGTATTGGCTAAACACTTCTCTGCATATTGGCTTGTTGTTGATATAAAACGTGCAGGTACTCCCCCCCACACTTCTCCAGAAGGTATGTCTTTCGTCACTACTGCCCCTGCAGCCACAACGCAATTATCTCCAATTTTTACTCCAGGTAATATTATACTTCTGGCTCCAATAAAGCAGTTATCTCCTATTACTATTTTCCCAAAATTAATAACTTTTTTGTATCTTTCTTGGTCTCTAAAAACCCATGTTGCACCATCATGTGTGATGAATACACAATCAAAGGAAACCTCTGTATGATTTCCCAATGAAATCAACCAAGGCTCGCTACCCCAATTAGGAACTCCTATTAATTTACAATTATTTCCTATTGTAACACCGACACTTCTAGAATACTTAATTGGATCTTCAATTTTTTTCCTACATACGTTTATTATTTTCTTAATTATGTTCATGCTTAACTCCTTTGAAAAAAGTTTTCATCTGACAATCCATAAGTCTCCTGACACAAATTTTCTTTATTTAGCACTCATCTTTTACTATCCTTACTTGATTGCATTCATGTATGGAACAGCATATGCGAATACAAAGACCACTCCTAACAATATACCAAAAGCCAAATACAACCACATCAGATTATGTGTCTTTTTATCTTCCGTTGCATCTTTTTCATTCTCAGGTCTGACATGAAGAACTTCATATCTTTGAATATCTGCGTCAGTCGCTTTCTTTCTTTTTCCAATCAGCATACCTATTATGGAAAACGCAATCCCTATAAAGAATGGATCCAAATAGATTGGCAAACTGATACCACTCAATGCCGATACACTCTTAGGAATCACACAACCACAGAATCCAAATAACATACCAAGGAAGGCGCTTCTTTCACTCATTTTCTTCCACCAAACACTTGCAATCGCTACAATTCCCCATGCACTTGCAATAACAGTCCCTCCAAAATACATAATCCAAAAGATCTGAGGTGGATTAAAGAATGCTATAATCAAAACAATAATACTAACCACACCCATTACAACACGAGATGATCTTAAGTTTGCCTTTGTATCCTCATCATCACTCTGTTTTAATACATCATTCGTCAGGGATGTCCCAATCAATGATAAAAACGTGGAAGCGGATGAGATTCCGGCTGACAAAATGCCCGTCAGCATAATGATACCTACAATCATCGGCATACAATTCATAGCCGCCCAAATAATACATGTACTTGCATTGCTAAGATTTGGATTGATTTTATAAACAAACGCCGCTGAAAAATATAACAGCATTGTTACTGTTACCACACCCATTGATGCAAAAACAGAAGATCTCATGACCGTATGCTCGTTCTTTGCCATCAGATAACGGCTGGTCTGCCATGGGCTTACCATGACAACAATAGCCCAAACAATTCCATATACTACGGCCCAAATAAGATTTTGTGTCCCTGTTGGATAGAGATATGACAAATTGTTTGTCCAAGAAATAATTCCAGGATTGCTAGTTGATGTTGCCAGTGCCGTAATTCCTTCATTCCAGCCCCCTGCTGACGAAATAATATATGGGATACCAATCAACGCAGCTACCAAGAAAATGAGAAACATAATCGTATCAGTAATTAATACGCCCATAGACCCCGAATATACAGTAAAGACTGTAAATGCCAACCACGCTAAAACAACACAGGCTTTATAGTCTAAACCTGTAATGGATACCATTAATGTAGACACTCCCTGAATTGCAGAAAGGAGATAAGCAGTTACCGCCACAATCATGGTAATTGAAGCTAATTTTCTAATTCTGCCGGAATCAAATCTGTTTCCAAAATACTCTGGTACTGTATTTACCTTTGCACGCCTTATGTATTTCCCGAACAGCCCAGCACCATAGACATAACCTGATGCCTGCAAAATACCTACGATTACAATTCCCATAAAGAAACCACTATATACTTCTCCAGTGTCCCCCATAAATGCACCTGTACTCAAGAATGACGCAATCAAGGAACCGACAATCAAAATAACCGGTGCCCTTCTGCCAGCCACGTAATAATCGTTTGTATCCTTAACCTTATTTCCTGCCAAAACACCAATTACAATAAAAAGAATTAGTGCAACTATTGTTCCAATCAAATATAGATTCATTCTTTATCACCTCCTCCTGTAAAAAAACCATACACTAACGCCGCCACAATAAACCATACACCAAATGCAATAGATAAAATCAGTTCCATAGTGTTCTCCTCCTTCTACTTTTTTATTTGTTTCTGTGGTAATTGAATTAACTTTCCAAATTCCTCATCATACATTTCAGGCTTAAACTGACAATAACCAGAATCATGGAAAAATGTCAATTCTCCAAAATAGATCTTTCCATCCGCAACATAAAAATCCACTCTTAACTGTGGAATCCCGCTGGATAACCTCTTCGCCAGTACTACCAACTCATCATATTCTTTCGGTTTTGGGCAAATCTCTTTTGCATTTGGATTCGTCATTGTAACCGGTATATGATGAAAGTCCAGATCATAAAAATCATTCGTTCTACCAGCTCCATGTCCTTCACCTTGACATACTAAGAACAGTTTCGGTTCTCCATTAAAGCAAAAAATCTTATATTCTATTAAAGTTTCAGAGCCCAGCATACCTAGGTATTCTTCTGCGATAATGCATGGTCTGACATTTTTATACGGCCATTCTCTCTCATGAAGATAATAATTTCTACGCAAACAATTCTCTATTTTTGTTTTTATCACTTCTAAATTCAGAGTACTTTTATCCTTACAGATGACAAGCCCCCCACTGTCATGCGTACATTTTAAGACAAACTGCTTCGGTAATTTTTCAAAATCAATGTCTTCAAAACGTTCCCAAACTCCAAGCGTTGGAATAATATACTGTTCACCAATCACAGATGAAACATACTTTTTCACTTCACACTTGTCCACCATGATAGTATAAATATCTTTCCTGTCATACAACTTCAACCATTGAAGTTTTTCATTGTAAGTTTGTGGATGTTTCAAATTAAGCTTATATCCCATTCTCAAGTAAAATTCCATTTTCAGATATGCCTTATCATTCAGCCAATTAAAGTAGCCTCTCCTGATAAAAGATTTGATGACTCTTCTTGGAATTTGTTTCACACCTTTTAACTTCGACATTTGAATTTCCTCCCTTCAGTATAATAACATTTTATTTATGTAACATTTTCTTTAAAATTTTCAAAGAAGCTTTTAGATACGGCGACTTTATAAAAAATATTGGGAAAAGTCCTACTCCTATCACCAAGCAGACAATTCCCCTTACGAGGATACCTGCCACCCCAACAAACGTGATTCCTGAACATATCCAATAGCATATACCCGCAATAACAATCGTGACTAGAAAATACAAGACATGCTGAACATAAAATTTCTTTGGGGATTCCTGGAAATATTGTTTAAATAATATATTCGTTCTCCATATAAAATTGAAACAAAAAATCGTAATAATAGTTGCTAATAATATGCCTGTCACACCCCAAAGTGCCCCCAGAATAATATTTAACACAAGATTTCCAATTGCCTCTACAACAAATGTTGCCTTTCCGGCCCACCACAATCCGTTTCCGCTAAAATATAAATTTCTACTATTATTCATATTGATTAAATAAAAATACAAGCAAAACAATGCCATATTAGAAATCGACAGCAACAAATCTTCTCCTACCCATAAAGTCATAAAGGTCTGATAAACACAGAACATTGATGCGGTACAGAATGAAGAGAGCCATGCAAAAAGAAAGGTGAACTTCTGCATATCCTCGCGATTCTCTTTCAATGATTTAGAAGCAATGGCATTACCGACACTTGCCTGCATGCCTTGTGTGATGGATAACATAAATCCATATAATGCATTATAAATATAATAATAATTATTATAAACAGTCACCATTACCAGCCCGAGTGTAGATGATAAAACAATGCTGTCAAAGGAGTTGCGAAAAGTATCTCCAATCTTCCCAATCATCAAACCTGCAACTTGCTTTCGAATATTCCCCCGCGTTTCTTCACTGATTTGCCCTCTACATTGATATTGCGGAAAATATTTATCCGCTACTCTTGCAATCAACAAGTTGCTGATAATGGTAAAAATAGGTGATAGTATGATATACGCATAATAACTTTTGGAAATAAGCAATACGATAATCTGACTCAAGTACTGTAACGCAATAATAACCGTACGAATATTGCTACATAAATCCATTCTCTGAAACGCATTTAATAACGCGCCTTTATAGGCAAACAAGAAATAACTAAGTGCTGTATTCAACAAGTAAATAACATACAGAAAATAGATATTGATATCAGTTGGGCAATCTCCTTTAATCAAATAAGATAACCAAGGCATCACAACTACACCGCCCAACAGAACAACAAGACCAACAATACGATAGATTTTTCTATAATAAGCCATCAAAGCACAGATAGCATCATCATCATGTTCTGCAATAGGCTTATACATACTGAAGGTCACAGCACTAGAAAATCCCAATTCAGCCAAATTTAATACGTGCAAAACGGAATTAAATAAGCTACTCAAACCCGTATATTCTGCTCCTAAAACATGCAATAAGATGGTTCTCATTACAAACGGCAATATAACAGATGCCATGCGATTTAAGATTCCGCTTCCTATATTCCGTTTTGCGTTACTAGTTCTACTTTCCATACTTCTATCTCTGCCTCATCATGATTATTTCAATAAATTCGACACAATTTCATTAAATTGAATCACTTTTCTTTCGACAAAAAAATCTTGTGCTCTTTCTAAACATGCATCACTAATGCGTTTTCTTTCTGATTCGTTGTTTGAAAGAGCCACTACTCTTTCAGAAAACTTGTCTGTATCAAATTTTTCGATCAAATATCCATTTACATCATCCTGAATAATTTCGTCCGGTCCATAATTATGAAAGGAAACGATCGGCACACCGTGACTCATCGCTTCAACAATGGTCATACCAAACCCTTCAAATCTTGACGTCTGAAGTAATACAGTTGCGTCACAATAATATCTGTCTACATCATTCGTCTTTCCCACAAATATCACCTGTTCTTCAAGTCCCACATTTTTCACTTCATCAACCAACCACTGTCTGTCAGGCCCATCTCCGACAATGAAATACTTTGCTTCAGAAATCTGACTGGATGTTTCTTTCATAATCGTCACCAAATATTCCAAACCTTTATGATATTTATCCAGTCTTCCAACAAAAAGTATGTTATGATTATGACATTCCGTTCTACTCATACCTCTATTTGGAATTGGATTATAGAATACGATTGAATCAATATTGAGTGACTCATCAAATACTTTTTTATCAGCTTCCGTCAAGACAAGAATCTGATCCAATTTCTTGTATGCCAATTTTGCGTATTTTTTTAAACCATATCCACTAAATCCCTGTCTTTCAAAATAAGAATCAAATGTACTATGTTGCCAACCGATTGTTTTACATGTCAAACGTTCAGACATCTCTCCCAACAATAAACTGTATCCAAAGCCAGTTCCTATCACAACGTCAAACTGATTAAAAAACTGAATCAATCGTTCTCTTCGCTTTTTTGTATAGCGCAGCATATAGATAATCGGAAAAAGGATTTTTTTATCAAGAAATCCTCGTTTTGCATTGAGACTCAAAATTTTCCCACTGACGCGCCTTGCGATCAACTTATTACTGCCCACAAAATCTTCTATGTAATACAATGAAACTGCCTCATCAATAGGAAACAGTCGATGTTCATCATCCTTAAAAGGCATCAATATACTTATTTCATATTTATCATCATACACCAATTCATTGGTTAATGTTGTAACTACTTTTTGTATGCCTCCCAAAGTATAGATATTCTGAGTCAAAATACAAACCTTCATCTTTTTATTACCCATAGTATCAACCTCTAAATCAATCTTCTTGCGGGAAGCATACCTTCATCCATCGCTGCCCAATGGCTTCAATCGAAAATCTATCTCGAACTTTTTCTGCATATTTTGAAATTTGTTGTGCTTTGTCCTGATGCATTGTCAAATCTTCCAGTGCTTGAATCAGTGATTCTGTATCCCCAACCGGAATTAAAATACCATTAACACCCGAATCGATCACCATTCTTGCCCCGCCAACCGGACAATCCGTGCATATCGACGGAATCGCTAATGCCATAGCTTCAAGCATTGTGTTGGAGATTCCTTCAAAATCTGAACTGCTTACATAAATTGCTGCAGAACGGATAGCAGTTTTTAAATCCGAAACATATCCTTTTAATATCACATGTTCAGACAATCCATATTTCTCTATCTGATCCATCAGGTTCTTTCTAAGAGCACCTTCCCCATAAATCTCCAATAGATATTCTGGATGATGTTGATGGAACACTGCAAACGCATCAATTAACATAGCAAAATTTTTCTGTGGAGCCAATCGGCCAGCTGCAACAATTCTAGATTCTCTCTTTCCTCTATATACATCCGAACAACGAATACTGATTGGATTAGCAATGACACAGCTTTTCTTCTGTATGTCACTCGAAAAATATTCTTGCACATCTGTTGTTTGAAATACATGAAAGTCAGCAAGTGGAAAAATATACTTGCATGCAAATTGAAAAGATTTTCTTCTGTTTCCTCCAAGTGGATCATTACGCTCTGATAACACAATTCTTTTTTTAAGTCCAAGACTTGCTATCATTACTTTCATGTTCATATCCCACAAAAAGGACACCACTGTACTGGCATCACTCTTTTTCATAATCTTTCGAAATAGAAAATGGCGTCTAATGTGCCATATTAGTTTATTACCTTTCATCGGCAAGTGCATTTCTGTGATTTTGACTTTGTCAGAAACAGGGTATACCTTTGGCTCATCATCCACCAAGACCATTTCTGTCTTTACACCTTGTTCTGCAAAATAACTTGCAATGATTGACATCACTCTTTCAGAACCACCACCATTTAATGACCGATTAATAAAGAGTACGCTTCTTTCACTCATCAAATTTCCCTTTCTTCTTTGCGTTCTTGCTAAAAATTCTCGCAAAATTGATCAATAAGAATACAGAAACACAATACAATAGCATGTGGTCTGATACTGTAACTAACCCATTGTAGCTATTAACGTCAGCAATCAAAATTAATAACACATACAAAACCTGTTTGTTTCCAAGTTTGATACATTTTATAAACGGAACAACAAAAAGCATCACACATATTACAACGGAAAACCAAATACCAAACATGTATGCCCACCGAAGAGGGGGATATTCCAGCGCAGCAATCATAGAATCTGACATGATATTTCCTGCTCGTCCTGTAAAAAATTTAAAATCTAATATTCCTGATTGCAACAATAATTTTAATGACGTGTTACGTCCTGTTGACAAATCACCTTTTTCAATACCAAGAAGAAATCGTTCTATAACAGGCTCTAATAATCCCATGCTATATACAAAATATACCGCTGCCAATAACAACAAAAGATATTTAAACCCTCGCTTATTTACATACAACAATGCAAAAGCAACAATTAATAGTACAATGCCGGTCTTACTACCACTTAAACCTATTCCAATTAAAGAAAGTAGACTGAAATATACTGTAAACCAAAGAGATTTCTTTTTTTTCAAAAAGAACATGTTTAGTGTGTTAAACAAAAAACACAATAACATCACTTCTGCGGTTAACAGAGAATGCCCTAAATAAGAAACCATTCTGCCCTCTTCAATAAGTTGATCCAGTGATTCCACTTTTGAAGCTTTTGCAATTGCTTCTCCAATTCCGGTTCCAACAATAAAATCAAGCACTCCGCAAAGTACAACAAAAGTACACGCAACCGTTAAATATTTACAGAAACATTCAAAACAAAGTAAAATCTCCTCATCTGGCAAGGTCACATATAAAATGATACAAGGCATAAGTGTTGCATATATATACTTTACCATTGATACGTCCGAAAATGTAGGAGTAGCAAGAGACCATATAACAAACGTACCAATCAGTAATACAAGCCATAATGGATTACCAAGTCCTTCCTTACCTTTTCTTACAATCAGTTTTCCATTCAAGAAAAATCTATGTATCAGCAGAATAACTCCTAGCCATGATACTATATTGAGCACTGCCCATTCCGTTTCAAAAACGCTTTTTCTTATAAGACTAGGTATAATAAAGATACCAATACAAATCAAATGAAATGCGATATTTTTTATTTTAACAACCACAATTGAATACGTCTCCTTTTCTTTTTGAATTTGTACTACATGAGTTCTAACCATTGCCTGCAAATATTAATTGCTGACAATTGTTCTCTGATCTTTGTCGCGCCCCTTGAAATTTTTTTTGCATATTCTTGATCAGAAGCAATCTTCTTCATAGCTTGAACTAACAGAGCAACATCATTCATCGGAATTAATATACCATTTTCATCTGTCTGTACAAACATTTTTGCTCCACCAACCGGACAGTCTGTAACAATTGTCGGTATCCCCATACCAAGTGCTTCCAGCATGGAATTTGAGATACCCTCGTGATTTGAAGTAGATATATACATAGAAGCTTGATTGATTTTTTGAGTTAAACCAGACGTAAAACCCGGCATATTCACAAATTGTTCAATATCTAATTTTCTGATTAACTGTTCATATTCTTCTCGAAGGTTACCTTCTCCAAATAGGGTCAAAGAGTATTCTGGAAAATCCTTGTGAAATTCTGCAAACCCTTTCAACAACATCGGGAAATTCTTTGCTTCTACAAAGCGTCCGGCTGCCACAATGACTTTTTCCCGTTCTCCTTGATATGGTGCAGGCAAACTATCGGTATCCAGTGGATTAAAAATAATACAACTTTTTTTCTGAATACTCTTAGGATACCACTTCTGTGCATCAGGTGTTTGAAATACCATCCAATCCGCAAGTTTAAATAATCCGAGTTTTCGCATCAAAAGATTCCCAACTCTGTCTTTCATGCTTAAACCAGACGCAAATATGCTAACATTAGGATCTGCTCTTTCAGAAGTAATCATTTTTTTCCCCAATCCTATATTTGCTATCATCGTATATAATGTAACTATTGGTAAAAAAGGAATCAATACATCGGCATTACTAGTTCTGATAATCTTACGTAACTGTTTGATTCTGTTTACTGTTTGCAACTTTCCGCTTCCATTCTCAATTTGAAAAACCCGAACATTCTTCGAAATTTGATATGCGCATTTTTTCTTTCGCAAAACGACAAGCGAAACTTCAGCTCCCATGTCTGCACATTTTGAAGCTAATATTGACATCACACGCTCGGCTCCTCCATCTGTCAAAGAACCAGTGATAAACATAACTTTCTTTTCAGAACAATTCATTATATCTCTCCCATCATAACAATGTTCTATTATATTACTGCTTCGGAAGATGGATCAACTTTCCAAATTCCTGATCATACATTTCAGGCTTAAACTTACAAAAACCAGAATCATGAAAGAAGGTCAATTCTCCAAAATAGATCTTTCCATCCGCAACATAGAAATCTACCCTTACCTGTGGAATTCCTACAGATAATCTACTCGCCAGTTGCAATAACTCATCATATTCTTTTGGTTTTGGACAACTATCTTCTGCATTTGGATATGTCATCGTAACCGGTATGTGTTGCCAATCCAGATCATAGAAATCATTTGTTCTACCGGAACCATGTCCCTCACCTTTACATACTAAAAATAGTTTTGGTTCACCATCGAAACAGAAAATTTTATATTCAATTATCTCTTCAGAACTAAAGGCACCTAAGTATTCTTCTGCAATAATGCGTGGTCTGACATCTTTATATGGCCATTCTCTCTGATTTGGGAAATAATTTCGTTTGAGACAGTGATTGATTTTTTTCTTTGCTACTACCATATCTAATTTGCTTTTATCTTTACATATAATAAGTCCGCCAGAATCATGGGTACATTTCAATACAAATTGATTCGGCAATTTGTCAAAGTCAATTTCGTCAAAGTGATTCCACACGTCCAAACAATGAATAAGATACTCATCACCAATACGCTCTGAAATAAATCTACGTACTTCATATTTATCAACTAATTGAGTATATAGTGGATTCCTATCATATATTTTGAGCCACTGAAGCTTCTCATTGTAGGTCTTCGGATTATCAAAATCACATTTCTTTCCCATTAAATACTTAAACAAAATACCCAAGTATTTTTTGTCTGCCTCTTGGCTCCCCTTTATTATACGTCCCAGTGCGTATATCGCATATAAACGCCACTCTTTTATATTCATCACAATCATTCCCTTTTATTTTTAAATATCTGCATGTACAAACGCTGGTATTTTAAACTCATACCTTCTGCCGTAAAATTATCCATTACTGTATGATAACTTCTCTCTCCCATCGCTACCAAATTGTCATTCATCATTCGGTCAAGAGTAGATGCCAATTCTTCAATATCACCCAACCTATATGAATATCCACAACTTTCATCTGCCTCAAGAACTTCTAGATGCTGTGGAATATTAGAAAGAAGAATCGGCAAACCACATGCCATAGCTTCTAACACCCCATTAGGTAAACCTTCCGATTTACTTGTTGCCAAGTAAACATCACATGCATGAAGGTATTCATTTACATTAGAAACCTTTCCACGAAAGGTAATATTGCTATATTTGCTATATTTTTCTTCTAATTCCCCTCGTTCCTTCCCATCGCCAAGTAATAGAAGTGTTGCATTATCATTATGTTGCATTTTCAGAAATCCTTCGATTGCTTCCCGTTGATTTTTCCTGTCAATTAATCCCCCGCTATAAACAAAAATGATTTTTTCTTTCGGAAGTTCTAAGCGTTCACGCAACTCAGAAACTTCTGTTAAATCTCTTTTTGTATACTGACTTACATCAACACCATTACGGATGAAAGGGATTTCAAGATTTTCTTTCTCTCGATACATATTTGTCAAACTTTCAGAGCAAGTAACAAACGGTTCTCCCATCTTCATTCTTCTTCTGATTAACTGCATGTCCATAAAAGCCATGACCGTACCGATTCCCTTCGCATACTGATCCGGATAATCTTCATAACAGTAATTTCGCAATGTAACAAAATGCACAGCTTTTTTATAGCCAAGTGTCATTCTGTAGGGAGGAATACCGACTCCCTGTACTATATCTGCTTTAAATTGCTCTAGAAATTTTCCTACTGCCCGTTGTCCAAAAACAATTGACTTTTTTTTGCTAATGTTACAACAATAAACAGGAATATTTAAATTCCTGTAATCGTCTATCATTGAATTGCCTTCTTCTTCTGGCCATATGGTAATCAAAGCAGGTTCAAAGATATCTCGGTCCATGTGTTTAATAATATTCCATGTTTGCTTTATCGGTCCGTTCTTTTTGCAGTTCGTTTCGACAAATGCAATTCTAATTTTATTCATCAAAATTTAAATCCTTTTCTATGATTACTTTTTAAACATTTCATTCACCAAGTCCTCGAATTCTCGATTAAACTTAGCATTATTACTGTTCTGACTCACATCCATTTCTGCGACAAGGACATCATAATTAAGCAAAACATTCTCTAGTGTGTTAATATCTTCTACTGTAATGATATTCCCGTTTCTTATTGCCACTTGCTCACAAAATTCCACCTGATGATCGTTTACATGTTCATCAAACTGTTTCTGGCGTGGTACTACCACTGGTATTTTTCCAATCTGTAATGGCATAATGAAACTAGATGGTCCACCGTGCGTTACTACTATTCTAGCAGCACTAACATGTTCTATCATTCTTTGATAGGGAAATATTTTTTCCCACTTACAATATTTAGGCTCATATGTACTGAATCCCGTCTGCATAACAACTTCCTCAGTAATAACCCCTTTTTCAACTAATTTATCCACATACTTAAGCAATCTGTCAAAAGGTTGCTCATGTGTACCTACTGTAATAAAAATCATTTCCTCACCTCATTAACGTACCCTTTAAAAGATACTTCCCAAATTAATCGCTTTCGGATAGACTTTTCTCATTTCTTCCCATTCTACAACAAACTTATCTGTAACAGGATAAACCATTTTTCCTGTTATTGTTGGCTTATCTATCCGGTCAAACACCTCAATATACATAGTCTTTGCACCAAAAAGCTTTCCCAAATAGAAAAATGGCACAGCAACAGCAGCACCAGAAGAAATGATTAAATCAGGCTTCTCTGTTCGCAGTACTTTAATAGCCAATTTGGTATTAATAATGAGCGCCTTTATACTTCTGTTCGTCGGATAGTAGCAAGGATACATTTTTTCATTGTTAAGCAAACTCCTAGCGTCTTCTTTATCAAAGGTAACCCAAAAACGCTCCTTATCCTGCCAAAATGGTTTAAGCATATATAAATGTGTTAAATGACCACCTGAGGAACCTACTAAACAAACTTTCATTCTCGCATCCACCTTTCCTAACTAATCTCTTCGAAAAATATCTTTTGTACGTTTCTTTCTTTTTATATATAGAATTCCTTATACCACTCTGCAAATTTTCTCAGCCCATCTCTCAAGCTCGTGCTTGGTTTGAATCCGAAATCTCTTTCCAATGCACTCGTATCTGCATATGTCACCGGCACATCTCCCGGCTGCATAGGTACAAGTTTCTTATGTGCCTCAAAATCGTAATCCTCCGGCAATACTCCTGCTCTTAAAAGTTCCTGCTGAAGTATATCTACAAAATCCAATAAATTTTCCGGACTATTATTGCCAATATTATAAACTTCATATGGTGGAATTGGCAATCCGTCTTCACCGGTAGATTTTTCCGGTGCATGCTGCATTACCCGTTTAATTCCTTCTACAATATCATCAACATATGTAAAATCTCTCTTGCAGTTCCCATAATTAAAAATCTGAATAGTCTCACCTTTTAAAAGTTTGTTTGTAAACCCAAAGTAAGCCATATCCGGTCTTCCTGCCGGCCCGTAAACTGTGAAGAATCGCAATCCCGTAGATGGGATATTATAAAGCTTTGAATAAGAATGAGCCAATAATTCATTGCTCTTCTTTGTCGCTGCATATAAAGATACCGGATTATCCACTTTATCCTCTGTGCTATATGGTACTTTTTTGTTAGAACCATACACTGAACTTGAACTAGCATACACTAAATGTTCTACAGGATGTTTCCCTTCATCATAAGAATGACGACAAGCTTCAAGAATATTATAAAAGCCTATCAAGTTACTCTCTATATACACATCAGGATTCGAAATAGAATATCGAACTCCTGCTTGCGCAGCAAGATTAACAACTACATCAAAGCCATACTCATCAAACACTTTATTAAGTAATTCTTTATCTGCAATATTTCCTTTAATAAATGTCCAGTTAGAATTTGGAAACTGTTGTGCCAACAGTGCAATCTTGTTCAGACGATACTCTTTGATTGATACATCATAATAATCGTTCATATTGTCCAAACCTACGATACAAATATTATCGACGGTCTTCAAAAGTTCTTTCACCAGATTGGCTCCAATAAAACCAGCCGCACCGGTTACAAGAATTGTTTTATTTTTTAAATCCACATTGGACTTTAACATATACCCTTATACTCCTTTTGTACCTTTTCGTAACTTTCCAGATTGCCAATATCATATCGTTTACCTGGCATTTCCATTGCATGCACAGGTACTTGTGTGCATAACCATGCAATATAACTTCCCGGTGCATCCACACCACAGCCGGAATCGATACCTTTTTGAATCAATTTCGCATCGGACTTTGTATAGTAATAAAATGGCGGACAACACCAATGAGACTCTGGTTCGGCTGGTTTTTCAGTCATTTCCAAAATCTTATCATTTTCATCGATTGTTACCACACCGCACTTCGTCAATTTCACTTCGTCCGGTTCGTAATACCGCATAATGCAAGATGTATTTTTTTCCTTCGCATAATCAATAAACTTCGTCAGACTAAAATCCAAAACATTGTCCCCTGCGATTACAAGCATATCATCTTCAATATTTAATTGATTAATAGCGAACTGAATATCTTTTACAGCCCCAAGTCTTGTTTCATTTGAAGATGTTCCATCATCCACAACGGTAATCTCCGGCTTGTTCTCTGCCCACTTTTCGAAATGATGAGCAAACTTATGATTTGAAATTACAATAAACTCGTCCACAGCTTCTGCTGTTTTGATATCATCAATCAACCAATCAAGTATTGTCTTATCCCCAACCGTTAATAACGGTTTCGGGAAATTTTCAGTTAATGGATAAAGGCGCGTTGCATATCCTGCCGCTAAAATCAAACATTTCATATCAATATCATCCTCTTATATTCTATACTAGTTTTACTCCATCTGCACTTTCACAAATGTGTACTGAATATTTATCACGCAATTCTGGAAAGACCTTCAAATACTCGTTCGTAACTCTTTCTATAATGCTTTGCTCATAAGCCGGGTCTATCAATGCCATACAGCAACCTTTAAATCCTGCTCCCGAAAATCTTCCGCCGTAAATTCCTTCTGTTTTTGTCATGATTTCGTATAGAGTTTTCAATTCCGGCGAACCTGTTTCCCAATTATATATAGAACTCTTACCACTTTCAAATGATAATCTTCCGAATTCTTCAATATCACCTCGTCGCCAAGCTTCTGCACCGCGCTGCACTCGGTCAT
Organism: Faecalimonas sp.; assembly: GCA_045593805.1. GTDB lineage: Bacteria > Bacillota > Clostridia > Lachnospirales > Lachnospiraceae > Faecalimonas. The sequence goes on from JAZNXJ010000058.1 coordinate 68,537, forward strand.
ATTCTGTATACCAATGCTCTGCACGTTTTGCCCAGTTTTCAGGAAGCCTGTCCTTATATTGCAAATAAACTTCATACGGAACATCACGAAGATTTGTTTCTTTAAATTTTCCATATTCCATCCCTGCATAGGCTTTTAATGCATATGCAGCACTGCGACATTCATCTACTCGCATGTTAAATTTGCTACCTGCAAGTGTACGCTCAATTCCCGAGAAAAAGATAGCTATCCTATATGGCTTCATTGCCGGGCTTTCAGGAATTAATTCATAACTATCATCCTTTAAATCCATATATAATAGGTGATTTTTCTTGCAATAAACTTCACAAGATTGGTCTAACTTGCCACATGAAACTCCAACATAGTTGTTCTCTGCTTCAAGTGCTGTTTGAATCATCTCGGACTCAGTAATATGTATTTCATTCAATTTACATAAAGCAGACAATAAAGTAATAATGACTGCTGCTGAAGAGGACAATCCTCCAATCGGAAGTTCTCCGTCAATAACACCACACATACCCACTTTAAGATTGTACCTCTGTCCTAGGGCAATTGTTGCACCTCGCAAATAATCCGCCCAATCATTCTGCTTTTCTTCTGGTGCCGCATTTACATGAAATTGTGCTCGTTTATTAAATTGTAATGAATTTAATTCTATGACCCCATTCTGTTTTGGACCATATGCAATATTGATTCCCTTATTAATAGCAAGCCCTGTGATTTTCCCAAGTTGATGATCTGAATGTGCACCAATTGGGCATACACGATATGGTGTAAACGCCACATCTAACGGCTCACGATTATATTGTTTTATAAAAACATCTACGCATCTCATACCTTGTTCTCCACCAACAACCTGTTTCCTACACTGCCCCATCATTCTTCAACACCTTCAGCACTGTCATAAGTATAATCTTAATATCCAGTCCCAAATTCCATTTCTCTATGTACTCAGTGTCTAATCTCACAACCTCTTCGAAGTCCGTAATATCACTTCGTCCGCTCACCTGCCACATACCGGTGATCCCCGGCTTAACGGCCATGCGCGCACGATGATGTGGTTTGTACTGTTCCCACTCATCCAATGTCGGTGGTCTGGTTCCCACAAGGCTCATATCACCCTTCAATACATTCCAGAACTGCGGGAATTCATCAATAGATGTGGAACGGATAAAATTACCAATTCCCTTTGGTTTTCCGTCTTTTCCAATCTTTTCACAGCCAATGATACGCGGGTCATAATCCATCTTGAACATGAACCCATCCATTTTGTTCTGGCTCATAAGCTCCTGCTTACGTTTTTCCGCATCCATATACATGCTACGGAATTTGTAAATCTTAAATTTACGTCCGTTTTTACCAATACGCGTTTGTGAAAAGAAAATCGGTCCCGGTGATTTAATATAAATCATCGGCCCTACGATTATCATTAAAACCACCGTGATAATACAGCCTACGATTCCCCCAACAATATCTAGTAATCTCTTATAGAACATCTGTCTGGAACCAACAATGTTAATACTTGTTGTTAAAACAGTCTGTGCTCCCATGTTTTCTATAAATTGTTTGCTTCCCTTGATGTTTTTCCCCACAATCGGTACGTGCGTAGCAACACCCATCATAATCAAGGTTTCTAAAAGTTCCTGTGGCACTTCCACACCTTGAGGAAAGGAAAAAAATACTTCATCAACCCATTCTCGACACACATAATCAATAAGCTTGTCCGCATCACTAATCACCTGATATCCTTTGATTTGAGACGTTTCCTTACCTCCATCCATAAGACATATCCCTTTAATCAGAAATTGCTGATATGTTTTTTCTGCTAAATTGGTAATTACTTCCTCAGCCATCTTCTCTGTCGTAACTATCACAAGCGACGACTGATTCTTTTTCGCAACATTATGTCTCAAATGGTATTTCAAAATCAGTCTGCCGGCATAACTGATACAAGCATATAAGACTGCCGTAATACCAAATACTAGTCTGGAATAGGTTCCTGTTTCCTTTGTAGCAAACAATACCAGCAACGCAAATCCCATCACAAAAATAACGTGTTTTGCAGTACTAACAAACTCAATATAATATCCTCTCTTTAATACGCCCGAAAAAGTATCCCCAAAAAACACTGCCAGTAATTGGCAGACAAATAAAACAACTACTTCGCTACGATATAACGGTGCCATATAACTGTTTATGAGACCGTGTCTTATGATAAAAGCCAACAAAAAGCTTACTTGTAAACAAATCATATCCAGAAGGATAAAATCCCAATGTTTTAACCATCTGTTTGTTAATCTACTGTACATTCACTCACCCTTTAATTCATTGTGAAATGGGCACGATAACCCAAATCTTAGTTTAACATATGGGGGGGATTTTGGCAATAAAAAAAGCAAGAAATCGGAAGATTCCGATTTCTTACCTTTTTTGTATTTATAAATGAGTAGCATCAATATAATTAATTGCTGGTAAACTATTCTGAAAGAAAGGAATGCCCAAATTGGTACATATACTCTCTATTTCTATAAGTTCATTACTCACATTTACATATTTAACATTTATGTCATTATCAAGACAACTCATTATTTTCTTTTCTTCGTAGTCGAAATCTAGCGGAAAACCGTGTATTTTATCTAATATAAAATCATCAACCACAATTCCACTTGATATAATTGCAGAACAATATCCATTAATTTCACTTATTATTTTTTTACTTTCTGATAAAGGTATAAAACAATTCGGGCACAATGGGCGAATTGTAAGTATAGTACTTACTCCACCAATGTATAATTCTTTCAAAAAATCTATACGTTGTTGTGGAGTCGGAATAATGGAATTGGGTTCTAGTAGTTGATATGACTCATATGCTGGAATCGATACACAAAAATATAATCTATTACCTTTTTCGCACATATGGCTGTTCAGTTCAAATAATCTTTCAATATCTTTTGTTCCAAACACCGCTCTCGTGGTCACTAAAATGTCGCACTGAAAACGAGCATAGATTGCCTCCATTAAAGATAATCCTTTGGCAGGGTTAATAAAGTTCTCTTTATATCCTGATATGTAAACAATATTAAATTTATTCTTTTTCTCCAAATCATCAATAATGTCCTTAATGCTATTTTTCCCTCTGTTAACAAATTCAGCAGAATATGTGTAACAATGCAAGCATTTGTATAGGCATGTTCCAGAATAAGATGCAAAAACCCTACTTTTTTCATTATATTTCATTTAATATTACGCTCCTAATTATTTGTGAGTTGTGAACTATCTGCTGTATCCTCTGTTGTTTCTTCATTTGCAAAATATTTTTCAGAGTCCCACCAAATTCTATATTTAGCATGAGACTGTGGTTTTAGGGTTATCGTGCAGACATTATATTCATTCTCTTCATCGCGAATCATTTCAAAATCATCAGTTTCCATTGGTTTACCATCACTGCTTGATAGTAGAGATACTTTAATATCAAACTCAGTCCCTATATCATACCTTAATTTTACTTTCGACGGTTCTCCAAAATAACTAATACTTCGATTCAGATAACTTCCCCACAAATCAACAGGTACATTATAACAATACTTTAATCGAACACTAGTACCTTTCACTATATCCAACACTCGATTTCCATTATATGTTATGTACTGTATGTTAAAAGGAATGTAATTACACTCATCAGTAATATTATAAATAACCAAACTCTTCGGTTGCGAATAGTTCTGTGCATCTGGTTTTTTATATGAAACAGATGCTCTTACTTTCAAATCATTCCATTTAATGATATGACTTTTATAGTATTCCTTTGATTGTTCTTTGTCCTTTAAGATTTTATTTGCATAAAATTGAGCCGAATACCACTTTGGAGCATCATCAGAAATCACTTCAAATTCCTTGATAAATTCGAAGCGATATAGACTTTGCTTTTTGTCAAGCGTAACAATAACCTCGTTATTTGTATATTTTACTCCATTATGAATCTTTTGCTCTAGTATTTCTATATCTTTCATCAAAGCGGTGTTCTTTTTATCAACTTCAACAAACTTGGAATAACGAAAAGCTAACAGACATCCGACAATAAACATTATGACTGTTGCAATTATGAATATAACTTTTATCACCCCGTTATTTTCCGCAAAAAAAGCAGTAGCCAATCCAACCACGCTATCTAAGATACAGAACACTTTAAAATAAGGGGTATTCATTAGTTTGTCTATTTTATCGTTCATATGCATTTCCTCTTCTCTAAACAGATGTACTTTATGTAAGTTATCAAGTAATTGTGACATTAAATTTATCTCGTTCTTTTGTTATTTATACAACAAAAGGAGACCACATCTTCTTAGATGCAATCTCCTTACATTGAACCGTCTTTTATAATATCATATCTTTTTTATAAAATCTACATTTATTTTTAATAAAAGTCAGAATCTTTTATGCCACACAATCTATGCCCTCCTACTTAGTTAAATTCGTCTTTTCCATAAGTTTCAACACATTTGCATATAAATTTTCTGCATATGTCAACTCTCCTTCTAGTTTGCTCCCTTCCATGGAGCTAATGGCGTTCACTGACTCTATTGAAAAATATGTAATTAATGCAATTACCAACGCAACAATTGCAACAAGTAAAGATGCAATTGCGATAAAATACTGCTCTACACTAAAACTAGAATTTTGTATCTTCCAACTAAATAAAATTGACATTAGCCTTTTCATACGCATAACCTTCTATTCATCTCCTTTAAAATAATATTCTAGAACAACAAAAGAAGACTACGCCTTTTCAGACGTAATCTCCTTACATTGACCTTGTTTGTGTTTTATCATATACTTCGACAAATTTTTACATTTAATTTCCTCTACCTCAACACCCCATACTTCTTCAACAGTTCCACTCTCTGGGTCCCAATCTTCACTGTTTGAGCCGGAGCATTTCGCTTTTTATCCAACTCACCCAGATATCTAAATATTCGGCTCACCCATGCAACCGGAAGCAAAAATGGATATTTGTCCAAATACTTGTACCACTTCACCAAATACTTTCTCGAAGGGAAAATCGTTTTGATGACCATACCTCTCGTCTCTTTACCCTTTCTATTTGCAACCACCGCATTTGAAGTAATATTGGCACTATGGATACGGCTCAAATTCACATTTCCAAGAATGCCGCCCTCCAGCATATCATTCAGTAAATCTTCCTCATCAACAGCCAACGCCTTGAAATCTTCCGGATAACATGCCTGCTCAGGATTGAAGGTCAAGTACTTCTCCCCGATTTGGAACAAGGTTGCAACAAATTTATCCGCAGCAATCTCCGCACACTGTTTTTTCAAGCATTGCCAATCAATCTCTTTCCCATAATGATTGGCAAAAAGAGTAATATCGCACACTTGGCGAAGACCAAAACCACTTCCCAAGAAATGCTTAAATGCATGACAAATCAGATAAAACAAATGGTCCGTATAATTCAACGTGTGCACCTGCACCCCATGTATCGTCTCATATATCGCATTATCATGCGCATTTTCAAAGAATCTATTGAAATTACCATACGCATCAGAAACTGCCGGGAACAAGCTCTTATGTAACTCAATATACAACAACGTAGGATTCTTCCAATAAGAAACCCCGTACGCCGCCATAATATCCTGGTCCTCTTCAAGAAGATGCATGCCATAATCCATAAATTCCTTATGGCAGCTTTCAAATTGCTCCGGAAGAATCAGCACATCCTCATCTGTAGACGGACGATAATCAGGAAGCGGATACAGATTTCTGCAAATCAACCCTTTCACAAGCAAAGGCTTCACCCCTAACTTGCACAGTCTCTGATACACGTCTAAAAATTCTGCAGTCTTCATCACCTGCATAGCCACTTGCTCTGATACAGTGCTAAAATATGCCTTCATAATATCTGCATGCTCTTGTGCAGAAGGGCAATTATAGGTCGCCTGATAAATCAACGGCAACACGCTTTGCAAATCCGCCAGCCGGAACAAAGCATACCAGTCACTCTTAGACATGTCAGTCCAAACAATATTCTCTTTTAACAAGGAAGCTCTTAAAGCTTCAAGAAATCTTTTGTTTGTTGTGTTCATTTTTCCCTCTCTTAAAAATAATATAAATCAACAATCCACTAACCGCGCCCAATGTATTATGAATAATATCATCAATCTCGAACAAGCCCATCCTAAATACAAGTTGAATCAATTCAATTATCAACGAGCCGCAAAATGTACCAAGAATAACATACCTGTATTTTTCAAATAACTTGAAACAACATGGCAATAGGAAGCCTAACGGAATATACATCGCTATATTCACCAGAATCTGCAACAAGATTTCCATGTTACCTTCTGTAAATGCCACATAATATGAACTAAATGGTTTTAAAGCAATCCTGTGGGTTTCTCCAATTCTTCTCCCAGATAATGTCATAATATAAATAAATGAACAGTTCAATGACAAGAGCCCCCAGCATAGGATTGATGCCACTCTGCTTTTGATTTGCTTACCATAACCCTTCACTTGATGCAAATAAAACAATACAGCAAAAATAATACCAAAGACTAATATCCATCTGATATTAGGTATATTTAATTTTAAATAGCCCCTAAAATTACTATATAACTTCTCCATACATTTTTGCGTAATAATTCTGATATTCTCCGCTAATTATAGTCTCCCACCATTGGCGATTATCTAGATACCATTGAATTGTCTTTTTAATACCATCCTCAAATTTCGTCTCAGGCAGCCAGCCTAATTCCGAATGAATCTTGGTTGGGTCAATCGCATATCGCATGTCATGACCTTTACGGTCTGCAACATATGTAATCAAATCTTCTGACTTTCCTAATTCTTTACAAATAATCTTCACTATATCAATATTAGCCTTCTCATTATGACCACCAATATTGTAAACCTCACCAACTTTTCCACCATGAATAATCAAATCGATTGCCTTACAGTGGTCCTCTACATATAACCAATCACGTACATTCAATCCTTCTCCATAAACTGGAAGTTGTTTATCATTTAAAGCATTAGCTATCATAAGCGGAATCAATTTCTCCGGAAAATGATAGGGACCATAGTTATTAGAGCATCTGCTAATCGTAACTGGAAGTCCATAGGTTCTGTGATAAGCCAAAACCAATAAATCCGCCGCCGCCTTTGACGAGCTATACGGACTGCTCGTATGAAGTGGTGTATCTTCTGTAAACAACATATCCGGTCTATCCAGTGGCAAATCACCATACACCTCATCCGTCGAAACCTGATGGTATCTCTGAATTCCATACTTGCGACATGCGTCCATCAAAACAGCCGTACCTGTAATATTGGTTTGCAAAAATACACCTGGGTCTTCAATGGAACGGTCAACATGGCTTTCAGCCGCAAAGTTTACGACCATATCCGGATGTTCTTCTTCAAACAATTGATATACAGCCTCTCTATCACAAATATCTGCTTTAACAAAACGGAAATTCGGTTGATTCATGATAGGTTCAAGTGTTGATAAATTACCTGCATAAGTCAATTTATCCAAACAAACAATTCGATAATCCGGATATTTATTTATCATATAAAACAAAAAATTACTTCCAATAAAACCGGCACCACCAGTTACAATTATGTTCATTCCTTATCCTCCGACTTAAAATACGTATTTTCCTTCTGCCACTCTATGTAAATGTTCTCCGTAAGGTGACTTTCCATACAGTTTCGCCGATTCCAACAGTTGTTCCTTCGTAATCCAACCGGCATTATAAGCAATCTCTTCTGGTGCCGAAATTACCACACCCTGTCGATTCTGAACTGTCTGTACAAATGAAGCAGCTTCCATGAGACTATCCATTGTCCCTGTATCTAGCCAAGCAAAGCCTCTTCCCAAAACCTGAACCTTCAATTTAGCTTCATCCAGATACATGCGGTTCAAATCCGTAATCTCTAACTCGCCACGTTTAGATGGCTTCACTTTCTTCGCCATCTCCACCACACGATTATCGTAAAAATACAAGCCTGTAATACAATAATTCGATTTTGGATTTTCCGTTTTCTCCTCCACAGATAAAACATTTTTATCCTGGTCAAACTCTACAATTCCGAATCGCTCCGGGTCCTTTACATAATATCCAAATATTGTGGCTTGCCCGTTTTCTGCATTTTCTACTGCTTCGCGAAGATTCTTCCTAAACCACCCACCATAGAAAATATTATCTCCTAAAACCATAGCACAAGAGTCATTTCCAATAAACTCTTCACCAAGCAACCTTGGCAAAATATTTCTTTTCAAACGCATTACACTTATCGCTCTCAAACAACTCCGGATGTCTATTGAATTCTGTGGCAAAAACAAATTTCAAGTAGGAAATATTCTCTTCCCACGTCTCAAATTTTACATCTTTAAAAGTCAAGAATACAACCTGATACTTTCCTTGATGTTCTCGATATTTTTCTCCACACTTCCATATCATTTTATCCATAAAATAAACTGATGTGTCGTCTTCTGTGTTTTCAAAGAATACGCGAAGCATATCCATGTTTAATGTCTTTCCAAAACGGCGTGGTCTTGTAAATAAAGATACTGCAATATTTTCATCCAAAATATCTTTAATAAAAAGCGTTTTATCCACATAACAATACTGCGTACAAACCCGACGAAAATCAGAACACCCCACCGGCAAAGGCAGCTTACTACTCGTATTCTCTGGCCTTCCCATCTCAAACCATAATTCAAACCCAAGACTTCTAGCATATTTTTTGAGACTTTCCAACGAAGCCATGCTCTTTTTTCTCTCTATTCTGGCGATATTAGCCCTCTGTATGCCTGTTGCATCTGCAATGTCCTGCTGCGTAAGTTTCATATGCTTTCGATATGCTATCAACCGGTCTACAATTTCATCATTCATCTGTTTTGCTTCTTGTTCAATAGTCAAGTTTATAATTTTATCCTTGTGTGTATAATCCATATGTTCACCGCCTTTCCTCTAATGTATCGTTCTTGATACATTTATTATTGTATATGAAATGTAGGAAGTCAATGCTCTTTTAATTTCTAAAAAAAGTATGAAATACACGCCCATTTTCTTGTTTTTAATACCTCGTCGTGCTATACTTTTCCACAGTAAAACAAAAGAGGTGTTACAACATGGCTTTAATGGACGAATTTAAAGAAGAGCGGAAAGCCGTTCTGCAAGATGGCACAATCAAACAAAAAATTTCATATATATGGGACTATTACAAATGGCACATACTGATTCCGCTTATCGTGGTTATTGCACTTATTTCTTACATTGTAAATATCGTGACTAGACCCGATATTATACTGAACGGGGTAATGCTGAATGTGTATAATATGGAGTCCCAGGCTTCCCACGAAGAGCTTTTGGAGGATTTCTATAAAGAGCACGAAATTGATAGTAAGGAAGAGAAAATCAACTTGAATTCAAGCCTGTACTATAGTGTTGATAATATGAATACGAATCACCAGACAATGCAGGTGCTTATGGCATGGCTTTCCGCAGACCAACTGGATTTCATCACTGGAGATGCTGCCTCTCTAACAGACCTGGCCTACAATGAATACTTCACTGATTTGCGCGATTATTTTTCTGAGGATGAGCTTGCAAAATATGAGCCTTATTTCCTATATATCGATTATGATTTGTTTTTGAAACGCGTGGAAATGGCTGACAACATGGAAGATGTTTCTGGCATCAAGCTACCGGATTGCACGAAGCCTGAGGAAATGAAAGACCCGATTCCTGTTATGATTGATATGAGTCAAAACAAAAAAATGACTGAATTATACGGAGAAACGTTTGATGTGTTGGCACTTGGCATTACGGTCAAAGAAACCAATAAAGATATGACATTAAAATTCCTTGATTATTTAATGGAGCAATAAAATGAAATATTTAAAACAGTTTGTAACTGGAATCTTCGGAAACATGATTCGGAATTTACATGTAAGCTGTTTCGCATCAACAGCCTGTCCATCGTAGTTGCAGGACTGATGACTTTGATACTTGCTTCCTTCTTTGCGATGATGTATTAATTTGAAATTTGCATATAAAAAATTGCGCCAAAACAAACCAATTACTTCTCATTTTTGGTTTGCTTTGACGCATTTTTATTTTGTATTTTATATTTTAATTTCCTTATTCACTTCGTAGTGCCAATACTGGGTCTTTCTTTGCCGCCTGTCTTGACGGAATCAATCCACCTATCAAGGTCAGAATGATACTTAGAATTACTAATATAATCGCAGCCCGAATCGGCAGCACTGCATTAATATCCATATTACCCGTCAAGCTGTGAATAATATAGTTGATTGGCGGAACTAGAGAAGCGGTTACTCCAATTCCCAGCAAGCCGGCGCACAATCCGACAATAAATGTTTCTGCATTGAAGATGGAGGAAATATTTTTCTTAGATGCCCCAATTGCACGAAGCACACCAATCTCTTTGGTTCTTTCTAACACCGAAATATAGGTAATAATACCAATCATAATCGAAGATACAACTAAGGAAATGCTGACAAAGGCTATCAGTACATAGCTTACGCTGTCTACAATCGTTTTCACGGATGACATCAAGATTCCTGTTATATCCGTATATTTAATTACCTTCTCATCATTCTCTTTTTCCATCTTATCGTTATATCCATCTAAGAAATCAAGGAATCGTTCCTTCGATTCAAAATCCTTGAAATAGAACGACATGGATGTCGGTTTATCTATTTCCTGATATCCGAGAGACAGCAGATTCGTGTCCGCATTCTTCTCCACGCTGCTTGCTGTCATGGTCTGCATCAGACGCGCAATCTCCTCTTCTGTCATGTCAAATTTAAATGCACCTGCTATCTTCTCCTGATCCACATTGAAAGAGGTTGCAATTGTGCTTACTAACTTTCCACTCAACTCTCCTACTTTGGAAAGAATGGTCTTTTGCATCACTGCCTCCGTCATACCGGTTGCCAGCTGGTCGATTGCCGTAGCGATAGCTTCCTGAGAGACAACACCTGCCACTATTTGTTCTACTGCTGCCTGATGAAGCATAGCACTCATGTCCTGCACATTGCCACCCGGCTGTTCACCCTCAAGCGTCTGTACCTCTTGCACAATTCCTGCTGCACCACCATTTCCGCCTCCCGTAGTGTTATTGTCTGCTGCACCACCATTTTCATCTCCCGGAACGTTACTGTCTGCCACACCACTATCTTCGCCTCCCGGAGTGTTACTGTCTGTGGTTCCTCCTTGATTGTCCTCTGGCTTCTGCACGTTCTGAATAGTGATAACGCCTTGCAGCATTCCTTTCAGGAACTCTGTATACATGGTCTGATAGGTAGCCTTCGGCACCAAGTAAGCTGCTTCCAAATTTGCCAACGCTTGCTGACTGGATTCTTTCGCCATAAACGCATTGACAATGCCATCCACCTGAGACATTTGAATCATGGCGATTCCCGTGGTTGGGTGCGCATTTGCAGAAATATATTCCTGCAACATATTAGTTGCAAAGGTCACAAATGTGTCGCTAACCGCTTTCTTCGCACTTGTATTATCTGCTGTAATGGCTTTAGAAACTTCACCAATATAGCCTTGGGTCAGATTGGAAATATCTTTCTCGCTGACAGTCGTTCCAAAGGCTGATGAAAGCATCTCCGTATCAACAGAAATCATATCTTGGAAATCCAAACCTGCGTTTTGACTTTCGTCATCAAACCGTTTGCCACTGAACACATCCACTTCTCGGTCCGCTAACTGTTTCTTCACAATCTCCGACTCAGTTGCCTGCTCAATCACATATTCGGTCAATTCCTTGGTGTAACTTACACCAGACATGAGACTTCCTGTACTATTTCCATCCTTCGCACACACAATTCCCACAATCTTCAGTTCCAGCGCTTCATCGTATACCTTTTGCATATAGGAAGCATCTGTAGACATATCCTCATATACATTGTAGTTTTCATTATATTTATATTTATCTGTCGGATTAACCAACTTTAATTGCAAATCCATCAGTTCATCATAGGACCACTCCAGTGGTTCATTGGTCTCTTCCACTTTCTCTCCTGCCATGATTTTGGCAATCATGTCCATGAGTTCCTTGTCATCTCGCAGACCCAAGCTATATACCAACAGGTCGGACATTCCATTCGGCTCTGGCAAAACCAAGATTACCTCATCAAATTTTTTCGGCCATCTTCCGGCAAGAACATCATATTGGGAACGAATCGTTTTAGGGTCATCCAGCATTTCCGTAAAGATAGACGAACTCATAGGCGACATGGACATCATAGACGAACTCGTACCCATCATGGAAGCCATCATGGTGCTTGGATTCAACTGGGTAACCTCTTCATTACAGTCAATGGTATAAATCATTGGGCTGATGCTATATTGGTACTCTACCAGATTCACCATATGATCGACTTTCGATTCATTCTTTTCTAGGTGTTTCTTAAATGAGGTCAAATCATTTGTGCCAATTTTAGAGAACATATTGCTGATATATTGTCTCTCCCGAACAGAATTCTCGCCGGTGCTCTCTCCTCTTTCCGAAACCATAGAAAGCAGCATGGACGTTGTATCTGCGGTTTCAGATGTAATGGTCAATGGATAAGAGGTTAGGGTGTCCTCCTGAATCTTATCGATATAATTCTGGAAACCGGTTGACAGAGATAAAATCAACGCAATTCCGATAATACCAATGGAACCTGCAAATGAAGTCAAAAGCGTACGTGCTTTTTTTGTTAATAAATTATTAAAGCTAAGCGAAAATGCCGTAAATATTGACATTTTTGCCTTCCCGAGATTCTTATGCTCCGGCTCCTTCAAATCCTTTAGATTAAGAACAAACGGGTCTGAATCATCCGTCACCTTTCCATCCTTTAATTTTACAATACGTGTAGAATAGGTTTCTGCAAGCTCCGGATTGTGCGTAACCATAATAACCAAACGGTCTTTTGCCACTTTTTTCAGGAGCTCCATTACCTGCACACTGGTCTCTGTATCGAGTGCCCCTGTCGGTTCGTCTGCAAGCAAAATATCCGGATTGTTCACAAGCGCTCTGGCAATCGCAACTCTCTGCATCTGACCACCGGACATCTGATTTGGCTTCTTATGTGCCTGTTCTTTTAAGCCCACTTCATCCAGTGCCTTGAGAGCTCTGGCCTTGCGTTCCTTTTTGGAAATACCACCAATAGTCAAGGCGAGCTCCACATTGGACAGAACCGTCTGGTGCATAATCAGGTTGTAGCTCTGGAATACAAATCCGATGGTATGATTGCGATAGGAATCCCAATCTCGGTCTTTGTAATTCTTTGTGGACACATGATTGATAATTAAATCACCGCTATCATAGCGGTCTAAACCACCAATGATATTGAGAAGCGTTGTCTTTCCTGAGCCCGATGGCCCTAAAATCGACACAAATTCATTATCACGAAAATTCAAGCTGACATCTTTTAATGCATCCTGAACCAAGTCTCCTGTTTTATATTGTTTTGATATGTTTTTAATTTGTAACATATATGTTCTACACCTCTATTATTTTTCTTGACTCTGCCATTATACTCCATTTTTACCATACATAAAAGAGAGTTATTATTATTTAATAGTTTTTTCACAAAATGGACAGGTAATACAAAAAACCTCTCAGAATATTCCGAGAGGTTTTATAAATACGTTATAATGATTATGCCATTTGAGCTGCAACTTCTGCTGCAAAATCGTCAACTTTCTTTTCCATACCTTCGCCTACTTCGAAACGAACTATGTTCTTGATTACAAGGGCACTGTTTACAGATTTAAGGTATGCAGCAACAGTTTGTTTTCCATCTTCTGCTCTTACATAGGTCTGGTCTAATAAGCAGATATCTTTTAATTGCTTAGAAACACGACCTTCAATTGCTCCGCCAAAGATCTTGTTTGTCATAATGTTTTCTTTGTCAGCCATAGCTAAAGTTACAAGTGTAGCTTTTGCTTCATCTGAAAGGAAGTTGAATAAATATTTATTATTCTTTTGTTCTTCATAAACAGCGATGTCTTCGTCGCTCCAGAGTTTTTCATCGCAAGCTTTGCTGATTAAAGTATTCAACACCGGCTTCGGAAGGTTTGCTGGATCGTTTAATGAAGATTCAACAGTGATTTCTTTGATTTTTGCAAGGTTTGCTTCATCAATATCATCTCTGCTGATATACTCTGGCTTCATAGCTGCAACCTGCATAGCAACATTTGTAAGTGCTTCTTTAACATCTGTTGCACCATCAGCTGCAATGATTACACCGATCTTACCACCTGCATGAAGGTAGCTAGCTACACATTCTCCGGAAATTTTTTCAAATCTACGTACAGATAATTTTTCTCCGATTGTAGCAGTTTTTTCGATTAATGCGTCATTAAGACCATTCATTTCAAGAAGTGCTTCTACATCTTCACCGTTCTTACCACCATTTAATCCAGAAACAAGTGCTGTGTCAGCTACTAACTGTACAAATGTCTGGAATAATTCGTTCTTTGCAACGAAGTCTGTTTCAGAGTTTACTTCTGCAACAACTACTTCATTGTTATTGAATGCAACACGGGTGATACCTTCAGCTGCAATACGAGAAGCTTTCTTTGCCATTTTAGCTGCACCGCTTTTCTTTAATACTTCAACAGCTGCATCCATATCTCCGTTTGTTTCTGTAAGAGCTTTTTTACAGTCCATCATACCTGCGCCTGTCATTTCTCTTAATTCTTTTACCATAC
>JAZNXJ010000059.1:0-20515 GCA_045593805.1 Faecalimonas sp.
TGCTTTCCGATGTCTAATCGTTGTTCTTTTGTGTATTTCATTTGACACCTCCTGTCGACTGTTGTTTACTATAGTGTAGACCTTATAAGAAATAGTGTCTACAAAAATTACGTAGGTGTCTACTTTTATCTTACCAGTTCAGTTATTTATGACTTTATGGTTTGTTAAAGAAAAAACTGAATTCACACCGTAATAACAAGCATTTTTAATTATGATTTGATAGATTTTATAGAAAAAATACGGTGTACGTATTACATAATAAAGAGGACACCGTAAATCATAAAAATCAATAATATATTCCACGGTGTAAAAGCATTAAGAAGTGAAAGACACCGTAAATTCTCCTTATTTTATCAAACGTGGGCAGATTGGCCATCGAAGATATGATAGGGTACAAAAAAACTCCAGTGAAATTAAATTCACTGGAGTAATTCATTTTATAAACAATTTCTATTTCGCTTGCTCAAGAGCAAGTGTAATTGTTGTAGCGTCACAAACTTCTGTTGGTCCGTAGTACTGGATAGCACCAGGATATACGAAGCATGTGTTCTCAGCCCATTCCTCACGGTGAGCTTCGAAGTATTTGAATGGAGCACCATCAAGTTCTACAAGAGCTTTCTTTATTACCGGTTTGTCTTCGCCATGTCTTCTTTCGATGTTCATCATCTTTGTGATTGGCATACCACCTGCAATCCATTCGCTAGCTGGGCTAGAAAGGTTAGAGATTTTTGACAAGTAACCATTGTAACCGTATTGGATTAACATAAATGCGTTGTATCCTAATGAGTAGCAGTAGTCTGAGTCAAAGTTTGAAGGGAAAGCACATCTTCCTTCATATCCTAAGAAGTGGTGAAGTGTACCAAACTTGCCGTTATAAGTACCAGCTGCTTTTCTTGCTGCCAAATTATCTTTAACAAGAGCAGAGAACAATTTTTCTGATTCAATCAAAGATACCTGTACGTTACCATGTGGGTCTCTTTCTAAGAATAATTGTTGTTGAATCGCTTCTGGAAGGATTGCAAATACTTCCATAGATTCTTTTGTCAAACCGCTTTCAATAAATGCATATTTTTCAGCCCATGTAGGAAGTGCATTGAATTCATCAGCTTTGCTTCCTGCAAGAAGTTCATTGATTTCTTGAATAAGTACTGAGAATTCAGGTACGAATTCTACAACGCCTTCAGGGATGATAGCAACACCAAAGTTCATTCCTTTAGCTGCTCTCTTTTCTACAGAATCAGCAATGTAATCTGCAATCTGAGCGAGAGACATTTTCTTTGCAGCAACTTCTTCTGAAACCAAGCAAATGTTTGGTTGAGTTTGAAGTGCACATTCCAAAGCAACATGAGAAGCAGAACGTCCCATAACTTTTACAAAGTGCCAGTATTTCTTAGCAGAGTTTGCATCTCTTTGGATGTTACCAATGATTTCGCTATAAGTCTTTGTAGCTGTATCGAAACCAAATGAACATTCGATATCTTCGTTTTTAAGGTCACCGTCGATTGTCTTAGGACATCCGATTACTTGAACGCCTGTGTTGTGAGCTGCGAAGTATTCAGCAAGTACGCCGGCGTTTGTGTTGGAATCATCACCACCGATGATAACGATAGCTGTGATACCGTGTTTTTTACAAACTTCAGCAACGATAGCAAATTGTTCTTCAGATTCTAATTTTGTTCTACCAGAACCGATAATATCGAAACCACCTGTGTTTCTAAATTGGTTGATATATTCGTCATCGAAAATTAAGTAATCATCTTCGATAAGTCCGCTTGGGCCGCCTTTAAATCCATAAAGAATGTTTTCTTTGTTAGTTGATTTCAAAGCATCATATAAACCGCAGACAACGTTGTGTCCACCTGGTGCCTGTCCACCGGAAAGAATAACACCTACAACCTGTTTCTTTGTTTCAGATGTGTTTTGCCCTTTCTGGAAAGTAATTTCCTTTTTACCATAAGTATTAGGGAAAAGAGCTTTAATTTTTTCCTGATCAGCTACGCTCTGAGTTTCTGCTCCTTCTTTTACACAAATATCTGCAATACCGTTTCTAAGCATTCCAGGAAGTTTTGGAGAATACTCGTATCTAGCTGTTTGTAACGATGAAATTTTCATAATTACCTCTCCTTAAATAAAATTTGTACGGAACCATTTTAATATATTTTCATTATAAAGTAAACCATTATGAGACATTTTTGTCATAAATTCCCGTCTTGTGGGCGTATATCAGTAAATGCTAATATACATACAGATTGTTTGTAGGTTAAAGCCTAATAACGGAATAAAATTCGGCAAAAAGGCTCAACCTACCAATAGAAGAAATATGTGGAAAAGGAGACAATATGAAAGAAAAAATTTTTGGTATACTTCAGCGTGTCGGAAGGTCCTTTATGCTTCCAATCGCCATTCTGCCGGTTGCCGGGCTTTTACTCGGGATCGGTGGTTCGCTTACAAATGAAACCATGTTAGAAACATATGGGCTCTTAAATGCAATGGGGCCTGGAACAATTCCCTACGCAATCTTTACCGTAATGAGTAAAGCGGGGGACATTGTATTTGGAAATCTGCCGATTATCTTTGCAATAGGTGTTGCAATCGGTATGGCAAAAAAAGAAAAAGAAGTAGCAGCTCTTTCGGCTGCAATTGCATTTTTTATTATGCACGCGTCTATCAATGCACTCATCACCATTACAGGTGGTGCAGAGGAAATGCTGAGCGGTGCCACTGCATCTGTGGTTGGTATCACCTCCCTGCAAATGGGTGTGTTTGGCGGTATTATCGTAGGACTTGGCGTTGCAGCTTTGCATAACAGATTTTATAAAATCGAGTTGCCGCAGGTGCTGTCCTTCTTTGGCGGTACACGTTTCGTGCCAATTATCAGTGCACTTGTTTACACAGCTGTTGGTATTGTAATGTTCTTTGTATGGCCGGTGATTCAGACGGGAATCTACGCCGTAGGTAACGTGGTCCTGAATTCTGGTTATGCTGGAACTTGGGTGTACGGTTTGATGGAAAGACTTTTGATTCCTTTCGGACTTCATCACGTATTTTACCTTCCATTCTGGCAGACAGCCCTTGGTGGAACTATGGAAATTCAGGGTGTGCTTGTAGAAGGCGCGCAGAACATTTTCTTCGCGCAGCTTGCGGACCCGAATGTAACCAAGTTTGCGGTGTCAGCAACAAGATTTATGTCAGGTAAATTTCCACTCATGATTTTCGGGCTTCCTGGGGCTGCACTTGCTATGTACCGCACAGCAAAATCGGAAAAACGTAAATTAGTTGGAGGGTTACTACTTTCTGCAGCGCTGACATCTATGCTGACTGGTATTACAGAGCCGTTGGAATTTACCTTCCTTTTTGTTGCTCCGTTATTGTACGGAATTCACTGCGTACTTGCAGGTGCAGCATACATGTTGATGCACATTTTCGAGGTCGGCGTTGGTATGACCTTCTCCGGCGGTATCATCGACTTAACCCTTTTTGGTATTATTCAAGGAAATGCGAAGACAAATTGGATTTGGGTAGTGATTGTGGGTATTGTTTACTTTATCGTGTACTATCTGCTGTTCCATTTCCTTATTGTGAAATTAGACCTTAAGACACCGGGCCGTGATGACAACGAGGAAGTAAAGCTGTATCGCAGAAGTGACGTGGAAGCGCGTAAAAATGCGGCTAACACGGAGAAGCAGGCAGAGGATGAACTATCCGAACAAATTTGCAACGGTTTAGGCGGAAAGAAAAATATTTCCGACGTGGACTGCTGTGCAACCAGACTTCGCTGTACCGTGCACAAGGCGGAGCTTATAAATGATAAATTGCTAAAATCTACAGGCGCCTCGGGTGTGATTCACAAAGGAAACGGTGTGCAGATTATTTACGGGCCTCGCGTTACTGTAATTAAGTCGAACTTAGAAGACTATTTGGAGACGGCGCCAGACGTGGAGTATATTGCAGACAATATGCAACATGTTTCAAACAAGGCGCAAGTCACAGAAAAATCAATCGTGATTTACAGCCCGGTAACCGGCATTGCAGCAAACTTATCCACAGCCCCAGACGAAGCATTTGCGCAAAAGATGATGGGGGATGGTGCCGTGGTGAAACCGACGGACAAAATCGTTTGTGCACCAGAAGACGGCGAGGTTAGCTTCGTGTTTGATACAAAACATGCTATTGGATATGTAACAGACAGTGGAATTAGCATGCTGCTTCACATGGGAATCGATACCGTGAAATTAAACGGAGATGGCTTTAAAGTATTTGTAAAAAATGGGCAGAAGGTGAAAAAGGGTGAA
This sequence comes from Faecalimonas sp., assembly GCA_045593805.1. Classification (GTDB taxonomy): domain Bacteria; phylum Bacillota; class Clostridia; order Lachnospirales; family Lachnospiraceae; genus Faecalimonas. Next base: position 4,293 of record JAZNXJ010000059.1, read on the forward strand.
CCGCTTATGGAATTAGACCTTGCATTTTTAAATCAACAAGCACCATCTATGGTTTCGCCAATTCTGTGTACAGAGCTAGAAGAGAACCAAACTATTAAAATGTTGGCAGAAGGTCCTATCAAAGCAGGAGAGCCACTCTTTGAAATTATAAACAAATGAGCCTGAAATAATGAACGGATGACAGGTGACGAAATACAAAAATAATGTTAAAATAGGAGGAGATGAAATGAAACAATTTCAATTTACAATTACAGACCCGGTTGGGCTTCATGCAAGACCAGCAGGACTACTTGTAAAAGAAGTAAAACAATATGAATCAAAAGTAACAATAACAAAAGATGGAAAATCCTCAGATGCGTCTAAACTTATGATGCTTATGAGCATGGGAGTAAAAAACGGTGATATCGTTACTGTGGAAGTATCAGGTGCAGACGAAGACAAGGCTGTTGCTCAGTTAGAGGCATTTTTCAAAGCAAATCTGTAATTTGAGGTGATAACATGGACACTTACACAGGTAAATCTATTTTTAACGGAATCGCCATTGGACGGATTTTGTTTTATAAAAAAGGTGAACAAGCAGTAACGCGTGTGAAGGTTCAAGATGTAGAGGCAGAAGTGGCCCGCTATGAAAATGCAAAGCAATGTGCCATGAAGCAGCTCTGTGAGTTGTACGAAAAAGCCGTGGATGAAGTGGGCGAAGTAAACGCCATGATTTTTGAGGTGCATCAGATGATGCTGGAGGATGATGATTATAACGAGTCCATTTATAATATTATAAAAAATGATTCGGTGAATGCAGAGTTTGCTGTTGCAACTACGGGAGATAATTTCTCCAGAATGTTTGCGGAAATGGAAGATGAGTATTTCAAGGCAAGGGCAGCAGACGTGAAGGACATTTCAGAGCGCATTGTAAATGTACTCGTGGGTGCGACTTCAGGGAAGGACCTGACAGAGCCGGTTATCTTGGTGGCAGATGATTTGGCACCAAGCGAAACCGTACAGATGGATAAGTCCAAGCTGCTTGCATTTGTAACATTACACGGTTCCGCAAATTCGCATACGGCTATCCTAGCAAGAACCATGAATATTCCTGCCCTTATCGGCGTTGCTATTGATGAGAGCTGGAATGGAAAAATGGCTGTGGTAGATGGCAAGCATGGCAAATTAATTGTGGATCCGGAATACTCTGTTTTGGAGCAATATATGGCGGAAAAGAAAAAGGAAGAAGAGGCAAGAGCCCTTCTTGCAGAGTTAAAAGGACTTCCTGATGTTACCAAAGACGGAAAAGAAATCAAACTCTATGCCAATATCGGAAGTGTGGCGGACGTGACGAATGTGCTTGCAAATGATGCAAATGGCATCGGCTTGTTCCGAAGTGAGTTTTTGTATTTAGAAAAAAATGATTATCCTACGGAAGAAGAGCAATTTATTGCATATAAAACAGTGGCTCAGAACATGGCAGGAAAGAAGGTCATTATCAGAACTTTGGACATCGGCGCTGACAAGCAGGTGGATTATTTCCAAATGGACAAAGAAGAGAATCCGGCTATGGGCTACCGTGCAATCCGTATTTGTCTAGACCGTGTAGATATTTTTAAAACTCAGCTTAGAGCCATTTATCGAGCGTCCGCATTTGGAAATATTTCTATTATGTTTCCAATGATTATTTCACTTTCAGAGGTGCAGAAGGTGAAAGCAATCTGTGAGGAAGTGAGACACGAGTTGGAAGAGAGTGGTATTAGCTATGGTGAAGTGGAACTTGGAATTATGATTGAAACTCCGGCGTCTGCCATGATTAGTGATATCCTTGCAAAGAAAGTGGATTTCTTCAGCATTGGAACCAATGATTTAACACAGTATACTCTGGCAATTGACCGTCAAAATCCAAAGCTTGACCACATTTATGATGCTTATCATCCGGCGGTTATGCGCATGATTCAGATGGTCATCGACAATGGCCATAAGGAAGGTTGCTGGGTTGGTATCTGCGGAGAGCTTGGAGCAGATTTGAGCCTAACGGAAACATTTATAAACATGGGAATCGATGAACTATCGGTATCCCCTACATTTATACTACCAATTAGAAAGAGAATTAGAGAATTATAATTCTTGTTTTCGTGAATATTAGTTCGTATATGAAAAACTTGTATATTTCTAACCCCAAAATGTGCATTGTTGGTTAGATTATGCAAGTTTTTTTCATATGCGAACAAAACCATTAGCGGTTCAGCCACCAGATTCCAAAGTTTAGATATGCCGCAAATGTCACCCATAGCAAATACGGGATGTTCAAGTAGGCAGCAGTAGTGTTAATCTTTGAAAAGCTTCTAATCATTAGGATAATTAACACCCACAGTAAAAGAATCCAGATAAATGAGAAGAAATACCACTCAAAGTTAAAGAAGAAGATGGACCACAGGAAATTCACAATCAGCTGATAACGGTAAATCATCAGCGCGTCGTCAATCTGTTCATAGCTTGCATCGGAAACCCTAATTATGTAAGCAGAGATACCCATGAGGGTATAAAGGATGGTCCAAACAATCGGAAACAGCCAGCCAGGTGGTGAAAGCGGCGGTTTCAGCAGCATTTGAAAGTCCTGCATGGCATTACGGGTCAGTAAGCCTGCGACAGCTCCCACAAGCAAAGGGAGTGCAATAGATTTTATAAGTGCGCCTCTATCTATTTTCATAAAAATACACCTCCAATATAAGGTATGAAGGTGTATCGGTTTTTATGAAGATATAAATCAAAGTAACTATTCAGAGCCAACCTCGAAAACACGTTGTGTTTCCTCGGTGTGGCGTATCCGCCAAACAAAATTTTAAAAACATCCTTAAAAATGCAAGCATTTCACGTATGTTGTATAAAATTTTGCTTGGCTCTGAACAGTTACAAATTGAAATATTTATCAAATTCTGCTGGATGCGGAATCTTAGACATTTCCAAACATTCTTTTCTCTTCATAGCGATGAAGTTCTTGATCAAATGTTCAGGGAAAACGCCGCCGGCTGTTAAGTAATCGTGGTCAGCCTCCAATGCATCCAAGGCATCATCCAAACGTGTTGGGAGAGAAGATAATTTGGCTTTTTCTTCTTCCGGCAGTGAATACAGGTTCATGTCGTATGGTCCCCAGCCATTTGCATGAGGGTCAATCTTGTTCTTAATACCATCGATACCAGCCATCAAAAGAGCTGCGTAGCAAAGGTATGGATTGCAAGTTGCATCCGGGTTACGAATCTCGAAACGACGAAGCTTCGGAGATTTCGCGTAGGCAGGAATACGGATAACTGCACTACGGTTTGAAGTTGCGTAACCAACCGTTACAGGTGCCTCAAATCCAGGAACCAATCTCTTGAAGGAGTTCGTACTTGGGTTCGTAATCGCACAAAGGGAAGAAATGTGTTTTAGCAGACCGCCCATGAAGTAATGAGCAGTTTGGCTTAAATGTGAATAGCCCTCATCATCTGAGAAAACAGGTTCTCCATTTTTCAAAAGTAACATATGTACATGCATACCATTTCCAGCCTCACCGTAAACAGGCTTCGGCATAAAGGTTGCAACCTTGCCATATTTCAAAGCGGTGTTGTGGATGACATATTTAATCATCATGGTGTTGTCAGCCATCTTTGACATTTGTCCAAGCATTGGCTCGATTTCAAATTGTCCGGCTGCCCCAACCTCTGGGTGATGGTACTTGATTTCAATTCCCATCTTTTCTAATTCGAGACACATTTCTGAACGACATTCGTATGTGCGGTCAAATGGCTTCGCAACGTGATAATTCTTCTGATGAGGAACCACACAGCCTAAGCCCTGATTCGCACTGTTCCAGTATGCCTGCTCGCAGTCAACGGAAAAACCGATGGAATCTGGCTGTACAGACCAGCCAACCTGGTCAAACATATGGAATTCAAATTCTGGTAAAATCAGCATGGTGTCTGCAATGTCGCAATCCTTCATATATTGTTCTGCAGCCTGCACGATATTTCTTGGATATTGGTCAAGTGGACGATTCTCCGGATAATCGATAATCATCGCATTACCTGTAATCGATAAAGTAGGCACCTCACAGTAAGGGTCAATCACTGCGGTATCTAAATCAGGGATAAATACCATATCGCTTTTTTCCACCACTGCGTATCCATAGTTGGAAGCGTCAAAACCGATTCCATTTGCCATGGTGTCCTGCGTAAACTGTGAAGCCGGGATGGTTACGTGGCGGAACTGCCCATTAATATCAACGATTTTAAAATCCACCATCTTAATGTCTTGTTCCTGAATAAGCTTCATAATGTCTTCTGCTGTTCGTTTCATTGTTTTTCCTCCATAAAATTATCCGATAATTTATATTAATAGAATACTTGAAAATAATAAGAAAAGCAATAGTTTTTAAAAATAAAACAGAACAAATGTTCGAGAAAATGCTTGCAAATGTGAAGAAGTGGAATTATACTTGATATGAAAGGAGGAAGTGCTGTGGGCGATCGAATTTATCTTTGTATTGATTTAAAATCATTTTATGCATCCGTCGAATGTCGGGAGCGGGGATTTGATGCTATGACCACGCGGCTTGTAGTGGCAGACCCAGACCGTACGGAGAAAACCATTTGCCTCGCAGTCTCTCCGGCCCTGAAGAAGCTTGGAATCCCTGGCCGATGCCGTGTGTTCGAGATTCCCAAAGGGATAGACTATATCATGGCACCTCCACGCATGCAGCTGTACATTGATTATTCGGCGGAAATTTACAGCATTTACCTCAAATACATTGCCAAAGAAGATATCCATGTGTATAGCATTGACGAGGTGTTCATGGATGTGACAGATTACCTGGTGATGTATCAGATGACGGCCAAAGATTTGGGGATAACCATCATGCAGGATGTGTATAAGACCACCGGAATCACGGCAACCTGTGGAATTGGAACGAATCTGTATCTCGCCAAGGTTGCCTTGGATATCACCGCAAAGCACGTGGAGGACCATATCGGGATATTGGATGAAAATATGTACTGCAAAACCCTGTGGAACCATAAGCCGCTGACGGATTTCTGGCGCATCGGGCGGGGCATTGCCAATCGCTTGGAGACCCAGGGGATCTATACCATGGGTGATGTTGCCCACGCAGATGAGGAAATGCTGTATCGCATGTTTGGTATCGATGCCGAACTTCTGATAGACCACGCCTGGGGGCGAGAGACCACGTTAATGTCAGATATTAAGTCCTATCGAGCGAAAACCAATTCCATTACCAGTGGTCAAGTGCTGCCTCGGGATTACTCCTATGAAGAAGGGAAATTAATTATAAAAGAAATGGCAGATTTGCTTTCTTTGGAGTTGGTAGAAAAAGGGTTGGTGACCGATTCCATTACTCTTCACGTCGGGTACTCCAATCGCTATGCATCCAAACCGGCACACGGAACCATTAGCATGACGGTTACCACCAGCTCCTCCCGCCAGATTGTTGCTTATACGGAAAGACTGTATGAGCAGATTGTAAGTCCTCATCAGTTTGTACGGCGGATGCATATTACCTTTAACCGTGTCATTGACGAAGTCTATCGTCAGTATGATTTGTTCACTGACCCAGAGGAAATGGAACGGGAGCTGCAGCTTCAGAAAGCCATGCTGAATATCAAGGGTAAGTATGGGAAAAATGCAATTCTAAAAGGAATGAATTTGGAAAAAGGGGCAACGACCATCGAGCGAAACCAGCAGATAGGAGGGCATAAAAGTGGTTAGATATAAGATGAGCCGAGAAGAGCGGGCAAAGCAGTTCATGCCCTTTGCCGCGTTGAAAGGTCATATGGAGGCACTTCGCATGCGGGAGAAAATCGTGGTGGAGCGCCGAGAACTCTCCGAAGAATATAAGGAAGAGTTAGACCGGAAATTGAGACAGGTGCAAAAAAATGACATTATTACGGTGGTGTATTTCTGCAATGGGGAATACCTGAAAATGACGGGGATGGTGTCAAAGATAGATGAGACGGCCAGGGTGCTGAAGGTAGTGAACACGAAGATAAAGTTTGAAGATTTGTATGAGGTGGAAATTTGCACATTAAATTGACGAAAGTGCAAATTTTGCACTATTATAAACTTAAGGGTGCAAATATGTGAAATAGAATGTTAGGAGGTAACGTTAATGTTAGTTTTAGTATACAGAAAATGCAGCACATGCATAAAAGCCCTCAATTGGTTGGAGGAGAACAATATTGAATTCGAGGAGCGACCAATTAAAGAGGAAAACCCTACCTACGAAGAGTTGAAGGTATGGTATCAGATAAGTGGGATGCCACTGAAGAAGTTCTTCAATACAAGTGGACTTTTGTATAAAGACATGGGGCTGAAGGACAAATTGCCACAGATGACGGAAGAGGAGCAACTGCAGCTTCTTGCCACAAATGGAATGCTTGTAAAACGTCCATTAGTGGTGGGGGAGGATTATGTGCTCACCGGTTTTAAGGAGAAAGAATGGGCAGAGAAGTTATTAAAGTAATCCGTAGCAATCGCAGAACTATTTCTCTGGAGATTACGTCAGTGGGTGACGTTCTGGTGCGTGCACCAAGGCATATGTCAGAGACGGAGATACGTGCATTTGTAGAGTCAAAGTCTTCTTGGCTGGCAAAGCATTTGCAAAAGCAGGAAGAAGATAGGGATTCGTTGCAGGCAGAAGGATTATTTCCAGAAAAAGAGATAGAGAGCCTCCTGAAGTTAGCAAAGCAGGTGATTCCAGAGAAGGTTGCCTACTATGCTAGGCTGATGGAAGTTGCTTATGGGCAAGTTTCCATTCGCAAGCAGAAGACCAGATGGGGAAGCTGTAGCCGAGAAGGGAACTTAAGCTTCAACTGTCTGCTGATGATGACACCGCCGGAGGTGCTGGATTACGTTGTGGTTCATGAACTCAGTCATCGATCGGAGATGAATCATTCATCAAGGTTTTGGACGCAGGTAGAGAAAGTGATACCGGATTACAGAAGACCACGCAAGTGGTTAAAGGAGCATGGCGGAAGGCTGATGCTTCGAATGCATGGAACGAGTGATGCTAAGTGAGAAATCTTAAAATGTGATTTCAAAATGAAAGGAAGGTGCCTATGTTCCCATTAATCAACAAACGAGAAACAGGAATTAATTTACGCAGAATCATGGACATGCGTGGTTTTAGCGCGAAGGACGTACAAGAATACCTTGGATTAGGATGCGTACAGAGTGTATATCGTTGGATTGACGGTATTAATATGCCGACTATAGACAATTTATATGCCCTTAGCGAATTGTTCCAATTGCCGATTGATTCAATTGTGCGTGGCAATAGAGCGCCGATTGCGCCAAGTCTCATAATAGAACCTCATGATTTGTGTGATAGAAGATTACATGTGTACTATGAAAAATTAAATGGTTTGCACGCAGCTTAAGAATTGAATTACAAGTTCAATGACAAATGGGATGTCCTCCTTTAGAATTGTTTTTAGAAACAGATTTTAAGGGAGGATTTTTTATGAGTGAGAAAATGTTGGTAACACAGGCCTTGGATGAAAGAGACTTGTTGGTCAAGAAAATTGCAGATAAGATTGCAAAAGCAAGCTTTGTTGATACGATTAAACCGAATGAAGAGAAGGTTTATACAAAGCGTATCAGTAAAGAGGATTATGCCAAAGAAGCAGAAGCAGCATATCATCAAATTTTAGATTTAATCGACCGTTTTCAGAAGCTTGATGCCGCAATTGTGGCTTCAAATGCACAGACGGAAATCACAACGTCATATGGAACATTTACAGTTGCAGGGGCAATTTCTCTTAGAAGCAGATTGCGAGGTTTGGGCGCATATGAGGATGAGGCAGATTTTGAAGGTAACCTTCAGCATAAAATGCAAGCAGAGTTTAACGAAAGAGTTCGATTCTGTGATAATAAAAACAGCCAACTCCAATCAACTGCAGAGGATATGCGTCTAAGCATCCTTGGAAGAGATTCCAAGACAAAGGATGACAAACCGCTAAGTGTTGTAGAAGCTTATGTAAAAGAAAATACAACTGAGTTAGTTGATCCGCTTGACGTGAAGAAAAAATTAGAAGCATTAGAGGAAAAACGTAATACGCTTTTGACGGAGTTGGATACTCAGATTAAGGTATCTAATGCGACTACTTTTATTGAAGTAGCATAATAGGAATTTTGCCTGCATTACGAAAACCTCTAATCCGGCTTCCCGTAACAGGGTTACGTTACAAACACATAAAGATTACCAATTCTGATTAAATTGGGTTGCTTGACTTAGAAAGTGGCGCAGTGGGTAGCGCACATGACTAGTAATCATGCTGTCGTAGGTTCAAATCCTACCTTTTGTAAAAGTTGGGTTTGTGATGAAAATATACATCTCCAATTTAACTGTTTTGTGTTTTGTTTGAACCGTTAAAGGTGAATTGTCAATGATTTTCTTCTTGAATGGTTTTATGTAAATTGGAAACTTTAGTGTAGACATAGAAATGTGTTGAAATCCATGAAAAAGGTTAAAGCGTTAAGTCGGTTGGCTGGAGGTAATCCTCGTGGCTGTAATGTAGGCATTAATATAGAATGAAGCCGTGGCAATTGCCGCGGCTTCGTTTGTTAACTTGGTGGTCGGGGGACGTGCTCTCATCCGTTCTGAGCCTTACAGAAAGGATGATGCTTATGAGTACATATGAGGAATTTTCAATAATATTAACCGTTGCGTTATTAATTGTTTCAATTCTGAATGTGAAAAATAAAAAGTAGCCGTCCTGCTCTGACAAAGTTTAGGAACGGCTACCTTTTGTAGTTCATTAATAAATTTTCGCCGGAACGGGTGATGTGCACTCACCTTCCGACTTCCTTGTTAACTATATTATATTAGAGATTTTAGGAAAAAGCAATAGAAAATTTGTGAGGCAGATATATAATGCTAGAGAACAGAAAAATAGTAGAAGATATTTAAATAGATTAGTTGAAAAACAAGGTGGTGAAGCCATTGGCGACGATACTGGTAGACTATGAAAATGTAGCTACAACAGATGGATTAAAAGGTGCGGAATACCTGCATGAAAATGATACACTTATTATTTTTTATAGTCAGTCATGTGAAAAGATTCGTGCAGAATATATAGAGATGATAGAACGAAGCCAATGTGAGTTCAAGGCATACAAGTTGGTTAAAACTGGAAAGAACGCATTGGATTTTTACATTGCTACAGAGTGTGGCTGTTTAAGTGCGAGTAGCGAGAGACAAATTTGTATTATAAGTAGAGATAAGGGGTTTGTAGCAATAACCGATTTTTTTCGCATCAAATGTGAGAGCCAAAATATAACGGTGTTGGTGGCTCCTAATATAGAAAAAGCATTGTTGTCACTAAATGCACCCGAGGATGGCGAACGAAAAAAGTTAATAAAAGAAAAATCTCGAACCTTGAATATAGATTCAGAACAGGCGCGAATAAAAGAACATAGAGAATTTGTGAATAAGATTATAAGAGCATTTGAAGGGTCGGAATATGCAAAGAAGACGGATAATATTTTGAATTTCATAGAGAAGCAGGAGTTGAAAACGCCAAGGGCTCTGTATACCGGTTCATTGCATGAATTTGGACGAGAGGATGGAAGGTCAATTTATCAGATATTGAAGCATGTTGTTTGAATGTGACCGATAAAGAAATTTGTAGTAAGGATGGAATAAAGATTTTTCCAATATAAGTTCTTCGCATATCATCTGCGAGAGATAACATTGAAAGATTCTATAGAAAGACTTGCAACTGCAGTTTAGATAATGTGGTAGCACGGCAAGATGTTTGAACCTGTGAGTTTCTTGACGTGCTACCATAATAACATCTCTGAACGCAGTTGCCTAGTCTTTCTAGAATGTTTCACTCAGTTATCGAAGGCAGATGATATGCGAAGAACAATATAGAACAATATACAACCTACAGCACACAACAAAAGAGGCCGCCGACTAGCGACAGCCTCTTACTCATCTACCTATTCTTCATCCTCATCCTCGTCCTCATCTTCCTCATAGAAGTCTTCCGGGATATAGATGTGAACTTTTTCCACACGGTTCTTGTTCAAAGAGTCTACGACCAAGCGCAGACCGCTTTCGGTTACAATCTCATCACCAACTTCAGGGTGGCGATCTAGATGCTCGATAATGAATCCGCCGAGAGAATCATATTCTTCAGACTCTAATTTGAGTTCCAGACGGTCATCCAAGTCATCAAGACTAATGGAACCTTCCAAAATATACTCGAAATCATTAACGCGAGTCAGAAGCTCGTCTTCTTCGTATTCGTCGTATTCGTCATGGATTTCACCGACAATCTCTTCCAGAATATCTTCCAAAGTGATTAAGCCGGCGGTTTCGCCGTATTCGTCAAGGACAATAGCGATATTATAGGATGCTTCACGCATTTCCACAAGAAGCTCGGAAATGTTCTTGTGCTCATAAGTGAAATACGCATCGCGCAGGAACTCACGAATCTGGAATTCCGTTGTATTATCATATAAAAGCAGATCCTTCATATTGATTGTACCGATTACATTATCCGTTGTCTCCTCATAAACCGGGAGACGTGTGAATTTATGTTCACGGAAAAGCTCAATCAATTCACTATAGGTGCTGTCTACATCAGCAAAAATCACATTGACACGAGGAACCATAACATCTTTGGCTTTTGCATCGCCAAGGTCAAACACGTTTTTAATCATTTCGCGTTCTTCTTCTTCAATAACACCGCTTTCATGGCTCACATCCACAATGGTGCGGAGTTCTTCTTCTGTGATGGCATCCGGTTTTGCATTCGGGTCCACACGGATGATGAAGAAAATGACACGAGCCAGCAGGTTGATTACAATACTAATTGGAGTTACAATTGTCATAATAAAATGAATAGGATAAGCATATACTAAAGAAAGCTTATCAGAATTAATTGTAGCAACTGTTTTTGGTGTAATTTCACCAAAAATCAGAATAAGTACGGTAATAATACCTGTTGCAATTGCAACTGCCATTGGTGCACCAAATGTTATCGCAATCGTTGTTGTCAAAGATGAAGCCGAAAGATTCACAATGTTGTTACCAATTAAAATGGCACTCAGCATTTTACCTGAGTTATCGGTAATCTTTAACACCATCTTGGCGCGTTTGTTACCTTCGTCTGCTAAAGAACGCATTCGAATTCTGTTTACGGTTGTCAAAGCTGTTTCTGCAGATGAGAAAAATGCAGATAATCCCAGTAGTATGAATAATACTACAATCTGTATGGCGGCACTAGGGTCCACTGATACATCACTCCTTCTTGAATTAAAATATTTGTATACACATATACTAGAATACTATAACCCATTTTATGTAAATTTGCAAGAGCCCGTTGAATTTAACCAAACTTTGTTGTATGATGAATTTTAGAACTCTATTAAATTAAGAAGATTTTAGTTTGGAGTGTATCAATGAAATTAGATTTTTACAATCAATTGATTAATTGCATAGATGAAGAACGTGTGCTGGTGGATGAACCGATGAAAAAGCATACTACATTTCGCGTGGGGGGAAATGCGGATTATTTTGTGATGCCACAGAATGCGGAAGAAGTGAAAAAAATAGTTACCCTGTGTAAAGATGCAGAAGTGCCATATTATATCTTGGGAAATGGCAGCAACCTTTTGGTAGGCGACAGGGGATATCGCGGCGTGATTATTCAGATTTATAAGGCTATGAATGACGTTCAGATAGAGGGCGACAGGGTAAAAGTTCAAGCAGGTGCCTTATTATCTCGTGTAGGAACCGCCACCTTGGAGGCAGAGCTTACGGGATTTGAGTTTGCGGCAGGGATTCCGGGAACAGTAGGCGGAGCAGTTGTTATGAATGCAGGAGCTTACGGCGGAGAGATGAAAGACATCCTTGTAAATGCAACAGTGCTAACGCAGGATGGCGATATTATCACTATTAACAAGGAAGATTTAGAACTCGGGTATCGTACCAGCGTGATTGCAAAGAAGGGTTATGTGGTGCTTGAGGCTGAATATCAGCTGCAACCAGGGGAGAAAGAAGCGATTCGTGCAAGAATGGATGAACTTAAATGTCAGCGTGTGACGAAGCAGCCGTTGGAATATCCAAGTGCAGGCAGCACATTTAAAAGGCCGGAAGGATATTTTGCAGGAAAATTAATTCAGGATGCGGGACTTCGTGGTTTCCAGGTGGGAGGCGCTCAAGTATCTGAGAAGCATTGTGGATTTGTGATTAATAAAGACCAGGCAACAGCAGCAGATATTAGGGAGTTGATGCGACAGGTATCAGATAAGGTTATGCAGGAGTTTGGTGTGAAGTTGGAACCGGAAGTGAAGACTTTGGGAGAATTTTAGGATATGAAACAGGAATTAACATTTTCCGGAAAAGTAAAGGAAGAGTTGTCCAGACAATGGAATGGAGAGAAGCACTGTCAGATAGCAGAAATTGCTGCGATTATCAGCATGTGTGGCAAGGTTACGATTGACAGTCGGGACCGCTATGCTGTGAAAGTTCGCACGGAAAATATTTCCGTAGCAAGAAAATGCTTTACATTATTGAGAAAAACATTTAATATAGAGGCTGAGTCTCTTGTTACAATTAATAAGAGCAAGGGGAACATCACTTATACAGTGGTTATCAAGCAACATGAGGAAGCCATGAAGGTGTTACAAGCGGCTCGATTGGTGGACGGTGACGGCGAGGTTTCGGAAGAGTTTTCTACCAGCCGTAATCTGATTGTTCACAAGAGTTGCTGCAAGAGAGCATTTCTTCGTGGAGCATTTCTCGCATCAGGTTCCATGAGCCATCCGGAGAAGTCATATCATATTGAAATGGTATGTGCGTCCCAGAAAAAGGCAGAGCAGATTCAGAAGCTCATTAATAGCTTCGGTTTGGATGCAAAGGTCATCTTACGGAAAAAATCGTATGTGGTCTATCTGAAAGAGGGTTCACAGATTGTGGACTTGCTTAATATCATGGAAGCTCCGATTGCTTTGATGGAGATGGAAAATGTACGAATTTTAAAAGAAATGAGAAATTCAGTAAACAGACAAGTGAACTGTGAAACTGCGAATATAAATAAAACAGTTTCAGCAGCTACAAAGCAGGCAGAGGATATTCGACTGATTGAAAAAACAGTGGGTCTTGATAATCTGCCGGAAGGCTTGCAGGAAATTGCGGAATTGAGATTGTTATATCCCGATGCTACATTGAAGGAACTGGGCGATTTGCTAACAGAACCACTCGGGAAGTCAGGTGTCAATCATCGTTTGAGGAAACTTAGTGAATTAGCAGAAGATATAAGAAATAAGTAAGGAGGAACCAAAATGGTAAAGAAGAGTGTAACTGTGAAACGCGAATCAGGTTTAGAAGCGCGCCCAATTGCAATGTTAGTGCAGAAGGCCAGCCAATTTTCAAGTCAAGTACATATTGAAGTTGGAACAAAGAGCATCAATGCAAAAAGTATTATGGGTATGATGTCTTTGAGTGTTGGCAATGGCGATGAAGTAGTTGTTGTGACAGAAGGAGTAGATGAAGTTGCAGCTGCTGACGAGATCGAAACATACTTAATGACACAATAATATAGACCAGCGATGAGAGAGTTTGTTAAAACAAACTCTCATATTTTTAATAGGAGGTACTGCCATGAAGAAAATGTTATTTGTATATAATCCGAATGCAGGAAAAGGCCTTTTGAAAGCGAAACTGTCAGATGTCTTGGACCTTTTTGTGAAGGCAGGGTATGAGCTGAATGTTTATCCGACTCAGACCTACAAGGATGCATACTACAAGATTGTTGATATGGATGATGATTTTGATATGGTTGTATGTAGTGGTGGCGATGGCACCTTGGATGAAGTGGTTACGGGTATGATGAAGCGTGAAAAGAAGCACAGGATTCCAATCGGTTATATTCCAACTGGAACAACCAATGACTTTGCAAGTAGCCTTCATATTTCGCGGGATATTATGGAAGCGGCAGATACTACGGTGCATGGGGAAGCATTTGCCTGTGATATTGGGAAATTCAATAAGGACATTTTTGTTTATGTTGCGGCCTTTGGACTTTTTACCGATGTTCCGTATCAGACGGACCAGAAGTTAAAGAGTGCATTGGGACATGCTGCCTATGTGTTGGAAGGCGTGAAGCGTTTGGCCAGCATTCCTTCTTACCGTATTAAAGTAACAAATGGTGACAAAGTGATTGAGGATGAGTTCATGATTGGCATGATAACGAATTCCAAATCAGTAGCTGGTTTCCGTAATATTACGGGAAAAGAAGTGAAATTTGATGATGGCGAATTTGAAGTTACTTTAATTAAGAAACCAAAGAATTTAGTGGAATTAAATGAAATTATTACTTCCCTATTAGTGGAAAGCTTTGATACAAAGCATATGTATACCTTTAAGAGTGGGGACCTGATTCTGGAATCGGATGAGGAAATTCCTTGGACACTGGATGGTGAATTCGGTGGACAACACAGCAGGGTGCATATTGAAAATAAGCAAAAAGCCCTACAGATTATGGTGCAAAAGAGAGATAAAGAGGACTAGTTAAATGGAAAAAAGAGAAAAGTTTTCGTCGAGATTGGGATTTATTTTGATTTCGGCGGGATGTGCAATTGGACTTGGAAATGTTTGGAGATTCCCATATATCACGGGACAATACGGCGGAGGACTATTTGTATTAATCTACTTGTTCTTCCTGATTGCAATGGGATTACCGGTAGTAGTAATGGAGTTTGCCATGGGGCGTGCCAGCCAGAAAAGTGTTGGTAAATCCTATGAAGCATTAGAGCCGGAAGGCACGAAATGGCATTGGCATAAATATTTTGCGATTGCAGGTAACTATTTACTGATGATGTTTTATACAACTGTAGCCGGTTGGATGCTAGCATATTTCTATAAAATAGTAAAAGGCGATTTTGTAGGTGCAAATGCAACTCAAATCGGAGAAATCTTTGGTGAATTAACCACTAACCGCAATGAGATGATTATCTGGATGCTGCTTGTATCAGTGTTTGGATTGATTATCTGTTCCTTTGGGTTGGAAAAGGGTGTTGAGAAGATTACAAAACCAATGATGCTGTGCTTGTTTGGTATTATGTTAGTTCTTGTAGTTCGTGCATTGACTCTTCCAAATGCAATGGAGGGCTTGGAGTTTTATTTAAAACCAGATATCTCCAAGATTCAGGAAGCTGGACTTGGAGAAGTGATTTTTGCTGCTATGGGACAATCCTTCTTTACCCTTAGTATAGGAATTGGCTCTCTATCCATTTTTGGAAGCTATATTGGAAAGGAACGCTCCCTTACGGGAGAGGCAGTTAGTGTTATGGCGCTGGATACAACAGTTGCAATTCTGTCAGGACTGGTTATTTTCCCAGCATGCTTTGCCTTTGGAATTAATCCGGGAGAAGGTCCGGGGCTTGTATTTATAACATTGCCAAATGTGTTTAACGAGATGGCGGGAAGTCGTTTGTGGGGAAGCCTATTCTTCCTGTTTATGACATTTGCGGCTTTATCAACGGTCATTGCAGTGTTCCAGAATATTATTGCTTGTACCAGAGAGATTTTCGGCTGGACACAGAAGAAAGCAACTGTGATTAACGGAATATTACTGATTGTTTTGGCGATCCCATGTATTTTGGGTATGACAGATTGGGCACGCTTCCAAATTGCAGGAAAGAGCATTATGGATTTGGAAGATTTTGCAGTCAGCAACAATCTGCTTCCGTTAGGTTCGGTAGTGTACCTACTGTTCTGTACAACCAGATACGGCTGGGGATGGGATAAATTTGTCAAAGAAGCGAATACCGGAACCGGTATGAAGTTCCCAACTTCCAAGGCATATAAATTCTACCTGACCTTTATTTTGCCAATTGTAATTCTATATATCACGATTCAGGCATACGTAACGTTGTTCTAAGAATAATAAGGATAAAGATAAAAAAGTACTTGTATATTGTGGAAAAATGTTCTACAATGTACAAGTGTAGGGCCCGTTGGTCAAGCGGTCAAGACGCTAGCCTCTCACGCTGGAATCAGGGGTTCGATTCCCCTACGGGTCATTTGGAACGGAAAGGCACCGTTCTTAATGCGAAATATTACTACTATGGAGGGTATTATTATGTTAGTATCAGCAAAAGAAATGCTTCAAAAAGCAAAAGCAGGTCATTATGCAGTTGGTCAATTCAATATCAACAACTTAGAATGGACAAAA
>JAZNXJ010000060.1:0-32110 GCA_045593805.1 Faecalimonas sp.
TGCTTTCCGATGTCTAATCGTTGTTCTTTTGTGTATTTCATTTGACACCTCCTGTCGACTGTTGTTTACTATAGTGTAGACCTTATAAGAAATAGTGTCTACAAAAATTACGTAGGTGTCTACTTTTATCTTACCAGTTCACTATGTTATGTGAATACGGTGCAAAATAAGAAACGTAATTTTTGTACCGTAAAATTGTTATTGAGCTTTATTTTTCTGCAGTGTAAATACGGTGTAGAGTAATCAATTAGAATTTTGCACCGTAGTTTTTGTTTTTAATATTTTTCTCATACGGTGCAGATTATAAAATTTTAATGGTAGACCGTAATAACGCGAATTTTTGTGTTATAAGGGTATAAACAAGGTATAATCATGCACACTCAACCTTGCATAATGTCGATTTTTGTCATATAATGAGTTTCGGAGATAAATTATTATAAGGGAAACATATATGAACAAAGAATTTGGAGATAAAAAGAGTTTTATAGTAGGGCTTATAATAATATTTGCCCTACTATTTTTATTTGCAGGCATCGGATATTGTTACAGCTTTCTGCCTGTAGTAACGTTAAAAGTGGATGATGTAACCATAAGACAGGGCGAAGAGATTCCGGAGTTCAATGTCTATGCTGAATTTTCCGGTAAACGTGATGTTGTGCTGGATAGAGAAGCCGGATACAAAGTCAGTGATCTTGTGATGGAATTAAATGAGAAAAGAGGATATGATTTGAGTCATCATATAGATGCAACAACCGAGGGTAGTTATCCTTTAAATATTGAATTAGAAACCACTATGCGAGATAAATTGACAAAGCATTGGCATAATCGTATTCAGTATCGAGTGGAAGATGGCGTATTCGAGGTTTTAAATAAGCATGGTGATTGGGATAATGGTGCCTTTACCTTTCTGGATGGCACGAAGGCAGGCGGATGGACAAACATTGGACCTGACACCTATTACTTCGCTGAAAACGGAAAGCGAGTAGAAGGAAAGCAAGAGATACTTGGCGCAACCTATTATTTTGGAAAAGATGGCAAGTTTGATTCAAAGAAGAATAAGGTGAACCCAGCTAAACCGATGATTGCCATTACCTTTGACGATGGACCGAGCAAATTTACCATGCAACTGTTAGAGCAACTGGAAGCATATGATGCCAGAGCAACATTCTTTATGGTTGGTACGAATGTACCACATTATCCGGAGACGGTGAAAAAGATGAAGGACATCGGTTGTGAACTTGGCAATCATACCACACACCATGCAAGACTGACAGAATTAGATGTTGCAGGAATTCAAAACGAGATAAATGTAACGAATCAGGCAATTCAAAATATAGTAGGAGAACCTGCAACACTCATGCGACCGCCTTATGGTGCAGTGAATGAAGTGGTGCAGTCAGCGGTAGGCATGCCTTTGGCAATGTGGTCGGTAGATACCAGAGACTGGGAACAAAAGGATATGGCTTTTGTCAAAAACTATGTATTGAATGCTGCTAAGGATGGGGAGATTATTTTGCTTCACGACATCCATGAGACTACGGTGCAGGCGGTACTGCAAGTCATTCCGGAGCTAGTAAATAGGGGCTATCAGCTTGTGACGATAAGTGAGATGGCAGCGGCTAGAGGTGTGACACTGGAGAACGGGCAGAAGTATTATGAATTTAGAAGATAAAGGATGAAAATTCATTACAGTGAATTTTCATCCTTTATTTATTCTTGAATTAAATTTTCATTAAAAATAATTTCAAAACATCGTATGCTAGTTTTAATTCCCGATTAGAGCAATTGTGAAGCAATTCAATTACTGGTTCCAATTCTTTTGAATTATCTTTAGATTCTTTTCCTAGTAAAATATATTCCATATCTACATGTAGAGAACGTGAAATTTTAAGGAGTGTATCAATTGACATTTGAGAACCACCCACTTCTAATTGACCATAAAAACTTGGAGAAATATCAGCCAATTCAGCAAACTGTTCTCGTGTTAAATTTAATGCAATTCTTTTGGAACGAAGGCGTTCGCCTATTTCCGCTAATTCTTTTTTTGTCATGTTTAATTATCTCCTTCACATACATACCATTGTATCAAGCACGCGATGAATTGAAAATATTGTAAAAAGTATTGAAAAACGTTATCGTGTATGATATTTTATATATGTACTTTTAAGGAAATTAAGATATGGAAAACTACATTAAAAAATATCCAGTTTTAACAATTATTTTTTTTGTTTCATTAGTTTGCACGGGAACTTTTTATGAGTATTATTCCTGTGCTTTTAGTGTATTATTATTAATTGTTTTAATTTGGAAGGTTAGAAAAGAAAAACAATTTCATTTTTATTGGAATAACACAAGTATGGCTGTAATTGGATTGGTTATTTTCTACTTAGTTAGTACATTATGGGCAGTTGATTTTGGAATGGCATTTATTGGTGTATTTAAGTTTTTACCTGTTCTACTTTTTTTATTTGTTCTTATGCAAGAAAAAGATTGTAGGGAAGAGACAATAAACATAATGCCATATGTAGTAGCGGTGTTAACAATTTTGTCAATTATTGGAATGCTGATTCCAGTTTTGGAATCAAAATTTACTGTTGCTGGGAGAATGGCAGGCTTTTATCAATATCCAAATACATTTGCGTTGTTACTACTTGTTTCAGAACTGGTTTTGTTAGAAAAAAACAGATATAAGTTAATAGATTGTGTAAGTTTGGTAATGTTGATTACAGGCTTGTTGTTAACTGGAAGTCGTACCGTATTTGTGCTAGCTGTAATAGCTAATTTAATACTAATTTTAACAAATAGTAATAAGAAAGTTAGACTCATTGGAATAAGCCTAATAGGGCTTGGAGTAGTTGGAATTGTAGTATATGCATTCTTGTTAGGCGGAGTAAGTGTTATTGCGCGTTATATGTCTATTTCTTTGACTGAAAGCACTTTTGTTGGTAGAATTCTATATTTTATTGATGCATTTCCAACAATATTAAAGAATCCGTTTGGTTTGGGATATATGGGGTATTATTACATTCAGCAAAGCATACAGACTGGCATGTATTCTGTACGCTACATCCATAACGATTGGCTGCAGATGATGTTGGATGTAGGTTGGATTCCTTGCATATTATTAATTATTGCAATTGTAAAAACAGTATTGAATAAGGGAACAACGTTGCATAGAAAGGTTATTATAATTGTGATGTTCTTGCATAGTTGTTTTGATTTTAACTTGCAATTTGTTTCGATGTTTTGGTTATTTCTTCTATTTATGGACTATGAAACAGGTAAGGAGAATGTTATTCGATGTAAAAAAAAAGGCATTGGATTGTGTTTTGGCGCAGTTATATGTTTTTGTCTATATGTTGGAACTTCACTTATATTATTCCAGACTGAAAAATATGATTGGGTTTTAAAGATATATCCATGGAATACACAGGCTGCAACTTACCAATTAACAAAAATTGATGATATTAATGAAGCGGCAGAACTTGCTGATGAAATTTTACTACGAAATGAGTTTGTAACTTTAGCCTATACGGTGAAAGCTAGGCAGGCATATTCAAAAGGTGATTTTGCAAATGTAATAGCATATAAAAATGAACTTCTGGATAGAGCTCCTTTTCAATATGAAGAATATGAAGAATATTGTTACATGCTTATCAATGGGATTAGTTTGTATACAAAATCAGGAGATACATATAGTGCAGAAGTGTGTAAAAAGGAATTAATTAAAGTATCACAACGATTAGAACAGGCAGAGAAAAGAATAAGTAAATTGGGAAAGAGGATTAAAGATCAGCCGATCACAGAACTTCCCGTGAATATACAAAATTATATTGGTAGTATTAAAAATTAACATAAAAAAGCAAAGGAGTGAGTGTTTTGAAAAAAACAAGAAAATTATTAGCAGGAGTTTTGGTGTTGAGTATGTTGTTGGCAACTATCCCACAACAGTCATTGTATGCGGAGAATAGTGAGCAAACCATTGAAAATGAAACAGGAACATCTATTATTAAAAGTCTGACATGTGAGTCAGTAGAAATCATGGAAGGTACAAGAGGTTATTCTACAACGGAACATAATATGGAAATGGGAAATTATGTAGAATATTATTATTATAGTGACCTTTATCCAACTTTTACGGTAGAGTTTACAGATGGTACTGTTTATAGAAACCAGCAATATAGTGTGGAACATAATGGTCAGTTCTATCATATGAGTTTTTTCACAGATCAAAGTTGTTATAATCCATGGGGCGTTGGTACACATACTGTAACTGCACAACTTGGGGATGCAACAGCAGAATTCAGTGTTGAGATTGTTAAGTGTCCAGTAGTGAGTGTAACCTGTGATAGTCTTGAACTGATTGAAAAAACAGAAGGTTATTACACAACAGGATATGACCAAAATAATAATGAAATAGAGTATTATCATTATTTGAATTTTCAACCTACATTTAGTGTAACCTTTGATGATGGTACAACATTTACCAACCAAAGATACGGTGTTACATACAACGGTCAACAGTATTCATTTAATTGTAATACAGACCAAAGTGGAGTGAATATCTGGGGGCTTGGTGATCATATCGTAACAGGTAATTTAATGGGCTATGAGGTGAAGTTTACAGTAAAAATTATAGAGTCTCCAATTGCCAGCATTGAAATTGATAAATGTGAAATTATTGAAGCTACAAACGGTCAAATTCAAGAAGACTATGATTGGGAAACAGGGGAATATGTGTCTTATTATAGATACAATTGTAGCAACAATGTTTCTGGAAAAGTTAAATTTAAAGATGGCACTGTTATAAGAATCAATTCCACTTGGTTTGAGTATAATGGAAATTCTTATGATATATTTATTCAAGACAATCAAAGTTATAAGAATCAATGGGGAATTGGTGAACATACTGTTACAGCAAGTGTGACAGGTGTAGAGACTATCTATACCGTAAGCATTGTTGAACCACCATATGTATCCATCGAGGTGTTGAGTGTAGCAGATGTTGTTGAGGGGAGAAATTGTACAAATGAAGGTGGAGTGGCAATTTATGAGATCCCGACATTCTATTATAAAATTACCAATGATGATGGAAGTAGCTTTACAGGATATTACGGAGAGCGCGAAGAATATTCAGATGGTAAAAATGAATATCGTACGGGTGCAGATGAAATTGGTGTGACTGTAAGTTCTAACCAGGCAGAGAATCCGTGGACAGTTGGGGGCGATAATTACTTTACGGTAACATGCCCAGGTGATATATCTACAGAAGTGAAAGTTGATATGTTAGAATCACAAGGTTATAGTTATTATGAAGTAGACGGTAAAATACATTTTATAGGTTATTCAAAAATCATTGATACTTTTGAAATTCCTTCAGAAATTGAAGGAAAACCGGTTGTCGTACTTGAAGGACTAGGAGAATCAGCACAATTTATTAAAAATCTTATAATACCAGATACAGTTAAGGTAATAGAAGAAGATGCATTGCATTACTATTGGGATTCAGCATTGCAAACAATTAGCATCGGAGGTGGGGTAGAATATCTCCATGCCGATATGTTTAGAGCTTGCAACCAGTTAGAAAACATTACTGTTTCTGAGAGTAATGCAGCATACACAACCGAGGATGGTGTTCTTTATAATAAAACAAAGAAAACACTTGTTGCATATCCAGTTGCAAAGGGGGAAGAATTCGTGATTCCTTCCTTTGTTGATGATATTGGAATTATGTTTTCTGTACAATATGGCCATATAAATTTAGTATATGACAATACGTCTTTTGTAGAAGAAGATGGAGTCATCTTTAACGCAGACAAAACAAAAGTAATTACCTGCGACAAAGACAAAGCAGGAAGCTATATTATGCCTGATACAGTGACAGAAATAGGTGCATTTGCTTTTGCTGGTTGTGAAAAATTAACGAGTATAAGTATTTCCAATGGTGTTACAAATATTGCATATGCGGCATTTAGTAACTGTACGGCACTGACAAGTGTGGATTTACCTAATTCATTAGTATCAATCGAAAAATGTGGATTTTCAAATGCTATGAATTTGGAGGAAATCACATTGCCAAACACATTAAAATCAATTGGTGAATATGCATTTGATAATGTAGGTCTAAAGGCACTCATTATTCCTGATAGTGTAGAATGTATTAAAGAATATGCATTTGCATGGAGTGACCTTGAAAATATTACGATAGGTAAAGGTCTGTCAAGCATTGGAGAAGGAGTTTTTACAGGAACATCGATTCAAACAATTAATATTCCAAATAATATAACAACTATAGAGAGATATGCATTTAGTAATTCCTTAATTCAAACACTTACGATACCGGACAATGTTATTAATATAGGCGAGTATGCTTTTAATAGTTGTGAAAAGTTAAACAATGTTACAATTGGGGAAGGTTTGAAAGTCATTACTCGTAGTTCTTTTTCAAATTGCAAGCAGTTGTCTAAAGTGTTTTTTGAAAACAAATCTGTTATTGTAGATGACTGGGCATTTTCGTATTGTCCTATAGAAGAAATAAATATGGAGAATGTAGCTGAATTTGGGACTTATGCATTTACCGGTTCTAAGTTAAAGAGCATTTCTGTTCCTGAAGGTGTTACAAAGGTTGCTTATGCGGCTTTCTTAAATAGTGGTGACTTGGCGGAAATTGAAGTTCCAGATTCTCTTATTTCGCTTGGCGGTCATTCATTTGATGGCACTGCATGGAGAGAAGCACAAGCAACAGGAAGTGTTTATTTGGAACATATTTTCTACACATATGATGGAACAATTGCAGAAGATGCAGAGTTTACATTTAAGGAAGGAACTACAGTAATTGCAGATAATGCGTTTGAAGGTCAAAAAACATTGAAAAAGATTGTTTTACCAAACGGTTTGTTAAGCATTGGGAATGTTGCATTCTGGAAATGTACTAATTTGACGGAGATAACTATTCCTGCTTCTGTAGAACATATTGGTGAATTTGCATTTGGTCAATGCTCTAATTTAACTGCAATTAATGTTGCTCCAGATAATCAACATTACAGAAGTGTAGATGGTGTTTTGTTTAGTAAAGACGGTAGAGAATTGATTTGGTGCCCAAAACAGACAAGAGATACGTATTCGGTTGCAGAAAGTGTCGAAGTAATTAAGACTGGTGCATTTGGAGAAAGTGGCGAAATTAATATTTCTATTAAAAATAAGGATACCGAATTTGAATACGGTGCAATCGGATATCAGTGTTCGCATTACACAGGAATAAATCAAACATTCTTTAAGCGTGTTTATGCTACTATTTCATGCTATGAAAACAGTACTGCATATGATTATGCGAAGGAGAAAGTGATTCCGGTCACCTTTCTTGAGGAAAAGGCAGTTATAGAAGAATTTGAGAAAGAAGATTTTGAGGAACATCGTTCAGAACATGGTCACAAGCCACCAAAGAAAGACGGACATGTATTCTCCGGATGGTATGAGGATAAAGAGTGTACAAAACCTATCAAAGGTGATG
This sequence comes from Faecalimonas sp., assembly GCA_045593805.1. Classification (GTDB taxonomy): domain Bacteria; phylum Bacillota; class Clostridia; order Lachnospirales; family Lachnospiraceae; genus Faecalimonas. The sequence continues at coordinate 7,511 of JAZNXJ010000060.1, forward strand.
CACCAAAAGACGGGAAGGCGTATGCTAAATTTATTGATAAAAAAGTAATGGATGTAAAAGCTCAAATTTCTGCTAATTTGACTGATAATGATAGTACAAATGATTCGACAGGTTCAATTCGTTTTGTTACAACTGTTGATTCGTTGAAATATGTGAAAGCGGGTTTCAAGATAAACTATAATGGTAAAGAAAGAATAGTAAGTTCTAATAAAGTATATCAAAGATTGTATGCAATATCGGGAAATGAAGTTCTTGACTATAGACCAAGTGAGGAGTTTAGTGAATCATCTTCATTCTTTAAAGCAATTACAATTACAGGTATAGGAAAAGCAGATTTTGATACAGAAATAACAGTAACACCTTTCTGGATTACAGTAGATGGAACAACCGTTTATGGTGAACCAGTTGTTAAAACAGTTAATCAAGGCAGAACACTCCAAGATGAAGGGACAGGATCAGATGACATTATTGAGTGGTAAAAAGGGGAATAAAATGCAATACGAAAGTCCTAAGGCTGCAATAGAAGAAGTAGAAGAAGATATTGTAACTCTCTCGGATGTAGGGGTTGAGGACTCCGATGATGTAATTATATGGTAATTTGAACTATAAGAAAAACAAAAAATGAGCATGCTTTTAAATTAAAGTTTTCAAAAGCATGCTCATTTTTGTACACGTTCAACGCTTTCTTTGAATATTATTATAGAGGGTCCTTCTTTTTTAAATTATTCTTGTAAAGTCTACAATTTTATGTTAATGTAAATATACCTAAATGATACGAAATCACTCATGTATCGTTTTACTTATTTGCGTCCAAGAGGCGCATTCGAAATATCAAGGCAGTTCAGCCAATGAATTTCAAAGCGAAACAATTAAATAGGAAATGAGGGAAGGAAATAGGAGTTTTTTGTTTACTCTTATTCTTTATTCTGCTACAATGAAAGGAGAAAACAAATGAAAGAAGTAACAAAAACACATTTGGCACATGGTGTTGAAAAGACAGAGAATTTATCGCAATATGATGATAGCATCAAGGTACTCTTAAGTGATAAACAGGTGTTGGCAAGGATTGCACAGCATCGTATTGAAGAATTTCGGGATTATGATATCCCAACAATTATGGAGTGTATTGAAGGAGAACCAGAGATCTCAAAACGTGTACTATATCCTGGAAAGCGTCATAGCGAAGCTATAACTGGTATGAATACTGAAAGTAAGGAACCAAACGAAGGAGAGCTCACGTTTGATGTTCGCTTTTATATGGTTACCAAGGAAGAAGAACGGATCAAGGTGATTGTAAATATCGAAGCTCAGAAATCATATCATGTAGGTTACCATTTCGAACCACGTGCAATCGTATATTGCGCCAGAATGATATCCGAGCAGATTGACCGTGAGTTTACAACAGACAATTACGATGGCTTGAAAAAGGTATACTCAATTTGGATATTTTTTGATGCACCGGTTAAAGATAGTGATACAATTACAGAATATACCATTGAGAAGAAAGATGTATATGGGACACCGGTGGAAGGTGCAAAATATGATTATCTTTCGATATCATTTATTAGGCTTCCGAAAGGGAATATGGAAGAAAGTAAAAATAAGTTAATACATATGTTGACAACATTGTTTTCGCAAAAGTTAGATGCAGATTCAAAGAAGAAGATTTTGGAGCAGGAGCATCAGATGAAAATGACAAGGAAATTGGAAGGAGGAATTCATTCAATGTGTAATGTAAGTGAAGGACTATGGGAAAGAGCTGTAGAGAGTGGATTGCAGCAAGGAATCGAGCAAGGAATCCAGCAAGGAATCCAGCAAGGGATTGATCAAGAACGCCAAATGAGTATCCATGTGTTAATTAGAAATTTGCGGAAATTTGGTGTGGAAGACAGTTTGATTCTTGCACAGCTAATGGAAGAATATGATTTAGATGAAAAGACAGCAAAGTCATATTTGTAGAGGAACATTATAGTGTAGAGAAATGGCAAGGGACATGATGTATCATGTCCCTTCATTCGTCTTATTTATTCAATTTTGCATTGTGTTTCTCAAGCAACTGATGAATCTTATCCGTTGGAACCAACACCTTTCCAATGGTCGTATCGTGATTCATGGAATCAATAATGAGTGCCAAGAACTTGCTCATATCTGCAAATGTAAAGTATGGTTTTTCCAGTACAGATGGCGGAAGATAGGTAAGGTTCGTTGTGATGATACGGTCGATATAACCTTTTTCATAATATTCATCAAACTTCGCCATACCTTCTGTAAACAGACCAAATGTAGAGAATACAAACACACGGTTTGCGCCACGTTCTTTGATTTGCTTACATACATCTAACATACTTTCGCCGGAAGAAATCATGTCATCTACGATAATCGCGTTCTTTCCTTCCAAATCAGTACCTAAGAATTCATGGGCTACAATTGGATTCTTTCCATTTACCACAATCGAATAGTCACGGCGTTTGTAGAACATACCCATGTCTACACCAAGTACGTTTGATAGATATACTGCACGGTGCATAGCGCCTTCATCAGGACTGATAATCATCAAATGGTCTTTATCTACATTTAAATCAGGTTCTGCGCGGAGCAGAGCTTTCATAAACTGATAGTTTGCTGAGAAATTATCAAATCCTTTTAAAGGAATGGAGTTCTGTACACGAGGGTCGTGTGCGTCAAAAGTAATAATATTGGAAACACCCATATCCATTAATTCTTGTAATGCAAGCGCACAGTCAAGAGATTCTCTCTTAGTACGTTTGTGCTGACGACTTTCGTATAAGAAAGGCATAATCACGTTAATACGACGTGCCTTTCCGGTAGCAGCAGAAATGATACGTTTTAAATCTTGGTAATGGTCATCCGGTGACATGTGATTTTCATAACCATTTACTGTATAAGTAAGGCTGTAATTACATACATCAACCATAATGAATAAATCTTTACCACGAATAGATTCTTTTAAAATACCTTTTGCTTCTCCGGAACCGAAACGCGGACAAGCGCTTTCTGCTAAATAATTGTCACATTCATAGTTTGCAAGATGCGCGGTGTCCGGAAATTCCTTACTTGCTCCTTGTCTGAAAGAAACAATGTAATCATTTACCTTTTGTCCTAATTCTTTACAACTGTCCAAAGCAATGATTTTCAGAGGGGCAGTTGGAAGGGTTTTTTCTAATTGTGAAATGTTCGACATGATAGCCTCCTAAAACGTCTTTATTTATTGATGTAACTATTCTAACAAAAAATAAATAGTTCATCAATATTTTATAGTGTTAAAATTGCATTTTTTCGCCAAATTTAGTATGATATATTTTAGGTAAAATAAACTTGAAGGAAAATTTGTATGAAACATGAACATATTATAAAGGCAGTTGAGCCACTGAGCATAGCAGAAGAACTAGGTATAGAGGCTGGCGATAAACTCATTTCTATAAATGACAATATAATTGAAGATGTTTTTGACTATCATTATCTTGTAAATGATGAAGAACTCGTTGTCTTAATAGAGAAGGCTGACGGCGACGAATGGGAATTAGAGATTGAGAAAGACTATGAAGAAGACCTTGGCATTACTTTTGAGCAGGGACTTATGGATGAGTATCGTTCTTGTAGAAATAAATGTATCTTTTGTTTTATCGACCAGATGCCAAAGGGAATGAGAGAAACCTTATATTTTAAGGATGACGATTCCCGTCTATCTTTTTTACAGGGCAATTATATTACGCTTACCAATATGAGTGACCATGACGTGGAGCGCATGGTACAGTATCATTTGGAGCCGATTAACATTTCCTTTCAGACAACCAATCCTGAATTGCGCTGCAAGATGCTTCATAACCGATTTGCCGGTGATGCACTGAAAAAAGTGGACAAGCTCTACGAAGGCGGCATTCACATGAATGGTCAGATTGTGCTTTGTAAGGGTGTCAATGATGGCGAGGAATTGGAAAGAAGTATTCGTGATTTAACGAAATATCTTTCATATCTACAGAGTGTATCTGTTGTGCCGGTTGGTCTTACAAAGTATCGGGACGGATTATATCCATTAGAGCCGTTTTCAAAAGAGGATGCGATTAAAGTCTTAGATACCATCGAAAACTGGCAGAAGAAGATTTATGAAGAATATGGACTTCATTTTATTCATGCAGGGGATGAGTGGTACATTCTGGCTGAACGTGAAATGCCGGAGGAAGAACGCTATGACGGATACATGCAATTGGAAAATGGCGTAGGAATGCTTCGATTACTCATGAACGAATTTGATGAAGCTCTTGCTGATTTGGAAGGCGATGAACGTAAGGCAGAGGTTTCCATTGCAACCGGTAAGCTTGCGTATCCGTTTTTGCAAAAAATGATAGAAAAATTACAAGTGAAGTTTCCAAACGTAAAGGTACATTTGTACTGGATTTGCAATAATTTCTTTGGGCAAAAGATTACAGTTGCAGGCTTGATTACAGGACAGGATTTGATTGCGCAGTTAAAAGGGCAAGAACTTGGTACTAAATTGCTTCTCCCATGTAATATGTTAAGGGACGGAGAAGAAGTTTTCTTAGATGATGTAACGCTGACACAAGTAAAAGAATCTTTACAAGTGGAGATAGATATTGTAAAATCAAGCGGATGGGATTTTGTGGAAAGGATATTGAAATAGATGAGTAAACCAATTGTAGCAATTGTGGGAAGACCGAATGTAGGAAAATCCACATTATTCAATGCTCTGGCGGGTGAGATGATTTCCATTGTCAAAGATACGCCGGGTGTTACAAGAGATAGAATATATGCAGAAGTATCTTGGCTTAACCGAGATTTCACATTGATAGACACAGGCGGTATTGAGCCGGATAGCAAAGATATCATTTTGTCACAGATGAGAGAACAGGCACAGATTGCCATTGATACGGCAGATGTTATCGTTTTCTTAACAGATGTGAGACAAGGCTTGGTAGATTCTGACTCCAAAGTGGCAGATATGCTTCGTCGTTCCGGAAAACCGGTTATCTTGGTTGTTAATAAAGTAGACAGCTTTGAAAAATTCATGCCGGATGTGTATGAATTTTATAATCTTGGTATTGGGGACCCTATGCCGATTTCTGCATCTTCAAGACTTGGTATCGGTGATATGCTGGACGAAGTGACTAAACATTTCCCAGAGGGAGCCGGAGAGGAAGAGGAGGATGACAGACCACGTATTGCCATTGTAGGGAAACCGAACGTAGGTAAATCTTCAATAGTCAACAAATTGCTTGGCAAAAATCGTGTGATTGTATCTGATATCGCGGGAACAACCAGAGATGCCATTGATACAGCTATCAAACACAATGGAAAAGAATATGTGTTTATTGATACAGCCGGACTTCGTAGAAAGAGTAAAATTAAAGAAGAGTTGGAGCGTTACAGTATCATTCGTACAGTTACAGCAGTAGAACGTGCGGATGTGGTGCTTATGGTAATTGATGCGACGGAGGGTGTAACCGAGCAGGATGCAAAGATTGCAGGTATAGCCCATGAACGTGGAAAGGGTATTATCGTTGTTGTGAATAAGTGGGATGCCATTGAAAAACACGATAAGACCATGAATGAATATGAAAAAGATATACGTAACACCTTAGCATATATGCCATATGCAGAAATTATGTATGTTTCTGCAGAAACTGGGCAACGCTTAAATAAACTCTATGATATGATTGATATGGTAATGGAGAATCAAACGCTGCGTGTTGCGACCGGTGTGTTAAATGAGATTATGGCAGAAGCTGTTGCTCTGCAGCAACCACCTTCAGACAAGGGAAAACGTTTGAAACTTTACTATATTACGCAGGTTTCGGTTAAACCGCCAACATTTGTTATCTTTGTAAACGATAAAGAATTGATGCATTTTTCTTATACCAGATATCTGGAAAATAAGATTCGTGAGGCCTTCGGTTTTAGAGGAACATCATTGAAATTCTTTATTCGTGAGCGAAAGGAAAAGGAGCAATAAAATGGAACGTTTGATTTGTGTAGCAATCGGATACTTGTTTGGACTGTTTCAAACGGGGTATATTTACGGCATGATAAATCATGTGGATATACGTAAGCATGGAAGTGGAAATGCAGGAACAACCAATGCACTTCGCACACTTGGCTGGAAGGCAGGGGTAATTACATTTATCGGTGACTGTTTGAAATGCGTGCTTGCAGTTGTGCTTGTTCGTTTCATTTTTGCTGATAGCAGTCACGTGGAATTACTTGCAATCTATGCGGGACTTGGGGCTGTGCTTGGACATAATTTTCCGTTTTATCTGAATTTCAGGGGCGGAAAAGGAATTGCATCTACAGCAGGACTTATTCTGGCAGTACATCCGGTAATGTTTGTAATTGTTGCCGTTGTATTTATCGGTATTGTATGGTTTACACAGTACGTATCACTCGGTTCATTAATAATTATGGTACTATTTGTGATTCAAGTTGTAATACATGGTCAGATGGGTGGCTTTGGTTTGACCAATGGGGAATTGTATGAGTTTTATGCAATCGCGATTGTGCTTGCTGCATTGGCATTCTGGAGACACAGGGCAAATATTAAGAGATTAGTGATAGGAACAGAGAATAAAACAGACCTTAGAAAGATAGGAAAGAAATCATAGGAGGTTAATTATGGCTAGAGTTGGTATTTTAGGAGCAGGAAGCTGGGGAACTGCATTGGCCCTGATGTTATATAAGAATGGACATAATGTGACAGTGTGGTCCATTGATAAACGTGAGGTAGAGATGCTTCAAAACGAGAGGGAGCACAAGAGTAAGCTGCCAGGCGTAAAGCTTCCAGAAGACATGGTATTTACCAATGATTTGGAAGAAGGAATGAAGGAAAAGGATTTCCTTGTGTTAGCAGTACCATCTATATTTACAAGAAGTACAGCTAGAAGTATGAAACCATATATTAAGCAGGGACAGATTGTTGTTAATGTAGCAAAGGGAATAGAGGAAGATACATTAATGACCCTTTCTGAGCAGATTGAGGAGGAATTGCCGGAGGCAGATGTTGCGGTACTTTCCGGACCAAGTCATGCAGAGGAAGTAGGTAGAGGACTTCCTACAACCTGTGTGGTTGGTGCAAAAACAAAAGAAACGGCAGAATTTCTTCAAGGGGCATTTATGAATGATTTCTTCCGTGTGTATATCAGTCCAGATATCTTAGGTATTGAGATTGGCGGAGCACTTAAGAATGTGATTGCGCTTGCAGCAGGTATTGCGGATGGACTTGGATATGGAGATAATACAAAGGCAGCACTTATTACCAGAGGTATTGCAGAAATCACAAGACTTGGTGTAAAAATGGGAGGAAAGGCAGAAAGCTTTTCAGGTCTTACCGGAATCGGTGATTTGATCGTTACTTGTGCAAGTATGCACAGTCGTAACCGCAGAGCCGGTATTTTAATTGGTCAAGGAAAGACCATGCAGGAAGCGATGGATGAGGTTCAGATGATTGTGGAAGGTGTTTATTCAGCAAAAGCAGGTCTTGCACTTGCTAAGAAGTATAACGAATCCATGCCGATTATTGAACAAATTAATCAGGTATTGTTTGAAGATAAGAATCCTGCAGATGCAGTATATGAATTGATGCACAGAGATGGAAGAAGAGAGAATTCTGAACTATTGTGGTAAAGAAATATTTTGTATGTAAGCCGCCTTTATGGCGGCTTTTTTGAGTCTAAGGTTCAGTTTTTTTATTCTATGGCATGATTGAGGGTCTATGGAGAATTTTTATCTCCCTAGACCCCGTTTTTTAGAAAACCCCCGTGGTTTTCATTGCTTTTTCTTTGGAATCAAGGTGTTATGGGGTCTATAGAAAAAAACTTAATTGCCAGACCTCGCAAATGAGAAACAACGGGGTCTCAGAGAAATATGATTTTACATAGACCCCATCGACAGGCCTAAAGATAAAAAACGTGCCATCAAGACGGCGAAATGGGGTCTACGTAAATTAAAAACATGTAGAGTACCCCAAATAGTCATATTTCATAACATATCCTCATACATTATACAAGAATATGGAGGAGGATTGCTATGGAAGTATTTAATGTGTATAAAGATATTCAGGCACGGACAGGCGGTGCCATTTATCTTGGTGTAGTTGGACCGGTTCGTACCGGGAAATCCACATTTATTAAACGGTTTATGGACTTAATGGTGTTGCCTAAGATGGAGGATATGCCAAGCCGTGAGCGCGCAAAGGATGAATTGCCACAGTCGGCATCCGGAAAGACCGTTATGACGGCAGAACCAAAATTTGTGCCAAAAGAAGCGGCGGAAATCTGTCTTATGGACGATGTGAAGGTCAAGGTACGTTTGGTTGACTGTGTGGGATATATGGTGGAAGGTGCATCCGGTCATATGGAAAACGGAGAGGAACGAAAAGTGAAAACTCCTTGGTTTGACTATGAGATCCCATTTACGAAGGCAGCCACAATGGGAACTCAGAAAGTCATCAGAGATCATGCTACAATTGGTATTGTTGTAACGACAGACGGAAGCATTGGTGAGCTTCCGAGAGCCAACTATTTGGCAGCGGAAGAAAAGACCATTCAGGAATTAAAAACACTTGGGAAACCATTTATTGTGCTGGTAAACTCACAGAAGCCATATAGCAATGAAACGAAGCAACTGGTGGACGAAATCAGAGAACGTCATGATGTGGCAGTTATGGCGGTAAATTGTGAGCAGCTTCGAGAGGAAGACATCCATCATATTATGGAGAAGGTGCTGTTTGAATTCCCTGTTTCTGAAATTCAGTTCTACATACCAAAATGGGTGGAAATGTTACCGAGAGAGCACAAGGTAAAACAGGAAATTCTAAAATATATCCGTGGAATATTAGATGATTTGCGTGAGATAAAGGATGCAGTAAAAGGAGTTGTAAAACCAGAAAATAGTTGTATCGAGGATATGCGTGTAGATGATATTGCCATGGATACAGGTTGCGTAACCATTCGCATTCAAGTAGACGAGAAGTGCTATTATGAAATGCTCAGTGACTTGGTTGGTACGGACATTAGTGGGGAATATGAACTGGTGCGCATGATGAAAGAGCTTTCCGAGATGAAGAAAGCGTACGAAGATGTGAAGGATGCCATGGAATGCGTGAGAATGAAGGGATATGGTGTTGTGAATCCGCGTAAGGAAGAGATTCTGGTGGATGAACCGACACTTATAAAGCAGGGCAATAAATTTGGCGTGAAGATTCGTGCAGAAGCTCCGTCCATTCACATGATTCGCGCAAATATTGAGACCGAGATTGCGCCGATTGTGGGAAGCGAGCAGCAGGCAAATGATCTGGTGACGTATATCAAAAACAATAGCCAGACAGAAGCAGGAATTTGGGGAACCAATATCTTCGGAAAGTCCATTGAAGAAATGATTACTGATGGCATGAAGAATAAGATTGCCATGATAAATGATGAAAGCCAGATGAAATTACAGGATACCATGCAAAAGATTGTGAATGACAGCAATGGTGGAATGGTTTGTATTATTATATAAGCTAAATTCTGAGCCGCAGCTTTGCGGCTCTATTTTTGTATTGTGTTAAATGATAAAAAGTACAATACCTTATTGGTTAAGTGTAGAAGCAGAAAAAATTGGTATAAATTATTCGCGAATTTTGCAAGATGCGCTTATAAATATATTGGAAAATTCAAGGCGTTACTAATTAAATTTATTATGTTATATTTGAAAAAATTATGTTATAATGTCCCGAGAAGGAGAGGAAATATATGTTGGTAAAAATATTTACAGACGGCGCGGCCCGCGGTAATCCGGATGGACCAGGTGGATATGGAACCGTTTTAGAGTATGTGGATGGCAAAGGACAACTTCATACAAGGGAGTATTCCTGTGGATATAAGAAGACTACCAATAACCGCATGGAATTAATGGCTGCGATTGTAGGGTTGGAAGCACTGAATAGACCATGTAATGTGGAATTATATTCGGATTCCAAGTATTTGGTAGACGCATTTAACCAGAAATGGATTGACGGTTGGCTGCAAAAAGGATGGAAACGCGGAAAAAATGAACCGGTAAAAAATGTAGATTTATGGAAACGATTGTTAAAAGCAAAAGAATATCATGATGTTACTTTCATCTGGGTGAAAGGGCATGATGGACATCCGCAGAATGAAAGATGTGATGTATTGGCCACAACTGCGGCCGATGGAGAAGATTTATTAGATGATATTGTTATGGAATAGAATTGATGGATGACATCACCGCGGAGTAGATTTTGACAATATGATTGTCATGTAACTTCTTTACAATTGTAAATAATAGTGGTAGAATCACAAAGGATTGAAGTAAGACAGACGGTCGCTGCTGCAAGTGCCGAAAGGCCGCAGGAGAGGAAAGTCCGGGCTTCATAGGGCAGGATGCCGGTTAACGGCCGGTGGAGGCGACTCCAAGGATAGTGCAACAGAAATGTACCGCCCAGGTTCTCAGACGCGTCTGAAAACTTGGGTAAGGGTGGAAGGGCAGTGTAAGAGACTACCGCCTTCTTGGTAACAAGAGGGGCATATGTAAACCCCATCCGAAGCAAAACCGAATAAAAACCATGTGGCGGCCCGTCACGTTTTAGGTAGGTTGCTTGAGCCTGTTGGCAACAGCAGGTCTAGATAGATGACCGTTCAACGACATAACCCGGCTTATCGTCTTGCTTGAATCAAAAAAGAACTGTCGAAACAGTTCTTTTTTTCTTATCTTCTATATTTCTCTTCACAATATTGACAACGATAAACGATGTTCTCTGGGTCAGTTAAGACAAATACATGGTCTAACTGTTGTTCCACAGAAGTAATACAACGAGGATTTTTACACTTAATAACGTTTGTCACTTTTTCAGGAAGTGTCAAACTTTTTTTCGCAATAATACGATCGTCCTGAATGATATTGACTGTGATGTTGTGGTCGATAAATCCTAAGATGTCAAGGTCGATAACGTCTATCGGACATTCAATCTTAATAATATCTTTTTTGCCCATCTTTTTACTTGGGACATTTTTAATAATCGCCACACAACAATCTAGCTTATCCAAATTCAAATGTTTATAGATCTCCATACTTCTTCCGGCTTGAATGTGGTCTAACACAAAACCTTCTGAAATAGTACTAATATTTAAGGAATTTTTCATCATGATGCTTCACCTGTCCTTTCCTATGATACTTTGATACCCAGTAATGTGAGAATCAATGCCATACGAACATATACTCCATATTGCGCCTGCCTAAAGTACGCTGCACGTGGGTCGTCATCCACTTCAACAGCAATTTCATTTACACGTGGAAGCGGGTGAAGTACAAGCATGTGCTCCGGTGCCAATTCCATTTTCTTTGCATCTAAGATATAGAAGTCTTTCATGCGGATGTAATCTTCTTCATTGAAGAAACGTTCCTTTTGAACACGTGTCATGTAAAGCACATCAAGATGTGGGAGAGCTTCTTCTAAGCGTTCCACTTCTTCGTAAGGAATGTTTTGTTTTTCTAATACGTCTTTACGAATGTAACCAGGAAGACGAAGTTCTTCTGGTGATATCAAGATGAATTTAATATTTGTATAACGCACAAGTGCCTGAATCAAAGAGTGAACAGTACGTCCGAATTTTAAGTCACCACAAAGACCAATTGTAAGGTTGTCCAATCTGCCTCCAAGGGAGCGGATTGTCAAAAGGTCGGTTAATGTCTGAGTAGGGTGTTGATGTCCGCCATCACCAGCATTGATGATTGGAATGGAAGAGTAACGGCTTGCAACCATTGGAGCACCTTCTTTTGGATGTCTCATGGCAATAATGTCAGCATAGCATGAAACCATGCGCACAGTATCAGAAACCGTTTCTCCTTTTGCAGCAGAACTGGAATCTGCGGATGAGAATCCAAGAACACTACCGCCTAAATTCAGCATTGCAGCCTCGTGACTAAGTCTTGTTCTTGTGCTTGGTTCAAAGAACAGAGTAGCAAGCTTCTTTCCTGCACATGCATGCGCATATTTTTCGCGGTTGTTCTCGATGTCGTTTGCCAAATCTAACAACTCGTTTAATTCCTCAACTGAAAAGTCCAAAGGACTCATTAAATGTCTCATAGTAACCTCCTCGTTTATCGATATGTTAATAAATCTTCTACAGATTTTCTTTTTGGAGCCTCCGGCGAAATATCAGGATATCCAATTGCAATCAGTGCAGCAAGCTCCTGGTTTTCCGGAATATCTAACAACTCAGTAATCCCGTCTTCATCCCAGATTCCCATGATAACTGTGCCTAGACCAGCTTCGTGAGCAGCAAGACAAAATGTCTGGCAGGCAGCACCTACGTCAAACATCTGCCAACGGTCTTCCTTTTTCGTAGAGTATGAACCGTCGCGCTCAAAACCACAGTGACCTTTGATAAAGGTCACAGCAATTAAAGTAGAAACTTGTCTAACAATATTCGCGTTAAATTCTGGGGTAAATTCTTCTGCAATTTTTTGAATAATAGAAGTGTCTTCAATTGCAATATAACGAGTAATCTGAGTGTTTTTCCAAGATGGAGTGAATGATGAAGTGGAAATAATAGACTCTAAAAGGGAATGACTAATCTTATCATTCTTAAACTTTCGAATACTTCTTCTTCCTTTGATACATTCTGTAGCGTTCATCATAGGTCCTCCTATCAGAAAATCTTCTTAAAATATAATATAACAAATAAAATGGTTTTTCAACAGTAGATTTTAGAAAATAATTGTATTATAATAAGAAATAATTTTTCAGGAGGACAAGCAAATGGAAAAGTTAGTTCAACTTAGAGAAGAAATTGATGAAATTGACCGACAGATTGTGGATTTGTATGAGAGAAGAATGGCAATCTGTGAGCAAGTTGGAGAGTTTAAGATAGATGCGGGAAAGAAGATTTTTGATAAACAGCGTGAGAAGGAGAAACTTTTGTCTGTTACGGAAAAGGTGACGGATGAGTTTCATAAAAAAGGAATCTCCGAACTATTTGAACAGTTAATGTCAATGAGCCGCAAACTACAGTATCAGTTGTTGACAAAGAAAGGTGCTCTTGGTCGTCTTCCTTTTATTGGTGTAGATACTCTAGATGTAGAAGGGGCACGTATTGTATTTCAAGGAACGGAAGGGGCATACAGCCAAGCGGCCATGGAAAAATATTTCGGAAAAGATCTGAACAGCTATCATGTGCAGACATTCCGCGATGCCATGGAGGCGATTGAAGAAGGTTCCGCAGACTTTGCAGTGCTTCCGATTGAAAATTCATCAGCCGGTGTGGTGAATGAAGTTTACGATTTGCTAATGGAATTTGAAAATTATATTGTGGGAGAGGTATTCCTTCCAATTGACCATACATTGGCAGGTCTTCCGGGAACAAAGTTATCCGATATTGAGCGGGTTTATTCTCACCCACAGGCATTGATGCAGAGCGCAAAGTTTTTAGATGACCATAGAGACTGGCAGCAAATCAGTGTGGCAAATACTGCAGTTGCTGCAAAGAAGGTACTGGAGGATAACAACCCTACCAAGGCAGCCATTTGTAGTGCTTATGCGGCAGAATATTACGGATTGGAAGTTTTAGAGGAAAAGATTAATCATAACGCGAAAAATGCCACGCGTTTTATTGTGGTTACGAACCAGAAGATTTTCCTTAAGGATGCAACCAAGATTAGCATTTGTATTGAAGCGGCACATGAAAGTGGTTCGCTCTATCATTTGTTGTCCCACTTCATTTACAATGACCTCAATATGGTTAAGATCGAGTCGAGACCAATTGAAGGTAGAAACTGGGAATACTGTTTCTTTATCGATTTTGAAGGAAATATGGCTGACGGGGCTGTAAAGAATGCCATCCGTGGTCTTCGTGAGGAATCCAGAAGCTTGAAAATTCTAGGAAATTATTAGGACAATACATAGAAAGCAGGTATTTGCTATGAGAACAAACCAACTGATGTTATATAAAAATATGGAGCACGGTAAGCTCCTTCAGGATATGACATTTTTGATGGAGAATTGTGAAAATGAATACTACAACCAAGAGGATTTAGTAAGTCTTCTTTTTGATTGCATGAATGAACTTCTTGAGATGACAGCAAGTCATGGATTTGAGGGCAATCTGTGGCACAACTATCTTACATTTCTACTTGCGAATGATGAAAATGCCTACAGTACCGCATGCGAGGTGGTTGGAGCAGTTAATGGCAGCATTAACGACATTGCAATGCACGATTTGCAGATATTCCGTGAACTGTTTGAATATGATTTGCATCGCATTGAAAAGGCATTGGATGTTACATTTGTTTCCATGTTGGAAAATTATGAAAATGTGAAAGGTCATGGAAAGGTATTCAATCAAAGAATCCGTGACAGTATTTGTGAATTGGCTGTTGCATTGGCAGAAAGCCACGATGCAGAAGAATTTAAGACAATTCTTACAGAGTTTTATAAAAACTTTGGCGTTGGAAAATTCGGTTTACATAAGGCATTTCGAGTGGAACACACTGAAGAAGGCGTTCAGATTGTACCAATCAATAAGATTGCACATGTACATTTGGATGATTTGGTTGGATATGAGATTGCTAAAAATAAATTAGTAGAGAATACAGAAGCGTTTGTGGAAGGTCGAAGAGCCAATAACTGTTTGCTTTTTGGTGATGCAGGTACAGGAAAATCCAGCTCCATCAAAGCAATTCTCAATCAGTATTATGACAAGGGTCTGCGTATGATTGAGATTTACAAGCACCAATTCCAAGATTTGAATGATGTGATTGCTCAAATTAAGAACCGTAACTACAAATTTATTATTTATATGGATGATTTATCTTTTGAAGAATTTGAGATTGAATACAAGTATTTGAAGGCAGTCATTGAGGGTGGTTTGGAGAAGAAACCAAACAATGTGTTAATTTATGCAACGTCGAATAGAAGACATTTGGTGCGCGAGACCTTTAAGGATAAGCAGGACAGGGATGAAGAATTACATACCAATGATACGGTTCAGGAAAAATTGTCACTTGTGGCAAGATTTGGTGTAACCATTTATTTCGGAAGACCGAACAAGAAGGAATTCCAAAAGATTGTAAAGGTTCTTGCAGAGCGCAGTGAGATTCAGATGAGCGAAGAAGAATTATATTTGGAGGCAAATAAGTGGGAATTAAGCCACGGTGGGTTATCCGGAAGAACGGCTCAGCAGTTTATTGATTATTTGTTAGGGAAAAATCCTAAGGATGGAGGAAACTTATGTTAGAGGTTAGAAATCTATCGAAAATTTACAAAACAAAGAATGGAACCGATGTCAAGGCGTTAGATAATGTATCGATACAATTCCCGGAAAAAGGCATGGTATTTTTACTCGGAAAAAGTGGAAGCGGTAAATCTACGCTCTTAAATGTCTGTGGTGGATTGGATGCTCCAACAACTGGTGAAATCATTGTAAAGGGAAGAAGTAGTGAAAAGTTTTCTCAAGGAGATTTTGACAGTTATCGAAACACCTTTGTGGGCTTTATTTTTCAAGAATATAATATATTGAATGAGTTTTCCGTAGAGGATAATATTGCGCTTGCCTTAGAACTGCAAGGGAAACCGAAGGATAAAAAGGCTGTAGCAGAGTTGTTAAAACAAGTGGACTTGGAAGGCTATGCGAAGCGTAAGCCTAACACACTGTCAGGGGGACAAAAGCAACGTATTGCCATTGCCCGTGCGCTGGTTAAATCGCCGGAGATTATTATGGCTGATGAGCCGACGGGTGCATTGGATTCCGCAACCGGAAAACAAGTGTTTGAGACATTGAAGAAATTATCTAAGGATAAATTGGTGTTAGTTGTTTCGCACGACCGGGAATTTGCAGAGCAATATGGAGACCGTATTATTGAATTAAAAGACGGACAAGTGCTCTCGGATGTTACCAAGACACAAGAAAAGCAACAGGCCCTTAGTGAAAATATCCATACAGTAGGGGAAGTACTGTGTGTTAAAAATGGCGAGAAGTTGAGTGACACAGACTTTGATGCTATCAAGAAATTTTTACAAAAATCAAGTGGTGATATTATTATCGCCAACAACGAAAAGGATGTACAAACATTCAAAAAAGCAACGCATATCACGGAAGATGGTGAAAAAGAAGTTTTTCGTGACACTGTGGAAGAACAAGAGAAAAAAGCATACAAACCGGAGGACAGCAAGTTTATACGTTCGAAATTACCGGCGAAGCATGCAATCAAGATTGGTCTTTCCAGTTTGAAGACAAAGCCGGTACGTTTGTTCTTTACAATCCTATTGTGTACCATAGCCTTTGTTTTGTTTGGCTTGTTGTCAACTATGAGCTTTTATGACAGCGAATCCACCTTTAAACAAACCATGTTGGATTCAAACCATGCTTTGTTTAGAGTGGGCAAGGTGTATCAGGCGAAAGAAACAATCTATCAAAACGGAGAAGAGTCCTACGAATATGATACGATTTTTGAAGGGCGTTTTTCAGAGACAGATTTAGAAGATTTGAGAAATGAATTCAATAAAGATGCATTTGGAGGAGTGCCTGTTTATTTGAATTACAATATTCGTTCAACCCAGTCTGACTACTGGAATAATCAGATTGAAGTTGCTGCTTTCCTGTCAGAGGATAATACACTACGTGAGAATATCAGTGGAAATTATCCTGCTAATAAGGATGAAATCTGTATTTCTTCTTATATGGCGGATGTCATCATCAATTGTAAAACATATGATGATGGTGGCAATGTTGTAGATGTTACAACGCGTGATGAACTGCTTGGTAAAAAATTGGTTATCGGCGGCAGTGCATATAAGATTGTGGGCATCATGGATAGCGGAGTGATTTCGGAAAAATATGATGAATTAAAATCACCTGAGAGTGATAATGATCAACTTACATATCAGCTTCAGACAGAATTATCAGATGGTTTGCATTTTACAGTGTTCGTAACACTGGACAGATTGGCAAAATTTGCAGAGGAATATGAGCCATACACGGGTGAAAAACTAGTAATGTACAGACGTATTGGTGTGACTTCCAAAACCAATGCCGGGAAATATAATTTCCCAGATTGGGCAAATGCATCTTATGAGCAATTGGCGAATTTGTCAGAGAAGCAAAAGGTTGTTTATACAAACGGAGAGAAAACAACCCTGGCTGATGGAGAGGTATTGGTTTCGCAGAGAGTCTTTGCCAATCTGCTCTATGAGCGCTATATGGAAAAATCTGATGAGGCGGCTGCCCGTGAGGATTGGAATACTAGTGAAAATCTACGCAAAACCATGGATTTGATTGATCAGGTTTCCAACCGAGGCATCTGGAAAGAAAATAAGGAAACGAAAAAGTCAGAATTAATTCCATTTACAGAAGAGGAACTGGTACAAAAAATACAACAGGTACTTGCAGCACTTAAAAAAGATGGTGTGCAACTGACAATTGGTGCAAAACTATTTGCAGATGACACACAAACTGTATATGGTGATTTGCGAGAATTTTCAGTAGCAGGTATTCTTGTCAGTACAAATGAAAATGCGGATGATCTTTTGTATGTTTCTGATTCCGTTATGGACGCGTGGTGGAATGAGCAGAAAACAAATGTAGATTATTATTCTGTAACTACCAGCGATTACAAAGAGGATGCCAGTGCAATTTATGGAGCAATCTTCCTTCAATACGATCATTCGGTGGAACAGACCAATGAATTTTGGAAAATGTACAGCACAGAAACCTTTGGAGAAGATGGTAGCAGGGTGAGACCATCTGGAGGCTTTATAGACAGATTGGAAATGGTTGACTCCCTGGTTAAAGACTTATCGAAGGTGTTCTTGTACGTGGGATTAGTGCTTGCTGTTTTTGCAGCATTGTTACTGTCGAATTTTATTTCGGTGTCCATCTCACAGAAAAAGAAAGAAATCGGTATTTTGCGTGCTGTTGGAGCAAGAAGCTTGGATGTATTTAAAATCTTCTTCTCAGAATCATTCTTTATATCTGCTTTATGTGTGATATTTGCGTCTGCAGTAAGCATTATTGTGTGTGGAATTTTAAATACAGAGCTGGCAGTAGAATTAGGTGCGTCCCTCTTTGTATTTGGTATTCCGTCATTGGTTGTGTTAATAGCAATCGCGCTTGTCACAACCGTAGTGGCAACATTCCT
This sequence comes from Faecalimonas sp., assembly GCA_045593805.1. GTDB lineage: Bacteria > Bacillota > Clostridia > Lachnospirales > Lachnospiraceae > Faecalimonas. Next base: position 25,673 of record JAZNXJ010000060.1, read on the forward strand.
TCCGGTATGGAATGCGGCAAAGAAGAAACCGGTAGACTCGATACGAGCATTATAATCTATGTGAGGGCTATTGTGAAGGTAGATAAATTATCTATCAGAGCAAGGGCTCTCTTTTTATGTTCATAATCAAAAAAAACGGACTCCTCACAAGAGCCCGCATTTTTGAACTTATTCAACTAGTCTTATTTCTGAGATATCCGAATCGATCATCAAGGAATAATTCGTATAATAAACAACAAATCCTGGTTTGCCGCCGCTTGGTTTTTTCACTTGCTTCTTTTCAATATAGTCGATTTCGACTTTTTCATTTCCACGATTCTTGGAATAGTAGGCAGCTAATTTTCCTGCCTCTTCAAAGGTTCTGTCAGGAAGTTCGTCCCCATTTGTTTTGACAATCACATGGGAGCCGGGACAGCCCTTTGCATGAAACCACCAGTCGTTTCCATTTGCAAAATGGAAGGTAAGTTCTTCATTTTGAATGTTATTTTTACCCACATACATGTGATATCCGTCGCTTGAAACATAGTGAAACGGTTTGCTGTTAATTTTCACCTTTTGCTTGGTGAATTTTCGTTTTACATATCCTGCACCAATCAGCTCTTCTTTAATCTGTGTCAAATCATCTTCGCTAAGCGCAATATCCAGAGCGTTGCTGACAGATTCCAAATAGGTGATATCATCCTTGGTTTCCTGAATCAGTTCCGTCAATGCCTCAAAGGTACGTTTTTGCTTATTATATTTATCAAAATATTTTTGTGCGTTTTCCTGTGGTGTTTTAGTGTTGTCCAGAGGAATTACTATATTTTCATTCGTATAATAATTTAAACATTCCAGCTGTTTGGCATCAGATTCCAGACCATAACCATATACGTTAATCAACTCCCCGTACACACGATATTTGTCGCGGTTTTCCGTGTCGCGAAGCTGCTTGAACTGAAGGTCATATTTTTTTCGATTTCGTTCCAGCGCAGTTTGGACAATTTTGCGCAAGTCTACAGACTTCTGGCGGATACGTGTTACGGTGTTCTTTGTAGCATAATAAGTTTCCAAAAGATTTGATATACTCTCAAAAATTTGGGCTGTATATTTGCCGAAATGTGAAAGCGGGAGGGCAGAAAATTCCTTTGGCTCCTCATTAGAATAGTATATTTGCGGTTGAAATTTACTCTTTGCTACAGCGTCAAAATAGAGCGCAAACTGTTTGTATAAATGAACCAGCACATCTTCTGATAATTCCTTTGGTGTAACGGATGAATCCACACCTGAAATATAACAAATTTCTTCAGCTACAACAGGGCTTACACCGGTAAAGCTTGTGTAAATTGCTTTCGCAAGTCCGGTTGGTTTTGTCGATAATGCTTGAGAAAAATCTGCAAATGCCACATCTAAAGGATTTAACTTTTCCATTGTATCCGGAATAAAGTAGTCCCGTCCTGGTAACACTTCACGCACAGAGCTCATCTGTGCTGATACATGCTTAATGCTGTCAATAATGCGATAGTCACTGTTGCAGAAGATGATGTTACTGTGTTTTCCCATAATCTCAACAATTAAATATTTCTTACACAAGTCGCCAAGTTCATCTAAGTGCTCGATTTCAAACTGAATAATACGTTCTAACTTTGGCTGCGTAATATCCGTAATTCGTCCATTGTTGATATGCTTTCTCAGGAGCATACAGAAATTCGGGGCCGTCATTGGACTTGGCTTATTTGTTTCGGTTAAATATATCAGTGGAAGAGAGGCGCTTGCAGACATGTAGAGTCGCTTTTGCCCATTCGATGTTTTGATAGTGAGCAAAAGTTCATCTGCTTCCGGCTGAGCGATTTTATTGATTCTTCCGTCTAAAATCGTATCTTTTAATTCGTTTACAAGATTTGCAATTGTGATTCCGTCAAAAGCCATGAGTATATATCCTTTCTAGGTTTCAATGATGACAGTATATCACGTAATGTTTCATTTTTGAAGACTAATTTACTGCAGCAAAACATTGACGCAAACTCACAAATGAATTATAATATATAAGGTTTTAACAAAGACATTCTGAAGAAAGAGAAAGAGGTTAAACAAATGATTAAAAGTATGACTGGTTTCGGAAGATGCGAAATCACAGATGGGGAACGCAAGTTTACCGTAGAGTTAAAAGGGGTGAATCACAGATATTTAGATGTGAACATCCGTATGCCAAAGAAATTGAATTTCTTTGAGTCATCCATTCGTAACTTATTAAAGCAGTACGCACAGAGAGGTAAGGTAGACATTTTTATTACTTATGAAGACATGTCAGAAAATCAAGTTTCTCTGAAATACAATCCGACACTTGCACAGGAATATCTTACATATTTCAAACAAATGCAAAATGAATTTGAGTTGGATTATGATATCCGCGTATCTACATTATCACGCTGTCCGGAAGTTTTGACAATGGAAGAACAAGTGATGGATGAAGAAGAGTTGTGGAATGGATTGGAAAAGGCATTAAAAGGTGCATTTGAACAATTTAGAGACACAAGAATCGTAGAAGGTGAAAACCTGAAGAAGGATATTGTGGAAAAATTGGATGAGATGTTAGAATTGGTAGGATGCGTTGAAAAACGTTCTCCTGAAATTGTAGCAGAATACCGTGCAAAATTGGAAGCTAAAGTAAAAGAGCTTTTAGAGGATGTACAGATTGATGAAGGAAGACTTGCAACAGAGGTTGTAATCTTTGCGGACAAGATTTGTACCGATGAAGAAACTGTTCGACTTCGAAGCCACATTGAGCAAATGAAAGCCACATTAGGCACAGCTGAAGGAATCGGACGTAAGCTTGATTTTATCGCCCAGGAAATGAACCGCGAAGCCAATACTATTTTATCAAAAGCAAATGATTTGGAAACATCCAACTATGCAATAGATTTAAAAACAGGTATTGAGAAAGTTCGTGAACAGATTCAAAATATTGAGTAATAGTTGAGAGCATCCAGATATGGATGTGAGAAAGAGGCTGCTTGTAGACTGTTTCTCACAAACATGGCTGGGGATGGGCGAAACGCCCATCAAGCCGCAGACAAGTGACACGAAGTGGCAGTTAGCCTTCGAAGAGGCGGTCTGTGGCCTGATGCTCGTTGTAGAAAGGAAAAAATATGAAAACAAGAGGAATTCTTATTGTGGTTTCAGGGTTCGCCGGTTCAGGCAAAGGGACCTTGATGAAGGAAATTATGACGCAATATGATAATTACGCTCTTTCCATTTCGGCTACCACAAGGAAACCGCGTGGTACAGAGGTTGATGGGAAGGAATATTTCTTTAAAACAACAGAAGAATTTGAAAAAATGATTGCACAAGGCGAGTTAATAGAGTATGCTAACTACGTGGGTAATTACTACGGCACACCGAAGGCGTATGTTGAGGAACAACTTGCATCCGGCAAGGATGTAATCTTGGAAATTGAGATACAAGGTGCCTTGAAGGTGAAGGAACAATTTCCGGAAACGTTACTCCTGTTTGTAACACCGCCAAATGCGACAATCTTAAAAGAACGTTTGGTAGGACGAGGAACGGAGACCATGGAGGTTGTGGAGCAGAGAATGCGCCGTGCGGCAGAAGAAGCAGAGGGCATTTTGTCATATGACTATATTTTAGTAAATGATGATTTGCAGGAATGTGTGCTTCAGATGCATCATATTATCCAAAGTGAACATTATAGAACTTCAAGAAATGAAGAGTTTATTAAACAAATTGAAAAAGAATTAAAAGGGAATGTGAAAGGAGAATAATTTATGTTACATCCATCTTATACAGACTTAATGAAGGTAGTAAACAAAGACGTTGAGGAAGGGACTACAAAGGTAGTTAACAGCCGTTATTCTATCGTCCTTGCTACTGCAAAAAGAGCAAGACAAATCATCGACGGAGAAGAAGTTTTAGTTCAGGCAAAGGCAGGACAAAAACCACTTTCTATTGCTATTGAAGAAGTAAATCAGGCAAAAATTAAAATTGTTGGTGAAGAAGCTTAATTTTGAAACGAAGAAAGGCAGATGCAGTGCGTATCTGCCTTAATAAATATATAGGAGACGTGAGACAATGAATATTCTATTCGTGTCATTAGGATGTGATAAGAACCTAGTCGACTCAGAGGTAATGTTAGGACTTCTCGCACAAAACGGGCATCAGATGGTGGACAGTGAAGAAGATGCCGATGTCATTGTTGTGAATACCTGTTGTTTTATCAATGATGCAAAGGAAGAGAGTATTCAGACCATTTTAGAAATGGCAGAGTACAAAAAAGACGGTTCCATTAAAGCATTGATTGTTACCGGATGTCTGGCGCAAAGATATAAACAGGAAATCATGGATGAAATTGAAGAGGTTGACGCAGTTATAGGTACCACATCTTACGATAAAATAGTGGAAGTGATTGACGAGGCATTGCAAGGACACAAAAGTCTTGAGTTGACAGATATTGATGCACTTCCAACGGTAGAAAGCAAACGTCTGGTGACAACAGGCGGACATTTTGCTTATTTAAAGATTGCAGAAGGGTGTGATAAGCATTGTACTTACTGCATTATTCCAAAGATAAGAGGGAATTTCCGAAGTGTGCCAATGGAGCGCTTGATAAAAGAGGCAAGCGATTTGGTGGAACAAGGTGTGAAAGAAATTATTCTTGTTGCACAGGAAACCACGCTTTATGGAATTGATTTGTATGGCAAAAAATCTTTGCATGTGCTGTTGAAAGAATTATGCAAGATAGGTGGTCTTCGATGGATTCGTATTTTATACTGTTATCCGGAAGAGATTACAGACGAGCTTATCCAAGTAATTAAAGAAGAAGATAAGATTTGCAACTATTTAGATATTCCAATTCAGCATGCAAGTGACGGAGTTTTAAAACGCATGGGAAGGAGAACTTCCAAACAACAGTTGATTGACACTGTGAAGAAGCTGCGTGAAGAGATTCCGGACATTGCACTTCGTACAACACTGATTACCGGATTTCCAGGGGAGACCGAAGAACAGCACGAAGAATTGATGGAATTTGTGGATGAAATGGAATTTGACCGGTTAGGGGTATTTACCTATTCACCGGAAGAAGATACACCGGCAGCAACTATGCCGGACCAAATCGAAGAGAGTGTAAAGGAAGACAGACAGGCAGAACTGATGGAGCTACAACAGGAGATTGCATTCGACTTGGCTGAACGAATGATTGGAAAAGAAGTCATCGTGATGTTTGAAGGAAAGGTAGCGGATGAAACTGTATATGTTGGAAGAACCTATATGGATGCGCCGAATGTAGACGGACTCATCTTCGTAGAAACCAATGAGGAACTAATGTCCGGAGATTTTGCAAAAGTAAGGATAACCGGAGCATTAGAATATGATTTGATAGGAGAGTTAATATCATGAATTTACCAAACAAATTGACAGTTTTAAGAGTGATTATGGTACCATTTTTTGTAGTATTTATGCTGATTCCAAGCTTAGGCGGAGCAGCCAATAAGTACATTGCTTTAGCACTTTTCTGTATTGCAAGCTTCACAGATTTCCTAGACGGACACCTTGCAAGAAAGAATAATCTTGTAACAAACTTTGGAAAGTTTATGGATCCGTTGGCAGATAAATTATTAGTGTGTTCCGCATTGATTTGTCTTTGTTCGAACACCATGGGTGGAAGATTGGATGCATGGATTGTATTAGTCATTATCGCACGCGAATTTATCATTAGCGGTTTCCGTTTGGTTGCATCAGATAACGGAATTGTTATTGCGGCAAGCTATTGGGGAAAATTCAAGACAGTTTCCCACATGGCAATGGTTATCTTAATGATTTTAGATTTTCAAAGTCATGTTATGCAGTTTATAACAGGTGTAGTAGTAGGATTGGGTCTTGCACTTACAATAGTTTCTTTGGTTGACTATGTTTGGAAGAACAAGCAAGTGTTGACACAAGGCGGTATGTAGAAAGTATAAAGTGTTTTGGGTATAGGGAATTCGAAAAATTATATATGCCCATTAAATATCATGAATAGGAGAGAATGGTAATGAATTTAGAAGAGATGATTGTATTCGAATTGCAAAAAAAAAATCAAACAATTACCACCGCAGAATCCTGTACCGGCGGACTTCTGGCGGGACGCATTCTTAATGTGTCAGGAGCATCTTCTGTATATAATGAAGGACACATTACATATTCCAACGAAGCGAAAGGACGTCTGCTCGGTGTGATGCATAACACATTACAACAATTCGGAGCAGTTAGTAAAGAGACAGCAGCTGAAATGGCAAGAGGAGCGGCACTTACAGCAAATGCAAATATTGGGCTTAGTACAACCGGAATTGCAGGTCCGACAGGTGGAACACCGGAGAAACCGGTGGGGTTAGTTTATGTAGGGTGCTATTATGATGGCGAAGTAATAGTGGAAGAATGCCACTTTAAAGGTAATAGAGAAGAGAA
>JAZNXJ010000061.1:0-7176 GCA_045593805.1 Faecalimonas sp.
TCATTTTGATTTCCTCCTTATGGAATGGAATTGTATATGGGAAGCCTTGCGGCATTGCCCTCTTCGTTTTCCGCGGCCCAAAAGCCGCGGACTGAATCCCGGCGGCGTATCACATAATTCTTATTATGTAACTCTCCTGCCCTTCGGAACATGTTATCTCCGGGATAACACGATTTACTAATATAAAAAAGCGCACCAAAGTCACACCCTTCAGACCATTTCCAAAAAATGTAAATGAAGGGTGCTGTTTTCGTGCGTTTTTAAAAATTGTAGAGATATGTAGAAAAATTCAGTCCGTTTTTGGACATATCTTAATGGTTACAAGATTGACATTTCCAACAAAAACTGGTATACTTACGCTGTAACCGAATCTTTATATGGTGGCTGTTTGTGCCAAGATCACTACATAATAAGAATTATGTGGTGTTTTTTATTTTCAGATAACCAGACCTAGATTTTCAATTTTTCTTCGGTGTTCCATTCCTGTTGAGATGATATATATGCGGGTGGTATCGATGCTGACATGACCTAATATATCTGCCAATTTTGCAATATCCTTTTCTAACTTATAGAAAGTCCGTGCAAATAATTTTCTTAAATTATGGGGAAATACTTTGGACGGATTCACCTGTGCCACCTTACATAAGTTTTTCATCTCAGACCATATGTTGCTTCGGTCCAATGCCTTTCCACTTTTTGTTCGGAATATAATACCTGATGTGATTCCACATCGCTTTGCATATTGCAATAATTCCTTTTGCAGTTTTCTCGGTAAGAGAATCGTCCTGGTCTTATTTTTACAGGACACCACGACCTCTCCCCGTTGCACTGCCTCCACATTAAAATACGAAAGCTCCGATACTCGTATTCCGGTTCCGCAAATGGTCTGCATCACATAATATAAACGTGGCTGCTTCTTTGCGGTACTTAAAAGACGTATATATTCTGCTTTTGTCAATTCCTTATCTTCTTTACAATAGATTTGCTTCTGCGTCTTCATGCTTTTTACCCTGCAGTCCCCCAGACCACTACATGCAAGAAAGCTATTAAGCGATGCTAACATGGAGTTAATGCTCCGCACCGCATATCCAGCTTTAATCAGAAATCTCTTGTACTCGATAACAACCTCTTTTGTAACATTTTTAGTCCCTGCAAATTCAAAAAACTTTTTCACATCACGCATGTACTTCTCTATTGTGATGAAGCTTTTTTCCTCTTGAATCAAATGTTTCTCAAATGTGCATATTAGGTTTTCCATAATCATCCCTCCATTTCAACCTCATATATTCAGTTTCTCATGTTTGGGTATAATAATGCAAAAAAAGAGGACGAAATTTGTGACCAAACTTCGTCCTCATGCGGAAACTATATCATAGTCTTGTCAGGAATGCAAGAAAATCTGTCGAAAATTCTACATTACCTTGCACATTTGTATAACAATTCATCCCATCTTCTGTCAACTTCCTGCTGGAATTGTTCAATCAGATGTTCATTACCTGGTTTGAAAAGATGTTTGAATCTTCCTTGCGGTCTTAAGAAATCCTCAATCGGGAGCTTCTTCTTCGGCTCATAATTGAGAATCCACTTACCTTCCACCACTTCAAACAATGGCCAGTAACAGGTTTCTACACCTAATTTACAGATTTCCATAATATCCGGTGTGTTGTATCTCCATCCACGTGGGCATGGTGCCATAATATTTAAGAATGCTGCACCTGGTGTATAAATGGCCTTCTCAGCCTTGATGTGTAAATCCTTAAAGTTCTGCACAAAGGTTGTCTGTGCCACATAAGGAACATCATGAGATGCGATAATCGCTGCTAAATCTTTTCTATTCTGCATTTTACCATTGCTCTGGCTTCCAACTGGTGTGGTTGTCGTGTCTGCGTACATTGGTGTTGCTGAAGAACGTTGAATACCTGTGTTCATGTAGGCACCATTGTCGTAGCAAACATAAACCATATCATGGTTACGTTCCATTGCACCTGATAAGGATTGGAAACCAATATCGTATGTACCACCGTCACCACCGAATGTGATGAATTTATAGGTTTCGTCTAATTTCCCTTTTCTTCTAAGTGCATTATAAGCACCCTCTACACCACTTAAGGTTGCACCAGCATTTTCAAATGCATTGTGGATGTAACTGTCTTCCCATGCTGTATATGGATATGTAAATGTAGATACCTCCAAACAGCCTGTTGCGTTTCCGATTACCGCTTTATCTCCTTCGTGAAGTCCACGAAGCACATTTCTTACTGCGATTGTACCGCCACAGCCGGCGCACATTCTATGTCCCGGAGCAAGACGTTCCGGTTTGTTCATTGTTTCTTTAAAATTATATGCCATTTCGTCTTCCCCCTTACTCTCTAATTCCCAGATAACGATAGGTTTCTCCTGCATCGCCATCTGCTACCATTTGCTTTAATGCGTCAAATACGCTTTCCATATCTTCTACACGCACATCACGTCCACCAAGACCGTAAATGTAATTCACTGCCAAAGCCTGTGAACGTGCACGATACAATGCTGACATTACATCTGCACCAAGTGGGCCGCCATAATTGCAATATCCTTCTGCTCTGTCCATGATTGCAACCGCTTTTACATTTTTAAGAGCTTCTGCAAGCTCATCTGCAGGGAATGGACGATACAAACGAATCTTGATAAGACCAACCTTTTCGCCTTTGGCACGAAGGGCATCAATGGCATCCTTCGTTGTTCCTGCTGCGGAACCGATAATGACAACCGCTCTTTCTGCATCTTCCATGCAGTATTCTTCAAACAAACCATATTCTCTGCCTGAGATTTTTGCAAATTCATTTGCTACGTCTTTTACTACTGCAACGGCATGCTTCATACCTTCTGCCTGATTGCGTTTTGCTTCCATATAATAATCAGTAATTGCATAAGGACCAACTGCCATAGGCTGCTTTGGATTGAGCAAATAATTCTCCGGTTCATATTCACCAACAAAATTTTTCACTTCGCTATCATCTAACAGCTCGATGTTTTCAACTGCATGGCTGGTAATAAAACCGTCCTGACAAATCATAATCGGAAGACGAACATCCTTGTGCTCAGAAATGCGGAATGCCTGCACCATATTGTCATATGCTTCCTGATTATTTTCTGCATAAATCTGAATCCAGCCTGCATCTCTTGCACCCATACTATCAGAGTGGTCACAGTTGATGTTAATTGGGCCGGAAAGTGCACGGTTTACCAGTGCCAATGCAAGTGGAAGTCTATTCGATGCTGCTATGTACAACTCTTCCCACATATACGCAAGTCCACATGAAGATGTTGCTGTCAGCGCTCTTGCACCTGCTGCAGAAGCACCGATAGTCGCACTCATGGAACTGTGCTCGCTCTCTACGGTAATAAATTCGGTATCCACCTGACCATTTGCCACAAAGGAAGCAAAGTATTGTGGAATTTCGGTAGATGGTGTGATAGGGAATGCAGGAAATACGTCCGGATTGATTTGACGGAGCGCGATTGCAACTGCTTCATTTCCCGATAAACGTTCTCTTTTTCCCATATTATTTCACCCCTTCCATCGTAATTGCACCGAATGGGCATGATTTCACACAGATACCACATCCCTTGCAGTGTTCCAAATCAAATGCACCACGTTTCATATCCTTAACCGGAATACAGCTATCCGGACATACCGGTACACACAATAAACATTGTTTACATTTGTCTTCAATAAATTCAGGTTTCACGGAAGACCATTCCCCTGTCTTGAACTCCTTAGATGTTCCTGAGCCGACAATAATCATACCTTCTGTCAAATCCTGCCACTTTGTTTTTACGCCTAATTTATTTACATCACTTGCCATAATTATTGCACCTCCTGCATTGCCATTTTCAGTGCAGCCATATTGCCATCAATTACTTCCGGCTTGCTTGCAAATTTGTGTTTAAATGAGCTTTCCATTTCCTGTAAAAATATTTCCTCATCCATAATACCTGCCACCTTTACAATCGCTGCAAGAAGTGGTGTGTTTGGGAAATATTTACCCATTGTTGCCATAGAAACCTTGTGGGCATCAATGATATAAACTTCTCCTTCATATCCCTTTAAATGTGGAATAATTTCCTCTTTCGTGCGCTGTGTATTAATTAAAATGGCACCGTCCTTCTTAAGGCCTTTCGTTACGTCTACGGTTTCCAAAAGCGACTCATCCACTACCACCACGTATTGTGGGTCATAGATATTCGAATGTACGCGAATCTGCTTATCACTGATACGATTGTATGCTGTGATTGGCGCACCCATACGCTCTGGACCATACTCTGGAAAACCTTGTACATATTTTCCTGTCTGGAATGCTACGTCTGCTAATAAAAGAGCCGCCGTCTTGGCACCCTGACCACCACGTCCATGCCATCTGATTTCTGTAAGATTACTCATTTGACCTTCTCCCTTCAATTCTTCTCCTTATATATATAAAGATATTTTACTAGAAGATTCTGAATTTGTCTAGAGTGCACTCTGTTTTTTGCGTGAAATTTGATTAATTGGACATTGATGTGATTTTGTATGATTTGTTGCCTATGGGTTGGGCATTGATATGATTTTGCAAGACAAATGCCTAATCGGTTGATACTTGTTAGGCATAGAAAATATTTTGCATAGAAGCCGCCTAATTGATTAGGCATAGAAAAAATAATTGGCTTGTGTGAATATAAAACAGTGATTTTTTACTAAAATTTTAGGCACTGACAACGAAACCATCTGTAGTTGACTAATAAGACAAAAAAATTAGTCTACATTTAAATAAAAATATACATATGCCTAACACCAACAAATAAACTCAAAATCTGTTGTGCCCCATTTTTAGAAAAATAAAAAACCCTTGCAAAAACAAGGGTTTTATGCCGGCAGCGGGACTTGAACCCGCACGTGGTTGCCCACAACAGATTTTGAGTCTGCCTCGTCTGCCATTCCGACACGCCGGCTTTTCATCATTCAGAACACAATAATGTGCCCCAAACGACTTATTTATAATATCGTAAATGGCGATTAAAGTCAACCACTTTTTTCATGTTAATTAGGAAAAATCTGTATTTCCCCTACACAAAATATGATTCACATGGTATTATTAGAAAGTTGTTTACATAATTTCATAAAAAAGAAAGGTTTTTACATATGTTACAAATAATAGAAAAAGTTAACGCTGTGGTAAATGACTTCATTTGGGGCGTTCCGGCTATGGCATGTATTATTGGTGTCGGTCTTCTACTCAGTGTGGAAACTCGCTTTATTCAAATAAGGAAATTTGGATATTCGCTAAAAATGACCATTGGTCGCATTTTAAAAAAATCAGAGGCTTCCTCAGGTGCAATGACACCGTTTCAAGCGGTGTGTACTGCCTTGGCGGCAACCGTTGGAACCGGAAATATTGCCGGTGTGGCAGGCGCAATCGCCATTGGTGGTCCTGGTGCAGTATTTTGGATGTGGATTTCCGCCCTGCTCGGCATGTGCACAAAATTTGCAGAGGTGACGTTGGCGGTACATTATCGTGAGAAAAACAAACACGGGGATTATGTAGGCGGACCGATGTACTACATAAAAAATGGTCTGAGCCGCAGATGGCACTGGCTCGCATACGCATTTGCATTCTTAGGCGTATTTGCAGTATTCGGAACCGGAAATGCAACACAGGTAAACACAATTACAACTGCCATTAACTCAGCCTTAATGAATTACAATATTCTAGGGGCTTCCTCCGTTGGAACCTTTAATTTAGTTCTTGGTATCATTATTGCAATCTTAGTTGGGGCAATTCTTCTTGGTGGAATCAAGCGTATTGGTAAAGTGACCGAAAAACTCGTGCCTTTTATGGCTCTTTTGTATGTCACTCTTGCCGTTGGTGTTATCGTATTAAATATAGACTCGGTCCCAGAAGTGTTTCGTTCCATCTTCGAAGGTGCATTCAACCCTGCTGCTGTTACAGGTGGTGCAGTAGGCTACTTCTTTACCAGCATGAAACGTGGCGTAGCAAGAGGTATTTTCTCAAATGAGGCTGGGCTTGGTACGGGTTCCATCGCACATGCTTGCGCAGATACTGATAAGCCGGTTCAACAAGGACTTTTCGGTATCTTTGAAGTATTTACTGACACGATTATTATTTGTTCCTTAACAGCCCTGACCATCCTTTGTAGTGGTGTTTCAATTAACTATGGCGTGGACGCCGGCGCGGAACTTACGATTAGCGGATTTGTATCTACTTATGGAAACTGGGTATCCGTATTCACAGCTATCGCACTTTGCTGCTTCGCATTTTCAACCATCATAGGCTGGGGATTATACGGTGCCAGATGTATAGAATTTATTTTTGGTGAAAAAGTTATTAAACCATTTATGATTGTATATTCATGCATTGCTATTATTGGCGCAACCGCAGACCTTGGATTAATCTGGGGTATCTCAGAAACATGCAACGGTCTGATGGCGCTTCCAAACTTAATCGCACTCTTCCTATTATCTGGAAAGGTAGCCCAATTAACGAAACAACATTTTCGACGTTAAATGAACAATACGCACATAAAAAAGCCCTTGGAATGCAAGCACTCCAGGGCTTTGTATATGCGTCTTGTTCGCAGATAACTGCTTATCTCTTTGAAAATTGTGGTGCTCTACGAGCTGCTTTGAGACCGTATTTCTTACGTTCTTTCATACGTGGATCACGTGTTAAGAATCCTGCTTTCTTAAGAACTGGTCTGTAATCTGCATCAGCTTGAAGTAAAGCTCTTGAGATACCGTGACGGATTGCACCAGCTTGTCCTGTGTATCCACCACCGTGTACATTTACTAATACATCGAATTTATCTAATGTTTCTGTAGCAACTAATGGTTGACGTACAACTAATTTTAATGTTTCTAATCCGAAGTATTCGTCGATTGTTCTTTTATTAATTGTAATGTTACCTGTACCTGGTACTAAGTATACTCTTGCGATTGATTTTTTTCTTCTTCCTGTTCCGTAGAATTTTGCGCTAGACATATTATTTCCTCCTCTTACCTAATTAGAATGTTAATACTTCTGGTTTTTGAGCTGCATGTGCGTGCTCTGCTCCAGCGTATACATGAAGTTTCTTGTACATTTCTCTTCCTAATGGTCCTTTTGGAAGCATGCCTTTAACAGCGAGTTCGATAACCTT
>JAZNXJ010000062.1:0-8224 GCA_045593805.1 Faecalimonas sp.
AATGAGACAGCGTGAAGCAAAAGTTGAAGAACTCAGCAAGCAAAGAGTACAGGAACTCGAAAGAATCTCAGGATTGACCTCCGAACAAGCAAAGGATTATTTGTTAAAAACTGTTGAAGAAGATGTGAAACATGATACTGCAAAGCTAATTAAAGAATTAGAAACGCAGGCTAAGGAAGAAGCACATAAAAAAGCGAAGGAGTATGTTGTTAACGCGATTCAAAAGTGTGCAGCAGACCACGTAGCAGAAACAACCATTTCAGTTGTGCAACTTCCTAGCGATGAAATGAAAGGTAGAATTATTGGTAGAGAAGGACGTAATATCCGTACTCTTGAAACAATGACTGGTGTGGAATTGATTATTGATGACACTCCGGAAGCAGTTGTTTTATCAGGATTCGACCCAATTAGAAGAGAAGTGGCTAGAATTGCTCTTGAAAGATTGATTGTAGATGGACGTATCCATCCGGCAAGAATTGAAGAGACAGTTGAAAAAGCACAAAGAGATGTTGAAACGATGATTCGTGAGGAAGGTGAAGCGGCAGCATTAGAAGTCGGTGTGCACGGTATCCATCCTGAATTAATTCGTCTGTTAGGAAGAATGAAATTCAGAACAAGTTATGGACAAAATGCATTGAAGCATTCTATTGAAGTGGCTCAATTAGCTGGTCTGTTAGCAAGTGAAATTGGACTTGATGTAAGATTGGCAAAGAGAGCAGGTCTTTTACATGATATTGGTAAATCAATTGACCATGATGTAGAAGGTTCGCATATTCAAATCGGTGTTGATCTTTGTAAAAAGTACAAAGAATCAGCAGTCGTTATTAATGCAGTGGAATCTCATCACGGGGATGTAGAACCAACATCATTAATCGCCTGCATCGTACAAGCAGCAGACACAATTTCTGCAGCGAGACCAGGTGCAAGACGAGAAACATTAGAAACATATACAAACAGATTAAAACAATTAGAAGAAATCGCTAACTCCTATAAGGGAGTCGATAAATCTTTTGCTATTCAAGCAGGTAGAGAGATTCGTATCATGGTAGTTCCAGATCAGGTGTCTGATGCAGACATGGTACTAATGGCTAGAAATATTTCGAAACAGATTGAATTTGAATTGGAATATCCAGGTCAAGTCAAAGTAAATGTAATTCGTGAATCACGTGTTACAGATTACGCGAAGTAAAAGTTTGAACCCTTACGTTTAACGTAAGGGTTCTTTTTGTTGGATAAGAAACTTTATAAAATTCCAATTATATATTTCACAACCAGCGGATTTACATAGATTTCCAAAACAAGCCCGATAATAAATAGAATAAATATAAAAAGTGTCTTTGTCCGATTCCATTGTCTTGCAGGATAATGAAACCAGTAGATAAAAAGCATACCATATAGAAAACCGTAAAACAGCATTTGCGGAAAGAGCCCGGCAATACATAGCAGAAGTCCTTTTATGCCCAAATGAAGAAGAGAAGCTACGCAAAAAGTTCCTGTAAAGAACCCAATTAATATCATACATAGACTCACAAATAATTTCTTCCATTTGACGCAGCTAAGTACACAAATTAATAAAAATAAAAACACTCTGTCTTTGATTACATACCAGAAATACTTTTCTGCAATTACGTCAATTTGCAGATAGCGCTGTAGATTGCTTTTTAGAAAGAGCTCTGTGGTAGTCCCTTGACTCTTAGAAACGATATTCTCATATATTACTCCAATAAAAAAACCAACTACTAAAAGAATTATTAGAAGTTGGTTTTGGTTTTTGTACTTCCACCTAAGCATACTCCTACCTCCAGTTTGGATAGTACATTATATGCCTGGCAATCCATATTATTCGTGTTTTAAAGCGTAAGCAAGAATACCAGCAACTGTTTTGGAATCCATAATTTCACCGGTGAAGATTTTCTTTTTCAGCTCATCAAGTGTGTATTCTTCCAATTCAATTGACTCTTCTTCGTCGAATTTTTGTTTGGAAGGTATCAAGTCTCTGGCTACAAATATTTCCACTTTTTCATTTGTAAAAGCGGCCCAGCTATTGGTGCTGACAAGCCATTCGATTGAGTTTGCAATATATCCGGTTTCTTCTTCCAATTCCCGTGCAACACATTCCATTCCACTTTCCTGTGCAGAATCTAAAGCTCCAGCAGGAATTTCCAAGGTATACCTATCTAATGCATTTCTGTATTGTCGAACCATTAAAATTTTTCCGTCTTTTGTAATTGGAACGACAGCAGCACCGCCATTATGGTGGATGTAGTCCCAATTGGATTCGCGGCCATTTACCTCTACGTGGTCTGTATATACTTTTAAAATCTTGCCTTGATAACTTAATTCTCGAGTCAAACGTTTGAATTCACCCATATGTAAATCCTCCCTAAATCAATATATGATATATCATTATACCATATAATTTTATATTTTTAACACCTCTTTTTAATATACCGTACTAATTCCCATATGCATAGTGAACTAATCAGAAGTTGGCTGATTAGAAGGCCGTTTAAATAGCCATGCATTCCCCAAAGTGCAATGAAGAACCATACACCACAAATACGAATAGATAAGCTGCATACGTTGATAATAAAAGAGCTGTTTGCTTTTCCTAACCCATTTAAAATGCTAATTAAGGTATTGTTCATGTACAAGAAGGGACATATCCATGCAAGAGTTTGTATAAAGTCACCTGCAAGTTGACTGTCAAATAAAATGGTTCCAACCCAATTTCCTAAAATTAAAAACAAGAACCCACATAAACTGCCAAGACCAAAACCAAACAAAATTACCCTTTGTATTAGTTGTCTTAAACGGTTCAGCCTATTTTCTGCCTGAATCTCCGCAACTGTTGGGAGTAACATGGTGGAAATGGAATTGGTTAAGGCAGTTGGAAACATAATGCAAGGCAGGGCCATGCCGGTCAATACTCCATATGTGCTGAGGGCTTCTGAATTGGAATATCCAAAGGTTTGCAGACAAATAGGAATGGAAATTGTCTCTACACTTTGAAGCAAATTCATCAGCACACGATTGGAGGTAAGTGGAATTGCAAGAGAGCATAATTCTTTCCCCAAACCTTTATGTTTCCAGATGTGTGGCAAGGAGAAAGACTGATGCGGTCTAATGAAAAAATAACGTACGCAAAAGCATGCAGATATACATTCACCAAATACCAGCCCAAGAACCGCAATCCATATGGTTGGAGTTTGCCCACTACCTGCAAAAATTCTGTAAACAAGATAGATGCTTCCAACACGGGCAAGCTGTTCTATAAATTGAGATAAAGCAGGAATTTTCGTCTGCTTTAAACCTAAATAATAGCCACAAATACAGGCATGTATGGATGCAAACGGCAAGGAGAAAGACAGTGTTTGAAGAAGCGGTTCGCAGCGAAGGTCACCAAGTATATAGATGGATATGGACGAAGAAAATCTTCTGACACATAATCCCAAGAACAGCGTGATGCTTACGGAAATAAGGAGAGCGTGGTATAGCAAGGTATCCGCCTCCTTCTTTTTGCCATATGCGGCCTTTTGCGCAACGCATCTGGCCAGTGCTGTTTCAAGTCCTGCAGAGGACAAAGAGAAGCAGAGTGCGTAAATAGGAAAGATTAACTGGTAAAGTCCCATCTGTTCTTCGCCAAATGTGTGGCTTAAGAAAATACGAAAGAAGAACCCAATTAAACGGGTCAAAAAACCTGTGATAGTTAAAATAAAAGTACCTCTGATAATTGTGTTTTTGGACATAGCTTCACCTTTAGATTGTATCATTTAAAGATATTCTTTTTTTAGCCTTGACAGAACAAAAAAGGAATGCTATTCTACAAAAAGGTTAAATCCTAGTAAAATACTAGGGATTAAAAAGTAAAGAAGGTGAAACCTTGAAAATATCAACAAAAGGACGATATGGTTTGAGAGCGCTTATTGATTTAGCACAGTACAGCGAGATTGAGCCGGTTTCTATCAGTAGCATTGCTACAAGACAGGCGATTTCAGAAGGATATTTGGAACAGTTAATGTCCATGTTAAAGAAAGCCGGACTGATTAAAAGTATTCGAGGTGCAGGTGGCGGTTATGTGCTTGCAAGGGATATGAGTGAGATTTCCGTAGGTGATGTGCTCCGCGCATTAGAAGGAAGCTTGCAGCCGGTAGAATGTGCAGCGTTTAGCCAAGAGGAATCTTGCGAGGCATCGGGCGGATGCGTTACTAAGTACGTATGGCAGAGAATCAATGAAAGCATTAATCAGACCGTGAATGAAATTAGTTTAAAACAACTTGTAGAAGAGAGTAAGTGTGTGAAAAATATAACTCCGACGGGACAGATGAAGTGTAACAAGTAAAGGAGAAACTGACATGAGCAAATTAATATAT
The DNA here is from genome assembly GCA_045593805.1 of Faecalimonas sp. Taxonomy (GTDB): domain Bacteria; phylum Bacillota; class Clostridia; order Lachnospirales; family Lachnospiraceae; genus Faecalimonas. Next base: position 4,374 of record JAZNXJ010000062.1, read on the forward strand.
TTAGATAATGCGGCAACAACAAAGACAGCACCGGAGGTCGTGGAGGCGATGCTTCCATATTTTACTGAGCATTACGGCAATCCGTCCAGTGTGTATAGCTTTGCTGCTCAAAATAAAGAAACCATTACGAAACAGCGTGAAATTATCGCAGAGGCTCTAGGTGCAAATACTAATGAAATCTATTTTACGGCAGGCGGCTCCGAATCAGATAACTGGGCATTAAAAGCAACGGCAGAGGCGTATAAAAGTAAGGGAAATCATATCATTACAACAAAGATTGAACATCATGCCATTCTTCATACCTGTGAGTATCTGGAGAAAGAGGGATTCGAAGTAACTTATCTGGATGTAGATGAGAATGGTTTGATTAAATTAGAGGACTTAAGGGAGGCAATCAGACCGACAACAATTTTGATTTCCATCATGTTTGCGAATAATGAGATAGGTACAATCGAGCCTATTAAAGAGATTGGCGAAGTTGCAAAGGAATATGGAATTTTGTTCCATACGGATGCAGTGCAGGCATTTGGACAAGTGCCAATCAATGTAGATGAGTGTCACATTGATATGTTAAGTGCAAGCGGTCATAAGTTAAACGGACCAAAGGGAATAGGTTTTCTTTATATTCGTAAAGGTGTAAAAATTCGTTCCTTTGTGCATGGTGGGGGACAGGAAAGAAAACGTCGCGCAGGTACAGAGAATGTGCCGGGTATTGTTGGTATGGGTGCGGCAACTACGAGAGCAATCCAAACTATGACAGAACGTACTGCGAAGGAAGCAGAGCTTCGAGACTATCTTATAAGTCGTGTGCTGGAAGAAATTCCATATACCAGATTGAATGGACATCCGCAAAAACGTCTTCCAAATAACGCGAACTTTAGTTTCCGTTTCATTGAAGGAGAATCCTTGCTGATTATGTTAGATATGAAAGGAATCTGTGCATCCAGTGGTTCCGCATGTACATCCGGTTCATTAGACCCATCACACGTGCTGCTCGCAATTGGATTGCCACATGAAATTGCGCACGGTTCCCTTCGTTTGACACTGAGTGAGGAAACCACCAAGGGGGACATTGATTATGTAGTGGACAGTCTTAAACAGATTGTGTCAAACCTAAGAAATATGTCGCCGTTATATGAGGATTTCGTAAAGAAAAATCAAAAATAAGAATAGAGATGAGGAGCAATAATTATGTATACAGAGAAAGTAATGGACCATTTTCAAAATCCTAGAAACGTAGGAGAAATTGAAAATGCAAGTGGTGTAGGTACAGTAGGAAATGCAAAATGTGGAGATATCATGAGAATATATCTTGATATCGATGAAAATCAAATTATTCAAGACGTAAAATTTAAGACCTTCGGATGTGGAGCGGCTGTTGCAACCAGCAGTATGGCAACAGAATTAGTGAAAGGAAAAACAATCTACGAAGCATTAAAAGTCACTAATAAGGCAGTAATGGAAGCCTTAGACGGACTTCCACCGGTAAAGGTACACTGTTCACTTTTGGCGGAAGAAGCAATTCATGCTGCACTTTGGGATTATGCAGAAAAGAATGGACTTGAGATTGAAGGCTTGGAAAAACCAAAATCAGACATCCATGAAGATGAGGAAGAAGAAAGTGAAGAATACTAAAAAAGTAGTAGTTGGTATGTCGGGAGGAGTGGATTCCTCTGTTGCAGCATATCTCTTAAAGGAGCAAGGTTATGATGTTATCGGAGTTACCATGCAGATATGGCAGGATGAGGAACGTGCTTTGGAAGAAGAAAATGGCGGTTGCTGTGGGCTGTCTGCAGTAGATGATGCCAGACGTGTGGCGGCAGCATTGGATATTCCTTACTATGTCATGAACTTTAAGAAAGAGTTCAAAGAGAATGTTATCGATTATTTTATTGATGAATATTTGCATGGAAGAACACCAAATCCTTGTATCGCATGCAATCGTTATGTGAAATGGGAGTCATTGCTTAAAAGAAGTATGGATATCGGAGCGGATTATATTGCAACCGGTCACTATGCGAGAATTGAGCAGCTTTCAAACGGCAGATACTCGTTGAAACGTTCTGCAACGCTTGCAAAAGACCAGACCTATGCGCTCTATAATCTGACACAGGAACAGCTTGCTAGGACACTGATGCCGGTTGGGGAATATTCCAAAGACGAAGTGCGCGAGATGGCAGAAAAAATTAATTTGAGGGTAGCAAATAAGCCGGATAGCCAGGATATCTGCTTTGTGCCAGATGGTGATTATGCCGGATTTATTGAAAAAACACTAGATACCGAGCTTCCGACCGGAAACTTTGTAACATTAGATGGAAAGATACTTGGAAGACATAAAGGGATTACCCATTACACAGTGGGTCAGAGAAAGGGTCTTGGCCTTGCCTTGGGTTATCCGGCCTTCGTCATTGAAATCAGACCGGAGACCAATGAAGTGGTAATTGGCACAAACGAAGATTCCATGTCAAATTATGTTAGAGCAAACAAGCTAAATTTTATGTCTATTCCAGATTTAACAGAGCCAATGCGTGTGTTTGCGAAGATTCGATATAATCATAAAGGCGCATGGTGTACGATTGAAAAAACAGGTGAAGATGAGGTCCTTTGTACCTTTGAAGAACAGCAGAGAGCAATTACACCGGGACAGGCAGTTGTATTTTACGACGGTGATTATGTGCTTGGCGGTGGAACAATTATAGGAGATAAATAACATGAAAGCAGATTTTCATATGCATACAAATTTTTCGAAGGATTCCCAAAGTTCCCCGGAAGAAATGATTCAGGAATCTATCCGAAGAGGATTGAAAACAATCTGTATTACGGATCACCATGATATCAATTTTACAGAGCCGGGATTTGAGATTGATTTTGAGAGATATATTCCTACTTTGCAGATGTTACAGGAAAAATACAGGGATAAAATTGAGATTCTCATAGGAATGGAGTTTGGACTGCAACCTGAGTTTGGGGCATTTGCCAAAGAACTGGCAAATAAATATCCATTTGATTTTATTATCGGTTCACTTCATGTTGTGGATGGGGAAGATCCATATTATGGGAAATGTTTTGTAAACAAGACAGACGAGGAAGGGTACCGCAGAGCGTTTGAACTGATGTTGGACAGCATGCGTAATGTTACAGATTACGATTCGCTTGGACATATTGATTATGTTGTTCGTTATGGGAAATATCATGACAAAGAATATTCGTATGCCAGATATGCGGACTATTTAGATGCAATTTTAAGGCACCTTATTGAGAATGGAAAAGCGTTGGAATTAAATACTTCGGGTTGGAAATATGGCTTGCCGTTTGCACATCCGCATCAGGATGTTTTGAAAAGATATAAGGAACTAGGCGGTGAAATGATTACAATCGGTTCAGATGGACATAAGCCGGAACATGTGGCATATGATTTTTACAAAGTAAAAGACTATTTAGAGACCTGTGGTTTTCAATATTACACAGAATTTCGACAAAGAAAGCCTTGTTTTTGTGCACTTTACTAAAATTCAAAAAGCACTTGAAATTTTGTACCAAGTTTAGTACAATCTTATGTGGAGTTGATTATTCTTTAACAAAGTTAAAGGGTATTCACCATAGATAATTTATTTTTTAAATTTAGGAGGAAATTAATCATGGCAGTAAAAGTAGCGATTAATGGTTTCGGACGTATTGGACGTCTTGCATTCAGACAAATGTTTGGAGCAGAAGGATATGAAGTAGTTGCAATCAACGACTTAACATCTCCAGAAATGTTAGCACACTTGTTAAAATACGATTCATCACAAGGCAGATATGCTTTATGTGATACAGTATCTTCAACAGAAGATTCTATCATCGTTGATGGT
>JAZNXJ010000063.1:0-3960 GCA_045593805.1 Faecalimonas sp.
AATTTGTAAGTTCTCTTCACGATTTTGTTGTAAAGAGGATGCTTAACATGATCTTCTACTGCAACAACGATTGTCTTGTCCATTTTATTGCTGACAACTTTACCAACACGTGTTTTTCTAAGATTTCTTTCCACGATAATATCTCCTTTCTAAGCCTACTCAGCTTTTGAAGCTGCTGTAATAGCTGTTTGAATTCTAGCGATATTTCTTCTTACTTCTTTGATTCTGCTTGTGTTATCTAACTGATTTGTTGCATTCTGGAATCTCAAGTTGAAAAGTTCTTTTTTAGCAGCTACTAATTCTTCATTCAATTCTACTACTGATTTCTTCTTTAAATCTTCTACGAATTTATTAATTTTCACTGTTATCACCGCCTTCTAATTCTTCGCGAGATACGATCTTACATTTGCATGGTAATTTGTGCATAGCAAGACGCAAAGCTTCGCGAGCTACTTCTTCAGGTACACCTGCAAGTTCGAACATAACGCGACCTGGTTTAACAACTGCTACCCAGTATTCTAATGTTCCTTTACCAGAACCCATACGAGTTTCAGCTGGTTTTGTAGTTACCGGTTTGTCTGGGAAAATCTTGATCCAAACTTTACCACCACGTTTGATATAACGAGTCATAGCAATACGGGCAGCTTCGATTTGGTTTGAACGGATCCAGCATGGTTCCGCTGCCACAAGACCGAATTCACCATTTGTAATTTTATTACCACGTAAAGCTTTCCCTGCCATAGAACCACGGAATTGTTTACGACGTTTCACTCTTTTTGGCATTAACATAATTATTTCTCGCTCCCTTCCTTAGTTGCTTTAGTTGGAAGAACTTCGCCTTTGTAAACCCAAACCTTAACACCTACTTTACCGTAAGTTGTATCAGCTTCAGCGAATCCATAATCAATATCTGCTCTAAGTGTTTGCAGTGGAATTGTTCCTTCTGAGTAGAACTCTGTACGAGCCATATCAGCTCCACCTAAACGTCCTGAACAAGCAGCTTTGATACCAAGTGCTCCAGCCTTCATTGTTCTTGACATGCAAGATTTCATAGCACGACGGAAAGAAATACGATTTTCTAATTGAAGTGCAATGTTTTCAGCCACTAATTGAGCATCTTTATCTGGTCTCTTGATTTCTTTAATATCTACAACCAATTTCTTGTCTGTAAATTTTTGAAGTTCTTTTTTCACTTTCTCAATTTCAGCTCCACCTTTACCGATTACAACGCCTGGTTTAGCTGTGAAAATGATAATTTTAACACGATCAGAAGCTCTTTCGATTTCAATCTTTGAAACTCCTGCGCTGTATAATTTTTTCTTAAGAAATGTTCTGATTTTGTTGTCTTCTACAAGGTAATCTGCAAAATCTTTTTCTGCGTACCATTTAGAATCCCAATCCTTAATAACACCAACTCTTAAGCCGTGAGGATTAACTTTCTGTCCCATACTCTTCCTCCTTATCTTTCATTAAGCACGATTGTGATGTGGCTCATTCTCTTTTCGATTCTATAAGCTCTACCCTGTGCTCTAGGTTGAATTCTCTTCATTGTTGGTCCTTTATTTGCGTAGCATTCTTCAATATAAAGGTTTTCAACATTCATACCGTTATTGTTTTCAGCATTTGCAATTGCTGATTCTAATAATTTCTTTATAATAGCTGAAGCATATCTTGGATTGTATGTTAAAATACCAAGTGCTGTTTGTACATCCTTACCTCTGATGGCATCTAATACGAAACATGCTTTTTGAACTGACACTCTTGCGTAAGATAACTTAGCTGATGGTCTAGTATCTTTATTCGCATTTCTCTCTCTTTTGATTTGGGATCTATGTCCTTTTGCCATGGATGAACCCTCCTTTCAATTTTACGATTAATTAACGTACTCTTGATTTCTTTTCGTCTTTTCCATGTCCTCTATATGTTCTTGTTGCAACGAACTCTCCAAGTTTGTGTCCAACCATATCTTCTGTTACATATACAGGAACGTGTTTTCTTCCGTCATGAACTGCGATTGTGTGACCAACCATCATTGGGAAGATTGTAGAACGACGTGACCAAGTTTTAATAACTGATTTATCACCCGCTGCGTTCATAGCTTCTACTTTTTTCAGTAAGCTAGCGTCTGCGAATGGTCCTTTTTTAAGTGATCGAGCCATAGGTTCTAACCTCCTTGTAAACTGAATTATTTAATACCTTTACCGTCTCTTCTTCTTACGATTAACTTGTTAGAAGATTTGTTTTTCTTTCTTGTCTTAAGACCAAGTGCTGGTTTGCCCCAAGGTGTACATGGACCTGGACGACCGATACCTGTCTTACCTTCACCACCACCGTGTGGATGGTCATTAGGGTTCATTACAGAACCACGAACTGTTGGTCTGATACCCATGTGACGTTTACGTCCGGCTTTACCAATGTTTACTAAGTTGTGGTCTCCGTTACCTACAACACCAACTGATGCTCTACATACGATTGGTACCATTCTCATTTCGCCTGATGGCAATCTGAGTGTTGCATATTTTCCTTCTTTAGCCATTAATTGAGCAGCGTTACCAGCTGAACGAACTAATTGACCACCTTTTCCTGGATATAACTCGATGTTGTGTACTTGTGTACCTACTGGGATTTCAGAAAGTGGCAAGCAGTTACCTACTCTTACTTCTGCTTCTGGTCCGTTCATTACCTTCATACCATCTGTTAAACCTTGTGGTGCAAGGATGTATGCTTTTTCACCATCTGCATAGCAGATAAGTGCGATATTAGCTGTTCTGTTTGGATCGTATTCGATTCCGATTACAGTTGCTGGAATTCCATCTTTATTTCTCTTGAAATCGATGATTCTGTATTTTCTCTTAGCTCCGCCTCCGCGGTGTCTTACTGTGATCTTTCCTTGATTGTTACGACCTGCTGTTCTGCTCTTTGATGCTAACAAAGATTTTTCTGGAGTTGTCTTTGTTACTTCTGCAAAATCAGAACCAGTCATATGTCTTCTGGAAGGTGTATATGGGCGATATGATTTAATTCCCATTACGTTCACTCCTTTCATTCTTCTGATTATTTGTTGTCACGCTTTTATGCGTATATGCGCGATAAACAGAGTGTGATGATTTCAGATGATACGGCTACGCTTGCGTGTGCCGGATGAGATGAAAGCATCTGAGCGTGGAACGCGACCGAGAGGCTTTGCCTCGAGGTGCTCTGTTTATCTATTTCTAGTTTCTATAAGCCTTCGAAAATTTCAATATCTGCTGAATCAGCTGTTAATTGAACGATTGCTTTCTTTGTTTTAGCAGTTTTACCAAATGTCATACCACGTCTTTTTGTTTTACCATCAAGATTCATTGTGTTAACACTTTTTACTTTTGTTCCTTTGAACATTTTTTCTACTGCTTCTTTTACTTGAGATTTTGTAGCTTCTGTGTGTACTAAGAAAGTATATTTCTTGTCAGCCATAAGCTCCATACTCTTTTCTGTTACTACTGGTTTAAGGATTACGTCATAGTATTGAATGTTAGCCATTATGCGTACACCTCCTCAATTGTGTGGGCAGCAGCTTTTGTTACGATTACTGTGTTGTATTTCAAGATATCGTATACATTGATTGTGTTTGTTCCAGCTGTCTTAACATCAGCGATGTTTCTTGCAGATAATACTGCGTTTGTGTTGCCTTCTTCAATTACAACTAATGCTTTTGCTACTGATAAGTTGTTTAACATGTTTTGGAAATTCTTTGTCTTAATTTCTCCAAAGTTCATTTCATCGATAACGATGAATTTGTTTTCTTGTACTCTTGATGTAAGAGCTGATTTAAGAGCTGCTCTCTTTTCTTTCTTATTTAATTTGAAAGAGTAGTCTCTTGGTGTAGGAGCAAATACAACTCCGCCGCCTGTCCATTGTGGAGCTCTTGTAGAACCTTGTCTTGCATGACCTGTTCCTTTTTGTCTCCATGGTTTTCTACCA
>JAZNXJ010000064.1:0-65930 GCA_045593805.1 Faecalimonas sp.
GTCGCAAGCTTGCTTGCAGGACTGTTATTTTGTTTTTCTGTAATGCACGTAGTGCATTTGCAAATCAAACGTAAGTGAGAGAACTTTGTTCTCGAACTTCCTTACTGCTCTCTTGCGACAGCCTAGTTAGAATATCACACCAACCAAGCCCTTGTCAACAACTTTTTTCGATTTTTTTCAACTTTTTTATTCTTCAAAAATCTTATTGAGTAGTCTTCACAAAAAAACGACTTAAACCTTTTATGTTTAAGTCATTTTCTTGTAACGGAGAAAGAGGGATTTGAACCCTCGCGCCGGTTGCCCGACCTACACCCTTAGCAGGGGCGCCTCTTCGGCCTCTTGAGTATTTCTCCGAATTACTGCTTTTCCTTTCGCAGTGCAAAATTTATTATAACGTCAACCTTTTTACTTGTCAACGTCTTTTTATTTATTTTTTTCAATTACTTCTACAATCCTTCTTTTTACTTCTTCGGCAATATCATTCGTTTTCATATCCTTGTATTCTTCATATAATAAAGGTTGTAAAAAATGTACTTGCACAGTAATTGGTTTGGTGGAACCCGTATCAAAAGGCTTAAAGGAATCAATTAAAGCAACTGGCACTATCGGGCATTTTGCTTTTGTAGCTGCTTTGAAACTGCCACCTTTAAACTCTCCTACCTTGTTGCCGTTTTTACTTCTAGTTCCTTCAGGAAAGATAATGTAGTTCCTTCCTTGAGCTACCTGTTTTGATACTTCTATAATAACTTGCATAGACTGGCGGACATCCTCCCGGTCCATAAAAATCACTTTCATTACCTTGAATAACTGTTTTAGTAATGGAATCTTTGCCACTTCTTTTTTTGCAACAACAGAAAGTGGTTTTGGGCAAACATCTACAAGTGCTAACACGTCATACATCCCCTGGTGGTTTGGAAAAAGCATAAATCCATTTTCACCTGGAACATTTTCTATTCCATGTGCTTCTATTTTTACATTTCCACCTTTGTTAGCTATATGAACAATATATTTTAGAAATTTATCACGTTCCTCATCTGTGTATTTATCAACATTTGACGAGTATTTCCATAATTTAATTGCTACACCTGGCAACCGAAATAAATTTCTAAATACCATTAATAATATTCTCTTCATTATTTTCGTCTCCTATAAAGCGTCTGTCTCGACAGACTCGCGCGCCTTCAGAGGTCGTCGCATCTTTCTTTGAGAAAGATACGACACGTGGCAAAGTTCACCACGTGTCCCTTTATCTACTGTTCTTCTATTTGCTCTTCTGCTTGTACTTCAGCTTCCTCTTCTTGTGTTTCTTTTACCTTAGCTATACTTGCTACAATTTCATTTTCGCGCAAGTTAATGAGTTTAACTCCTGAAGTGATACGACCTAATACAGAGATTCCTTTACATTCCATGCGGATGATAATTCCTTCTGTATTAATAATCATAATTTCATCATCTTCATTTACAGCCTTCGCACCAACTACTTCACCGGTTTTTTCTGTAATCTTATAACATTTTACACCTTTACCGCCTCTGTTTTGTGCAGTAAACTCATCCATTACTGTGCGTTTTCCTAATCCTTTTTCAGATACGATTAAGAGTTGTTCACCTTGATCAGTCAACTGCATCGCCACAACCTCATCACCGTCTGTAAGATTAATACCCCTAACACCCATAGATGTTCTACCTGTTGCACGAACGTCTTGTTCATTAAAGCGGATGCATTGGCCATATTTTGTTACAATAATGATATCTTTTTCATTATCTGTAAATTTAACTTCGATTAATTCATCATCATCACGCAGGGTAATTGCAGCAAGTCCTGTCTTCCTAACATTTGAGTAATCTGTAATCTTTGTTTTCTTTACAATACCTTTTTGTGTAGCCATGAAAAGGTATTGACCTTCTTCATATTCCTTAATTGGAATCATAGCAGTAATTTTTTCTTCCGGCATTAATTGTAATAAGTTTACAATTGCTGTACCTCTAGAAGTTCTACTTGCTTCCGGAATCTCATATCCCTTCAAACGATATACACGACCTTTATTTGTAAAGAACATAATATAATGATGTGAAGATGTCATAAATAATTCTTCTACATAATCTTCTTCTAGGGTCTGCATACCTTTAATACCTTTACCACCGCGGTTCTGGCTCTTAAATGTATCTGTAGTCATACGTTTGATATAACCAAGTTTTGTTTTAGTGATAACAACGTCTTGTTCCGGAATTAAATCTTCCATTGATATATCGAATTCATCAAATCCGATTTGTGTTCTTCTTTCATCACCGTATTTATCACTAATAACCAAGATTTCATCCTTAATCACACCAAGTAATAACCTGCGGTCAGCAAGGATTGCTTTTAACTCGCCGATTCGTTTCATTAATTCTGCATACTCTGTTTCCAGCTTTTCTCTTTCCAAACCGGTGAGTGAACGAAGTCTCATGTCAACGATAGCTTGAGCCTGAACATCTGTTAAATCAAATTCTGCCATTAAACCTTCTTTTGCAATCTGTGTTGTCTTAGAACCACGAACAATTGCAATTACGCGGTCAATATTATCAAGAGCGATTAATAAACCTTGTAAAATGTGTGCTCTTTCTTCTGCTTTATTTAATTCATACTGTGTTCTTCTTGTTACAACTTCTTCCTGATGCTTTAAATAAAACTTCAGCATATCAAGAATATTTAATACTTTCGGTTCATTGTTAACCAAAGCTAACATGATAACACCAAATGTATCTTGAAGTTGTGTGTGTTTATACAATTGATTTAGAATAACATTTGCATTTACATCACGGCGAAGCTCGATGCATACTCGCATTCCTTCACGGCTTGACTGGTCTTCTAATGCAGTAATACCGTCAATTTTCTTATCACGTACAAGTTCTGCAATTTTTTCAATCAAACGCGCTTTATTTACCATAAATGGAAGTTCCGTAACGATGATACGATTCTTACCATTTGCCATTGGTTCAATATCTGTCACTGCACGCACTCTGATTTTACCGCGGCCTGTACGATATGCTTCTTCAATTCCTCTGGTTCCTAAAATAGTAGCACCTGTTGGAAAATCTGGTCCTTTGATAATTTGAAGAATATCTTCAATAGTTGTTTCACCATTTTCATCAATCTGGTCATCAATAATCTTTACTACAGCTGCAATTACTTCACGTAAGTTATGAGGTGGAATATTGGTAGCCATACCTACTGCAATACCTGATGTCCCGTTTACCAAAAGGTTCGGATATCTCGCTGGTAATACAACCGGTTCTTTTTCTGTTTCATCAAAGTTTGGTGTGAAATCAACTGTATTTTTATTAATATCTGCAGTTAATTCCATAGAAATTTTACTGAGACGAGCTTCCGTATAACGCATGGCAGCTGCACCGTCGCCATCCACCGAACCAAAGTTACCATGTCCGTCTACAAGCGGATATCTGGTAGACCATTCTTGTGCCATATTTACAAGAGCACCATAAATAGAACTATCACCGTGAGGATGATATTTACCCATGGTATCACCGACAATACGCGCACATTTACGATGCGGCTTGTCCGGACCATTATTTAATTCAATCATAGAATACAGAATTCTTCTTTGTACCGGTTTTAAACCGTCTCTTACGTCAGGTAACGCACGAGATGCAATAACACTCATGGCATAATCGATATAAGAAGTTTCCATCGTCTTTTTCAGATCGACTTCCTGCACTTTGTCAAAAATATTATCTTCCATTGTCTATTCTCCCGTTTCTATACGTCAAGATTTTGTACATATTTTGCATTTTCTTCAATGAATTCACGTCTTGGTTCTACTTGGTCACCCATCAAGGTTGTAAACGTGAGGTCTAATTCAGATGCAGCATCTTCATTCATAGTCACACGAAGTAAAACTCGATGTTCCGGATCCATGGTTGTTTCCCATAATTGTTCTGCATCCATTTCTCCCAAACCTTTATAACGTTGAATTTTATTATTACTGTCTCTACCTACTTCTGTAAGAATTTGATTCAATTCTTCATCACTGTATGCATACCACACTTTTTTGTTCTTTTCCAATTTATAAAGAGGTGGCTGTGCTAGATATACATAACCTTGTTTAATTAATTCAGGCATAAAACGATATAAGAAGGTTAATAATAATGTACTGATATGAGCACCATCAACATCCGCATCGGTCATGATAATAATTTTATGATAACGTAGCTTTGAAATATCAAAATCATCATGAATACCTGTACCAAATGCAGTAATCATTGCTTTAATTTCCGCATTTGCATAAATTTTATCTAATCTTGCCTTTTCCACATTTAAAATTTTACCGCGAAGTGGCAGGATAGCCTGTGTAGCTCTATCTCTGGCTGTTTTAGCTGAACCACCTGCAGAATCACCTTCCACGATATAAATTTCGCAATTAGCAGGATCCTTATCAGAACAGTCTGCCAATTTTCCAGGAAGAGCCATTCCTTCCAAAGCAGATTTTCTTCTGGTTAAATCTCTCGCTTTTCTTGCAGCTTCACGCGCACGCTGTGCCAGTACAGATTTTTCAATTGTAGTTTTACCCACATTTGGATTCTGCTCTAAGAAAATCTCTAATTGATTACTTACAATGTTATCAACTGCTGTACGTGCTTCACTATTGCCCAATTTTTGTTTTGTCTGTCCTTCAAACTGTGGGTCGGAAATCTTAACACTTATAATTGCTGTTAAACCTTCACGAATATCTTCACCACTTAAATTAGGCTCATTATCTTTTAATAATCTATTTTTTCTTGCATAGTCATTAAAGGTTTTCGTTAAGGCTTTTCTAAAACCTTCAACATGCATACCACCCTCCGGTGTGGTGATATTATTTACAAAACCATAAGTATTATCGGTATAAGCATCGTTATGTTGCATTGCAACTTCAACCATAACACCATCTTTTTCACCTTCGCAGTAAATAATTTGGTCATATAGAGGTGTTTTTCCTTTGTTCAAATACTGAACAAATTCTTTAATACCACCTTCATAGTGGAATGATTTTTCCTTTGGTTCAGGCATATCATCACTTGTGCGCTCATCACGAATAACAATACGCAACCCTTTTGTTAAAAATGCCATTTCGCGGAAACGTTGCTTTAAGGTATCAAAATCAAAAACTGTTTCATCAAAAATTTCCTTATCCGGTAAAAATGTAACCTTAGTACCTGTCTTTTCCATAGGACAAGTGCCAATCTCTTTTAGAGGATACATCACCTTACCACGCTCATAACGCTGTTTATAAACTTTTCCTTCTTTGCATATTTCAACTTCTAACCATTCAGAAAGTGCATTAACTACAGATGCACCTACACCATGAAGACCGCCGGATACTTTGTATCCGCCGCCGCCAAATTTTCCACCTGCATGAAGTACTGTAAATACAACTTCAACTGCCGGTAACCCTGCTTTTTGATTAATTCCTACAGGAATACCACGCCCGTTATCTATAACAGTTGCAGAGCCATCTTTATTTAACGTAATGGAAATTGTATCACAAACTCCTGCCAATGCTTCATCAACAGAATTATCTACAATTTCATACACCAAATGGTGAAGCCCTCTGATTGACGTACTGCCAATGTACATACCAGGTCTTTTTCTTACTGCTTCTAATCCTTCCAGTATTTGAATCTGATCTGCACCGTATTCTGCACTCATAAAAATCCTCCTCATCTAGCCTTCAGGTAAGGCTACCTTTCCATTATCCACATGCATAATTTTATTTATATGAAAACGATTATTAACGAAATCATCTAACCCTGTACAGGTAATTAATGTTTGTATATCACTAATACTATCCAATAAATAGTTTTGCCTATGTTTGTCTAATTCAGACAATACATCGTCCAATAATAATATTGGAGTGTCATTGATTACTTTTTTCACAATTTCTATTTCAGACAACTTTAGTGATAAAGCTGCTGTTCTTTGTTGTCCCTGAGAACCAAATTTTCTAATGTCTAGTCCATCTGCCATGAAACATATATCATCTCTATGTGGTCCGACAGATGTACTTTTCATTTTTATATCTTTTTCTCTGTTTTTTTTAAGATTTATTTCAAAATCTACACTTGATGCAGATGGCTCATAATAAATCTGCAGGTGTTCTTTTCCACCTGTTAACTGCTCGTGAACCTTTCCTACTATTTCGTTTAACTCAACAATAAACTTGTTTCTTCTGTCTATTATTTTTTTACCATAATTAACGAGCTGTAAATCCCAAATATCAAGTGTCTCTATCAAATCTTTTCTGTCATAAACATCTTTCAGTAGTTTATTTCTTTGATTTACAATTCGATTATAATTTGATAAATCACTTAAATATACCTTATCAAGTTGAGATAGTTCTAAATCTATAAATTTTCTTCTTTCCGAAGGACCGTTTTTTATAATATTTAAATCCTCCGGAGAAAAAAATACAATATTTACAATTCCAAACAACTCAATTGCCCTACGAATTGGCATCTTATTAATGGCAACTCCTTTTGGACTATTATTCTTTAAATGAATATCAATTTCGAATGGAACTCCCTTTTTATCAATCACAGCTTCTATGTGAGCTTCTTCTTGACCAAATTTTATCATATCTCTATCCTTCGTACCACGATGAGATTTAGTTGTTCCACACATATAAATTGATTCTAATATATTTGTTTTTCCTTGCGCATTGTCACCATATAGAATATTTGTTGATGAATCAAAATCCAATTCTAACAAATCATAATTTCTATAATTTTTTAATTTCAATTGTTTTATTTTCAAAAGAAACAACGTCTCCTTCGTATAATTTTCTGCCCCTTCTTGTATCCACTTCACCATTTACAATAACTTTGGCATCTTGAATGACTTCCTTAGCCTCAACGCCTGACTCTACTAATCCAGCTGCCTTTAAAGCCTGACCAAGTTTTATAAATTCATCTCTTAAATAAATAATTTCCATCTTTTACACTCCGGCATTAAAATTTACAGGTAAAATTAAATAAATATAACTTTCATTATCATCCTTAATGAAGCATGGAGCTTTTGGATTCATCAAGTATAATGTTACTTCTTCATCATCAATTACACGAAGAGCATCAATTAAGAATTTAGGATTAAATCCAATTAATAAATCCTTGCCTTCTTTTGAAATTAAAATTTCATCATCCATAGAACCAATCTGTGATTTAATTTTTAATTCCATCACTTCATCCAGAATATTAATGATAATCGGTTTTTTATCTCCCTCTTTTACAAGGAGCGTTGCTCTGTCAATACAGTTTAATAATTCTCTTTTATTAATTTTAACCTTTGTTTCATAGTCACTGGATAACATTTGATCAATCTTAAAATATTGTCCTTCAATTAAACGTGAAACAACTACAGTATTATCAAACTCGAATACTATATGATTATTTGTAAATGAAATTACAACCTCACTATCAACATCACCCGGAAGAATCTTACTAACTTCCATAAGTGTCTTACCAGGAACAACTACTTTTCTTGGACCATAATTTTCTTTTAGCTCTGTTTTACGAATGGAAATTCTATGACCATCCAATGAAACTACCTTTAACATATTATTTTCAATCTGGAATAATTCACCAGTCATTAATTTATTACTGTCATTATCAGCAATAGAAAAGATTGTTTGTCTAATAATTTCTTTTAAAGTAAATTGAGATAACTTAATTGTTTCATTCTTCTCGATAAATGGAATATATGAAAAATCTTCTCCCGATTTTGAAGAAATATTAAATTTAGCTCTCTCACAGATAATTGTTGTTTGAAGATTTTCATCTGTTTCTATAACAACTTCATTATCAGGAAGCTTACGAACAATCTCAGAAAAAATCTTAGCATCAATTGCAATAACACCTTTTTTAACAATTTCACCTTCAACAATTGTTTCAATACCAAGTTCCATGTCATTCGCTGTAAACTTAATAATATCAGTTGTAGCATCTATTAAGATACATTCAAGAATAGGCATTGTAGTTTTAGATGGAACTGCCTTTGAAACAATACTTACACCTTTTACAAGATTTGATTTTGAACAAATAATTTTCATTGTGGAAAACTCCTTCCAGTATTTTTTAATGTATATATTTATATAATATTTTAGTAGTATTAGTAGTAGGGGCTGTGGATAAGTTGATAAGTACCTTCAGCCCTTATATTTAAAGGGTTTTTAATGTTGATAACTATGTGTATAACTATGTGGAAAACATGTGGATGAAATGTGGAAAACTTTTTTAAAATTTTTGAGTAAAAACTTATCCACAGTTTGTCCACATATTATCAACAATTTATCCACAAAGTTATCAACAAATTAAATTGGATTAATTTTCTTCTTTATAATGTCAATTGTGTTACAAAGAGCTTCATCTGTTTTCACATCATCCGCTACTTTTTCAATTCCATAGCTTACAGTAGAGTGGTCTCTTCCTCCAAGTATAGATCCAATGGCCTTTAAAGGTACATCTGTCATTTCACGACATAAGTACATGGCTATTTGTCTTGGAATTGCTATATTAGAACTTCTTTTTCCACTTTTTAGGTCCTGAATTGTTATGGAATAATGTTCAGCAACAATATCTATAATTAATTCAGGAGTAATTTGCCTGCTTTCATTAGGAGAAATAATATCTTTTAAAGCTTCTGCAGCTAAGGTAATATTAATATCTTCTTTTTTTAGTTTATGAAGAGCAATCAATTTATTAAGGGAACCTTCTAGTTCTCGAATGTTGGATTTAACATTGGTTGCTATATATTGCATAACTTCATTAGGAATATGATATCTTTGAAGTGCATCTAATTCTTCCTTCTTACGGAGGATGGCCATTCTTGTTTCATAATCTGGTGAAGATATATCAGCTATTAATCCCCATTCAAAACGGGTGCGAAGTCTAGCTTCTAATGTTTCAATATCCTTTGGTGGTTTATCACTGGAGATAATGATATGTTTTCCTAAACTATGCAAATGATTAAATGTATGGAAAAATTCTTCCTGTGTACTTTCTTTTCCTATTATAAATTGGATATCATCAACCAGTAAAACATCGATATTACGATATTTATCTCTAAATGATGTCATTGCTGATTCATTACCGCCACTTGTTTTACCACTTTTAAGAGCATCAATCAGTTCATTTGTAAATGTTTCGCTAGTAACATATAATATTTTCTTTGATGGATCTTTCTCTAATATAAAGTGTGCTATAGAATGCATTAAGTGAGTTTTACCAAGTCCAACTCCTCCGTATAAAAAGAGTGGATTATAAATTTCACCCGGTGACTCAGCAACTGCTAAAGAAGCAGCGTGTGCAAAATTATTATTTTTACCAACTACAAATGTATCAAATGTATATTTTGGATTTAAATTTGCCTGTTCAAAAATATCATTTTTGTTTGTCTTATTATTATAGGAAGATTCTGATACAGATTCTTCAATAAAATCTTCTGCTGCCACTAATTGAACATCATATTCTTGTCCAATAACTTCAGCGATGCAAACCTTAATAGATAGTAAATATTTTTTAGTTATAATATCTATGTATGCTTTAAGAGGAACTTTAATAAATACAACATCCTCCTTAATATCACATACTTCGAGAGGCATAATCCAAGTTTTAAAGGATACATCTAAAATATCATATTCTATCTTTAATTTATGGATAATTTCATCCCATTTTTCCTTTACTAAATTCATTACAAAAAAACTCCTACTTATACTAATAAGATATAATACGACAATATCTCCATAATATTTTACATCAAAAATAAAATATTAGCAATGATTATTAAATGTGGATAACTTTATCAACACAAAAAACTTGATAAAATATGGAAAAATTGGCGATAAAAAATCTTAATCCACAAGTTATCCACATAAAAAAAGGCACTTATCCACATTTTGTGGAAAAAATGTGGATAACTTTACCTTGACGTAGAGCTTTTTATTTAATATAATTAGGCGTGGTATGAGAACGTATACTTATATGAATATTATATATAGGTTTGAAAAGAATCAAGGAGGTGGATATCAATGAAAATGACATTCCAACCAAAAAAGAGATCTAGATCAAAGGTTCATGGATTTAGAGCAAGAATGAGTACACCTGGCGGAAGAAAAGTTTTATCCGCTAGAAGAGCAAAAGGAAGAAAGATATTATCAGCGTAGGCCGCATATATGTGGCCTTTTCTTCTATATAAAAACGGGGTTTAAATAATGAAAAACAAGGATTTTCAAATTGTATATAAAAAAGGAAAATCTTATGCAAATAAGTATTTGATAATGTATGTGTTAAAAAATAACACAGAAGAAAATCGCTTAGGTATTTCAGTAAGTAAAAAAGTAGGTAATAGTGTTGTCAGACATCGTATTACAAGATTAATTCGAGAAAGCTATAGACTACAAGAAAGTAATTTTCAAAATGGATATGATATTGTTGTGGTTGCACGAGCTAATGCAAAAGAAAGAACATATAAAGAAATCGAAAGTGCACTACTCCATTTAGGAAAGCTTCATAATATTATAGATGATTTAACGGGGAATTAAAATTGAAAAAGGTACTAATAGGGCTCATTAAGTTTTATAGAAAATATATATCAGGGATGAAGTCTGCGCCAACATGTAAGTATATTCCAACTTGTTCGGAGTATGGCTTGCAGGCAATTGAAAAATATGGTGCTTTTAAAGGTGGGCTTCTTACAGTTTGGAGAATTTTACGTTGTAATCCTTTTTCAAAGGGTGGATATGACCCTGTACCTTAATAAATAATGGAGGAAAAAAGATGGGTAAGTTAATTGATTTAATTGCCAGTTTATTTGGAAAAATAATGAATCTAATTTTTGAATGTCTATATTCATTAGGGATTACAGATGTTGGATTAAATATTGTTATAAGTACAATCTTATTTACAATCATAGTTTATACATTGTTACTTCCTTTTACGATTAAACAGCAAAAATTTTCAAGAATATCTGCTGTTATGAATCCTGAGATTCAGGCAATTCAGAATAAGTATAAAGGAAAGAATGACCAAGCATCTATGCTTAAGATGCAGGAAGAAACAAAACTGATTTATACAAAGTATGGTACATCACCAACCGGTGGATGTCTTGGTTCTTTGATTCAGTTACCATTCTTATTTGCATTATGGCCTGTAATTAGAAATATTCCTGAGCATGTGCAAAGAGTACAACCTGATAAAATATATAAATTTATGGGTGTTATCGTATCAGGATATGAAAATTACGGAAAGAAAAATGAAGTTAATTTATCAGCTACTCCTTCTACTCTTTTAAAATCAGGAGAAGTATGGCTTATCATTGTAGCTATTTTAATTCCTGTATTAGCTGGTTTAACACAATGGTTAAGTGGTAAGATTTCACAAAACATGATGAAATCCAGAAGTGGTGATAGGAAAAAAGATGAAAATGCAATGGCACAGCAAATGAATACAATGATGAATGTTATGCCAATTATGTCAGTATTCTTATGTTTCTCAATGCAGATTGTTCTTGGTATTTACTGGATTGTAAGTGCTGTTGTAAGAATTATTCAACAGATTGTGATTAATAAAGTACTTGATAAGAAACCAATCAATGTATTGGTAGAAGAAAATATGCAAAAGGCAGCAAAGAAAAATGCCAATAAAAAGGAAGTTAATCCTAGTAAAGTAAACAGCATGGCACAAAAGTATACAAAAAAATTAGAAGAAATTAAAGCCGAAGCTGATCAGCAGGAAAAAACCTCTACCTATAATAGTGCAAAAAAAGGAAGTTTAGCTTCAAAAGCAAATATGGTAAGAGATTATAATAGTAGAAATAACAAATAGGGAGGCCGTTATGGAGATTATCACAGTTTCTAAAAAAACAGTAGAAGAAGCAATTACAGAAGCATGTATCCAACTTGGGCTTGCAAGCACAGATGTTGAAGTTGAAGTAATTGAAAAAGGAAGTGCAGGATTCTTAGGAATCGGTGCAAAACAAGCAGTTATTAAAGCATGGAAAAAAGTAGGAAAGAAAGAAAATAAAAAAGAAGTTAAAAAAGAAGCAAAAAAAATAGTTGAAGAACCTAAACAGGAAGAAGTAAAAGAAGAAGCTATTCCAGTAGTAGAAGAATCAAAGGAAGAAGTTGCTGAGACAGAAGAAAAACTTGCAGAAGTTGAACCACAGACAAAAGAAGCTTGTGAAAAATTCTTGACTGATGTACTTAAAACAATGGGTATGGAAGTTACATTAACATCTGAAATTGATGAAGACGGTTCATTAAGTATTAATATGGAAGGTGACAATATGGGAATCCTCATTGGAAAAAGAGGACAAACATTAGATTCACTTCAATACTTAACAAATCGTGTTGCAAATAAGATGCAAGATGGTTATGTAAGAGTAAAATTAGATACAGAAAACTATCGCCAAAGAAGAAAAGAAACATTGGAAAACCTTGCAAAGAACATTGCACACAAGGTAAAAAGAACAAAGAAAGCTGTCTCTTTAGAACCAATGAATCCTTATGAAAGAAGAATCATTCACTCAGCACTTCAAAGTGATAAATATGTATCTACACATAGTGAAGGTGAAGAACCTTACAGACGCGTTGTTGTTACATTAAATAGAAAATAATTTTGGGAAGCACTTTTGATTGAAAGTGCTTCTTTGATATGTGGAGGAAAGTTATGAGAAAGGATACAATCGCTTCTATTGCTACTGCTATGTCTAATTCGGGAATAGGTATTGTTAGAATTAGTGGAGAAGAGTCTTTAAATATTATCCAAAAAGTATATAAAGGAAAAACTTTAAAAGACCATGCAATTCATTATGGTTATATTGTTGATGGTGATGAAACGATTGATGAAGTTCTTGTAATGGTAATGAAAGGTCCACATAGTTTTACCGGTGAAGATACGGTAGAAATCAATTGCCATGGTGGAGTCTATGTTGTAAAAAGAATTTTAGAAACAGTGATAAAAGCAGGTGCAAGACCAGCAGAGCCAGGTGAATTTACAAAACGTGCATTTTTAAATGGAAAAATTGATTTATCTCAGGCAGAGGCTGTAATTGATGTTATCAATTCAAAAAATGAATACGCTTTAAAAAGCTCTGTCAGTCAATTAAAAGGAAATGTGCAGAAAAAAATTAAGGAAATTCGTGAACAAATTATTTATCACACCGCATTTATAGAGACAGCCCTGGATGATCCGGAACATATCAGTGTTGATGGTTATGGGGAAACATTAAGATTAACTGTTGATAATTTATTATGCGAATTAGATGTTCTTTTAAAGAGTTCTGATAACGGAAGAATTATTAAAGAAGGTATTAAAACCGTTATAGTAGGTAAGCCAAATGCAGGAAAATCTTCATTATTAAACGTTTTAGTAGGTGAAGAACGTGCAATTGTAACGGATATTGCAGGAACAACCCGTGATGTTTTGGAGGAAACTATTAACTTAAATGGAATTAGTTTAAACATCATGGATACTGCAGGCATTCGAAATACAGAGGATATTGTAGAAAAAATTGGTGTTGATAAGGCGAAAACATATGCAAATGAAGCAGATTTAGTTATATATGTTGTGGATGCATCACGCGAATTTGATCAAAATGATTATGATATTATGGAATTGATACGAGATAAAAAGACGATTATTCTTTTAAATAAATCAGATTTGGCTACAGTTATTACAAAGGATATGGTAAAATCAATTATTGATAAGCCAATTGTAGCAATTTCTGCAAAAGAAGAACAGGGAATTGAAGAATTTGAAGAAATAATTAAAAATATGTTCTTCCATGGTGAACTATCCTTTAATGATGAGGTTTATATCACAAATATGCGACATAAATCTGCAATTCAGGATGCTTATAACAGTTTACAAAAGGTAATTGTTAGTATAGATAATGATATGCCGGAAGATTTCTATTCGATTGATTTGTTAGATGCTTATGAATCTTTAGGAAGTATTACCGGAGAAACGATAGGAGAAGATTTAGTAAATGAAATATTCAGCAAATTCTGTATGGGAAAATAGGGATGAAGTAGATGTCGTTGTCATTGGTGCAGGACATGCAGGTTGTGAAGCTGCTCTCGCTTCTGCTCGACTTGGATTGAAAACAATTGTTTTTACCGTTAGTGTAGATAGTATTGCGCTTATGCCATGTAATCCAAATATAGGCGGAAGTTCAAAGGGTCATTTGGTTCGTGAAATCGATGCTTTGGGTGGAGAAATGGGTAAAGTCATTGACCGAACATTTATACAGTCGAAAATGCTGAATAAATCAAAAGGTCCCGCTGTTCATTCTTTGCGTGCACAGGCAGATAAGGCCAATTATACGAAAACCATGAGAAAAGTCTTGGAAAATCAAGATAATTTGGAAATAAAGCAAGCAGAAATTACAGATATTCTTACAGAAGATGGAAGGGTAATAGGTGTCCGGACTTATTCGGGTGCAACTTACAAATGTAAGGCTGCTATTTTATGTACAGGAACATATTTGAAGGCCAGATGTATTTATGGTGAAATCAGTAATGCAACCGGTCCAAATGGACTCCAGGCAGCAAATTATTTGACGGATTCATTAAAAAGTCTTGGAATTGAAATGTATCGATTTAAAACAGGTACTCCTGCTAGAATTGACAAAAGATCAATTGATTTTTCAAAAATGGAAGAACAATTAGGTGATAAATATGTTGTGCCATTTTCATTTACGACCAATCCGAAAGATGTTCAGATAGAGCAGGCTTCTTGTTGGTTAACTTATACAAATGAAAAAACACATGAAATTATCAAAGAAAACCTGCACCGCTCTCCTCTCTTTTCAGGAATGATTGAGGGAACAGGCCCTCGCTACTGCCCTTCTATTGAAGACAAGGTAGTGAAATTTGCGGATAAAAATCAACATCAAGTATTTATTGAACCGGAAGGTCTTGATACGAACGAAATGTATGTTGGCGGAATGTCCAGCTCTCTTCCGGAAGATGTACAATATGCAATGTACCGCAGTGTTGCCGGTCTCGAGAATGCAAAAATTGTCAGAAATGCATATGCAATTGAATATGACTGCATCGATGCAAGACAGCTCTCTTCTACCCTTGAATTTAAAAAGATTGAAGGCTTGTATAGTGGTGGACAGTTTAATGGAAGCTCCGGATATGAGGAAGCTGCCGCACAGGGCTTAGTTGCCGGCATCAATGCTGCACTTAAGATATTAGGCCGAGAGCAGATTGTAATTGACCGTTCCGAAGCCTATATCGGTGTACTTATTGATGATTTGGTTACCAAGGAAAGTCATGAGCCATATCGAATGATGACATCACGTGCCGAATACCGTCTCCTGCTTCGTCAAGACAACGCGGACCAGAGATTAACGAAGCTTGGTCATGATGTAGGATTAATTTCAGACGAAAGATATCAGTATCTTTTAGATAAGCAAGAGATTATTCTATCTGAGATAGAACGACTAGAACACACAAATATAGGAGCAAATAAAGAAGTACAGGAATTATTGTTAAAATACAAAAGCACACCGTTAAATTCCGGTACTACTCTTGCGGAATTGATTAGAAGGCCTGAATTATCATATGAAGCATTAACTCCAATCGATAAAAATCGTGATCTTATGAACATTTGTGCATGTAAATGTATGAATTATGAGGATAACTCAAAGAAATCTGTGGATAAGTTATATGGCGAAGTAATCGAGCAGGTTGATATAAATATAAAATATGACGGATATATTAAACGTCAACAAAAGCAGGTAGAACAATTTAAAAAGTTAGAAACAAAGAGAATTCCAGATGATATTGATTACGATATGATAAAGAGCCTTCGTATAGAAGCTGTACAGAAATTAAAACAGTACCGCCCTATCTCCATTGGACAGGCATCGCGTATCTCAGGGGTATCTCCTGCTGACATATCCGTGTTACTTGTATATCTGGAATCCTACAGAAAACAGGTTCACGATAGCAATGAACAGTAGGCTTTCGAGTTGTACTACAAGGAAAGGAATATTATGAGTCAGATTTTTGAAAACAAATTAAATGAACTCGGCATTACTTTAACAGATAAAAAAAGACAACAATTTGATAAATTTTATGAGCTTCTTGTTGAATGGAATAAGGTTATGAATCTTACCGGTATTACTGACTACGAAGAAGTAAATGAAAAACACTTTGTTGATAGTTTATCCATTGTGAAGGCAATTGATATGGAAAGTGTACAAAGTGTTATTGATGTGGGAACAGGGGCAGGTTTTCCTGGAATCCCGCTGAAAATTGCTTTTCCACATTTAAAGGTTGTACTACTCGACTCTCTTAATAAGCGGATTAACTTCTTGAATGAAGTAATTGCTCAGTTAGGACTAACAGATATAAAAACAATACATGGTCGTGCTGAGGATTATGCGAAACAAGCAGAATACAGAGAAAACTTCGACTTATGTGTATCCCGTGCTGTAGCCAACCTTTCTACTCTATCAGAATATTGTTTACCATATGTAAGTATGAATGGAATGTTTGTACCTTATAAATCCGGTGAAATAGATGAAGAATTGGAAAATTCCAAGAAAGCTGTTAAAATTCTCGGTGGGAAAATAGAAAATGTGGTCAAATTCCAGTTACCAGGCACAGATATAGGTCGTTCTTTCGTAAAAGTAAGGAAGATAGCTAATATAAATAAGAAATATCCTAGAAAAGCAGGTTTACCTGCAAAAGAACCATTGGGATAAGATTATGAGAAAATGTTTCACGTGAAACATTTTCTTTTTTATGATTTATTATTGATGTTTCACGTGAAACAATGTATACTATACATTAAGCAATGAGAAGTGTAAAAATAATAAGAAGCAAGTGTGTCATGCTGGCATGTAAACAATTGCTTTTTATTATTTTTGTAGGGCGAATGCCCTGAATGAAAGAACCGAAGGTTCTTGAGTTGACACTGCGTTATTATTGCGTAATAACAAAGGGGAAATAATTATGGGAAGAATTATAGCAGTTGCCAATCAAAAAGGTGGCGTAGGAAAAACAACTACATCTATTAATTTATCATCATGTTTAGCTGCACACGGAAAGAAAGTTCTTTCAATTGACATGGATCCACAGGGAAATATGACAAGTGGGCTAGGTATTGATAAAAACGGTGTTGAATATACCATTTATGACTTAATACTTGGAGAAGTTGGCATTGAAGAGGTAATTTGTAAGGAAGCAATTGAAAATCTCGATGTTTTACCGGCAAATGTGGACTTGTCTGCGGCTGAAATCGAGTTAATTGGTGTTGAAAATAAGGAATTTATCGTTCATGAAGAGGTGGAAAAGGTACGTGACAATTATGATTATATTATTATAGACTGTCCTCCTTCTTTAAATACACTTACAATTAATGCAATGACTACTGCAGATACTGTTTTAGTGCCAATTCAATGTGAATACTATGCATTAGAGGGATTAAGTCAGTTAATACATACAATTGATTTGGTAAAAGAGCGTTTAAATCCGGATTTGGAAATAGAAGGCGTTGTATTTACAATGTATGATGCGAGAACTAATTTATCGCTACAAGTGGTTGAAAATGTAAAGGATAATTTAAATCAAACCATTTACAAGACAATTATTCCAAGAAATATTCGTCTTGCAGAGGCACCAAGCTACGGATTACCGATTAATTTGTATGATCCAAAGTCTGCAGGTGCAGAAAGTTACATGTTGTTAGCTGAAGAAGTGATTAATAAAGGAGAAGAATAATGGCAGTTAAAAGAGCAGGCCTTGGAAAAGGATTAGATAGTTTAATTCCAGAAGGAAAAAAAGTAGCTCCGGCAAAGAAGACTGAGGAGAAGGTAGTGGAAAAAGTCGTTGAAAAGGTCGTCGAAAAGGTAGTTCATGAGGAGCAAATGGTGAAAATAAGTAAAGTTGAACCAAATAGAGAACAACCTCGTAGACATTTTGAAGAAGACGCGCTACTTGAATTGGCAGATTCCATCAGACAATTCGGCGTACTTCAGCCTTTATTAGTTCAGAAAAAAGGCGATTATTACGAGATTATTGCAGGCGAACGTCGTTGGAGAGCTGCAAAACTGGCAGGTTTAAAAGAAGTACCTGTTATTGTAAGAGAGTATTCTGATCAAGAAGTTGTGGAAATTGCTTTAATTGAAAATATTCAGAGAGAAAACTTAAATCCAATTGAAGAAGCTATGGCTTATAAAAAACTTCTTACAGAGTTCAAGTTGAAACAGGACGAAGTCGCAGAGCGCGTATCAAAGAGCAGAACGGCCGTGACGAATTCCATGCGTCTATTAAAGTTAGATGAAAAAATCCAACAAATGATTATAGATGAGATGATTTCTACCGGACATGCCAGAGCATTGCTTGCAATTGAAGATAAGGAAGAGCAGTATAATTTGGCTACCAGAATCTTTGATGAAAAATTAAGTGTGCGTGATGTAGAAAATATTATCCGTCAAATGAAAAATCCAAAACAGAAAAAAGAGAAAAAAGTTATAGAAAATTCTTTTATCTACAAGGATTTAGAAGAAAAGATGATTTCTGTAATCGGAACAAAGGTTAGTGTAAAT
The DNA here is from genome assembly GCA_045593805.1 of Faecalimonas sp. Lineage (GTDB taxonomy): Bacteria > Bacillota > Clostridia > Lachnospirales > Lachnospiraceae > Faecalimonas. The sequence goes on from JAZNXJ010000064.1 coordinate 18,596, forward strand.
CAAAAAGGTAATGGTAAGGGAAAAATTGAAATCGAATACTATTCTAACGCAGAACTCGAACGTATATTCGATTTATTGATGTCGACAGCGCAGAATTAGTAGGAAAAAAGGGGAAATAATAATGGAAAGCAAGATAGAAATTTTAATTATTGCTTTATTTGTATTAGTTGTAGTATTATTTATCCTAGTAATTAATGCAAATATGAAATATAATAGATTAAAGTTCAGTTACAATTCTTTTATGAAAGGCAAAGACGGAAGAACTTTAGAAGACAGTATTTTTGAACGTTTTGAAGAATTAGATAATCTCACAGAAATGACAATAAAAAATCGACAGGCGATTCGAAAAATTAATGAAGAAATGATGTCTAATTTCCAAAAGGTTGGAATTGTAAAATATGATGCTTTTAATGAAATGGGTGGAAAACTCAGTTTTGCAATCACTTTATTAGACGGAAATAATAGTGGCTATATCATTAATTCTATGCATAGTCGAGAAGGATGCTATAATTATGTGAAGGAAATTGTAAAGGGTGAGAGTTATATCGAACTTTCAGAAGAAGAAGCAGAATCTTTGGATAATGCTATTTTCCAAGAAACGTTAGGTTTTGATTTAGAAAACATGAAATAGGGTATGAGGAGGACATAATATGTTAGACATTCGTTTTTTAAGAGAAAATCCTGAGGTAGTGAAACAGAACATTAAAAATAAATTTCAGGATAATAAATTACCATTAGTAGATGAGGTTATTGCTCTGGACTTAAGAAACAGAGAAATCAAGCAAGAGGTAGAAGCTTTAAGAGCAGAAAAGAATAAAATCTCTAAAATGATTGGCGCTTGCATGGCTCAAGGAAAAAAAGAAGAAGCAGAAGAGTACAAGAGACAAGTAGCGGCAAATGCAGGAAGAACAGAAGAACTTTCTAAAGAAGAAAAAGAAGTAGAAGAAAAAATCAAGACAATTATGATGACGATTCCAAACATCATTGACCCATCTGTTCCAATTGGAAAGGATGACAGTGAAAATGTGGAATTAGAAAAGTTTGGCGAACCGGTTGTTCCCGATTTTGAGATTCCTTATCATACGGAAATCATGAGCAAATTTAATGGTATTGATTTGGATGCTGCCGGAAAGGTTGCCGGAAATGGTTTTTATTACTTGATGGGGGATATTGCCAGATTACACTCTGCAGTTATCTCTTATGCCCGTGATTTTATGATTGATAGAGGATTCACATACTGTATTCCACCTTTCATGATTCGTAGCAACGTAGTAACAGGCGTTATGAGCTTTGCCGAAATGGATTCCATGATGTATAAAATTGAAGGTGAAGACCTTTATCTTATTGGAACCAGTGAACACTCTATGATTGGTAAATTTATTGATACCATGTTAGAAGAAGAGAGCCTTCCACAGACATTGACATCATATTCACCATGTTTCCGTAAAGAAAAGGGAGCACATGGTATTGAAGAACGTGGTGTATACCGTATTCACCAGTTTGAAAAACAAGAGATGATTGTGGTATGTAAACCGGAAGAAAGTATGTATTGGTATGAAAAGATGTGGAAAAATACCGTTGATTTATTCCGTTCATTGGATATTCCAGTTCGCACATTGGAATGCTGCTCTGGTGATTTGGCAGACCTTAAAGTGAAATCATGCCACGTAGCAGCATGGTCACCAAGACAGAAAAAATATTTTGAAGTTGGAAGCTGCTCTAATTTAGGAGACGCTCAGGCAAGAAGACTTGGTATCCGCGTAAAAGGTAAAGATGGAAAATACTTTGCTCATACATTAAATAATACTGTAGTTGCTCCACCTAGAATGTTGATTGCATTCTTAGAAAACAACTTACAGGCAGATGGAAGTGTAAGAATTCCGGAAGCTTTAAGACCATATATGGGTGGAAAAACTGAAATTAGATAATATATCATGAACGCCGCGAGGATGCGATAGGAACATCCTCGTGTGCGTATATGTTATACAAGAAATATATAATGAGCCCTCATAGTTAAATGGATATAACAAGCCCCTCCTAAGGGCTAGTTGCAGGTTCGATTCCTACTGGGGGTGTTAAAAAATACAGGTGCACAATCGTGTACCTGTATTTTTGTTATACATTTTTTAATTTTGTGGTTTAAAATGTACCATCGGTGTTGTCTCTGACATCGGTAAAAATGTGTAACCGTTTTGAATACCCCAGAATAAAATCTGTTCAACAGCCTCCACACTGGCAGAGGTGATGTCATGCTGTAAAACAACTGATACATTTTTCTTCTTTATACCGTTAATTACATTGTTGGATATTGCCGACACCGTTTTTGCCCCGCCGGCATCGCCGCTGCTTACATTCCAATCACAGTATAGGAATCCGTGATAAGAAATAGATTTTACTAAGGATGACATAATCCCTTTGCAGTATTTTCTACTGACTGTATTAGACGTTCCACCCGGGAAACGCACAATAGTAGGAGTTACTCCTGTTTGATTTACAACAATGTTTTTAATTGCTTCTAAATCATTGTAATAAGCGGCTTCATTTTTGTACAAAACCTCATACCTGTGGGTTAAAGTATGTAGTGCAATTGTATGTCCACGTCTATGTGTTTCCCCAATCATATATTGGTATGCCGGAAATTGATTGGTAACAAAGAATGTAGCCTTCACTCCGTATTTATCAAGAATATTGAGCAGTCGGGCAGTATGTCTGCTCGGCCCGTCATCAAACGTAAGGTATACCACTTTGTTTCCCGGATTAATTGGATTACCAATCATTTGTTTCTGATATACATAAACAGAACGAGTAGCAGTAGTCTTATTACCAAAGGAATCGGTCACCTGATAGGTGATTGTATTAATTCCCATCTTGGAAGTATCAACACCGCCGGTTACGCTTACCTTTCCAGTCATATCACCATCAATGTTGTCGGAAGCGGTAAATCCAGGGTCTGTATAAGTAGTTCCCACTTTAATATAAGTACTTTGTTCGCCTTTCAGTGCGATTACCGGAGCAGTTAAATCGGCAATACGTACCGTTCGTTTTATTTCACCAACATTTCCGGAGGAATCCGTTACCCGATATGTCAAGGTATATGTTCCATAGGTATGTCCATCTACTTTTCCTTCCACAGTAACGGAAGAAGTAATATCTCCATCGCATTCATCAACGGCTTTAAAACCAGGGTCAACAAAATCTTTTCCTCTGTTTAAAGAAATGCTAGGTCCATTTGTTAATGTAATAACAGGGGCGATGACATCTTTATAAATAATTTTTCGTTCTGCAGTAGCAGTATTACCGGATGAGTCGGATACCGTGTAGGTTACAATGCCATCCTTTTCCTCACTGACAACCTGAGAAGTGATATCACCATCATAATTATCCGTTGCCGAAAATCCTTCCTCTACGTATGCCATAGATGGATTGGTATAATAGTCCGGACTGGAAACCAATTGAATCTCCGGTGGCAGAGTATCTTTTATTATAATGGTACGTTTCTCTGATATTGTCATGTCCTTATATTTAGAAACAAAGGTCACCTGATATTCTCCTAACTTTTTCAGGTCTAATTTTCCCTTCATCGTGGTTTTTACAGGTGTCCCTTTCCTATTAATAAGGGTACCTTTGCATAATGCAGTAATCTCAGGCATCTCATCCACACCATATTCTATAGTAATGGTTTTTTCAGAAATGCTTAATTCCAGGTGATACTTGTTTAATTTCCATATAGTGAAAATTGAAGAAAGAATGCAGATTAATAGTGCTACTAATGCAATAATAATTTTTTTCTTAGATTGTATTTTCATAATCAGTTCGCCCTCTTTTGTGTTGTATATCTTATTATAGATTATTCTATGAAAAATTCAATATGTGCAAAAAAATATCTCCCATGAAAATTTCACAGGAGATATCATATTTTATTCTGTTCTAATTTTAATAGAAGTAATCACCGGTTGTTCATCTGCTTTAATTGTACCATTATTATCTGTAGGTTCAGAATCCTCACATACCTTATCTACAATTTCAATACCTTCTGTCACATAACCAAATGCAGCATACTGGCCATCAAGATGAGTACTATCTTCATGCACAATAAAGAATTGTGAGCTGGCACTGTTCATTGCCCCCGAACGAGCCATAGAAATAGCACCTCTTGTGTGTGATAATTTATTATCATAACCGTTGGCGGTAAATTCACCTACAATATTTTTATCAGAGCCGCCGGTACCGTTTCCATCAGGGTCTCCACCCTGCATCATGAAACCTTCTATAATGCGGTGGAAGGTTAATCCGTCATAAAACCCATCCTCTGCAAGAGCCACAAAGTTCGCTGCAGAGATTGGTGCAGATTTTTGGTCAAGCTTTACAGTGATTGTGCCATAGTCTTTAATTTTAATATCCGCATAGTAGGTAAGCTTTTCATCCAAAGCTTTAGGTGTGTAAGTCCCTTCCGTGCTTTCTGTTTTGTTATTTGCAGTATCACTGGAAGCATCATTCGATGAAGTAGATTCTGTATCAGAACCAGTGAACAAATTATCTCCTGTAACCTTTGAAAAAGGATCCCAGATAATCAAAACAATAAGGGCAACAACTGCCAAAGCAGGAATGCCAAATTTGCAAATATTTTTAATTAAATTCTTGCGTTCTTCCTTTTTTCGTTGGGCTGCACGTTGTTCTTGTGCTAATTTTTTATTCTCTTTCTTCATGTTATATTGACTCCAAAAATATTATGAGTTTTTAATAAATAGAACGCCTAGTGTACCAGGTCCGCAGTGACTTGAAATAACACCACCTGCGCGAGTAACTAAAATCTCATCAAATAAATTTAACTCTGCTAAATATCCATGAATCTCATCAAGAATGCTTTGGTCACATCCGGAATGAGTAATAAATACGCGATCTTTCTTCGCATTTTTCAAATCTTCTTCCATATCTTGTACATAAGATTTAATAACTGCACTCATTTTTCCACGATATTTTTTATTGGCATCCATCTTACCGTTTTCAACAACAATCTTTGGATGTAATTTCAAAACACCACCGGCCAAAGCGGCCACACTGCTGCAACGCCCACCTCTGTGAAGATATGTGAGTGTATCTACAACAAAGCTTGCGCATACTAACGGCTTTAATTCCTCGATTCTGGCAACAATTTCATTTGCCGATTTACCTTCCTGTGCCATAACAGCAGCCTCAATTATAAGTAGACCGATTCCGGTGGAAAGGTTTGCAGAATCAATGACATGAATTTTATCCTCTGCTTCCATATCCTCCACGGCTAAACGCATAACGTTGTGATTTGCTGACATGCTGCTTGAAATAGAAAAGCAAATAATTTCATCTCCATTATTCACATATGGTTCAAACATATCGATTACTTCAATCATAGAAGCAGCCGATGTTTTCGGCGTTGTATTGTTAGCGTCAGCCCATGTATAAATTTCATCAGGTGTAATAGTTACACCGTCTTGATATTCTTCTTCTCCTAAATGGATGTGTAACGGCAGTATTGCGATATCATATTTTTCGATTAAATCTTTCGATAAGTCACAAGTACTGTCTGAAATAATTTTAATCATAAGTAAATCCCTCCTAAACAGTTATTATAAAAGAAAATAAAGATGTTTTCAAGAAATTTGGATAAGTAGTCGTAAAGTTTACAAAAAGTTTAGAAAATTACTTGATTTTCCCAAAGTGCAGTCGTATACTTGTCTGTGGTTAAAAATCAAAAGGAGTGAAGATTATGAGTACATTATTATCAGTATCAATAGCCCTCTTAGCAGGACTTCTTATGACAAGACTTTTTAAACCATTCAAATTACCGGACGTAACCGCATATTTGATTGCCGGTGTTCTTATCGGACCTTATTGCGTGGGTGCTTTGGGTGTGGATGGTTTTGGTTTCTCTTCTATGCATGCAGTAGAAGCGTTAGGACTTGTAGCAGATGTAGCTTTAGGTTTCATCGCATTTTCTATTGGTAGTGAATTTAGATTAGAAGAATTAAAAAAGACAGGAAAGCAGGCATTTGTTATCGGTATCGTACAGGCACTTGTTGCAACATTGTTTGTAGATTTAGCACTTTTAGGCGTGCATTATATGATGCCGGATAAATTAACAGTACCACAGCTTCTTGTACTTGGAGCAATCGCAACAGCGACAGCTCCGGCTGCAACCCTTATGGTTGTTCGTCAGTACAAGGCAGACGGTCCACTTACCAAATTGTTACTTCCAATCGTTGCTTTGGATGATGCAGTAGGACTTATTGTATTTGCAGTATCATTTGGTATTGCGAAAACTCTTTTAAGTGGTCAAGTAGATTTGGTTTCTATCATTTTAAATCCATTGGTGGAAATCGTATGCTCATTAATACTTGGGGCAATCATGGGATGGATTTTGACACAGTTGGAAAAAATGTTCCATTCAAACACAAACCGTTTGAATATGACAATTGCGTTTGTATTTTTGACAGTTGCACTTTCTATGCTCAAGTTTAATATTGGACCAGTACATATTGGTTTTTCTTCTCTATTAGTTTGTATGATGCTTGGAACAATTTTCTGCAACATCTGTCCTTTATCAGAAGACTTGATGGGAAGATCAGACAAATGGACATCACCATTACTTGCAATTTTCTTTGTAATCAGTGGTGCAGAGTTAGAGCTTAGCGTATTTGCTGATATTGCAATTGTAGGTATCGGTGTTGTATATATTATCTTCCGTTGCTTAGGAAAATACTTCGGTGCTCTTGTTAGCGCAAAATGGACAAAATGTGCGCCGCAGATTTGTAAATACTTAGGAATCACCTTGTTCCCACAAGCAGGGGTTGCACTTGGTATGTGTGCGATTGTTGCTTCATCAACAGAATTTGGTGACCAAGGAACATTAATAAGAAATATCACCTTATTTGCAGTATTGATTTACGAATTATTCGGACCACTTATGACAAGACAGGCACTCATGTCTGCAGGTGAAATTAAGCCAATGTCACAAGAAGTGAAAGATCGTCGTAAGAACAAGCTTGAAGAAGTAAAGAAAAATAAATAAATTAAAAGTGCGGCGAAATTTATCTGCTGCGTGTAACTTTCTATAAATGGATGTTTTATAGGTTCCTATACCCACGATTTGGAAAAATCGTGGGTATTTTCATGTCAAATATGCCCTATTATAGACATTAACAAGAAAAATGCCTCCATTTTTCAAGATTTTTTGTTGCTTCTGGGTATTTTTAATTGAAAATGTCTTGTTTATACCCATTCACAATATAAAACAATTGGCGCAAATCGAAAAATAAACGTCTGGCTCAAAGGGTTTGCAAGCAAACTTTTTATTTGATATAATAGCATAAAGTTATTTTTTGGAGAATTATTATGAAAATTAGTAAGATTATCCTATCTTTTACTTTGCTTGGTATACTTCTCTTAGGGGGAATAACAGCCCAAGCGGTAAACGTAGTACAGGTTCCGGCAAAAGAAGTGCAAGGTGTATATAACCAAAGTGTAGACTCCAACTCGATAGAAGGGTGGGCGAAGGGTCCTCACATTTACAGTGAGGCCGGGATTGTTATGGATATTGACAGCGGTGCGATTCTGTATGCGAAAAATATCGACAATCCACATTATCCGGCGAGTATTACAAAGATTTTAACAGGGCTGGTTGCTTTGGAGAATAATGAACTGACGGACACAGTTACCATTACTCCGGAGGATTATAACTTCCTAAAAAGAGGGGACAACCATATTGGTCTTAAGAATAAGGAAGAGATCACAATGGAGGATGCCCTTCACGGAACGCTTTTGGCATCCGGAAATGAAGTGGCCCATGCGCTGGGAAGTAACACGGAAGGCGGATATGATAACTTTATTAAGTTGATGAATGAGAAGGCTAAGGAATTGGGATGCATGAATTCTAATTTTACCAATTCCCATGGCCTACATGATGACAACCATTATACTTCTGCAAGAGATATGGCGTTAATTGGCGCGGCGGCATTTAAAAATGCAGATTTTCGCAGAATTACAGCCACGAAATTATATACCATTCCGGAAACCAATGTTACAAATGAAAAACGAGCATTTGAAAATCACCATAAAATGCTGTTTGACTGGAGAAGCCAGTATTATGAATATTGTGTAGGTGGTAAAACAGGATATACGGACAATGCACTGAATACTCTGGTTACATTTGCAACAAAGGATGATGTCAATTTAGTTGCAGTTGTCCTTCGAACTCATGGAAGCGGAAATACCTATGTAGATACAAGGGCTATGCTGGATTATGCATTTGAAAACTTCACCAAGATTTCAGTTACTGTTGATGCGGTAGAAGGAAAAGGCTTGAAATCTGTTGATGAAAATGCATATGTAATGATACCAACGGGGATAACTTTTGAGCAATTGGAATGCAGTGTGGAAAACCCGAAGGAACTGGGTGACAAGACCGGTGAAGTGAGCTATACTTATGAAGGACAAGCGGTTGGGTCTTTTGAGATGACAATTACCGATGAGTATTATAATGAATTGCATGGAATAGAGGAGAAAAAAGAAGAAAAGAAAGAGGCTCCGTCTGAGAAACCATCTGTGCTTTTGATTGTATTGAAGGTATTGTTGGTTGTAGTGATTATAATAGCGGTTCTGTTTCTTACACTTCTTGGATATGTGAGTTATAAAAGAGCGCAGAAACGAAAGAGAAGAAAAGCAAGAAGAATGAAAAGAAACCCTTGACGAATCAAGGGTTTCTTTTTATAATGAAGTAGTTATATGAAAAAACGATGACGAAGACAGTAGAATATACAGGAACGGCAAAGCGAGTCAGGGATGGTGAGAGCCTGATGCAAGTATCGTATATTTGAATATCACTTCTGAGTTGCAGCGGTGAACGGATTGATAAGTCCTAATAAGTGTTGCCGGTTTTCTACCGTTAACAAGAACACATATGTTAGTATGATGTAATAGGTGGTTAATAAATAATAGCAGTATGCTTTTATCCTTTTACAGGGTAAGAGCATTTTTTGTTTGCAAAATTGCTTTGCAATTTTCAAAAGCTCCCCGCGGATCGCACTGCGGCGGAGTGGATTATGTCGTAAAGCGACCCGCCGCAGGCGGGGAATTTCGCAAGCGAAATTCTATCCTATATACATCAAAAAAGGAGGAAGAAAAATGTATCAGAAAGTATCGACAGACCTTAAGTTTGTAGAACGCGAAAAGAAAACAGAAAAGTTTTGGGCTGATAATAAGATTTTTGAAAAAAGTTTAGAAAATCGCAAAGAAGGCGAAACCTATACTTTTTACGATGGACCACCGACAGCCAATGGTAAACCACATATCGGACACGTATTAACTCGTGTTATCAAAGATATGGTTCCGAGATACCGTACAATGAAGGGATATATGGTACCTAGAAAAGCCGGATGGGATACCCATGGTCTTCCAGTAGAGCTTGAAGTAGAAAAAATGCTTGGCATTAACGGAAAAGAGCAGATTGAAGAGTATGGTCTTGCGCCATTTATCGCGCACTGTAAAGACAGCGTATGGAAATACAAAGGTATGTGGGAAGGATTTTCTTCGACAGTAGGCTTCTGGGTAGATATGGAAAATCCATACATCACATACGACAACAATTTCATTGAGTCTGAATGGTGGGCGTTAAAGCAAATCTGGGATAAAGGACTTCTTTATAAAGGATATAAGATTGTACCTTACTGCCCGCGTTGTGGAACTCCATTGTCCAGTCATGAAGTGGCGCAAGGATATAAGGATGTTAAAGAACGTTCTGCAATCGCAAGATTCAAAGTGAAAGGTGAAGATGCCTATATCTTAGCATGGACAACAACACCTTGGACATTGCCATCTAACGTGGCTCTTTGTGTGAACCCAAATGAAACCTATGTCAAAGTAAAAAATGGTGAATACACATACTATATGGCAGAGGCATTAGTTGCATCTGTATTAGAAGGCGATGTTGAGGTCCTTGAGACTTATGTAGGTAAGGACTTAGAAGGAAAAGAATACGAACCATTATTTTCCTTTGCACAATTAAACAAGAAGGCATATTATGTAACCTGTGACACCTATGTAACACTGACAGATGGTACAGGTGTGGTTCATATTGCACCAGCATTTGGTGAAGACGACGCGAATGTAGGGCGTAAATACGACCTTCCATTCCTTCAATTAGTAGATGAAAAGGGCGAGATGACAGAAGAGACCCCTTGGGCAGGCACATTCTGTAAGAAGGCTGACCCATTGGTACTTCAAGATTTGGAAGATAGAGGATTACTCTTCTCGGCACCAAACTTTGAACATAGTTATCCACACTGTTGGAGATGTAATACTCCGCTTATTTACTATGCTCGTGAATCTTGGTTTATCAAGATGACAGATGTGAAAGAAAACTTAATTCGCAATAACAATACCGTGAACTGGATTCCGGAAAGTATCGGTAAAGGCCGTTTCGGTGACTGGTTGGAAAATGTACAGGATTGGGGTATCAGCCGTAACCGTTATTGGGGAACTCCACTTAATATTTGGGAATGTGAATGCGGATATCAGCATTCTATCGGAAGCATTGAAGAGTTGAAGTCTATGTCTGACAATTGTCCGGACAACGTAGAGCTTCACCGTCCATTTATTGATGAAGTAACAATCAAGTGTCCACACTGTGGAAAAGAAATGCACCGTGTACCGGAGGTTATCGACTGCTGGTTTGATAGTGGAGCTATGCCATTTGCTCAGCATCACTATCCGTTTGAAAACCATGACCTGTTTGAACAGCAATTCCCGGCTGAATTTATTTCAGAAGGTGTTGACCAGACACGTGGATGGTTCTACTCATTGCTTGCAATTTCGACATTAATTTTTGACAAGGCTCCTTACAAGAACGTACTTGTACTTGGTCATGTTCAGGATAAGGATGGTCAGAAGATGAGTAAGTCAAAAGGAAATGCAGTAGATCCATTTGAAGCTTTGGAAAAATACGGAGCAGATGCCATTCGTTGGTATTTCTATATTAATAGTGCGCCATGGTTACCAAACCGTTTCCATGGAGATGCAGTAGTAGAAGGACAACGCAAATTCATGGGTACGTTATGGAATACCTATGCATTTTATGTGCTCTATGCAGAAATTGATCAGTTTGATGCCACAAAATATGCATTGGAATATGAGAAACTTTCTGTTATGGATAAATGGTTACTGTCCAAGTTGAATACATTAATTAAGACAGTGGATGGAAACCTTGAAAACTACAGAATTCCAGAAGCGGCTAGAGCGCTTCAAGATTTCGTAGATGATATGAGTAACTGGTATGTCAGAAGAAGCCGTGAACGTTTCTGGGCAAAAGGAATGGAACAGGATAAGATTAATGCTTATATGACACTTTATACTGCACTTGTGACGGTAGCAAAAGTGGCAGCTCCAATGATTCCATTTATGACAGAGGATATTTATCAGAACCTTGTAAGAAGTCTGGATGCAAATGCTCCGGAAAGCATTCACTTATGTGATTACCCGGCCTATGATGAGGCTATGATTGACGCTGATTTAGAAGCAAACATGGACGAAGTATTGAAACTCGTTGTTATGGGCCGTGCTTGTAGAAATGCTGCAAACATCAAGAACCGTCAGCCAATTGGAAAAATGTTTGTGAAATCAGAGAAATCTTTACCTGAATTCTATCAGGAAATCGTGGAAGAAGAGTTAAATGTGAAAACATTAGAATTTACAGATGATGTAAGAGCATTTACTTCTTATACATTTAAACCACAACTGAAGACGGTTGGACCAAAATACGGCAAGTTGCTTGGTGGTATCAGGGGTGCGCTTGATTCATTAGACGGAAATGCGGCTATGGATGAAGTGAACGCTACCGGTATGCTCAAATTAGATATCAACAGTCAGGAAGTTGTTCTTATGAAAGAAGACCTTTTAATTGACATGGCTCAAATGGAAGGATATGTATCAGAAAATGATAATAATATTACGGTTGTTTTAGATACAAATCTGACTGAAGAACTGTTAGAAGAAGGTTTTGTAAGAGAATTAATTAGTAAAATCCAAACCATGCGAAAAGAGGCTGATTTTGAAGTGACAGATAAGATTAGGGTATCTTATGTGGGAACTGAAAAAGCAGAAGGAATTTTTGCAAAATATGCAGAAGAAATCGGCGGAGAAGTATTAGCTACCGCTGTAGAAAATAAAACATCGGAAGGCTATACAAAAGAATGGAATATCAATGGCGAAAAGGTGACTTTAGGTGTTGAGAGATAGGGAGAATTATATGGCAAAGACAAAATTTAACAAAAAAGAATTTCAAGAACAAGTAAAAGACAACGTAAAACGTTTGTATAGAAAGACAATTGAAGAAGCGACAGAGCAACAACGTTTTCAAGCAGTTTCTTATGCTGTGAAGGACCAGATTATTGATAACTGGTTGGCAACACAAGAGCAGTATAAGAAAGATGACCCAAAGACAGTTTACTATATGTCAATGGAATTTTTAATGGGTAGAGCATTAGGAAATAACTTAATTAACCTAACTTCATACAAAGAAGTACGCGAAGCATTAGATGAAATGGGAATTGACATTAACGCAATCGAAGACCAGGAACCGGACGCAGCTCTTGGTAATGGTGGTCTTGGAAGACTTGCAGCATGTTTCTTAGATTCACTTGCTTCACTCGGATATGCAGCATACGGCTGCGGTATCCGTTACCGTTATGGTATGTTCAAGCAGAAAATTGAAAATGGTTATCAAGTAGAAACACCGGACAACTGGTTAAAAGAAGGTAATCCATTTGAAGTTCGCCGTGATGAGTATGCGAAAGAAGTTCGCTTTGGCGGAAATATTCGCGTAGAATATGATGAAAAAACAGGAAGAAACAATTACATTCAGGAAAACTACGAATCTGTACTTGCAATTCCATATGATATGCCAATCGTTGGTTACAATAACAACATTGTAAACACACTTCGTATCTGGGATGCAAAAGCGATTACAGAATTCCAGTTAGACCACTTTGATAAAGGTGAATACCAAAAAGCAATTGAACAGGAAAACCTTGCTAAAACAATTGTTGAAGTATTATATCCAAATGATAATCACTATGCAGGTAAAGAACTTCGTTTGAAACAACAATATTTCTTTATCTCTGCAAGTTTGCAGGAATTAATTGCAAAATATAAGAGAGACCATGATGATATCAAGAAACTTTACGAAAAAGTAACAATCCAGATGAACGATACTCATCCAACGGTTTCTGTAGCAGAGCTTATGAGACTTCTTATGGATGAAGAAGGCTTGGAATGGGATGAAGCTTGGGAAGTTACAACAAAGACATGTGCTTACACAAACCATACGATTATGGCTGAAGCTCTTGAAAAATGGCCAATCGACTTATTCAAGAGATTGCTTCCACGTGTTTACCAAATTGTAGAAGAAATTGATCGTCGTTTCGTGGCTGAAATCAGAGCAAAATACCCAGGTAACGAAGAAAAAGTTCGTAAAATGGCTATTTTATATGATGGTCAGGTTAAGATGGCTCACCTTGCAATTGCAGCAGGTTATTCTGTAAACGGTGTTGCTGCACTCCATACAGAAATCTTAAAGAAACAAGAGTTAAAAGATTTCTATGAAATGATGCCGCTTAAATTCAACAATAAGACAAACGGTATTACACAAAGACGTTTCTTATTACATGGTAACCCACTCCTTGCTGACTGGGTAACAGAGCACATTGGAGATGGCTGGATTACAGACCTTTCTCAAATGGCTAAATTAAAACCACTTGTAGATGATGAAAAAGCAAGAAAAGAATTTATGGAAATTAAGTATCAAAATAAAGTTCGTCTTGCAGAATACATTTTAAAACACAACGGTGTTGAAGTTGATCCGAACTCAATCTTTGACGTACAAGTTAAGAGATTGCATGAGTACAAACGTCAATTCCTCAACATTTTACACGTAATGTACTTGTACAATCAGATTAAAGATAATCCGGGGATGTCATTCTACCCAAGAACATTTATCTTTGGTGCAAAAGCGGCTGCCGGATACAGACGCGCAAAACAGACAATTAAGTTGATTAACTCTGTTGCAGATGTAATCAACAACGATGCAAGCATCAACGGTAAAATCAAAGTGGTATTTATTGAAGATTACCGTGTATCAAATGCAGAATGGATTTTTGCTGCAGCAGATGTCAGCGAACAGATTTCTACAGCATCAAAAGAAGCTTCCGGTACAGGTAACATGAAGTTCATGTTAAACGGTGCTCCAACACTTGGTACTATGGATGGTGCTAACGTGGAAATCGTGGAAGAAGTTGGTATTGAAAACGCATTTATTTTCGGTTTAAGTTCAGATGAGGTTATTAACTACGAAAATAATGGTGGATACAATCCAATCGACATTTACTTCAACGATTGGGATATCAAACGTGTAGTTGACCAGTTGGTTGATGGAACTTATGCAAATGGAGACAGAGAATTATACAGAGATCTTTATAATTCCCTTCTTAATACACAAAGCAGCGACAGAGCAGACACATACTTTATCTTGAAAGACTTCAGAAGCTATGCAGATGCACAAAGACGTGTGGAAGAAGCTTACAGAGATGAAGAAAAATGGTCAAAAATGGCTATGATGCAAACAGCTTCATGTGGTAAGTTTACATCTGACAGAACAATCCAGGAATACGTGGATGATATCTGGAAACTTGATGTTGTAAGGGTAACCGTTTAATCCTGAAAACACCTTAAAAAGGGCAAAAGAAATTATCCTGAAAAATATGGAAAGACCTTGTGCGGGTTCGATAAAATCGAACCTGTTCTCGGTCTTTTTTTGATGCCGTCATTACCCTTGGTCTATGGCAAAATCTTGGCTGTTGAAAGATGTTTTCGGTTCCTTCTCGGCTGTTCTTTTCGGAAGGAAAGAGAGAAAAAGAAGAAGAGAAAATCCGGAAAAAGAAACGGTGTGCATCGACTCCGGCTGAATGTGGACATCCTTAGAAAATCCAATAAATACGGGGGATAAAGCCGAAGAACAACCGAGAAAAAACCGGCTCGGATGCAAAAGAAAGACGACCTGAAAACTCGATTGAAAACAAAATCGCTTTCCTTATTTCAGTTTTATATGAGAAATGAAAAAGAAGAAAAAACGAAAAAATGGAACGTGAGAAAAGAAAGAGAAAAGGGGACGAAAATGCGGAACGAATCGGCTATTGTCCGGAGGACCTATAGCCGACAGAGTGGAGCAAATGGAGGATAAAAAAGATTGCCTTTTTGAGGATAATTCAGTTTGCCCCATGACATATACTGTTCCCAAAAGTGTGTTTTTGGGAAAGTAAAATCCCCATTCTTACGCCAGTTTTATTAAAAATAGCCCCGATTTTAATATTTTTGGGATGATTTTGGCAAAATCATTTTGTTTTCAGGAAACTTTTAGGAAAGGAAGGATGAAGATGAGAAAGAAAAATTACAAAGGAAGGTGTACAAAAATTGCATTAAGCAAGTGTAAGGGAATTTGTAAAACCTATGATGAAATTCAAGTTGCTTATGCTTATAAGTTGGAGAATGATGCTGATATAGCAGAGATAAGGTGTAATGTTGTTTTAGAAGGTTTGGAGGGAGGGGCCTATATGTCCGATTTTGTTTGCACCAAAACAGATGGAGATTTAATGGTGCGAGAATGTGTGTTTAAACATTTATTAACAAGACCGTCTATGATGAAGTTGCTGGATGCAAGTCGCAATTTTTGGAGGAGCCACGGGATTTTGAATTGGGGAATTGTTACAAATGAAGAGTAGATTAGTAAAAAGAGAAAGTGAGATAATTCGGATTTTAAAAAGTGAAGATAATCGTTGCTTTGTAATTGATTGTGTAAATAAAGGGATGCCAAGGTGGATAAGTAAGGCTGAACTGACGGGATTTGTGGATTGCACAGAGGAAGAACTCTATGAAATTACGGGGATATCAAAAGATAGAGTTCTAAATATGGAAGAATTGAAAATCGCAAGAGAACGATTCACTATGATAGCACCTATTCTAGCATTTATGGTGGATGAGCGAAAGCGGAGCCATATGATAAATGTAGTATCACAAGATGTTAGCAAACAGACAATAAGACGATATTTGTATCGGTATCTTATTTATCAAAATATTGAGGTGTTGGCACCGGCGGAAAAAGTAAAAAGAGAACTTACTAAAGAAGAAAAGGATATTCGTTGGGGAATAAATAAATTTTATTTAAATAGGGATAAAAATAGTTTAAAAACAGCCTATACATTGATGCTGAAAGAGAGATACTGTGATGAGAATGGTCAGTTGCTGGAGCAATATCCTTCATTTCATCAGTTTCGCTACTATTACCGAACTCACCTCAAAGAAAGACAAAAGGTTATAATGCGGGAAGGAATTAACAGTTATGAGAGAGACCATCGACCGATTTTAGGAACCGTTCAGGAGTATGCGGGGCATCTGGGAGTGGGTTTTCTTGATTCGACTGTATGTGATATTTACATTGTAGATGATACAGGAAATCCTTCAAGTGTTCGACGGCCGGTTTTGACAGTTTGCATCGACGGGTATAGTAGCATGTGTTTGGGGTATTCCATTACATGGCAAGGAGGAGTTTCAGCCCTCAGAAGTCTTATGGAAAATATAGTAACAGACAAAGTGGATTGGTGTAAACAACACGGAGTGTTAATTAATAAAAAAGATTGGAACACAACTAAATTTCCATCCACTCTTGTGACGGACAAAGGACGGGAATATGCTTGTGATACTTTTTCGCAAGTGGTCGATTTGGGGATAAAACTTATAAATCTTCCACCATACCACCCGCAACTCAAAGGCCCCGTTGAGAAATTTTTCCATCTTATTCAGCAGGAATTCAAAAAATTTCTGAAAGGGCATGGGGTAATTGAGATGGATTATCAGGAACGAGGACGAAACTATAAAAGGGAGGCGCATCTGGACAGGAAAATGTTCGAGCAGATTTTGTTACGGGCTATCGTTTATTACAATTCAAAAAGAATTGTAGAGAATCATCCATATTCTTCAGACATGATAAGAAGTATAAAACCATTTGCAAATGAAATCTTTGAATATGGATTACACCAACCAGGAGCCAATATGTTGGATATTACGGCAGATGAATTAAAGCAGGTGCTCTTACCTAGAAGAAATGGAAAGTTTACAAGAAAGGGGCTAAAGGTTAATGGGTTACGATATAAAAATCCGTATTATGTGGAAGAGTATTTGAATGGAAGGGGAGCCGTTGTGGCGTATGACCCGGAAGATGTTTCAAAAGTATGGCTTATTGAAAAAGGAAATTTTGTTTTGTTTGAATTAATCGAAACACGTTTTGAAGGTAAAACAATAGATGAGGTGCAGGAGATGAAAAAACAGCAAAATGAATGGCTTCGTAGTGTGACACATGAGAATTTACAGGCTCGGGTTGAATTGGCGGAACATATACAATCAATTGCGAATATTCCGAAACATAATAATGCCACGAAGCAGAAGAACAAACAAAATCAAATTAAGGCAGGAGGCGAAAAAAGATAAGTAGTATGAATTTAGTAAAACGAATACCGCCTATGATAATGGGAGAAGAACTAGAAAAAGCGTTGCAAGCATTGCCAGACTACGACGAAAGCATTAGAGATGAGAGTGAGGCTGTACGATTAATGGCACTTTCTGATTTGCGTAATATATTTATACCAAACCAAATGGCTAAAAGTATTTATTGCCAACTATATCTATCAGTAGTTCGTTCTATGAAGAATAAAGAGTCGCAATTAGCAGTTAAGCAGATGAATGAGAATGCAAGAGCGATAAGGGGGCAACAATATTCAAGCCTTTTAACGGGTTCAAGTTTTACAATTATTGGCCCATCAGGTATTGGAAAGACAAGTGCTATTGGAAGAGCAATAGACCTTATGAGAGGACATGAAGTAATTGAGATAGAAAAACCATATATGAAAATTATTCCGTGTATGTTAGTTCAGTGTCCGTTTGATAGTTCCATAAAGGGAATGTTGCTGGAAATTCTCAGAACAGTGGATGCCAAAATTGACACACATTATTATGAACAGGCAATTCGGGCCCGCGCAAGTTGTGATGGATTACTTGGAGCCGTAAGTACTGTGTGTATCCGACACGTTTCGACTTTGATTGTAGATGAGATTCAAAACGTTGTTAATTCAAAGAACGGGAAAAACTTGGTTGCTTCGCTGACACAGTTAATAAATAATTCTGGAATTTCAATTGCTATGATTGGCATGCCAGAGTGTAGAGTGTTTTTTGAACAGGGATTTCAGTTGGCACGTCGTTCACTAGGATTATATTTTGAAGCAATGGGATATGATGAAACATTTCAATCGTTTTGTGAGATAATGTTTCGATTTCAGTATGTAAAGAATAAGACAGAAATAAGCGAAGCAATTATCCAATGGCTTTTTGAACATAGCCAAGGAAATGTCTCTATTGTTACCGAGTTAATATATGATGCACAGGAAATGAGTATATGTGACGGGCGTGAGATTTTAAATATCGAAACATTAAATGATGCATATAAAAAGAGATTAACATTGTTGCATTCTTATATTAATCCAAGCAAGAAACCACAAATATCAAGATTAAAAAAAGAAACTTTAGAATTAGGAGGTAGCACAGAAGTGACAGACGGTGACGAGAATCTAATAACAACCTTGGTTTCCCAAGCAAAATGGGAAGGTATAGACGCATTTGAATTGTTAGAAAAATACATAGTGATAGAAAGGGTGGTGCTATGATTTTTCTACCCACCCCAAATCCAGATGAAATGCTATATAGTTGGCTGGCTCGATATGGGACAAGAAGTGGATACTTATCCTATAAGTCTGTGGTAGAGGATTTGTATGTTAATCCGTATGTTCGACCAAATCCAGAGTTTATGAATAAAATGACAGAGAGCGCTATTGACGGAATTCGCAAATATATGTCATTAGAAGAAATGATTTTTAATCACACAATGTACCCCTATTACGCTCGATTTTATCCCAAAGAAGTAAAAAAGGCTGCTTTTAATGAATTGAAGGAAAATCCGGAAAATATACGTAATGTGTTAACGGACTCATTAAGAAGATATGGGGAAAGTAGATATTTAAGATATTGTCCGATATGTTTAAAAGAAGACCGAGAAAGTGAGAAAGGTGAAGGTTATTGGAGAAGAAGCCATCAACTACCAGGTGTTACTGTTTGCCCAAAACATCAATGTTATCTATGCGATAGTGAGGTTTTAATCAACGGTACGAGAAAGTGTTCATTAATTTCTGCTGAAGAAGCAATAGAAGTAGTTGAAGACGCTGTATATACAACCAATAATTTGGAAAAGAAGGTGTCTCAGTATATAACGGACGTGTTTATGGCTGATTTTAATATGGAGTCGGATGGAAATATAGGGAGATTTCTTCATTCTAGGTTGGCAACAAAATATTTATCCCCGAGAGGGCAAAATCGGAAAATGAAATTATTGGTGAATGATTTTAATGCATACTACGCAGGCTTATGTGAAAAAGGTTTTTGCGAGGAATGGCAGTTACAGAAAGTTTTTAGCGGCTCGAAATGGGATATGCATCAGATTTGCCTTTTAAGTGTTTTTTTAAATATTAGTGTAGAGGACCTGCTACAGATGGATATTCCAGAACGACACCAAGGGGAATTGTTTGATGAAAAAGTCAAAGCATTGAAGGCAGAGGGAAAAACGTGTACTGAGATTGCAGACATTCTGGATGTGTATCCTAAAATGGTACAATTCATCTATTATGACAGATATTTTAATAAGAAGCCGAGAGTAAAAAAAGAAGGAATTGTGGTAAGAGAAACTCGAGATTGGAATAGTGAGGACGAGCAGACTTTACCGTTAGTTAAAGATGTCATAGATACGTTGCGTGGAAACGATTTCGATAAACCACAGAGAATATCATTTAATGCTATCGAGAAAATGCTAAATATTACAGCGGGAGGAATAAAACAACATTTGCCGAAATGCGAGGAAGAAATACGCAAACAGCAAGAACCACTGGAAAAATACTGGGCGAGAAAAGTCATTTGGGCGGTTAAGGAGATAGAGAGACAATGTAGGGTCCTAAATTGGTATCGCATTCAGGAGGTGGCAAGTGTTCGTAAAAAAGATTTTGTGGCATGTATTCCTTATTTAAAACAGATGGCAGATGAAGAAACAATGACTGTTCTTTCAAATATTCTAAATTCGATTTGTTCGAGTGTTGATGATACGAACTAATGAAATAGTCTTAAAAGTGATGTTGCTCTGAAAAGTATCAAAAGTTAAGGAAAAAAGCAAAAGAAAGTCGGTTATTAAAGTATCAATATTGACGAACGATAAATATGAGACATACGATAAGGAGGGAATGTTATTAGAAAACTGAGAATCTATGGATATGTAAGGCGGAGCACGCCTAAGCAATGCGAGCAAAGACAAATCCGAGCGATAAAAGCCAAATATCCTGAGGCAATTATCATAGTAGAAACATATACAGGGACAAAAGTTGAAGGGCGAAAAGAGTTCGAACGCTTAATGAGAATCATTCTTCCTGGTGATACCATTGTTTTTGATGAGGTTTCAAGAATGAGTAGAAATTCTGAGGAAGGATTTGAAATATATCAGAAAATGTTTGATATGGGAGTGTCGTTGGTGTTCTTAAAGGAGCCACATATAAATACTGATACATATAGAAAAACGATAGATATTCAGATTCGAATGACTGGCACAAATGCGGATGTTCTACTTAAGGCTGTAAAAGAGTATTTGATGTTATTAGCCAAGGAGCAAATTAAACTTGCATTCGAACAGGCGGAAAAAGAAGTCGTGTATTTAAGGCAGCGTACACGCGAGGGAATTGAATCGGCACGATTGAATGGAAAACAAATAGGTCAAAAACAGGGGAGTAGACTTACGACAAAAAAATCAAAGGAAATGAAAGTAAAAATTTTGAAGATGGCTAAAAGTTTTGATGGTAATATGTCTGATAGCGAAGTAATTTCTATTTTAGGATTGGCTCGAAATACTTACTACAAATACAAAAAGGAACTGATGCAGTCGCAAACATGCGTTGAATGAGAAATAGAGAAAGTCAAGATGATTTTGTTTTGCAGCGTTTATGACATACTATATATAGAAGGTAAAGGGGTGATATAGTACGCAAAGAAGGGATTTTGAACGCGCTTACAAACTGCAAAAGCAAATTTTAGAACTGCAACGAATTTCTGAGATAGGACTTGAAATCAGTCGTAGAGATTTACGAAAACTGCAAGCGGAGTATGATGATATAAAACAACAATTTGAGGCTTTTGCAGATACATTGCCATGTGAAATTTATTTATTATTGGAACTGCGTTTTTTCTATGCATGGTCTTATAATATGATACGAAAAAATCTGAATTGGTACGGGTTAGAGCCACGTGCAACACTTGAGGAGTATTTTTCGACTGATAAGAGGAGCAAGCGGAGAAAGCGGAAACATTAAAAACACTATAGGAATAGATATAGGTTTTTCCTTGAATGCCTTGCTACTGACAGGGCATTCTTTTTTTGTTTATATAACTAAAACTACATACTATTTATGTAAACAAAAAGAGAAGGTTGGATGGAATTCAACTAGTTAAGGAGGAAATTTATTATGAGAACAATGAGTTACGTGGAGTTTTGTGAGCAAATATTTAAGGGCTTACGTGAAAACAAGGAGTGGGATTTGACAAATACCAAAATGAAATTCTTTCAAAATGGTTGCAAAGGTGAAGGCGAAGACAAGAGGTTTATACGGGACACCAATAAACAATATTTTGACTTAGATTCCGATTCCCTGAGGGGCGATTGGTTAGTCATTTACAACAAATCGAGTGAGTGCGAATTTCCAATGCAATTATTGTATGAATTATACAAACGTGACGGCATAGAAACGGTATGGTTGCAGTTTCATAACAAGTTAAATGATTCAAAAAGAAAGGTTATTGTGGATTCTTTAAAGGACCTGTGGGACTATGAAAAAAAGAAAGATTCCCTTATCATGCGTATTCATAGATACGATGGAGGCGATTGTGACGCAGTAGGATTTCAACATGGTGATATTGCTGTTACACTACATACAATACTACATGAGGAATCTGAAGGAGATGTTGGTACAATGCTTATTCGTAGCAGCATTGCAGAATGTTGGGGACACAGTGAGTTTGACTTAATAACAGGCGCATTTATAAATATGATTCCGAAGGCATCTCCAACATTAATTATAGAGTCGCCAGAGCCAGTGGAAATAAGTATTCTTCAGCAGTGCAGTGACATATCGAGATATGTTAATATTGATTGCCCATTGATTGTGTCTAATGAATGGGAAAATGAAGGTGCTATTACAATTTTTTATCCACAAATGCAAGAGATAATTGGTTCGCTGATAGGTGACTTTTATGCTATTATGCCATCCTATTCTTGCGTACAAGTGTATCCGGCGAGTGTGTCTGAGGGCGCAGTTCGTGATGTGTTACGTAATGAACTTCAAGCATTATCGAGTGACGAGGTGCTGTCAAAAAAGGTGTTTTTTTACGAGTGCAGTCAAAAACGATTTCATGTATTAGGTAACTAGTTGTAAAAGCCATCCTGCAAATTCAGGATGGCTTTTTTGTAGATAATCCGTAGATTATAGTTATGTAAAACCTACGGATTCTGTTTTTAAAGATGTTATCTTTCACCTAATATTTTTGAACACTCCGCTTAGTCCGCCAACTCCGCTTTATGATTAGTTAAAAGGAATTTCATCTAACGAATATTGTTCAAAGGGTTGGTCAGATGCGGTTTTTTCGCGGATGTTACGATAAATCATAATACCACGTCTGGTGCCAATGTTACCCTTGTCTTTAGGTAAACCAAAACTCTGCATTCGGTGGTCAATATTCGATTTGGAAAGACCAGTAATCGAGTTCATTGAACAGTAGCGTAGGTAACCGTCATCAAATGTGGTCTTTGATACTGCGTCGGAATAAGTATGAGTAATCACATAATTTTGTTGAATGTATCTGTATAGCGAGTCAATAGTCAAACGGTAATCCTCAAGAATGCGTTCGCTGGCTTGGCAACGGCTGAATTTAAAACTGTTAGTTACTAGTCTCTTTAATCCTTCTAAAGCCCAGTTCATGACGGCGGATTTTTCCGATAGGAGTTTGTCTAGTAGAGAACTGTCTCGACGCTCCAGAGGAATCGTATTTTCACATGGGATAATTAGCATTCGCTCATACATATGTTCACCTTTATCGTCTTTGAAAACCGGCAAACAATTTGATGCAATAATAATTCCACCAAGATACTTGGAAGTAAATTGTTGTCTGTGCTTCTGGTTAATACACAATGAATCCCCTCCGGTAATTTGCTTGAATAAGGCTGAGTCTTTAATTGCGTTTGAACTCAGGTCCCCATCGATAATAGCACGTGTTCCAGGAAGATTTCCCAAAGCAAATTGATGCGATTCGGTCATGGAGTGGAGGGGGATGTTCGTGATAAATGCCGGACCTAACATGGAGGTTAGGAAGGACAATAACACGGATTTCCCAGTGTTACCAATTGGCGAATATAACAACAGTGCCTTTTTGCAACGATATACGTAGTTGTTGGATAGAATCAATCCCATAAACTCTTGAATGACAGCCATTTTTTCGTAATCGATATCACCTTTCAGGTCACGACACAAATCGTTCATGAATGCCTCGAAATGTGGCATGTATGTATTGTTTGGGTCATACTCGCAATTCAGTTGCAATGTTGAAAGCAAATCTGGCGTATGTGGTTCCAATTGAAAGGTTTTCATATTAAGAAGACCATTTCGGAAGTTGATGTAATTTTCGTTTAGATTAACGTATTCCAGTGCTGTGTGTCGTCCCATATCGCAGCGCATTAACTGACAAATGCTGTTGATGAAATTTTCGTTCACAATGCGTGCTGGAACAAATTTTTTGATAAGTGCTTTTATGTATGAGGTTGAAACCCACTGATATTTACCATCCCTATAAAAATAAAACGCTTCTTTCTCCTCCCCAGCGTTTTGAATAACGATGTAGGGGATGTGTTTGATAATTGTGGAACTAAGTAACCCTTTGCTAATTTTGTAAGTAACCTTCTTCGTTTTTTCGCTCATTTCAATCTCAACCCAGTCGGCATAGTGAATATTTGAGAACTCACTAATCAGTTCGACAAATTCTTTTGTGTTATGTTTGTCGAAGAATGTGTTGATATCCAAAAGTTGAGTCCACATGTCAGGGGCAAAGGTCATTGAAAACGCATACGGCTTCAATATAGAAGCAACATCCTTTAAGGTAGAGGTTGTGTTGTCAAATGGGAGCAGTATTAATTCTGCACCGGCAAAAGCAAGAAGTTCCTGTTCATTAAAGTCTGCATGGTCACATGATACTGTGGTCACCCCTTTTTTTGAGAGGGTGTCAGCAAGTACAATAGAATCCGTTAATATAACGTTTCCACCGAAATTGATTGTATTGCGGACATTCTCAATATTGAAAATGGTTTTCGGGGTCTCTGTTAGTTCGACACAAGTACCAGTCTCATCATCTACATGCAAATAGTATATGTCTGCAGTTGCCGTGATAACGACAGTGTACTTGTACTTACCATTTACGTTTTTGATATCACAACATGTGACGATATCCTGTTTGGTAATGGATTTACCTTTTAGTTTCATTAATTCTTCTAAGATAATATTAACTCTTTTCATTTTTAAAAATCTCCTTTATGTAATTTTTTTATGTTAGAAGGCTCTATCATCTAAAAGATTGATTCATGATAGAACCTCCTTGTATAAAATTTGAAAATATGATAATTTAATAATAAGAAGTCTCTCTTTTTGAGAGGGAAAGTGGGTACGTGCTTGCAACACTACCCGCTTTTTCATATATCACCAATCGCAATGATTGTATTTGGCAATTTAATTAGTATGTGCATTGGTTAACCTCCTTTTTTCATTTGTCTCGAGTATAATGAAAATCAAAATGGGGCTAGTCCGTCCAATTGGCTAAAAATAAAAAAAGGAAAATCTTTAGGAGTTGAAAAGATGATTAGATATTATCAATATGAAGATTTAAGAAATCAAGGAATTACAAAAGAACCAGGAGAAGGAGAGAAAACTAAATATATATACAAAGAGTTCTATTGGGTACCTCCTAGTGGAACAATGCCAAAAGGTTCTAGACGACGAAGTTTGATAAAATATGATTGGATTGATGAAGTGAAAACACCAAATGCTGAAGATGGGCAAGCAATGGAAATTCATTTGAATGTACTTAGACATAAGGATAAAGAAACGGGAAAAAAGACATATGATATCGATACTTTCGATGGAGATTTTAGTGACAGATTATTATATGAATGTTATAAGGTGTATCTTGATTTTAAGGTAGCAACCGATACTAAAATACGTAATCATCGATTCGCAATGACGAACTGGGGCAATGAGGAAATTGCCGATATGTTAGAAAACTTTGCCAATCGAACTGGTAGAATGATAAGAAAAAAGTATGAAACAATTCCCCAACATTTGTGGATTCTATGTATTCCTTATAAAAGTACGACTTCAGAAGTGCTTATGATGGTATGTTTGGATTGTGATACGGAAGAAAAAACAGTATATGAGATTTTTGTGGTAAATGATTACAAGGAGTTTGCTACTCGATTAAGGGAGTCTGCACCAAGTAAGGGAATTCCCCATCCGTGTTTGAATTATGATATGGAATTGTACGAAGCACTTCGTGATAAGCAACTGGTTTTTAAAACGACACGTGATTTGCAACAGATACCTATATTTATCAATAAGGCTCTTAAAAATCCTGATATTTTTAGGAAAGAAGACCAATGGATTTTGGAGGATTGTCGTGATAAAATGTGTTATTGGTTGCAAAAATTATCTTCGGGGGATTTTAGTTTAATAGAACAGCAAAATGTCAAAAAAAATTTACAAAACATTTTGAAAAAATTTTCCAGCATGACATTTGAAAAAGATACAAAAAAACATTTGGGAAGAAAAACGAAAGAGGAGATACTGGAAGCCTGTGGTAAGGTGAGAAATTCAAACAGAGAAATTGAAGATTATATAGAACGAGGCAAACCTTTTCATAGCATGGAGGCATACCGTTTTTTGTATTTGCTAAATAAGTATCAACAAGACAGACCGAATATTTCAGCGGAAAGAATGCGCTTGCAGTTATTGTGTAGTTACATATCAACCAATTGTCATGTACATTTAAAAAAGAATTGGGCTACCACATCAACTTTGGGAATTGGTAAATGTACACTGTCTATGTTACAAAAGTTTTCTGTATTAGACGCGAATGTGCCAAAATGGTTAAAACGCACAAAAATTATGTTTGGTAATTGTGAAAAGGTATATCGTATTCGAAATTTTAGAAGATATAAAAAAATTAAAGCAGCAAGAATTAATGGAAAAATTGTAGTGCCACATATAGAATATTGTCATAGTTATTACTTAGAGTTAAGAATTGTGCCGTCACCAAAACTTAAGCAAAGACCAGTTGCATTAGGAGATATGATTAAACGGTTGGAAACATTAATGGAGTTAATATAAAAAGAGAGGATGTTCTCTCTTTTTATGTGAACACTTATTAACCTGTTTGACGGAATTAGCGGAGAAAGCGGAGGGGGTAAATGCCATAGATGGCTAGGAAGGAATTTTCATTAAGATTTGGATTATCCTATATTTGCAAAAAAATCAAAAAAGGCCTTGCATTTAGTTTGCATGCGCGCTAACATGCAAGATGTAATTCCTCCTTGCGTCAACAACTTCGGTTGTTGTAGTAAGGCAATTTGATTGATAATATAAAGATTTGTAATTACATAACTTGGACGACTTAGGGTCACGAAACAAACGTGTAAAATTTTTTACACTTATTTTCGTGGTCCTTTTTATTTGCGGAATAGGAGGTGAGAGAATTTAGTTTCAAACGCTAGTATTAGCGAAAAGGGTGAGTATTTACATAACAAAATGAAGAAGGAAAGGAAGGATAAATATGATGGTTGAAGAATATGAGAACGATATGACAGAAGAGGAAAGAGACGCAATGATGGTTCAACAGTTCCGGCACCAGTTAGACATGCTCACGTGCATTAACACATTTTTATTGATGGGATATGACAAAGATGTGAGGGGTATTTACGAGAGCATGCGGGCTTTGCATTATGCGGTGTCAGAAGACCAAATCAGTTTCTATTGTAATTATATCGAAAGTCGCAAAGACAAGCACGAAACAATTCAGGAAACGAACGAAGCGTTGTGGAGGTTTTTGTGGGAAACAGACCCGCCCGAAATGCCAGTGGAAGAGGAAGAATCGAAGGAGATACTATACAGAAACAGGTCGGTTCAGTCGTATATGTGCCGAATTGTTGTTCTGAATCTGCTCGTAGATAGAATTGATTATTTGAGAAGCGTTTTGAAAGCCGGACGCTTCGAAATGGTACACTTCATTAATGCCGGCTATGACACTTGCTATGTTGAAACTATGAAACAGGTTATCGAAGAGAATCCGAAGATGCACAGCCGTGAAATTGCCCGACGAGTTTATAAGATACTATACCACGATGCGTTGCACATGGTTGGTTTCTTTTACAGTATTGACAAACTCGATTTCTGGGGTATGATACACGCTTGCCGGGATAAATGGCAAACCGCAAGAAAACAGTATGAAGAGGAGGAAGAATAGGATGAGTCCAGAAATGAAACAGAGGTGGGATGAGCACCTATACCAGATGGAAAAATGTTCCTTTTTGCTGGATGTTATTAGAGCACATGTCAGCGTAATATTAACAACAGACGCTCATTCTGGCAGTATGTTAGATGCATGCGTCATTTTGGGAGGGGTTTCGCCCCAGTATTGTGATTTTATTTTGAAGACGCGAGAGAAGTTTCCAGACCACGACCTGGAAATGTTAAGTCAAGAAATTTATGACCGAATTTTTAGTAGGGATTTTAAGAGTACAGCACGGTTTCAACAGTTTTTTGAAAAGCCCTTAGAACAGTGGTATATTGTGCGAAAACAAGCGAGGGATTTACGAGATGGATTGTTGGATAGAGATGAGGCTATTGCGAATTTCAAGCACGCCTACTATATGCAGTTTGAAACCGATGTAGATGTGGTAGAACGCCCAGAAAAACCCGAACAGAAAAAACAGGAAGAAGAGCCGAAAACAGAGCCGGAAACAGAAGAAGAGCCATATGATTATTTCAGGAAGGAAACCGAAGCGAGATTACTTTGTCGGATGTATAAAGAAGGAGCAATAAGCGAGGAGATTGTAGTGGAATATCTGGACCTGGCGGACGAATCACACGACACATTTTTGAGGATTGTGGATATTTATGCGGGACAAGCAAAGGAGGAGAAGCAAGATGAGTAGTTTGAGTCATGAGGAGAGGATATTGCGTCACATCCGCAGTATTTTTGCCGGGAGGCAAGTTTCATTCGAAGAAGCGGCACGGCATTGTTCGGTTTCGGTTGAAGATTTTAGAAAACAATATGAACTATATATCGGGAGTATGTGTAAGGCAATTCGGCATGGGCGTGAATGGGCAGTGTTAAAGGAATACCAAATATTAATACAAGAGGGCTATATGCGAGATGATGAAATTGAAAGGCGGTTCAGAATAAAAAAAGTTGACATTGAGGCTATTTGGCAGGAGAAGCAGGATGGAGAAAATTAGGGCAGAGGTTAAAGTCATATCCTCTGGATTTAAAACCATTGATGACATCACCGATTTCTTGGTGGAGAGTACTGGTTGGAGTAGAGAGAAAGTGTTGGAAATCCAGGCAGAAAATGACCGCGCGTGGAAAGAAAAATACGGGATGACAGCCAAAGAAATGATGGAGGCGAAAAGGAATGCGAAAGGCACTGAATAGACTTTATAGAATAGTGATGCCTCCGCTTGTTTTCTTGTGTGTTTTGTTGCTTGTTTTGCGATTGTTTGGGGTCTCTGTGATTGTTGTTAAAGGTACCTCAATGGAGCCGAATTATAGCGATGGTGAAATTCATTTAATTACGAAATCAAGCAAATACGAACAGGGTGATGTTGTGGCGGTTTGTTTGGATGATATGACAGTTCTGAAGCGGATTATCGCGATAGAAGGCGATACCGTGGAAATCTATCATCATTGCATTTGGGTTAATGGAGAGACGGTTGCCCCGTACATAAAAGGCGAAACTTGGAACAAATCCGGAGAATATGATACCTGGCAAACAATTGGACCGGATGAGATTTATTTATTGGGAGACAACAGAAACACAAGCGGGGATTCCAGACATTTCGGAACTATAAAAACGGAGATGATATTAGGGAAGGTGGTATGGTGAAAAAGAAAGAAGAAGAACATCAGATGATGCGGGAACTTGCTGAATTTATTTTTGTTTTCGGAGAGAAATATGGTGTGTTTTTAGATGTGAAAGTGAAGCCCCGAAAAGTGAAAAGAGGTGGCACTGATGATGGAGATAAATGAAAAGCAAATGAAGTTGGGCTATTTTGCCCAGTTTGTTGCGGTTGTTTTACGGATAGCGCTGGAAGACGATTTTGACTTTATGCTGACGATTAAACCAATAAACAAAGACGCCGAGCAGTTCAAGACGGTGCAGGTTCTATGTGACAAGAAAGTTGATGAATAGGGAGTGTATCTTAATACAGGGCGGAGATAATACTTCTCCGCCTACAAGAAGAAAGGATGATATGGATGAAGAAGAGAGTTTTAGCAGTGATTTTATTAGTGACGATTATGGTTGTCGGATGCGGAAAGATGGATGAAGAAATCACATCAAAGGCACCTGGCAATGAGGAAGAAATAGTAGTAGAAACAGAGATAATGGATGAAGAAGATATAGTGTCCTATGAGGAGGACGAGGGGACAGGGGAAACTGCAACAGAAGTGGTAGAAGAGAGCACCGCGGAGACTGTTCCGACAGAGCAAGTAAAATCGGAAGAGTCACAAAAAACAGAGACGAAGAAAAAGCAAACTAAGACAGAAATTCCTGCAACGACTACTCCTGCAGTTAGTAAACCAGTTGCAGTAACACCGGAACCGGAAGTGAGCAAAGAAACTTGCGAACACTGGTATCAGCCGGTTTTTGAAAAATATACACTTACGAAAACTATGGTATGGGCATGCAATGGGTGTGGATATCCTCTTTACACCATTGAAAATGGAAAGCCAGTGAACTTTTCAGATATGTATTCTCATCCACCGTATGAGACAGACAGATATGATGAGCCATGCACTGGCGGGGGATTTCACTCGGAAATATTTATTAGTGGAGAGATTTCTGATTCGGAGGAAAAACATATTGCAGGAGTTGGCGCTAAATGTGCACTATGCTGGGGAGATGTTATCATAAGAGATTGTATGTTTAGTGTTATGGGATTGCGTTGTATCCACAATGAGATTTTAGGACCTTATGAAAAAATTGACGAGGAAAATGTTAGGGGATACATAAAATCTTGCGATTGTGGAGAAAACCTTATAATGTCCGGTTCAGATGGTGGCGTAATTCTTTTAGAGGAAACATGTGTATATTGTGGAGACACTAAAACATATCCACAAAAGTAATATTTTGTTTAGTATTGTGAAATCTCATAATACTCATGTAATCTTTGTAAAAGGCAGATAGAGGTTGTACTGTGAAAGTACGGCATTGGCTCGTCTGCCAACATACTTTTTTCTCTTTTATTTATAAAATATTTCGGGTGTGGATGGAACATTACCTCACATCGCACCAAAGAAAATTGACTGTAAGACATTGCGCCTTATGGTCTTTTTCTTTCTATTGATAGGGTTTTTCTGAGATGGGGATATTGGCATTTTATACAGAAAAAACCATAGTTTGGGGCAAAACAATAGTTTTTAAAAACTACCCCTGTCTTATAGAAAAGGAAAAGTGGACAAAAAAGAATATTACCCTTTGGAAGGTGAAGATTATGCTATTGGCTTCATGGATTATTCTTTTTGCTTCAGGACGTTGAAATGGCATAGTTTTTTGCTTCAGATTGCTGTTTTTTTCTTTTGTTTTTTCTTTTATTCCTCTATACATATCATAATCGAAGAGAAAATGGAGAAAAAATGGTAATATTTCGGTCTTTTTCTCATGAAAATTATTGGATTCAAGGTAAAAACTATTCCTTTTGAGGTAAAAACTATTGTTTTGATTTCAAATGAATGGTGTTAGATATGTTTTTTGAAAGAAATTGCCGAGATTTGCGTGAGTCTCTTTGCGGTTCGTTTGGGGTTTTCCTAATATTTAAACGAACGAGGAATATTCGAAAATTGTTCGTAGTGATAGGGATTTTTTAAAAATTACTATGCCATAATCAGTTGGTCTTATTACATAGAGTAAAATATCATAATATTAATGTAAGTATTTTTTCATATAAAGGTCGATGGAAGCATGCAATGATATGGCGACAATGATTGGGCGTTATAGTATTGTATCGGCTTATCGGCCGGAATCATTTTTCTCTTTTTTAATATAGTTACATTTGTACGGACGGAGTAACGCCAGCACAAAAGAAATCGACCACAAAAAGAAATTTCGTGGTCTTTTTCTTTGTCAATAATTATTCTGCTTGAGCAATATTAGGCAACTTATTTCTGACAATACTCACGCCAGTTATGAAAATTCGTTGAATGTTAAACAAATTTTATTTGATATAACGAAAAGACATAATACTTTTAGATATTATACAGAAAGGAGTAATGTGGAGGAGAAAAAATGTGACCCTGTTATGGGCAAATCTTTTATGAATCAATCAGAAAAGCAGAAAAATCCAGTCCTCCAACTGGATTTTTTTGCCTAAGTAAAGGCGTTGAAAGTACAATGTTTTGCGGAAAGTGAGTGTATTTGTAGGGGGAAATAGTAGGCATATGACAGGTACAGAATGGCAAGGGGAAGACAAAAAAATTGAAACAAAGTAGTAAAATTAGGTTTGACAAAGCAAAATGCCTCTAGTACAATGAGTGTCATTAAATAGTCATGGGGGAATTTTGGAATGAAGAGAAAGTTAATTGGTTTAATTATATTAGCAATGTTATTGCTGTCTGCATGTGGGAAAGACGACACTCATAATCATGACCACAGCCATGAATCAGGGATACATTTGAGAGTGGGATTGTCTGCTCACGAAGGAGAACCAATGTATGTTGCAGCAGAGCAATTTGCTAAGGAAGTACATACTAAATCAGATGGAGCAATTGAGGTAACATTGTATGGTTCAAACCAATTGGGGAGTGATGATGAATTGCTCGTCTCTGTTGTAGAAAAAGGTGATAAGGTAGATATAGTTATTTCTGATATAACTAACTTCACCACATACGATGCGAAGATTGATATTTCGAAAATGCCATTTGCATTTGCAAGTTATCAAGAAGCAAGAGAATTTATGGAAAGTGATATCCAGAAAGAAGCAGAATATAGTTTACAAAAAAATAATATGCAAGTGCTTACACACTATACTGCTGGTTTTCATCAATTAACGCTCAAAGAGAAGATGTTAAATGGAACCAAGGATTTACAGGGTGAATTTATTGCAACATCAAGTCGTGGAATCGGCGATGTGGCAGTAAAAGCATTGGGAGCAATGACAGAGCAGTATGATATCAATCAATTACAACAGGTGTTACAACAAGGTCATTGCAAAGGATATGAAGGCACTTTAGATATGATTTACAATAACCGCATTTATCAAGGACAAGAGTATCTGGTAGTAACAAATCATTGTTTTGAATCCTACCTTTTTGTAATTGCTGATAGTGTATGGAGCACATTGTGTGATGAATATCAGAAGATTATAAAAGATGCGGCCAACACATCATCTTCCGTTGAATATGAACTTATGGAACAACAGGAGAAAGACATGATAGAAAAAATAAAATCTGCTGGAATACGTGTACAATATCCGAATCAGAAAATCTTTTGGGAAAAGATGGAACCGGTTGTAAAAAATTACTCATCAAACTATGGAGGTTTGACAGAGAGACTAATTAATTGGAAGAATGAACGATAAATATGAATGAGAAAAGTTGTTGCAACAATGTCGTTTGGCATTGTTTTGCAACAACTTTTTTTGCGGATACAATTCAATTGTTTTTATATTTGTCTATTTCAAGTAATATGCGATAAAGTCGTTCCTGTTCCGCATTGCTTTTGGTGGATAAGAACTCATAACACTGTAATGGGATGTTCTCGTCAGAAATATTTTGGCTGTCTAATTTCTCGAATAGTTGAGCGAGAGGAATGTGTAAAGCACAGGAAATTTTTTCAATGCTTTCTAGTGTTGCGTTTTTTTCTCCTCGTTCTAGTTGACCAATGTAGGTGGGATGACAACCAGATAATTCAGCAAGATTCTCTTGTGTTAGACCGAGTTTTGTTCGATAATTTCGAATCCTTTGTCCAATTGATTTAGCGAGTTCATTTATAATTGCTACCTATCCTCCCTTATGAACATAGTCTATGGATATTAAAAAAAACAATCCACAGACTATTGATATTGATTGTGTCGAGTGATATACTATAAGCACAAATGTCTAAAAATTTGTGCTTATAGTATCCTAAAAAGAAGTAGTAACTAAGGGAAAAAACAGTAAAGGGAGGCAGTTTTATGAGACGGAAGAGAGACAAACTTACAACAAAGATTAGTATCCTCGTTGTTTTAGGACTATTAATCTGCGCTACTTTAGTAATCCCTACATTGGCATCGGATTCAGCAGGAGTAAAAGGTGATACCTGTTATACTCATGGTGATATCAATGCGGATGGTAGTGTGACGAGCAAGGACGCAATTCAACTTTTATATTATGCGACCATTGAAGACGAATATACTGTGGAACAGGATTGTGATTTTGATGGAAATGAAGCAGTTGATGTAAAAGATGCGATTCACTTGTTATACAGTGTGAATGATTTATTTTCTGGAATGTTTGGATATGGACTAGAAGGTGTTGTTCATGCGTATGGTGAGCCTATCTGGACATGGAACATATCAGATGGAAAGGCATGTGTTACAGCAAAGTACAGATGTGCCTGTGGTGCTAAAGAAGAGACTGTAGTGGGAGAGGTTGAAACAACTGGCACAGTAGCACCGACTTGTACAGAAGCAGGTAGTGCAACATATTCTGCTAGAGCCATTTATGATAAAGTTGAGTATTTTACAACAAAGAATGCAGAAGTAGACGCATTGGGTCATGAATTGGGCGAGACAACTTGTGCGGACCGTGAATGTCAAAACACTGGATGTAATTATGTGGAAAAATCATCTGGGCATAACTTTGGCGATGCACAGATTACAGCAGCAACTTGTACAACAGCGGAAGTAAGAAAATATATCTGTGCTGATTGTAAATACGAATACGAAGAACACATCGGAGTTGCAACAGGACATACATTGGATGCAGAAACGCTTCAAGAGGTTCTAGTAAATAAGGATACTTGTGAATATAAACAATTGTATACATGTGCATCTTGTAAGGATGAAGTAGAGGGTGCACATGTTAACAAACATTCTTATGTTGCAACACTTGAAAAAGAAGCAACCTGTCAGGAAGATGGAATTAAAACTTATAAGTGTAAAGACTGTGGAGATACCAGCAAAGAAACAGAGACAATTGTAGCGAATTCAGAAGCGCATGTTTGGGAAAAATATAAGGAGACAAGTACTACTATTATTTACCGATGCGCATCTTGTAAGACAACCAAAACAATAGCAAACGCCTCAAGTGCAAATCTTAACGCCACTCAGTTGTTAAAATATGGTGAGGTGGCAGTAAATGATGCTACGATTAAATTAGATTCAGAAACATTAGGGCAGTTGAATGGAACGGTTCAGATTAGTGCGGATGTTGTTACGGATGATATAGGTCTTACTGAAGAGGAAAAGGAACAGATTGGTGATAATCCGATTTATGATTTCGAAATGACTTCAGGTGGTGTGCAAATCTCAGACTTTGCAGGAACAGTAACTGTTTCACTTCCTTATACCTTGCAGGATGGTGATGATGCAGATTGTATTGATGTATGGTTTATCAATGATGATGGAGAAGTAGAGATTGTACAGGGTGTGTATAGTAATGGCTATGTAACATTCACTACGAACCATTTTTCATATTACACAGTTACAAGGCTGACACCAAAACAAAGATGTGAGAAATACGGTCATAGTGAAACAACACGTAAAGTAGAACCTACCTGTGAAGAGGATGGATATACACTTCATGTTTGCGTGAGATGTACTGAGAGTTGGAAGACAGATGTTGAAAAAAGATTAACTCACCAGTATGACGAAGTGACAGTGGAGTCGACTTGCCTGACTGACGGAAGCAAGACGGAAACTTGTAAGCATTGTAAAGATACACGTACCACAATTATTCCGAAAAAAGGACATACATGGGAGACCGCAGAAGAGACAGTGGCAACTTGTGAGAAACAAGGGGAAAAGAAACTTGTATGTTCAAATGATAATTGTGATGAATGTATGACAGAAGTTATTCCGAAAACGTCACATTCTTTTGAAAATTCAACAGTAGAACCGACTTGTGATGCAAGAGGTTATGACTTTAGCAAATGCGAACATTGTGGTCATGAAGAGAAAGCAAATGAAAAGAATGCGTTGGGTCATAACTATGAAGCAACATGGAACTGGGTAGAAGATGGCGGAAAAATTAGTGCGACCTTAACCTTAACTTGTAAACAGGACGAGACACACGTTGTTGTAAAAGATGCATCCCTTGACATTGCAAAACAGGTTGCGCCATCATGTTCCAAAGGCGGAAGCACTACATATAAGGCAGTTGTTTGCTACAACCAAGTCATTTATGACGATGAATTTGTAGTGGGTGAAGAAAGTTTCGAGCATTCAGCAGACGAAGAGTGGAAATATAATGCTACAAAGCATTATCACTTGTGTACAGTATGTGGTGAAAAGGCAGATGAAGAAGCACACGCGTTTGATGAGGGAACTGTAACTGCAGAAGCAACATGTTCAGAAGAAGGTTCCATCACATACACATGTGCGTGTGGTTATAAGAAAACAGAAGATATTCCGGCACTTGAGCATGACTACAAAGATGATGTATGTACAGTATGTGGTTACAATCTGAATGATTGCGACCATGAAGAATTTCATATTGTAAAACAAGAGTTCACTGAGGCAGATGGAATCTGTGGAGATGGATATTTCTATTATGAAACTTGTGATTGTGGTGAAGTGAAATATATCTATGATTGGGATTTCCCTGACTGCTGGTTTGAATGGGATTATCCGGATGCAGAACCGGATGCTAACGGATATCCACAATCAAAATCAGTTGGCACATGTGAAGAATGTCAGATGGTATATGAACGAATCTGGACATGGGAGATAACGGAGGAATGTGAAGGAACTGAAATATGTAAAATTGCTATAAAGACACAAGCAGGACAATCGCTGGTTGAATATGAAGGATATGGCTGGGAAGAAGATACTTGGACAGAAGAACATCCAACAGTAGTGCAGGGTGAAGTTATAGATATGACACAGTATGGCTTGTGTGGCGGAACTATCACAAAGACACAATGTCCATGCGGTGAAGGCTATGGATTCAACGATGATACTTGGGACAGTTGTGACTGGGTTCATATGCATGATAACATGTCGCAATGTTCTGTGTGCGGTACTCAGAGAATACATGAGGGTACAAGTACAAAAGAGGGCTGTCGAGAGAGTTATGCATATACTGTTTCATTCTATAGAGATGACGAGAAATTAGTCGAATTTGTAGGTGCATATTCGTATGACAGTCACGACATCGAATATGAATTTGTTATGGATGGCATAGAGTGTTCAGATGGTTATACGGTAAAAACAATCTGTAAGGATTGTGGCGAAGTGGAAACATGGCATGAGAATCCAGACGAAGGTGAACATTGGACATATTTGACGAAAACAATTGAATTATCTGACGAAGAAACTTGTGGTGGATACATTACGGTATATGAATGTCCATGTGGAGAAAATGGCCATGCTGATAATTGGAATATGAATTGCTCTATGTTATGGCAAACTGACCGGACAGAAACAGAAGATGGATATATTCTTACCGAAACTAGAACATGTCAAACTTGTGGTCTAAAAGGTATTAATGAGACTACATACATTGCGACAGAACAGAAGTGTACACTTGAAGGAAATAGGGTTACTACATATTGGTTAGATGATACCAAACTCGTTGAGTGTAACGGAAAGACAACAACTCATACGGAAGATTATACAACGTATACTTATGAATTATCAGGTGAGAGTTGTGAAGACGGCGTAGTGGTTTCAAGAGAGTGTACCGAGTGTGGTGATGGATATACATATAAAAACTACGGCCATAGCACATTCAAAAAAGAAACATACAATCTTGCTGATTATGGTATGTGTGGTGGAAAAGTATCCATCTATGGATGTGCCTGCGGTGAAGAAGAGTGGATAAATGAGTATGACGAAGGCTCTTGTGAATGGTATCACTGGAAATGGGATGAGGAAACTGACTCATACTACTATAAATGTGTGGATTGTGGCATTACAAAATTGTCGAGCAATAAGGAAGAGACAATCAGTGGATGTCTTGTTCAGAGTACTTCTACTTATGAATATCTCAAGGGATATAATGTTGTGCTGAGCGTGGAGAGTAGTCGCAAAACATATTCTCACGATTATAGATATGAATTCACTTTTAACAACGAAAACCCTGTTTGTTCGGATGGCTTCACTGTTAAGGAAATATGTAAAGATTGTGGAAATACAAGTTCATGGTATACTCAACCACAAAAAGGAGAACATTACAGTTGGTATAAACTCGAATCTTATGATATGGAATCATATGGTTTCTGTGGAGGCGAAGTATATGTTAATGGTTGCCCGTGTGGAGAAGAAGCATGGTGCAATTTCAACACGGATTGTGAATGGATTTGGTATAAGAGAGATACTGAGACCAATGCAGAATGGTGGGTATGTACGGAATGTGGAGGATATTATTCTCTTCAATCTGAACAGCAGGATGCAGAAGGATGTTATGAAGCAACAAAGAGCGTTTACACCTTCTATGATAGCGAAATGATTGAGAAACTCACGGTAAACACACGTAATGTATGGGAAAGACATAATTATGAAGTTTCGTTCAAATTAAGCGGAACTACCTGTTCTGATGGATACACAGTAACTCAGACATGTAAGGATTGTGGATATTTTTATTCGAATTACGCACAGCCAAATGAGGGAGAACATAACACATACACTGTGCAATACTACGATTTGGAAGATTACGGACTTTGTGGAACTGAAGTTTATGTAAATGAATGTCCTTGCGGTGCAGTGAGTGATTGTTCAACATATACCGGAGAGGGTTGCAACTGGATGTGGTACAAATATGATAGCGAAACTGGTGCAGACTGGTATCAATGTTCAGATTGTGGTGGTTCATACTATTATGTATATGGAGAGCAGACAAAAGAAGGTTGTTATATAACTAGAGATTGCAATATTGTTTACTTTGATAAAGACAATAAAGAAGTTCTTAATGTAGAAGGAAGACAGAGATGGTCTGAGCATGATTACGAGGTTTTAAGTTATACTTTGTTAGGAGACAGTTGTAACGAAGGAGTTGTTGAGAACGTAAGGTGTAAGGATTGTGGATACGAGAGTAGACAGTCATATCAGTGGCATAAAGGCATGATTGTGAAAGAATATCATCTGTCTGAATACGATGCTTGTGGAGATGCAGTTGTTTACTATCAGGAGTGTTATTGTGGCGAGGAAAAATCTCTGATTTGGAACGAAATTTATGCGGATTGCAACATCTTTTTAACAACCAATGACTATGTAGATGGGGAAGGAAACCACCATAACGTGGAGGTCCGTGCCTGCACAACCTGTGGTCTGCGCATAGAAGAAAACAAAGTCTCAGAAAGAGATGCTTCGACCTGTAAGGAAAACATTACTTCTTCTGTAGTAATTGCAGTTGGTGATGCACTTGTAGATTCGTTTACCTATACACATACAATCGATTCACATGATTATGAGGAAACGGTCACATTGTTGCCGACATCCACAGATTGTGAGGATGGAATAAAAGTAGTGAAGACATGTAAGGATTGCCAATATTCAACTTGGCATACTACTCACTGGCATTACGAAGCAGAAGTTCCAGGCAGCCGAATAGATTTAAGCACACTTGGTTCTGTGTGTGGCGGATATGTTGTACAGACAAAATGTGCGTGTGGTGAGTATAGCAGTTTGGAATTAGCAGATACCGAATGCGACTTAGATTCTACGTATGAAACTCCGTGGTTGGGTGATGATTTAAGTAGCCAAAGTACAGCAGAAAGTTATTTCTATCCATACCATTATGAAACAGGATATATTAAGACATGCGCAGTGACAGACCCAGAGCAATGTGGTTTTGCAATAAGAGGATGCGAATACTTTATCTGGGATAAAGAGAATTGTCGTGCAACGAAATATACAACATGGCAACTCGGATATGATAAAACAACAGGTGAGTACAAAACAGAAATTACAGTTGCTGATTTTGAGAGAACTTATCACGATTACGAGTATACAGTAACGTCAGAGGAAACATCACAAGGCACTGTGGAAACGAGATTAAATACATGTAGCGTTTGTGGAAGTACCCATTCATACATTAACACTTGCAATCAAGATTATCAGACCGTTAAGAATGAGGAAGTGTGGGTAAACACATTGAATGATGGTGAAAATAAATGCAAAAGCATAACATATGAATATGATTGGTACATGGGATATCAATATCAGACGCTATATCATTATAATATCACAGATGAGAATGGCATATCCTCATGGAGTAAACAAGAGTATATCTATGATTGGGACAATTTTGATTGCACCCGTATCTATAGAGAAAGCAACAACAACGGAGTGATAAGCGAATCAGAACAGACTTGCCATAAGTGGACTTATGTACAAGATGAGGATTTAGAGCGAACATGTACTCAGTATGGAATGGAATATCGTATATGTGCAGTTTGCGATTGTCAAGATGAAGAATACAATTATGTTCTTACACCATACGGACATAGTTGGTCTTACTACAGTTCAGATGACATTTATAGATGTCGTAGATGTCAATTGGAGAGCATCAATGGTGCATCAGGACAAATCATCATGGAAGATATGACAGAAACCTATGGCAATGACACATCTTATGTAGTTGGTTACTGGAATAAAGGAAATGTAGATTTCACTTATTATGTAAGTGTTGTTCCTACATCTTCAGATGAGGAAGAAATTGTATTAACAGATATTGAATTTACAAAATTATCAAGAGAAGAAGATGGCATTCAGGCTATTTCCTTCAACAAGGCAGATGTTGAAACGTCTGCAAAAGAGGCAGTAGAATCAAAAGAATATACAGGTGAATATGTACTCCGGTTTACTTTTGTTCCGGTAGGAAGTGATGGCAACTTTGATTATGCGATTACTTTTACAGATTCAAGCGAGGAATAGGAGGAAAACTGGATGAAACGTAAATTATTGATTTTGCCAATTATTATGGCATTGCTGATTGTGTGTATGATTCCTACAATCGCATCAAATGAAACAAATACAACGGGAGTGACCGTCGCTGATAGCGTCGGTGCTCCTGGCAAAGAATTTCGAATGAAAGTTTCTGTTCGTGCTATTTTTGCAGACAACGTGGGACTTGCTGTTACTTATGATGAACAAGTGTTGACATTATCTAAGGAATCACAATGGCTTATTGAAGGAAATAATGAACTTTCGGATATAAATATTGCAAATGGAATCGCTGTATGGGGCGCGGATGCAATGGATGTCAAAGGTGAAATTTTTGAATTAGTATTTCAAGTAAACGAAAACGCAGAAGTTGGAAGTACAACAGAAGTGAACTGTCAAGTTCTTGCAAAATGGAACGAGGATACACAATTAGAAGGCTCAGATACGGCAACAGTAACAATCAAAAATCTGGCAAAAATCAGTGGTGCAATTACAAGTTATGGTGACGCCACTGCGCCTGTGACGATTGAATTGCTAGATGAAGAATCTGTTGCTGTGGACACACAGGTTCTTGAAGCAGGAACGAATACATATGAGTTTGAGGTAGAGCAAGGAACTTATACTGTTCGTGTGAGTAAGACAAAACATTGCAGTAGGGAATATGATGTTTCCATGGAAGACTTGGAAGACAAAGTGCAGGATGTGGAGATTCGTCTTTATGGTGATGTAAACGGTGATAACAAAATCAACGCGGGTGATGCAAGACAAATTTTGAAATATTACAATGGCAAGACGTCAGTTATTACGGACTCTGATTTGTATATAAAAGAACTTTCAGATATAAACGGAGATGACAAAATCAACGCAGGAGATGCGAGACAGGTTCTAAAATTCTATAATGGAAAAGCATCAAAATTTGATGATTTTGAGTAGCACTGACATTTCAATAAGGAAGAGGAGAAAACTGACATGAAGAAAATAGTAACGCTATTGTTTGCAATGATGATGTTTATTGCCGTTCCGGTTTCGGTTTGTGCGGCTTCCACAATGGTTACATTGTCGGGTGCAACTGCAAAGCGAGGCCAGATGGTATATTTAGATGTTACATTGTCTGATTGCAAGAAAGCGAATACACTTGGAATTACAATGGAATATGACTCTTCTGTGTTGAAGAAAGTAGCCAGTGATTGTTCTTGGGAACGTAAGGGGACTGTGCAGGATTTTGCAGTATCGAAAGACAATGGTGTATGGGGTGTGTCAAAAAAAACAGACTTGAATGGAAAAATCTGTACACTTGCTTTTCGAGTAAAGGCAGATGCTGATATTGGGGATACAGAGGTATCATGTACAGTCATTGTAAAAAATGATTCAAAAAAAATAGGCACATACAAGGCAAAAGCAACGGTAAGCGTTGCGGATGAAACCGCGAAAGAAGAACAAGGGTCAGTAAAGGAAGAGAATATTCTCGATTCCAATAAAAGTGACTCAAATGCAAAGGATACAACAACAGGAAATTCAACGCATTCTCACAATGTGAATCAGAATCAACAACACAGTTCTTCTGATAACAAGAATGGAAGTGCGAAGAAACCAAATAATTCGAGTCAAAAACAAGAGAATACGATTGTTCAAAATGATACAAATAGTTTAGATTCGGATGAAACTGCTGCGGAAATAGAAAAGAGTTCTGAAGAGTTGGAAACAGAAGAACACATACATACAGAGAATTGTTCTCATGAGCAATCGGATAGTAATAAAAATCCTTATCTGTTGATAGGAGTATTTACTGTTGTACTTGTGGTTCTTGTTTGTGTATTTATAAAAATTAAAGCGAAGAAAAAATAGGAGAAGGAAAGCAATGATAAAGAAAAGGATAAATGCAATATTCCTGGCAGTCATTATGATAGCAACGGTTGTTTTGGCAGAATTGCCTGCTGTAAAAGCGGCTGCGACGGACAATGGACTGAGTATTTCGGCTCAGGAAGTGCAACCAGGAAATCAGTTTACAGTAAGTGCATCAATCCCGAAAATCACGCAATTGTGTGCATGGATGGATGGAAAAGTTACATTTGATAAAAGTGCTTTCGAAATGACGGCTTTTGAGGCTGCGTCGATTGACAAAACTTTGGTGGACAAGTCGGATGACATGGATGATGCCAATGCAAATGGATTCTTTTCCTTTGCTGTCACCAGTTCTGAAGATGGATTCTCGTTAGCAGATGGTTATACTGTGACGGCTACATTTAAAGTTAAAGAAGGTGCGAGAGGAACCTATAATTTTGATATTGTAGATTTGATGGCATATGATGATAATGACGAGCCATTATATGATGCACCTACAAAAACACAGGTGAGTATTAATGTTGTAATTCCGGCAACGAAAATTACATCAAATAAAACAGAATTAACTTTAAAAGAGAAAACAAGCGAAACATTAACTGCAACAATTACACCTGCGAACACAACGGATAGTGTAAGTTGGAAGTCAGCAGATACTAACATTGCAACAGTTGATGAGAATGGTAAAGTAACGGGTGTTGCACCGGGTACAACTACGATTACAGTTACAGCAGGTAATGTAAGTACAACGTGTTCTGTGACTGTAACTTGTGCGCATGCTAATACAACA
The DNA here is from genome assembly GCA_045593805.1 of Faecalimonas sp. GTDB lineage: Bacteria > Bacillota > Clostridia > Lachnospirales > Lachnospiraceae > Faecalimonas. The sequence continues at coordinate 61,829 of JAZNXJ010000064.1, forward strand.
CCATATGATGCCGTACCTTCTACTTGTACAGTAAAAGGACATGAGGCATATACATATTGTGAAGACTGTAAAACAGTAATCTCTGGTTCAAACACAGAGTTACCTTTAGCATCCCATACATTGAATCATGTAGCAGAAAAAGAAGCAACATGTGATGTGGATGGTAATATTGAATATTGGAAATGTACAGTATGTGAAAAATATTTTAGTGATTCAAATGCGAACACAGAGATTATTCAAAAAGAAACAGTAATTACGGCAGCAACCGGTCACAAGGATAACCAAGCATGGAAGACAGATGAGAATAAACATTGGAGACCATGTGGTGGTTGTGGTAATATCTATACGTTTGAAGAAGGAAAACACGAGTATTCTGACAATATGTCATACAGTGAGACAGAACACTGGGATGCATGTACAGTATGTGGATACATAACAAATAAAGCGGACCATACAGGTGGAACCGCTACATGTAAGGAACAGAAAACATGTACGACATGTAATCAAAAATATGGTGAACTTGGTGAGCATGACTATGTAGAAAAAGTAGATTCACAATACGAAAAAACACCAGCCAACTGTACAGATGCAGCCGTGTATTATAAATCGTGTTCAGTGTGTGGATTAAAACACAAAACAGAAACATTTACCAACGGCAGTGCATTAGGACACAAATATTCAGAAACATGGTCTCATAGTGAAACGGAGCACTGGCATGAGTGTTCTGTATGCCACGATAAGAAGGACGTGGCAGAGCATACAGGCGGTTCGGCAACATGTTTGGAAAAAGCAACTTGTGGGGTTTGTGAAACAAAATACAATGATGTAGGTGCACACAAATATGAGGAAGAGGTTGCGGCAAAACACTTAAAAGATGAAGCGACTTGTACAAAGAAGGCTGTATATTGGAAATCTTGTAGTGTATGTGATGAAAATCATGCGACAGAGACTTTTGAAGATGGTAGTGCATTAGGTCATGATTATAAATCAGTACCGGAAAAACCTGCTAAATGTGAAGAACCAGGAAAAAAAGCACATTACGATTGTTCAAGATGTGACAGTATTTCCTTGAATGGGACAGAAGAATGTACAGAAGCAGATTTGATAATTAACCCGACAGACCACAGTTATGCTGAACGGGTGGAGGCTGATTATAAGGTATCCGAAGCAACTTGTATAGAAAAGGCAGTTTACAAAAAGTCGTGTTCAGTGTGTGGAAAGGCTCATGAAGAAGAAACATTCAAAACCGGTGAAGTGAACGCACAGAACCATGCGGGTGATACGGAAATTCGTGATGCCAAGGAAGCAAAATGTTATGAAACCGGATATACAGGTAATACACATTGTAAAGATTGTGGTGCGAAGATTGTAGATGGAAAGGTTATTGATAAAATTCCACACAACATTACATCTTGGGAAGTGACAAAAGAGCCGACAACAGAAGAAACTGGATTAAAGACCGGATATTGCGAAAATGAAGGATGTACAGATAAGCATCAGGTAATAATCACTAAATTGGTGGCAACAGGAGATAAAGTAACATCTGATGTAAAGGATAGCAGTGTTGTAGTAGAATCCGTTACAGTATCCAAGGATTCAAATGTGACAGAAAGCGTAATCTTGCAAGTAGAGGATGTTACAGATGAAATCAAAGATTCTGAAGTAAAAGATATCGAAAAGGCAGCAAAAGAAAAAGAAGAAGTTACAGATGCTCACAAAGTGGCAACTATTTTGGATATTAAGATGATTTTACGAGAAGTGCTGGATAATCCAGACAAAGATTTAGTTGCTGATACAGAATTCAAACTTGAAGGTGAAGTGGAAATCAAACTCCAGTTACCGGAAGAAATTGTGAAGAAATATGAAAAACTTGTGCTTCTTCATGTAAAAGATGATGGTTCAGTGGAAGTGATTCCATTTACAATGGACCAGAATAATGTTGTAACATTCAAAGCAGACGAGTTCAGTTACTACGCATTTGCAGGTGTTGAAAAACAGCCTGTAACAGATAGTGGAGTAGCAGATACAAACAATAATACTTCAACATCACCAAAGACAGGTGATAATGGAATGACATCATTATGGCTGCTCATGGCTGTATGCACATTGCTTGCAATTGTTGTATTAGTCGCTAAAAAACAAAAGAGAATGTTCTAATCTATTAAATGCGGTAGCGTTTGCGTTGCCGCATTTATTATGTATATGATGGGGTTAATAATGGATAAACGAAATCAAATAAGAAGCAAGAGAAACAGACGGAGAAAACAAGAAAAAATATTAGTGATATCAATCACTACGGCGGCGATAGTATTATTGGTGTTGATTGGTGTTTTGTTTTTTAGTAAAGATAAAGTAAAAATGAGTGAAATAGAAGGATTATGGATATTTGACAGTAGTACCAGTTATGAATTCTCTTCTGATAATACAGGAATCATGCATATTGGTCAGCAGAATTATCCGTTTTCATACCGGTTAAGTCGGCAGTTGTTGAAGATTGATTTTGACAGTGAAGCCATATATGATTGTGTATATGAAATATCCATTGATGGAGATATGATGACCATTGAAGGTAAGAAAGGCACGACAGGTGGAGTGTACGAATTAGCGAAGAAAGATTTGCATAATTAGGAATCTTATTGCGAAATAAAAGAAGCGAATCTACATATTGATATGTTTTAGGCAATGAACTAGCGGAGACGTTAGTTTGTTGCCTTTTATAATTGTGTATAGGGAATGGTAATATGCGGTTTGATTTGATATAATAGAAAACGAAAGATATGTTGGCACACTCAGTAATATTCAATAATTGTTTGTATTTATAATGAAGAAACATAGAATGCTATTTGTGACAACACTGTTGACACAAATTAAAAGATGTACAGTTTTAATCTAAAAAGAAGGGATGTTTTTAATGAAAAATGAAATTAGTTTTGCGGGAAATCTTATAGAGATTATAGAAAACTCGAGAAATAGTGCATTGAAAAAAGTAAATGAAGAACTCATTACTATGTATTGGAAAGTGGGAGAATATCTGAGTAAGGAATCGGAAAAAGCAGCATTTGGAGATGCGTACATTGATTCTATAGCAAAAGAAGTACAGGATTTTTTCCCGGGTATCAAAGGGTTTAATAGGCGTGGTCTCTACAGAATGAAGCAGTTTTATGAAACTTATGTGGGAGATGAATTTGTGACAACACTGTTGACACAAATTAGTTGGAGCAACCATCTTGCTATTATGTCCAAAGCAAAAACTGTAGAAGAAAGACATTTTTATATAACACTTTGTATCAGAGAGACCTATTCAGCCAGAGAGTTAGATAGGCAAATAAATAGTGGTTACTATGAACGCTATATGCTTTCGCAGGAGAAACTTCTTCCAGAGCCGATAAAAGGATTAAAAGAGAATCCATTTTTGGATTCTTATGTAATAGAATTCTTAGATTTGCCTCAGAACTTTAAGGAGGCGGATTTGCGAAAAGGTCTAATACAAAATATGAAAGAATTTATTCTTGAAGTAGGGAAGGATTTCACTTTTATCGATGAAGAATTCAGGGTTCAAGTTGGTGGAGAAGATTTTCGTATTGATTTATTGTTCTTCCACAGAGGATTACAATGTTTGGTTGCATTTGAATTAAAAATCGGTAAATTCAAACCAGAATATATTTCTAAAATGGATTTTTACTTAGAGGCATTGGACCGTCAGAAGAAGAAAGAAAACGAAAATCCGAGCGTGGGTATGATTCTGTGTGCCTCAAAGGATGATGAAGTAGTGGAATATGCAATGAGCAGAACTATGTCACCGATGATGGTTGCAGAGTATAAGTTGCAGTTGCCGGATAAGGCTGTATTACAGAAGAAGTTACAGGAATTAATAAATATTCCGCTAATCGAAGAATAAGGATGCTGTGGTAAAAAGAAAAAGGGACTTGCGCCTTTGCTTCTGCAGACGTATAATGAGCGTACAAGGTTTGACTACATGTTGTAAGGGTAACCGTTTAATCCTGAAAACACCTTAAAAAGGGCAAAAGAAATTATCCTGAAAAATATGGAAAGACCTTGTGCGGGTTCGATAAAATCGAACCTGTTCTCGGTCTTTTTTTGA
>JAZNXJ010000065.1:0-8367 GCA_045593805.1 Faecalimonas sp.
GTTGTAGGAGATGTCATTCTTTTAGAGGCGGGAGATGCGGTTCCGGCAGATGCCAGAATCCTAGAAAGTGCAAGCCTTAAGATTGAAGAAGCAGCACTTACAGGAGAATCTGTTCCTGTAACAAAATTTATTGATATTATTAATCTTAGAGATGGAGAAAAAGATGTTCCATTAGGTGACCGCAAAAACATGATGTACATGGGCAGTACGGTTGTTTACGGAAGAGGTACGGCAGTTGTAACAGCTACAGGTATGAATACTGAGATGGGTAAGATCGCGGATGCATTAACGCAGGCTGAAGAAGGACAAACGCCTCTTCAAATCAAGTTAGAACAACTGTCTAAGATTTTAACAAAACTTGTACTGGCAATTTGCGTTATAGTTTTTGCAGTACAGATTATCAGAGCAGGAAGTTTTGATTTTGAACTTGCATTAGATTCCTTTATGATAGCAGTATCCTTAGCCGTTGCAGCAATTCCGGAAGGCCTTACGGCAGTTGTAACAGTTGTTTTATCCATTGGTGTTACAAATATGTCTAAGAAAAACGCAATTATTCGTAAACTGACAGCAGTGGAAACTTTAGGATGTGCACAAATTATCTGTTCCGATAAAACAGGTACTTTGACACAAAATAAAATGACAGTTGTAGACTTCTTTGGTGACAATGAAAGTCATCTTGCTACAGCAATGGCATTATGTAATGATGCGGAGATTGACGAAAATGGAGAGGTTACAGGTGAGCCGACAGAAGCAGCGCTGGTTGCATGGGCAAATGCATTAAATCTTGATAAAAATCATTTAAAGAAAGAATTAATACGTTGCGGTGAGGCTCCATTTGATTCAGGAAGAAAAATGATGTCTACTGTTCATGAAGCAGAAGGAGAATATATTCAGTTTACAAAAGGGGCTCCGGATGTCATTGTTGGGAAATGTACACACTACTTAAAAGACGGAAAACCTGTACCTATGACGCGGGAATACATGGATAAGATTGTGACAGCCAACAAAACAATGGCTGACAAAGCACTTCGTGTACTTGCATGTTCGGAGAGAAGATGGAAAATACAACCAGCAAACTTTGATGCAGAGTATCTGGAAGAACAATTATGCTTTATAGGTCTTTGCGGAATGATTGACCCGGTACGTCCAGAAGTAAAAGATGCTATTGTACAATGTGAAAGCGCAGGTGTCAGACCAATTATGATTACAGGTGACCACATTGATACAGCAGTTGCCATCGCAAAAGAATTAGGAATTATTGCGGAAGATACTTATGCAATTACCGGTTCTCAGTTAAATGAGATGGATGATGAAGAATTTGAAAAGAAATTCCAAAACATCAGCGTTTATGCCCGTGTACAGCCAGAACATAAGACACGTATTGTAAATGCATGGAGAAAAGCAGGCTATGTAACTGCTATGACAGGTGATGGTGTGAATGACGCTCCATCTATCAAGTCGGCGGATATCGGTGTTGGTATGGGTATCACTGGTACAGACGTTACAAAGAATGTCGCCGACATGGTGCTTGCAGATGATAACTTTGCTACGATTGTAGGAGCTGTAGAGGAAGGACGTAGAATTTACGATAATATCCGTAAGGCGATTCAGTTCCTGCTCGGTTCTAATATGAGTGAAGTACTCAGTATTTTCTTTGCAACTTTGATGGGATTCACGATTTTAAAACCAGTTCATCTTTTATGGATTAACCTTGTAACAGACTGTTTCCCGGCATTGGCTCTTGGTATGGAAAAAGCTGAACCAAACATCATGAAACGGAAACCTCGTGATGCAAAAGCTGGAATCTTTGCTGATGGTATGGGCGTTGATATTTTATATCAGGGAGTGATGGTAACAGTACTTGTACTGATTTCATATTTTATCGGTGATTACATGGAAACCGGATCATGGGCAATAACGAACAGTGCGCATGGAACCACAATGGCATTCCTTACAATGTCTATGGCAGAAATTTTCCATAGTCTAAATATGCGTTCACAGAGACAGAGTATTTTCAAACTTGGTTCTTCTAACAAGGTTTTATATATTGCTGCGATAGCCTCTTTCATATTAACAACTGCAGTTTGTGAAATCCCTGTTTTAGCAGCGGCGTTTGATTTTACAAGTGTAGAATTGATAGAATATGTCATTGCAATTCTTCTCGGTGCATGCGTAATTCCAATTGTTGAAATTGTAAAACTAATACAGAGAAAACGTATATAAACATTATCCGTCAGCAAAAAGCTGGCGGATTTTTTCTTGGAACACAATTGTTTGTAAAAAGTTTAGATTTAGTTTAGATTTGTATTGCACAATGTATAGTGATTCCGATATGATGATAGGGAACTAACAAGATAGGAGAAGAAACTATATGTTTCGTATATTAGTAGTAGATGATGATAAACATACCCGTATGTTGATGCAGGCGATTTTGGAAAATGAGAATTACACTGTGTTTTTAGCAAAAAATGGGGAAGAAGCATTGGATGTGATAGACAAGGAACATGTGGACCTCGTTGTATTAGACATTATGATGCCTCGAATGGATGGATATGAGTTTACAAAAATCCTCAGAGAAAACGATAACAATCTGCCAATTCTGATGGTGTCCGCAAAACATCAGCCAGCAGATAAGCATAGAGGGTTTCTGGTAGGAACAGATGACTATATTACAAAGCCAATTGATGAGGCAGAAATGCTGCTTCGCATTAAGGCTTTGCTTCGGCGAGCACAGATTGTAAGTGAGAAAAAAATTACAATTGGTGAAGTAGTACTTGATTACAATTCCATGACAGTAAGCAGGGCTGGTGAGTCGGTGGAACTTCCACAGAAAGAGTTTCTGCTATTATATAAACTACTTTCTTACCCGGGACAGATTTTCACACGCATCCAGTTAATGGATGAAATTTGGGGACACGATAGTGATACAGGTTGGGAAACTGTTACTGTACACATCGGAAGACTTCGAAAGCGATTTGAAGGTTGGCCTGAATTTGAAATAGAGTCTGTAAGAGGACTTGGATATAAGGCGGTAAAAAAGTATGAATAAAAAAGAAGTACGAAAGCACAGAAGAGCACTTACCTGGTTTGTAATCGTATATATATTTTGTATATTGATTATATCTGTTCTCATTACATTTATCGCAATGAAAACTTTGTTGAAGTTAGATATCATACCGATTGTAATTGATAAAAAACCAGATCCAAAATATATATTACTTTTCATGTTGCTTATAAATGTGGTAATAGGATTTATTCTGATTACACTGACAAGCAGAATCACGTTACAATATGTAAATCGAATGATTAACCAGATGAATCGTTTGGCATCCGGAGATTTCAAGGCAAGACTCAACTATGGAGAACCGATGAGTAAACATCCAACAGTTGTGGAAGTTACCAATAGTTTTAACAAGATGGCAGAGGAACTGGAAAATACAGAATTACTTAGAAACGATTTTATCAACAACTTTTCGCATGAGTTTAAAACACCGATTGTTTCGATTGCCGGATTTGCAAAATTATTAAAACATGGAAACCTTTCGGAAGAACAAAGAAAAGAATATATCGATATCATTGAAGAAGAGTCCATGAGACTTGCAACAATGGCGACGAATGTTCTGAATCTGACAAAAGTGGAGAATCAAACGATTCTGACTAACGTTACAGTTTTCAATTTGTCCGAGCAACTTCGTAATTGTGTTTTGCTTCTTGAACCAAGATGGACGCAAAGAAATATAGATTTTAACATTGAGTTTGATGAGCATATCATTATGGCAAATGAAGAGTTATTAAAGCAGGTTTGGATTAATCTAATTGATAACGCCATTAAATACAGCATCGATTATGGGACAGTAAAAATTAGCGTGGAAGAGCGTGAGAAAACGATTGCAGTATCTGTTTTGAACGTGGGAAGTGAGATTCCAGTAGAACAGCAGAAGCGTATTTTTAATAAATTCTACCAAGTGGATGAGTCCCACGCTTCAGAAGGCAATGGTATCGGTCTGGCACTTGTAAAGCATATCGTGGAATTGCATAATGGAGCAGTTTCAGTTACAAGTGGACAAAACACAACAATTTTCACAGTTGAATTACCAAAAGAACAATAAAAAAGATAGGATGGAATGATATTGATATTCCATCCTATCTTTTTTAAACTCCCGAAGCAGCCATGTTTGCGCGAACACTAGCAAGTGTTTCTTTAATTGCCTTGATTACATTTTCATCTTTTTCATCCCTCAAGTACCAGCAAAGATGTGTAACAACAACTTCCTGCGATTCCGATTGCAGAGCTTTGGCTGCAGCAATACGTACTTCCGGTGACTCGTCATGCAAATAATTCATTAGTTTATAAAGCTTTGCATTTCCATCTTCTGCCCCTTCTTTCGATTTTTTCCGTTTCTTTTTCGTCGGGTCAGTCACTTTGCCACTTAATAATTGAATGTGTCTTATGCGGGCTTCTACCCCTTTTGGTGAATCCTCTTTTTTCTTTCCAAACATCTTATTTTCCTCCATTCGTAAATGATGTATTGTACGCATTCTAGAACACGTTGCTAAACTGAAAATAAACTAATTTATAAAAATTTGTTTCGTTTCAGTTTAGAAAACCTTGTTATTTTTAGTGTGAAACAAAAGCATAAGAGGAAATACAATATGAAGAAATACTGTGCAGGAATCGATATTGGTTCCACAACCATCAAACTGGTTGTATTAGATGAAAATAATCAGATATTATTTGGAGAATACTGCCGTCACCATGCGCATACACAGGACACACTTGCGTGCTTACTGAAAAAGGCAAGGGAACAACTGGGAGAGTGTGAACTGCAGGTAAAGATAACAGGGTCTGGTTCCATTAATTTAGGGAAAGCACTGGGAATAGAGTTTATACAAGAAGTCGTAGCCGTAGCGACTGCATTAAAGCAGGTGGCACCTCAGACGGATGTTGCGATTGAACTTGGTGGAGAAGATGCAAAAATTATATATTTTACCGGAGGACTGGAAGAGAGAATGAATGGTGTCTGTGCCGGTGGTACGGGCTCCTTTATCGACCAAATGGCAGCACTCTTACAGACCGATGCAACCGGACTTAATAAAGAAGCGGAGAATTATAAGGAAATTTATCCGATTGCAGCCAGATGTGGTGTGTTTGCAAAAACGGATATCCAGCCGCTGATTAATGAAGGGGCAAGCAAAGCAGACTTGGCTGCATCCATTTTTCAAGCGGTTGTGAATCAGACAATTTCCGGATTGGCATGCGGGAAACCGATTCGAGGATGTGTTGCTTTCTTGGGAGGTCCGTTACATTTCATGCCGGAGTTAAAGAAGGCTTTTATAAGAACATTGAACTTAACGCCGGAAACGACTGTGGACCCGGACAATTCACACTTATTTGCCGCAATGGGTGCTGCACTAGAAAGTAAACAAACTGAGCCTATGGCACTGGATGAACTCATCGGAAGATTAGAGGAAGGCGTTACTGTTTCCTTTGAAATGCCTCGTTTACCTGCGTTATTTCAAACGCAGGAGGAATACAAAGTTTTTTGTGAGCGACATCAAAAGGCGGTTGTGCCGAAAGGAGATCTTGATACTTATACCGGAAACTGTTATCTGGGAATTGATGCCGGCTCCACCACTACCAAAATTGCACTGATAGGAGAACAGGGAGAACTCCTATTTTCCTATTATTCCGGCAATCAGGGAAACCCGATACAGACGGCAATGGAAGGAATCGCACAGTTAAAAGAAAAACTGCCTAATACGGCGAAGATTGTTCGTTCCTGTTCAACCGGATACGGGGAAAACTTACTCAAAAACGCCTTTGGACTAGACGAAGGAGAAGTAGAAACGATTGCACACTGTGAAGCGGCTTCATTCTTTGAACCTAAGGTGGATTGTGTACTGGATATTGGCGGGCAAGATATGAAGTGCATCCAGTTAAAAAATGGCGTGGTAGATAATATCATGCTGAATGAGGCTTGTTCTTCGGGCTGCGGTTCATTCATAGAAAACTTTGCAGAATCTCTTGGCTATACGGCAGAGAGCTTTGCAGAAAAAGCATTGTTTGCAGAAAATCCGGTGGATTTAGGTACTCGTTGCACGGTATTTATGAATTCCAATGTAAAGCAGGCCCAGAAAGAAGGGGCTACGGTCGAAGATATCTCCGCCGGACTTGCATATTCTGTTATCAAGAATGCATTGTTTAAAGTCATTAAATTGGGAAGTGCCAGTGAACTTGGGAAGCATGTGGTTGTGCAGGGTGGTACCTTCTATAACCATGCCGTGCTTCGTGCTTTTGAAGAAATTGCAGGCGTGAATGCAGTATGTCCAGACATATCCGGTATTATGGGAGCATTCGGTGCTGCGCTGATTGCTAGAAAAGGCTATACAGGTAAGAAGAGCACGATGCTTTCGCTCGAAGAAATTATTGCGCTTCAATATACTTCATCCAGCCGGAGATGTCAGGGATGCGAGAACCATTGTATGCTTACTGTCAATCAGTTTGAAGGCGGAAGAAAATATATCACAGGAAATCGCTGCGAAAAAGGACTTGGCGGAAACGGCACAAAGAAAGCGGCTAATATGGTGGAATACAAGAGAAGAAGAATTTTTGATTACCAATCGCTATCAGAAGAGCAAGCAGCGCGAGGAACAATCGGGATTCCAAGAGTACTTAACATCTACGAGAATTATCCGTTTTGGGCAACCTTTTGGAAGCAACTTGGATTTCGTGTTGTGATATCTCCGCTTTCGAAGAGGAGTATCTATGAGATGGGCATGGAGTCGATTCCATCCGAGTCAGAGTGCTATCCGGCAAAACTGACACATGGTCATGTGGAATGGCTGATAAAGGAAGGAATTGAAACTATTTTTTATCCTTGTGTGTTCTATGAGAGACAGGAAACACAAGGTGCGCAGAATCATTACAACTGTCCAATGGTGGTGGGTTATCCGGAGAATTTGAAAAATAACGTAGAGTCGATTTCGGATATGAACATTCGGTTTATTCGTCCGTTCCTTGCTTTTACGGATGAGAAAACGGTGGCAGACCGAATGGTACAAGTCTGTCAGGAAGAGTGGAAGATTTCAGAGAAGGAAGTGCGTCTTGCCGTGTCAAAGGCATGGAAAGAACAACTTCAGGCGAAAGAAGATATTCGACGAGAAGGAACACGTATTCTGAATGAAATGCATAAGAGCAGAGGACAGGGAATTGTGCTTGTAGGAAGACCTTATCATATAGATCCGGAAATTAATCATGGTATACCGGAGATGATTGCTTCTTATGGACTGACAGTTTTCACAGAAGACAGCCTTCCGATTGACTTTGAACCGGAACGTCCTCTTCGAGTGACGGATCAATGGGTGTATCATTCACGCTTATATACGGCGGCAGAATATGTCTGTCAGGATGATGATCTGGAACTGGTACAACTCAATTCCTTCGGCTGTGGATTGGATGCAGTGACTACGGATCAGGTTCATGAAATCATGGAAAACAGCAAAAAGTTATACACCTTGCTTAAAATAGATGAGATTAGTAATTTAGGGGCTGCGCGCATCCGTATACGTAGTCTGATGGCGGCCATGAGGCTTCGAAAGGAAAAGAGAATAAGAGCAGAATTACGACCGGTACACTATGAACGTGCAGAGTATACCAAAAAAATGAAGGACGATAATTACACTATTCTGGCACCTCAGATGAGTCCGATTCATTTCCGGATTATAGAGCCGGTATTTCAAAAGTACGGATATAACATGGTTGTACTTGACAATGATAACCGAGAGGCAATTAATGTGGGGCTCCAATATGTCAACAACGATGCCTGTTTTCCATCCATTACGGTTGTTGGTCAGATTATGGAGGCGGTGCTCTCCGACAGATACGATACAGACAAACTAGCAATTATTATGACGCAGACAGGAGGATGTTGCCGTGCAAGTAATTATGTTGGTTTTATACGAAGAGCGTTAGATAAGGCGGGGTATTCTCATATTCCGGTCATCTCTTTAAATGCAAACGGTATGGAAAAAAATGAAGGGTTTCATATGTCGATGAAACTACTTCTGACAGCGGCAAAGGGACTTGTGTTCGGAGATTTGCTGATGCGTTGTCTATACAGGGTAAGACCATATGAATTAATAAAAGGAAGTGCCAATCATCTGTGTGAGGCATGGGAACGCATTTGTATAGAAACGTTGGTGAATCCAAGGGCAGAACATACATACAAGAGCGTGTGTCACAAAATTGTAGATTCTTTTGACAACTTGGCAATTGATGAAACAATACAAAAGCCAAGAGTGGGTATTGTGGGAGAAATCCTCGTGAAGTATATGCCGCTTGCAAACAACCATTTGGTAGAACTGTTG
>JAZNXJ010000066.1:0-67299 GCA_045593805.1 Faecalimonas sp.
ATCATCCCATTCAAATTCTATTTTTTGATTTGGTAACATTTTGATTCCATACTCTGTCATTCTTTTTTGGAATTCCGTGAAAGTATTACCAAACATCTTTGTATTTTCTTTCATTCTTTGCTCATGGTTTCCATTTGCAAAGTAAACTTCGCTAATCTCTGCTAATTCTTTTAAAAATGCACAAGCAATATCTGTCGTTGCACCTGGTTTTGCCACAACCATATCACCAGCCACTAGGATGTAGTCTGGATTTTCTTTCTTAATTGCGCGAATTAATTTTTCATTATTGGCACCATAACTACAACTGTGAAGATCACTTAGAAATACAACTTTTCTCTCTTTTTTTAATCCTTTTAATTTTTTTGATGTTATGTGGTAATTCGTTATTTTAAATGTATGAATTTCACGCATCCACTCTGCAAAAACCAAGAGACAGATAACGCCAAATATGACAATATATTTTAACATAATGCTCTCCTACTTATTCCTAAGCATTATATAATTTTTTAGTTCATTTTACAATCAAAAAAATAAGGAAGTGTTTTTCAACACTCCCTTAATCTGCACATATTAGTTAAATTTACGTTTTCTAGCAGCTTCTGATTTCTTTTTACGTCTTACGCTTGGTTTTTCGTAATGTTCTCTCTTACGAATTTCTTGTTGAATACCAGCTTTTGCACAGTTTCTTTTGAATCTGCGTAAAGCGCTATCTAACGTTTCGTTTTCTTTAACGATTACATTTGACATAGTCTCACACCTAACCTCCCCTCCAGCCCTATATTGTGCGTCATACGACTGTACGGGTATTTTTTTTGCACTAGAAGTTATTATAGCATATTTTTTCCATTCGTCAACTACTTCTAAGGAAAATTTTTCATCAAATTTAAAATTTAAATTTGTTCTGATAATACTTCCTCTGCTTTTGCAATTGCATCTAGAATTCCAGCCGGATTCTTTCCACCAGCCTGTGCCATGTTCGGACGACCGCCGCCGCCACCGCCTACAAGACCAGCAATTCCTTTGATTAAGTTGCCGGCATGTGCGCCTTTTGCCATAGCCCCATCTGTAGCCATTGCAATCAGATTTACTTTATCGCCTGCGTTGGATGCGATGACAATTACACCTTCACCTAATTTTTCCTTAAGTTGGTCTCCCAAATCACGAAGGCCATTCATATCAACACCTTCTACAGCAGTTGCAAGAAGTTTCACACCTTTTATTTCTTTCACCTGGTCCATAACATCACCCAGAGCTTCTTTTGCTGCTTTGCTCTTCATGGATTCGATTTCGCTTTGCAATGCCTTGATTTCAGCAAGCATATGTTCAATCTTATCTGTCAAATTTGCAGGTGTAGCTTTGGCTGCTTTTGCAGCTTCTGCCAATGTCTTTTCAATGTCTTTGTAGTATGCAAATACTGAATCGCCGGTAAGTGCTTCAATACGGCGTACCCCTGCAGCTACACCACCTTCCGAAACAATCTTAAAGGTAACAATGCTTCCTGTATTTGCTACGTGTGTACCACCACATAATTCTTTTGAGAAATCTCCCATTGATACTACACGAACATCTTCTTCGTATTTTTCACCAAAGAGTGCCATTGCACCTGTAGCTTTGGCTTCCTCGATGTTCATAATCTGTGTTACTACCGGATGGTTTGCAGCGATTTCGCTATTTACAATCTCTTCAACCTTAACAATCTCTTCTGCTGTCATTGCCGAGAAATGTGCAAAGTCAAAACGGAGTCTGTCAGGTGTAACAAGAGAACCTTTCTGTTCTACATGTGAGCCCAGCACGTTTTTAAGTGCTTTTTGAAGTAAGTGAGTTGCACTGTGATTTCCACATGTATTTGCTCTTTCCTTCGCAGCCACTTCTAACGTCACTACGTCACCTACTTTAAACATCCCCTTTGTCACTTTACCAACATGTCCAACTTTTCCACCTAATAACTTGATGGTATCTGTTACAACAAATTCAGCGTCAGCAAGCTTGATTACACCTGTATCCCCTTGTTGTCCACCCATGGTTGCATAGAATGGTGTCTCGTCCACGAAAATAGTTGCGTTTTCACCTTCTGTAACAGCTTCCACAAGCTCTGTTTCTGTGGTAAGTACGCTAATCTTAGAATCATGTACTAATCTGTCGTAACCAACGAATACGCTTGTAACAGCCGCATCAATTTCATCATAAACAGTTGCATCTGCACCCATGTAGTTCGTTACTTTACGTGCAGTACGAGCTTTCACTCTCTGTTCTTCCATTGCAGCCTTAAATCCAGCTTCGTCAATAGAAAAACCTGCTTCTTCCAAGATTTCCTTTGTTAAATCCAACGGGAATCCATAAGTATCATACAATTTAAACGCATCTGCTCCTGAAAGTGCAGTTTTACCTTCTGCCTTTAATTCTTCCTGCATAGATGCCAAAATGCTAAGACCTTGGTCAATTGTTTTATTAAATTTATCTTCTTCTTGTGTTAATACCTTGAAGATAAATTCTTTCTTTTCATCCAATTCCGGATAACCGTCTTTGGAACCTTCGATAACTGTTTCACTTAATTTTGCCAAGAATTTGCCGTCAATTCCAAGAAGACGTCCGTGACGTGCTGCACGACGAATCAGACGACGAAGCACATAGCCGCGACCTTCATTTGTAGGCATAATACCGTCAGAAATCATAAAGGTTGCGGAACGGATATGGTCCGTAATCAAACGGATAGATACGTCTTTATTCTCATCTGTTTTATAAACTACATTTGCAAATTCGCAAACCTTGTCACGAAGCGCACGAATAGTATCAACATCAAAAATAGAGTCTACATCCTGAACAACAGATGCAAGTCTTTCAAGTCCCATACCTGTGTCAATGTTCTTCTGCTCTAATTCTGTATAGTTTCCTTTTCCATCGTTGTCAAACTGTGTAAATACGTTGTTCCATACTTCCATATAACGGTCACAGTCACAACCTACAGTACAATCCGGTTTTCCACAGCCATATTTTTCCCCACGGTCATAATAAATCTCAGAACATGGACCACATGGACCAGAACCGTGTTCCCAGAAGTTATCTGCTTTTCCGAATTTAAAAATTCTTTCCGGTGCAATGCCCATCTCTTTATTCCAGATATCAAATGCTTCTTGGTCATCCACGTATACCGATGGATACAATCTTTCCGGATCTAATCCTACTACCTCTGTCAAAAATTCCCATGACCAGGCAATTGCTTCTCTTTTAAAATAATCTCCAAATGAGAAGTTACCAAGCATTTCAAAGAAAGTACCGTGACGTGCTGTTTTACCAACATTTTCAATATCACCTGTACGGATACATTTCTGACAGGTTGTCACTCTCTTTCTAGGTGGAATTTCAGCACCTGTAAAGTATGGTTTTAACGGAGCCATACCGGAGTTGATTAATAATAAACTGTTGTCGTTATGTGGAACTAACGAAAAACTCTTCATTGCAAGATGTTCTTTGCTTTCAAAGAAATCCAAAAACATTTTTCGTAATTCATTTACTCCATATTGTTTCATTTTACTTTTCATCCTTTTCTTCTTTTTTCTTGCGTAAGTATTTTCCAAGCAGAATACCTCCAAAGGCAACTGCCGAAATCACAACCATTTTAAATACTGTTTGAAATAATGCTACTAAAAATGTCATAAATACCTCCAATCAAAATTTTATTATAACACAATTATTATTTCAATTCAAATAAACTTTGCGCATAGTATACGCTCTGCATTGCATCCTTTCCGTAGAAATCTGCATCTATCATATCCGCATATTCTTGGTTTAGGACAGCTCCGCCAACCATTACTTTACATGCTGGAAGCTGTTTTCGCAATAGTTTTATTGTTTTTTCCATACTTACAACTGTTGTTGTCATTAAGGCACTTAAGCCAACCAACTGTACATTCTCTTTTGTCGCAACTTCCACAATGGTTTCCGGCGGAACATCCTTGCCCAAATCTATCACTTGGAAGTTGTAATTTTCCAACAATACCTTCACAATATTTTTACCAATATCGTGAATATCCCCTTTAACTGTTGCGAGAATTATTTTTTCCTTTTTCAGGTCTGTTTCTCCTTTAGCAGACATCTGCTCTTTTAATACCTCAAAAGCTTGTTTTGCCGCCTCCGCACTCATCAAAAGCTGCGGCAAAAACATCGTTCCGGTTTCAAATCCCTTACCCACTTTATCAAGCGCAGGTATCAGATACTCTTGAATGATGTCCAGAGGTTTTTGTACTTTCACCAGCTCTTTTGCAAGAATATAGGCTTCTTCTTTAAGCCCCTTTTCAATTGCCATCTTTAATGTTACTTCGCTATTGTTTGTAACACCTTCCTTTATTTCCTGCTTTTGACCACAATTTTCAATGTAGGTTTGACAATTTTCATCATATCCCATCAACGCACAATATGAATAGTATGCCTGCATCATTGCCTCTGAAGACGGATTTATAATCGCAGATGTAAGACCACTTTGCATTGCCATGGTATAGAAATTAGAATTTATAATTGCGCGATTCGGCAAACCAAATGATATATTTGAAACACCAAGCACCGTCTGTACGCCATAAATTTCACGTACCTTTTTCAACGCTTCCAAGGTTACTTTCGCACCATTTGGCTCTGAGCTAATGGTCATTGTAAGTACATCAATTACAATATCCTGTTTATCTATTCCGTATTTCTTTGCCTCGTTTATTATTTTACCCGCAATGGCAACACGACCTTCTGCAGTTTCCGGAATACCGTTTTCATCCAGCGTCAACCCAACGACAACTCCACCATACTTTTGAATCAGTGGGAAAACAGCATCCATAGATTCCTGCTTACCACTCACAGAATTGACCATCGGCTTTCCATTGTAAATACGCATTGCTTCTTCTAATGCTTTTTCATTTACGGTATCAATTTGAAGTGGCAAATTTACAATGCTTTGAATCTCTGTCACCACTTCCTTCATCATAGATACCTCATCGATATCCGGAAGACCTACATTTACATCTAAGATGTGTGCGCCTTTATCTTGTTGAGTAATTGCTTCTCTTAAAACATAATCCAAATCATGCTCTTTTAAGGCTTGCTTAAATTTACTCTTTCCCGTTGGATTGATTCTCTCCCCAATAATAATTGGTACCTGTCCAATCTCAACCGTTTTTCCATAGGAAGAGACAAGTGTTCTTCCTTTATAGGTTGGCTTTATGATATCCATACCCCTGCATGCTTCCACCATCGCACGAATATGCTCGGGGGTTGTTCCACAGCAGCCACCAATTACACAAGCCCCATTTTTTACAATTTCACAAAGTGCCTTTGCAAATTGTTCAGGAACCACATCATAATAAGTATTTCCATCTTTCTGCTTTGGCAAACCAGCGTTAGGTTTCACAACAATCGGCAAAGAGGTATAGCTTTTAATCTCTTTCAGAATTGGCAACATTTGTTTCGGACCCATGCCACAATTAATTCCAAGCGCATCTACATGCAAGCCCTCTAGCAAAGCAACCACAGAAGGCACATCTCCACCAGTTAAGAGTTTCCCTCTCTCATCAAAAATAACGGTTGCCGTTACCGGTAAATTTGTATTCTCTTTCGCTGCTAACACCGCTGCTTTCAGCTCGTAAGTGTCACTCATGGTTTCAATATGAATCATCTGCGCGCCTGCCGCTTCACCATATATAGCAACCTCTTTAAAAGCCTCATAAGCTTCTTCAAAAGACAAATCTCCCATTGGTTTTAATAGCTTGCCTGTTGGTCCTACGTCCAATGCTACTACAATCTCTTCCGATACGCTTTTTACATTGTCCACTGCTGCTTCTATCACTTGCTTTAATGTATATGGTGCATCATGGTACTTCACGCGATTCGCACCAAATGTATTGGTAAGCAAAATATTACTTCCCGCTTCATAGTAAGCACGATGAATATTTCTAATAATTTCCTTCTTCTCTATATTCCAGTTTTCCGGCAGTTCCCCTGGGAGCAATCCTGCCTTCTGAAGTAAAGTCCCCATTCCGCCGTCGAAAAACAAAAGTTCTTTTCCTAATTTACTAAGCATTTTCTAGCTCCTTCTGTATGTACAATCCGTTTTTTTGCATTCCTCACACCCGTTTGGATTACAGTTAACTTTCCTATCACCAATGCCAATAACTGCTGTCACTGATTTTGTTGGCGTAAGCATATAACTGTCTGTCATCGCAACTCCAATCCTTTTTGGTGCATCAAGCATGTCAAGCATATCCTTCTGGTGTAAAATTGAAAAATCACCATATCCAGGACTAAATCTCGGTCTAATATATTTTCCCTGTTGTTGTAACTGTTCAGCAACTTCGTTCTGCAATTTATCACAATATTCTTCCAAAAGTGCGGCGGCACACGCCTGCATAACAACCGCCTTTGACATGTCTACAACTTGGGTCTTTCGAATCAGACGGTCAACCTCTGTCCCTAAGGTCGCCGAAAACAAAACAACCTGCTTACAGTCCGTCAAATTTGTGCGCAAATTTCTGCTACATATCTCTACATTTCCAATTTTAAGTTCGTTCTCTTCTTTCAATGAAAGTTCAAAAATGCGATAGATGGATTTCTTATCTGCAAGATGTTCCAATTCTCGAAAGGCGTTCTGAATCTCTTGCAGAGTTTTGTCATCTACCGCGTTCTTTCCATATCCCAAATATCGAACAGCTTCTTTTGTTCGTATATCCATCTTCAATCCTCTTACTTTACAATCTCCGATAAATTTGACATAATCGCCGCAGCAACCTCCGGTTTATTCATGGAATACACATGAACATTCTGAATACCATTAGCAATCAAATCAATAATCTGGTCCGTAGCATATGCAATTCCAGCCTGTTGCATTGCCTTTGGATTGTCACCAAACTTATCTACAATCGCACGGAATCTTGCCGGGAGTACGGCTCCTGAAAGCTGACAGCTACGCGCAATCTGTTTCCCATTTGTAACAGGCATAATCCCCGGAAGTACCGGCACTGTTATACCTTTTTCTCGAATGCGGTATAAAAAGTTATAAAATACCGAATTATCAAAAAACATCTGTGTTGTCAAGAAATCAACACCGCAATCCACCTTTTGCTTCAAATGTAAAATGTCTTCCTCTTGATGTTCACTTTCCACATGACCTTCCGGATAACATGCTGCACCAATGCAGAAATCTCCTTGTGCTTTGATATCCTCAATCAGCTCATATGCATATTTGTACTGATTTGGAATTGGAAATGCGCTTTCCTGCGGAATATCACCTCGAAGGGCTAAGATATTCTGAATACCGGCTTCCTTCATTTCCGAAATTCTTTGGCATACTTCCTCTTTTGTAGACGATACACAGGTCAAATGCGCAATACTGTCTACTCCCAAATCATTTTGGATATGTGAGGCGATTTTTACTGTATTTTTACTTGTTCCACCGCCTGCACCATATGTCACACTGATAAATGAAGGTGCAAGGGTTGAAATCTCATCAACTGCAGCACGAACGCTATCAAACTTCGCATCAGTTTTTGGTGGGAACACCTCAAATGAAATATGTACTTTGTTGTCTAATAATTTTTCTTTTATTTTCATATTAAATTCCTCTTTTGTTTTATGGAAAAACGTTTCCTATAAAGCAAACAAAACCTCCCGCCTTGGCAGGAGGTCTATCTTCTTAAATATATCTGTATAAATCTTCGTATTGTTTAGCAGAAGTTTTCCATGAAAAATCTTTTGTCATGGCACGTTCTACCATCTTATTCCAATCACGTTTTTTGTCGTAATAAATTTGCTCAGCATAACGAACTGCATGCATCATTTCATGTGCATTGTAGTTTGAGAAGCTAAAACCTGTACCGGTTTTTTCATACTCGTTGTATGCCTCTACTGTATCCTTTAATCCACCTGTTTCACGAACAATTGGTAATGTTCCAAAGCGCAAGCTCATTAACTGGCTTAGTCCACACGGTTCAAATAAGGATGGCATTAAGAATGCATCACATGAACCGTAGATTTTATGAGACATTGCTTCTGAGTAGTAAATATTGGCTGAAACCTTATTTGGATACTTCCATGCAAAATGACGGAATGAATTTTCATAACGTTCATCACCTGTTCCAAGAATCACAAATTGTACTTCATCCTGGCACATTTCATCCATCACATACTCAACCAAATCAAAACCTTTCTGGTCAGTTAATCTTGATACAATACCAATCATCATCTTCTTAGGGTCTTTTTCCAATCCCAATTCTTCCTGAAGTGCAACTTTATTTTTCACTTTTAATTTTCTAAATGTTTCAACCGAATAATTATATGCTAAGAACGGGTCTGTTTCCGGATTATATTCATCATAATCAATACCGTTTACAATACCTGATAAGCAATTGCTTCTTGCATTCATAAGGCCATCTAATTTTTCACCATAGAATGGCATCTTAATTTCCTCAGCATATGTATTGCTTACAGTTGTAACTTTATCCGCGTAAACAATACCACCTTTCAACAGATTGGCATCATGATATGCCTCCAACTTATCCGGTGCAAAGTAGTACTCAGGAAGTCCTACAATATTGCGAACTTCTTTTGTTCCCCATACACCTTGGAATTTCAAGTTGTGAATTGTCATCACAGTCTTAATTCCTTGATAATATTCTCCTGCAAAGCGGAAATGGTCCAGATAAACAGGAACCAAACCAGTCTGCCAATCATGGCAATGAATCACATCCGGTCTAAAATCTATCACAGGTAAAATACTTAACACTGCTTTTGAAAAATATCCAAATCTTTCGATATCCCAAAGTCCATCACTTGTGTATGGCTTGTCTCCATTAAAGTATTCTTCATTATCGATAAAATAAAAAGTAACTCCGTCTAATTCTAATTTAAAAATCCCCACATAACGTTCTTTCCAATTATAACCCATGTAGAAATTTGTTACGTACTCTAATTTTTCTTTCCATTCTTGTTTCATGCAGGCATATTTTGGCAACACCACACGAACATCGAACTCTTTTTTGTTAAAATTCTTTGGCAATGAACCTACTACGTCAGCTAACCCACCTGTTTTAATAAATGGTACACATTCTGATGCAGCAAATAAAATTTTTTTCATATTAAGTCCTCCATTATAATGAAATATAACTTCCACATTTTTATTATACTCATTGCCAAACTAATGGTCAAGTTTTTATCTCGTTTTACGCTCAAGTCTTATGGTATCTGCAATAAGCGCAATGAACTCTGAGTTGGTCGGCTTCCCCTTCCCATAACTTACTGTATATGCAAACAATTCATCCAGCACATCTACCTTACCTCTGCTCCATGCCACTTCAATTGCATGGCGAATTGCTCGTTCTACTCTGCTTGAAGTCGTGCGATGTTTCTTCGCTACAGTCGGATATAAAATCTTAGTAATCGCATTTAACACATCCATATCCTCTACTGCCATCATAATCGCATCACGAAGATAGTGATATCCCTTGATATGTGCAGGTATTCCAATTTCATGAATCATACTTGTTACTTTGTTTTCTAAATTCTCTTCCGGCGCATCTTCAACGTTTACAGTAGTGTTTTTTTGCTTATAATTATCAGGTCGTACTTCGTTTTGTATGTATTTGATTCTTTTCAGAACCGTTTCATTTTGAAAAGGTTTCATAATATAGTAACTTGCTCCCTTGCGAAAGGCATCCTCTGTAATCTTTTCTTGTCCAACCGCTGTAATAATGATAAATTGTGGAAATTTCTTAACATTTTTGTCTTTTGCGACTTCGTCCATTACACTCAATCCGTCCATTTTCGGCATAATTAAATCTAACAGAACAACATCTGGCTGTTTATTTTTGATGATTTGATACATCTCCTCGCCATTATTCGCCTTTCCTACAAGATTCAAGTCCTTGTCACTACTCACAATTTCCCCTAAAATTTCCAAAATCCGTTCATTATCGTCTCCGATTGCAACGTTTAATTGCGCCATCTCATCCTCCTTGTCATTTCCTTACATTTTTTAACCTCATTTTTTATTATAAGTCCGACAAAGAAAGAGGTGCAACAAAATGCGTCACCTTTATTTCGACACATTTTTCTGCACCTTTACAAATTTTTACAAATGATTTTTGCCTAATTATTGACTTTTCGGATAAATTTACGGTGTGTTAGATATATGCGACATGTCGCACCGTAATTTTTCTTGATAATCATATTCGATTTCAACTAGATACGGTGTGAAAATGAAATTTCAACTTTTTCACCGTATATTTTCTTTCATTTAGATTACCTTTTTTGATTTGTTACGGTGCAAATTATAATTATTTAATTATACACCGTAGTGGCAGATTCCTGAATACGGTGCGAAAAAGATATTCTCATTAATACACCGTATATTGTCCAAATTAAAGATTTGCATACTATAAAAATTACGGTGTCAGATATTAAAATCAATCCAGACACCGTAATCTTACAATTACGCTCAGAAGTTCCTACGGTGCCACATCTAAATTTAAAATTTTGCACCGTAAAAACAAATTATTTGCTCCAAGTAAGTATCACTTTAAACAAGTCTCCATCTACTTCTATCTTAAATTTCCCGTTCTGCAATTCAACAAAGCTCTTTGCGATTGCAAGGCCTAGTCCACTTCCTTCTGATTTTCTGGAAGCATCACCTCTTACGAATCGTTCCGTTAATCGTTCCGGATCAAAATCCAATTCCTGAGCAGATGTATTTCTAAAGATTACTTTGATAGCATCTCTTGCATTCTCCACATCTACATATACTCTGGAATACGGCATGGAATATTTTAACGCATTGCTGATTAGATTTTCAAACACACGGTATGTCCGTTGCCCATCCAATGAAAGCATCACTTTTTCTTCCGGCAGATTCCAGCGAAATGTCAGATTACTTGTCATCAACTGGTCTTCCATTTCAGACTTCACTTGTTTCAACAAGCTTACAATATCCACATCCATGAAATTCATCTGCACATTTCCGGATTGCGCCTTGCTTACTTCAAACAAGTCTTCGATTAGCACCTTCAATCTTTGCGATTTTTTATCTAAAGTATCAATATAAACTTTTCTTTCGTCTTCTGTAATATCTTCTTTTTTCAGCAAATCAACATATGTGATAATTGCAGTAAGCGGCGTCTTCAAATCATGGGAAACATTTGTAATAAGCTCCGTCTTCATGCTCTGACTCTTTGCTTCCTCCACAACGGCCTTTTCAAAGCCTTGTTGTACCTTTTCAAGTGAGTCTCCAATCGGCTGAAACACACCCAGTTCTTCCTCCAGAGATATCTTTAGATTGCCTTCCGCCATTTGAGTGGTTGCGTTTAGGACGCTGTTGTATTGTTTGCAAAGTTTTTCACTAAAATTATATAGTAAAATGTAGAGAACAACTGAATAAACAACAAGTATCAACATGGTGAAAATCCACAGTAAAAACACAAAGTCACCAAAATATACTATCATGCTTGCAACTAAAAATAACAAACTACAGGCACTCGCTAAAATCCCAAAGTTAACAAGAATTATCACCAGAATAGCTTTATTTCGTTTCTCCTTTAGGTCGATTCCGTTCAATCGTTTATAAAATTTCACACATTTTCTTTTTATCCAACGGATAATCATCACAATAAGCAATCTATTTTTTATATAATAAACAGGTCTAAACATGAGTTGTCGAATAGACGTAATCACAATATATTCTACGAAGAAACAAAGTGCCCACCCCAGCATATTTGCGGCAAGTAACGCCCCATACGTTACATTTCCGCCGACAACAATATCTATGATTTCAAGAGACGGATATTCTGTTAGCATACAAGTTTCGCCCATTGCATAAAACATTGCAATAAAACCAATGGTTGCACCAACACCAAGTCCCACAATGATCTCTAATGGAAGGCAAAACAGTTTTTCCCATCCAGTACACAGTCCCTTAAAAAATGGCAAAACAAATGCCATCAATGCAACGAAAAGGATTCCTGCAAGCATAATCCAGACCACACCCACATCAATCATTAATCCTTCTGGATAGACATGGAAATAATCGCAAATCCAAACATAATTATTTTGTTCTGCTGGCAAAACAAGTTTAAATTCAAAATTTTTCGGTCTTAATTGATTTTCATCAATCTCAACATTGTTCTCTGTTTCATATGCACGGACATTTCGTTCATACTGCTCAACAGACTCCATTGCCGTAAAGTGCAAACTGGCATCATCATTATTATTAATCCACAAATTGTTATTTCCAATTTCCTCCAGCCTAATATCTGCTGACAAAATTCCGTTAGCGTCAAACTTTAAAGTTATATAACCACTAATTTCAGAGTCTTCGAAATCATCATCAGTTCTTACCTCAGTACCAAGTTCATGTGTATAACTTGCCGTATAGTCAAAATCCTCTTCCACATATTCAAAATCCCTTATCCAGCCATAGCGTTCCAATACACGAAAATCAACATTTGCTTCTTCCACATCCTGTAGCACCTTACCATAAAGATAGTAACTTGCTTCCATAGCATAGTTAAGTATCTTCGCGTCGACCTCCCATTCCACTCCGTCATGACCATACTCTTCTACGTACTCCTCATATTCCTCCTTTTCTTTTTGTTCCATCGCCGAAGAAATCCTTGGATATAACGAAGTAATCAAAAATGCTGGAATCAAGATGCATAATGTAATTAAAATTGTTGTTAGTTTATGAGATTTTTTCAATTTTGTATCCAACTCCCCACACCACCTTTAAGTATTTTGGTTCTTTCGGGTTAATTTCTATCTTCTCCCGAATATGTCGCACATGAACCATAACGGTATCCGTGTTAATTGCGCGCTCCTCCCAGACTCTCTCATAAATTTCCTCCGCCGAGAACACTCGCCCTGGAGACTTGATAAGAAGCTGCAGAATCTTAAATTCCATCGGTGTCATTTTCACAAGCTCTCCATCTACTCTGACTTCAACTGTGTCCTCGTTAAGCTCCAGACCACCAATGGTATAGACATTTGCCCGTTTTTCCTTTTCCTCGCCATACATCCATGAAAATCTTGTATATCTTCGAAGTTGGGAATTCACCCTTGCAAGCAACTCCAATGGTTGAAACGGCTTTGTCACATAATCATCGGCACCCATATTGAGTCCCATGATTTTATCCACTTCCTCTGATTTTGCCGAAAGCATGATAACTGGAAAATTATAAGATTTGCGTAATTCCATCACCATTCGAATGCCATCCATTCGTGGCATCATGACGTCAACGATTGCCAAATGAATCTCATTTTTCCGAATGACTTCCAGCCCTTCAAATCCGTCTCCGGCTTTAAAAACCTCATACCCTTGACTTTTCAGATAGATTTCAATCCCATCTCGAATCTGTTCATCATCCTCAACGATTAATACACGATATTGCTGCTGCATGTCTGTTTGCTCCTTATCTTTTCGTTCTTTCATGTACGATTATATCATATTTTGAGAATCTAAAAAGAACCTCTAGAAAATCCGAAAGATTTTCTAAAGATTCTTTGCTCTTTCAAGAACTTTTTCCCATTGTTCCTGCTCCAAATATTTTGGACACTCCATCTCGAACAATGCTTTCATGTCCATTTTTAATTCTGCCTGCGCCGCTTTGGCTGCTTCATATAATGTCATTTCCTCTTCTGTTGTCTGTGACGCAATGTTATCATACCCTGCAAATGCATGGTCATGGTCAAATAATGGGCAAAAAGAAATGAGTTTTCCTGTCTGATTATCCATCAAAAAGCCCCAATTTTGTTCATGTCTGTCGTTATTGTTCAGAATATAATCTGCAATCTGCATTTTGAAATAGAATTCCGGATTTATCTTTTTTGCTTCGTCATATGGATTTAATCCATAAACAGCACACAAACTTGCAAATTCTTCAAATGTAACCAACGCAACATCTTCGGAAGTAAATAGTTTGGAATTAACAATAGCCTCACCGACACCTTGTATCCATTCTTTTCTTTCGTCAGATAAATACAAATGAATTTCATCTTGCGTGGACTCTCTGTATGGAATATGTTCTATTCCAAGAGCGTCTAATATTTCACATGCCGGCAGTTCATATTTTCCAACTTTATGAAGATACAACCCGTCCTCATGTCTAATCCACCCCTTCGCACTTGCTCCCAAGGTCGTCAGCTCCGGCGTGTGGATATTTTGCTTGATATCAACATTCACTTTAAATTGTTTATTACTACCGGACAGAGATACTTCTGTGACAAATAATGTCAGCGAATTATAAAACAAATTAACATCTTCCCAAGTCTGAGCATCTCCATCTTGCTTCACCCAATAGGCGTCTTCCAAACTCAAACCTCGACAGGCTTTGAAAATTGCATAACGATTATTTTGCGATAATCGGAGTGTATTTAAGATTTCTTTTGCATAACTACGTCCAAGAGACAAGGTACGATTCATAGCCCATTCAACAAACTCTGAATAGGCAATGTTTTGCTTTCGAAGCGCAAACGGTAAGCGTTCAAAATCCAACACGATACATGTGCCATCATCTCTAATCTCTAATACGGGCGTATCCTTTAAAAGTAACTGCATAACAAACCTCTTTTACTTAAGTAGTAGGTACATTTTAACATAATTTATTACTATATAACACCCCTATTTTTTCTAATCCAAACCATCTCTAGACATTTTTGCCATCACTGTGTTAAGTGGCTTATAAAGCACCAGCATAATGGCAAAATTAGCAATTCCATGGATCAAATCAAATGGTATGCCTGCCACCCAATATGCAAATGCACCATATATTCCACTGGTAAAAATATACGGGATTGCACACAAAAATCCAAATGACAGGCCAAATATACCGGAAACCATGCTCCATTCCCACGCGCCTTTCATTTTACGAAGCAACAATGTGACAATGGCTAATAATGGCCATGCATACAGATACATGATCCACCATAAATGAATGCCATACACTGCTCCTTCAATCAGGATAAATACAGGGATTATATAAAAAATTCGTGTCCCAAAATATAGGGTGAACATAATAATCCAAAAACTGGTCAACTCTACATTTGGAATATGTGCCAATGCAAACTTACATACCTCAATAATCGCAACCATAAGTGCCATGATGGTAATATCTTTAATTGTCAATCTTGAATTATTCTGCCTTTGTGTAAACAATTTCAAATGCATCTCCATCCTCTACCACTTGTTCAGCAATACCTACCATGCAGGCCTCACCATTTACATAAAAGCACCAATAGGCTTTATCTTTGTCCCAGTCTGCATTTTCATCATTAACTGTCAAAACCATTCCATCTTCAGCCTCATAGGTAAATCCATCTTCTTTCGCCTCATCCATCGCTTGTTCTAGGAACTCTGCATCAGTCTTCAGCTCATACTTTTTAGACTCTCCTTTGGAGTCAACCACTTCGATGGTAATTGCCTTGCTTCCTTCTACTGGTTTTTCACGGAAATTTGTCCAGATAAGTGTCATTGCAACGATAAGGACAACCAATATCCCTGAACCCAGTATTACTTTTTTCTTGTTCATTTTGTTTTTCTCCTTTTCCTTTTGGTATTTATTTATCAAAAGTAAATAAAAAGACCTTTTGCTATAACACTAGCAAAAGGCCGTAACACCAAAAGAAAATCGAGTTTCTTTCTCATGTACTAACCAATTACTCGTGGTCTTCCAGTACCATAACAGGCAGGTCTTCTGACTTCGTAATCAACGCTTTATTCCGTCTTCCCAGTATTACCAGTGACATTTTGAAATAAAACTCCTACGTTACAGCGACGAGTGCGTGCAGGACTTACACCTGCTTCCCTTTTCACCGAATATAGACTACTCTTATTCGACACCTACTATGTTCTTATTTACTTTGATTTGTGTGTAGTATAACACTTAATATGACTTTAAGCAATAGTCATTTTTTCTACAATTTCTCCCAATTGTTCGCAAAGGCTCTTTGCCATTTTTACATCAGAAGTTTTAAGTGCAGCTTCAATTCTCATCTCCAGCTCTTTTTTCTTTTGCTCCAACTCCAAATACTCTTTATCAAAATGATTTTCATAAATCATCTTTCTAAAGGAACGAATCCGCATTCTACGGATGGATTTATCATCCACATATAAAATATAATCCGCGCAGTTCACAATGTTATAAAAATCGTGAGAAACCATAAGCACTGCACCTTTATACTCCGCAATCGCCTTTTCCAACGCAACCTGCGAATACGTATCTAGATGGCTTGTCGGCTCGTCCAAAAGCAATAAATCCGCATCACTCTGACAAATATTTTCTATCTGCAACAGATTCTGCTCTCCACCGGAAAGCATGCTTTCTTTTTTAGAACCTTCTCCATATACCTGCAACAAAAATCCGACTTTTACATCTTCTGCAATAGTAATAGACGGATGATTATTTTTATAAATATCTCGCAACAATGTGGTCTTACCAGTCCCATTTGCGCCGACAATAGCTACTTTCTCATTGCCATGAAGTTCAAAGCACACATCAGACAGCAAAAGTTCATCAAATGCAACCTCATAATCCCACACACTCAAAACCACTTTTTCTGAATCTGTTTCTACTTCCGGTAAATGGATTTCCGGCTGATGAATATCTACAAACGGCTCCTTAATCTGTCTGGCGCGCAATCTTGCAAGATGGGTTTCTCTCGCATGAAGAGTTCTTCCTAACGCCGCAATGCTTGCATTAGTTGCTGCAGTTCGCATACGATTTACAATCTCTTCATTTCGAGCAATCTCATCCTGGTCCTTCTTTGCCAGTTCCTGCAGTTCAATCTTCTTTTGCAATAACGCATAATTATATTCAATATAACTACCATCGAATTCCTGAATATCGGTATTCTCCAGATGCAAAATCTTATCGAAGCAATGATTGAGCAAATATCGATTATGTGTAATAACCAAAAGTGTTCCTTTGTGAGCATTAATAAGAGCACACAAACCATTCAGATTTTCAAAATCCAAGAACACATCCGGTTCATCCATGATAAGTAAATTCGGCTGCAAAAGCATTTCCTTCATTACTTGAAGAAGCTTGTACTCTCCGCCGCTAAGTTGCGAAAGAAATATGTTTTCGCGTTTGTCCATTCCCGCTGTTTTAAGTTGTTTTCTGATATTGCTCTCGTAGTTATCTCCATCCATAGCCTGAAACTCGTCCAACAATTTCTGATATGTTTCAAACACAGAATCCAAGTTTTCACTTGTCGCCATTTCCTCGCATACTTTTGCGGTTTCTTCCTGATTTTTAACAAAAACTTCACTCAAATACTCAAATACTGTGATTTCTTTATTCTTGTCCTCTTTGGAAAACTGGCTGACATAACCAATTCTGCAAGACGCATCTCGTATAATTTTCCCGTCATAAAGATAGTTATCTGGATGCATTATCATATCCACAAGTGTTGTCTTTCCGGTACCATTACTGCCGATAAATACGCAATGCTGGCCATCTTCTAACGTAAAAGAAACGTCTTTATATAATTCTTTATCTGGAAATTCATATGATATTTTTTCTACTTGAATCATGTTTTTCTTCCTATTCTTTCACAACTTCTATGGTTTGAATGCCGTAATGTTCTAATATAGCAATTGCTTCTTCATCAATTAATTCTCCTGAAATCACAACTGGAATTGCCGGTGGACAGGAAACGGTTGGACTTCCACAAATGCGTCCAAGTGCTTCTGAAACAGCAATCTCTTCGTGGCTTGCAAATACAGCCTCCCGTATGGACATAGCCTTTTTACAATGCAATCTTTCAAAGGTGACTGGCTCCTCATACTCCTTATTATTTTCTCCCAAAGCCTGTTTCAATCTTTCAAAATCTAAATCTGTATTTTCTGGGGTTGCCATGCAAACCACATACTCTGGATCGGCATATTCGCATTCAACATCAACTAGTCTGAGTTTTTCTGCAAGTTCTATTCCCGTCATTCCTCTTGGTGCGCAAATGGTCAGTTTCAGTGGGTCTGTTTGTAAAACTCGCCACCCTGCTTTCACCAGTGTCTTGCGAAGCTCCTGTAGCTTTGCAACCGAGTCTGCTAACTTTTCTCTATAACCATTTTCTAAATACTGATTACACAAATCTAACGAAGTTAATGTCAAATAGGACGGACTTGTGGAACCAAACAGCGCCATAGCCTGCTTTGCATTTCTGCTAAAACTTTGTGGCGCATTGTTATGAATCTGCAAATATGCTCCACCTGTTAAAACAGGCAACGTCTTATGCGCAGAATCACAACAAATATCTGCCCCCATATCGACAGGGTGTCTGCTTGGATTTAAGAAATGCAAATATGCTCCATGTGCATTGTCAACTGCCAAAATGGTGCCATATTTATGACATACATCCGCGATGCCCTTGATATCTAATTCTTCTCCAAGATAATCCGGGCTTGTCACATAAACAACCACAGGTGGCATCTCCATTCCTTGTAATCTTCTTTCTATTTCTTTTGGCGTTACATTACAACTACAAAGAGAGTGCATATCTCCTTCCGGTAATATCCACTCTACTTCTAAATCTAGCAACGCCGCTGCATAAACGAATGCCTTATGCACATTTCTGGTTGCAAGTACCTTTCCTTGCTTTGATGAACACGAATGTTGCATACACAAATACAACATTGCTCGAATGCACTGACTGGAACCTTCCGTGGAATAGACTGTTCTTCCCGTTCCAAAAAATCGGGTTGCATTTGCTTCACTTTCTGCAATAATTCCCCTTGCCTCGTATAGCGCATCCGCACCGCAAACTTCAGTAATATCAAATGCTTCGCATCCCAAAAATGAATTCCCTTTATGGCCCGGCATATGAAGACGTGTCATATTCTGTTTTTCATAACCTCTCACAAAATCTGCAATCGGTGTGTTCATGGCTTATTCTCCTTTTGCAGCATCCTCTGCAACTTTAATCATAATTGCACATTCAATCCGTTTTCTAAACAATTCACATCCTGGTTCATAAATACCACGGATGCTTCCTGATGCATGGTATGCATTTGCAGCGCAACCGCCTGAACAATATAATTTTGCCCAGCAATCTTTACATTCTGGTCTTGCATATGCATTACAGCTACGAAATTCCTCTCGCAAATCATTATTTGTCACTCCATTCCATATATCCCCCAATTTATAAGCTTCTTCACCTACAAACTGATGACATGGGTACAAATCTCCCCATGGTGTGACTGCCATATATTCTGTTCCGGAACCACAACCGGAAATCCGCTTATAGATACATGGTCCTGCCGTTAAGTCAATCATATAGTGATAGAACGTAAAGCCACGTCCTTCTTTTCCGCGTTTTATCATTTCTTTCGCAAGAATTTCATACTGCTCTTTCACCACTTCTAAATCTTCCGGTGTCAGTGCCATCGGGTCATCTGGTGCGGATACAACCGGTTCCATACTAAGTTCTGTAAATCCCAAGTCTGCCATATGGAAGACATCATTTGTAAAATCCGGATTGGCATGAGTAAAAGTTCCTCTCATGTAGTAACCCTGACCACCACGTGATTCTACTAATTTTTTAAACTTCGGAACAATTTTATCATAGCTACCATTACCAGCGTAGTCCACTCGTGTTAAGTCATGAATTTCCTTGCGTCCGTCCAAGCTCAAAACCACGTTGCTCATTTCTTTATTTGCAAACTCGATGACATCATCGTCAATCAACACCCCATTTGTAGTCAGTGTGAAGCGGAAATATTTATTATGCTCCTTTTCTACACTACGTGCATATTTTACAAGGTCCTTTACAACCTCCCAGTTCATAAGTGGCTCGCCGCCAAAGAAATCTACTTCTAGATTTCTACGACTGCCAGAATTTTCAATCAAGAAATCCAACGCACGTTTTCCTACTTCAAAACTCATGAGAGCACGGTCACCGTGATATTTCCCCTGACTTGCAAAGCAATAAGAACAATTTAAGTTACAGGTATGTGCCACATGTAAACACAACGCTTTCACTACATTTCCAGAACGTTCCTTAAATTTACCCGCCATCGGTTCAAATGTATCTTCTGTGTAGAGTTTCTTTGCTTTCACAAGGCTTTCTACATCTTCAATGCAAAAACGGAGTTCTTCTTCCGTCACATCTTCTCTATCTTTATATTTTTCTAACAGCTCTGAAACTATTTTCTCTGCTGATTTCACTGGATACATTTCAATGACATCATAAGCCACCTCATCCACAACATGAACTGCTCCTGAGCAGGTATCTAAAACA
Organism: Faecalimonas sp.; assembly: GCA_045593805.1. Taxonomy (GTDB): domain Bacteria; phylum Bacillota; class Clostridia; order Lachnospirales; family Lachnospiraceae; genus Faecalimonas. The sequence goes on from JAZNXJ010000066.1 coordinate 20,251, forward strand.
ATATTAAATCCATTTAATTTGTACTGGTGTACCATAAACAAACGTCTCCTTTTGTAATAGTTCCACACACGCATCTGTGCATCGAAAAAAAGTGCCGTCATTTTAGGCGGCACCTTTTAATAATTATTCTTCTGTGTTTTCACAAGATTGATTTGCAACACCACAACTTGTTTTGCAAGCTGATTGGCAAGATGTTTGACATTCTCCACATCCACCGTTTTGTGCGCTTTCACATAAGTTACGTGTTTCTAATGTTTTAATTCTTTCCATAGTTGTTATCTCCAATCTATAAAGTCATTCTTATTTATTTAGATTACCATATTACTGCTTTCTTGTCAAAATTTTATTTATATTTAAAGCAAATAAACTGGCAGCTACTGCCACGGATATAAAATCGGACACCGGTTCAGCCAGAAATACTGCAAACACTTTATCTGCGAAGAAATTCGGTAATATAAATATCAGCGGAATTAACAAAATAATCTTTCTTAGGCACGCAATAAACAATGACAGCTTTGCCTGCCCCAATGAAACAAAGGTCTGCTGTACTGCCATTTGAATACCGAATAACCCTGATGTCGCCATGTAAATACGAAGTGCCCATGTAGTGGTTTCTAATAATTCTGGAGAATTATTAAACACTTTCACGAAAACAGCCGGGAATAATTGTACTGCTACCCAGAAAAGCATCGTGTATGTAAAGCAGCAAATGGTTAATAGCCTATTTGCTTTCTTGACTCTATCTATTTTACCTGCCCCATAATTATAACTCATAATCGGCTGTGCGCCTTGTGATAATCCTTGTACAGGCATCATCTGCAATTGCATAATACTACTAAGGATAGTCATGGCTCCTACTGCAACATCTCCACCGTATTTTGACAATGACATATTAAAACAAATATTAATTGCACTTTCCGTTGCTGTCATAATAAATGGGGATACCCCAAGTGCAAGAACTGGAAGCAATACTTTCCCATCCAATTTCAGATATTTTCTGCGTATTTTGAGCAAACTTTTCTTCCCATTTAAGAAACATACAACCCAAACAGCAGATATACCTTGTGAAATAATGGTTGCTAGTGCAGCGCCTTTTACCCCCATTCCAAATGCAAAGATAAAAATAGGGTCAAGTATGATATTACAAACTGCACCAATAATAACAGTTTTCATCGCATCTTTCGAAAACCCTTGCGTTGTTATGTATGGATTCAGTCCCAAGGAAAACATCACACATATTGTTCCTAAGACGTAAATTTGCATATAATCCAACGCATATGGTAATGTCTGATTACTTGCACCAAACAAACGAAGGATTGGTGTTCCCAGAAATTCCAATGAAATGGTAATAATCACTGCAATAACTACCAATGCAGCCACTCCACTTCCAACAATTTTTTCTGCCTCTTCCTGTTGTCCTTTCCCCATATGAATCGCAATACGGGGCGCACCACCTGCACCAATTAGATTTGCAAATGCAGTCACAATCATAATAATAGGGAAACAAAGTCCAAGCCCGGTAAGTGCCAAACCTCCAGTTTCCGGGATATGTCCAATATAAATTCTGTCTACCATGTTATAAAGAAGGTTCACAAGCTGTGCTACGATTGCCGGTATGGCCAGCTTCATCATTAATTTGCCAACATTGCCTTCTCCTAATTGTGATTTTTGTTGTTCCATGAAATATTCCTTCTTTCTATGAATTTGTTTCTTTTAAATTTTTCATCTCAAATGCAATCATAAGAATCGCAGTTACTGCCGCTGCAAAGTCAGCAATCGGTGCAGAATACATGATTCCCTCAATCCCCATAAGTTTTGGTAATACCAACATCAGTGGAAGCAAAAATAAAATCTGTCTAGTCATAGACAAAAATACACCCTTGATTGATTTTCCAAGTGAAGTAAAAAAGGTGGATGTAACTGGCTGTATAAAGTTAATGCAAGTAAAGAAAATAAAAATACGCATAAACTTTTCACCAAATGCAAAATACTCTTCTGTCCCATTCCCAAACAATGACAAAATCTGTCTCGGAAATAATTGAAAAATAATAAATGAACATACCGAAATACATCCTGCCACACACAATGCAAGTCTCAATGTCTTTTTGACTCTGTCATAATTTTTCGCACCATAATTAAAGCTTTCAATCGGTTGCGAGCCTTGGGCAATACCTATGACAATCGAGAAAAACAGTTGGTTTACTTTCATAACAATTCCTGCGCATGCAATTGGAATAGAAGAACCATAAATAGAAAGTTCTCCATAATGTTTCAATAAATTATTCATTACAATCTGTACAATCATCATTGCCATCTGATTAAAGAATGAACCCATACCAACAGCTGCTGATGTTCCAATATAAGCAAAGTTTGGAAACAGATGCTTCCACTCTAACTTCACTGTTTTGCATCGTGTCATATAAATGATGACGATTGCTCCCGAAATCAACTGTCCGATAACGGTTGCTAATGCAGCACCTTTCATTCCCCATTCGAAGCCAAACACAAACAATGCATCTAAAAAAATGTTGATAATAGCTCCTGACAAGTTACATAACATTGTCATTTTGGGGCTGCCATCTGCGCGAATTAAATGTCCACCGCCTGTTGTCAAAATTAAAAACGGAAACCCGATTGCAGTAATGCGAATATATTCTTCTGCATAAGGAAAGACATCTGCCGGCGTCCCAAATGCGTTTAACAAAGGCGTAGTAAAAATCTCTGCTATCAAGCACAAAAACACACCACATACAGCCAGCATTGTAAGCGAGTTTCCTAGAAAATATGGGGCTTTTTCTTTTTCATTTCTCCCCATCGAGATATTGAAACAGGAAGCGCCCCCAATTCCAAACAAAAGCGCCAATGCCGTACAAGAAATTGTCAGCGGAAATACAACATTTGTCGCCGCATTTCCCAAGGTTCCGACTGCCTGTCCAATAAATAATTGGTCAACAATATTATAAATAGAACTCACCAACATTGCGACAATACTGGGCACTGCAAATTTTATCATTAATTTCGATATTGGTTTCGTTCCAAGTTGATTTTTATTTTCCATAGTTCGTTCCTTCTTTCTTGTAACTTTCTACCTTGCATAGTTTAGCACACTTTTTTGCAAAGAAAAACCCCTGGACATTCAGGGGTATTATAAAATCTACTCTTTCGTCATCTCAAACTTAATCGAATAAACTTCATTCGTCTCTTCTGTTACCAATGTATCATCTCCCACGTACAAATCTTCTTCGTAAGATATGCTATATTTTACTTTCACTCCAAATTTTTCATATTGATAATTTTCATAGGCATGTTCCGTTAGAAAATTGATGATTTCATTCTGAACGTTACTGAGTATACTGTAATCTTCTTGCGCGCATATGAATGACAAAACACAGAGCATTCTTTCCGCCTCATACTGGGTCATCCATGCTGGATTTTGCTTTGTCATTAGTTCTATACATATCCCTGTCATCAATCCATCTTCTTCCATGAAAGTAACCGTTGGTTTCTCCATTGGTTCACTCACATAAATAATGTTGCCAGAGTTCTTTTCTTCATCATCCTCCCACAAAGTTTCTGCCAAAAGTCCATGATATCTATTTAATTGGTCATAATTTTCCTGGAATTGCGCAATTGTAATATCTCCTCGATGCTTTGGTGTCTGGGCATTAAGGAGTAATAAAAATATGATTACAAAGACAACTAAATGAACACCACAATATGCAACCGTTCTCCATTTCTTATCATCTTTCAACGAAATAACCGAACCTGGTTCCCACTCTAATGGTCTGCTGTAATCACACTCCTTATATGCTCTCCACATTTTCCAAAAACTAAGGATTGGTATGCGATATCCAACGCCATGCCACAATACGCCTTTTGTTCGTTCATTTGCTGTTTTAAATGACAGTCTGTTTCCTTCATCATCCGTTATATGCATTCCGAGTATCCATTTCCCGAACGTAGTCCCCAGTTTGCATAGCAAAAAAGGCTCCAAGATACGCATGAGAATAAGCCCCATTATAATTTCTAAAACATTAAAAAAAGCACTGCCATTGACACTATTTGCATTAAATATAACAATCATCAATATACTCCACAGTGATTCATACAAATAGAAATCCAAAGCTCTCGCAAAATATCTTCGAATTGGAAAACGATTCATTGGAAGCACATCTTTCTGCAATTCCTTTTTACCGAGACTTTCCCATGTATCACAATAATCCAGATAACGTTGTGTATCTAACGTTTGGTATTGTGCCCCATCAGCTTTCATTACCTGACACACCTTCTGTGAACACTCTATTTCTTTCTTATCTTGCTCAAGTCGCTTCAAATGTTCAGAAAGGATATTTCCCAGTTCATGTGTTCCAATATGTAAATTTTTTATCTCTTCTAACGAAATCTGCAGACTTCTAAGCAGTTTAATCTTCTTTAATACCTCTAAATCTTCTTGTGAGTAATTTCGATAACCATTTTGACTTCTCGCTGGTGATATAAAGCCCTCCGCTTCATAAAACCGAATGTTTGCTCTTGTCATTCCAGTAGCAACCTCTATGTCTTTGATTGTCATAAACGAAACCTCCCTTCTGTTGTTAATTCTATATTAAGGTATAAAGTTACTATACAGTCAAGAGATTCTTGCAAATTTTTCCAAATAAATTATAATAAATATTAGACTTAATAGAAACTAGGTGATTATTTTGAAAGAGAACGCTTCATTACAGACAACCTTGGACAGACTTCCTTATGGTGATGAAATTGTGTCTGGGGATTTAAAGGTGAATAAAAAACTTCCGGCTGATGTTAAATCCAAGGAATTATACCAAGATATTATTCGAATTGCGTGGCCAAGTTTTATTGAATTATTACTCACACAGTTAGCTTCCATGGTCGACCTTATGATGGTTGGTTCCATGGGTGGCAAAGCGAATCCAGAAATTGGAACACAAGCCCTTGCAGCTGTTGGTCTTACAACACAACCAAAATTCCTTTTAATGACTGCATTCATTGCTATGAACACAGGTGTTACCGCGTTAATTGCCAGAAACAAAGGTACAAACGACAGTAAACAAGCAAACTTGGTCGTTCGCCAAGGTTTGTTATTTACTTTCTGCGCGACTATTATTCTATCTATATTAGGTTTCTTATTCGCAAAGCCAATGGTAATGTTTATGGGTTCTACCGAAGAAATCGTCACTAAATGGGCAACACAATATTTGCAAATTCAGATGATCGGTTTCTTGAGTTTTGCTTTGACCAGTACCATTACCGCATCCCTGCGTGCGGTTGGTGATTCAAAAACCTGCATGATTTATAATCTAATTGCCAATGTGGTAAACGTAATCTTTAACTGGTTATTGATTTATGGTAATTTAGGTTTCCCGGAAATGGGTGTTGCCGGTGCTTCCCTTGCTACAGTAATTGGTCAAGTAGTTGCCTTTATTATGGCATTTGCCGTGATACTGAAAGGTAATGGTTTCCTAACACTTGAATTCAAACTAGGGTTTAAACCAAACAAGATTGTTCTTGGAAACATGTTAAATATTGGTTTTCCTGCAATGATTGAACAACTTCTTATGCGTGCAGGAATGATTATTTTTGCAAAAACAGTTGCTTCATTAGGTACGACTGCATATGCAACCCATCAGGTCTGCATGAACATTCAAGCCTTGTCCTTTATGACTGGTCAGGCATTTGCTGTATCAGCCACAACTCTAGTGGGACAGTCACTTGGAAAACGAAGAGCAGATATGGCACAAGCTTATTGTAGTCGAACCCGAAAAGTTGGTCTGGTCTTCTCTATTATCCTTGCACTTGTCTTTATCTTCTTTGGCGGACAAATTGTGGACTTATATAATAGCGACCCGGAAATCATTCAAATTGGTGGAAAGATTATGTTGTTCGTTGCATTCCTGCAACCATTCCAAAGTTCGCAGTTCATCATTGCCGGTGGATTACGCGGTGCAGGAGACACAAGGGCAACCGCAATCGTTACATTTATTACAGTCCTTCTAGTTCGACCAGTTGTTGCTATAACACTTGTAAACTTAGGTCTTGGACTATATGGCGCATGGGCTGCCATGGCAACAGACCAGTTGATTCGTTCTGGATTAGTGCTCTTCCGCTATAATAGTGGCAAATGGAAGTTAATCAAACTAAAAAGCGAACAGTAAATGAGGCGGGATTTTCCCGCCTCTTGTTATTTTATTCTAATTTTCTGTAAACAGTCACCCACATCGTGACGAAACATGCTAATCCGCCAATCGCATTCGAAATCGGTTCCGCTAAGAACACTCCATTCACGCCCAATCCTACCACCGGTAATAATATCGTCAACGGTACAACAATAAACACCTTTCGAAGCAACGAAAAGAATACTGCTCTCTTCGCGTATCCCAGTGCTTGAAAAACAGTCTGCCCAGCGAATTGAAACGACATAAAAAAGAATCCAAAAAAGTAGATTGCCAAAGCCTGTGGTCCTTTTTCTATTACTGCTTGGTCATTTGTGAAAATTCGAAACAACATATTTGGCATAACCATAATACATATCCACGCAAGCAACGTATAGACCGTTCCAATAATTGCAGTAAACCGAATACCTTCTTTCACTCTTCCATTTTTCTTGGCACCATAGTTGTATCCTAAAACCGGTTGCGCTCCATTTGTAATTCCAGTAACTGGAAGCGATAATATCTCTCTCACAGAATTCAATACTGTCATGATTCCTACATACAGATCTCCACCATAGCCTTGCAATGTAACATTACATACAATCTGAACCAAACTATTCGTAGCTTGTACGATAAATCCGGAAGTTCCTAGCCCTGCAATTTTTCGCATCAAAGCCATATCCACTTTTAAATTTTTGCGTTTTAAAGTTTGAATTGCTTTCTTTCCTATCAGGAAACGAACCACCCATATTGCCGATACTATCTGGCTGATAATCGTTGCCAATGCGGCACCGCTTACTCCCATATGTAATCCAAAGATAAAAATCGGATCCAAAATTAAATTTAGCACTGCACCAATTACAGTAGTCAACATTCCCATCTTAGGAAAACCTTGTGCATTAATAAATCCATTCATTCCAATAGTAATCATGGCAAATGGAGTACCTAAGAGATAGATTTTCAAATACTCGTCTGCATATTGGTAAGAATCTTCACTTGCCCCAAACAAGTATAAAATTGGTTCTCGAAAAAGATAGCAAACAGCAAATAAAATGATGGAACTGATGATTAGCAGACTAAATACGTTTCCCATAATCTTCTCTGCTTTCTCATCCTCCCTTGCGCCTCTTGCTATCGAAAAAAGTGGTGTTCCGCCTCTTCCAAATAATGCGGTAAAAGCTGCAATCAACGTCACTATCGGAAATGTAAGCCCAATTCCGGTCAATGCCATGTTCCCCTCTACATCAAGATGTCCAATATAAATGCGATCCACAATGTTATATAACAAATGGACCAGTTCGGCTAAAGTTAAAGGAATCGCCTGTGCAACAATATTTCGCCATACTTTTCCTTCTGCAAAATCATTACTCATACGATTCCTCATTTTCATCGTTTTCACCATCCTCACTGCCTTCATCACCTGCAGGATTTTCTACCACTGTTATAATGGCCAATTCTGTCACCTTATTGCCCCTGGAATCTGATGCAGTATAGTGAATCACATACTCACCTACTGTTGTAGCATCAACATTACCACTTGTAGTAACATTTAGTACCACTCCAAACACGTCGACAGCCGAAACATTGGAAATGTAATCAACCTCTTCTCCTTGTAAAACAGTCATATTCGTTACTCCAGAAATTGTCGGTTTTGCAGTTTTCCATGGATTAGAAGCATCTGGATCTGTCGGATCCCACTTCGCATAAGGACTATTCACATCTATTTTCATGGCTGTCGGTTTTCCTAATGGTCCAGAATTCGAACTATCATAAATCTCAACAGTTGTTCCCTTTGCACAATTATCATAAATCCATTTAGCATCTGCACAAGTCAGACGAATACATCCCATGGAATCCCCAACACCCAAGTTATTATAGTAATCTGTTCTCAACGTGTTTTTTGATTGACTCGTATACGGCACAGAGTGGAACAAAATATGTCCCGTAATTCGTGTTGCATACTGCCCATACTGATTTCCAAACAAATATCTCCAAGTATATTTATCGCTTGTTTTAAAAACTCCTGTTGGCGTATTATTGATATTCTTCCCAACCGAACAAATCATTGCTTTTACCGGAACCGTATAGGCTCCATTTTCATCCTGCTTATAAATCGTAACGCAGTTTGCCAAACGGTTGACCTTAATGTAATACGGATACTTGGACGACACTTTATTGGTCGTACTTGTACTTGGCTTATTACTTGGCTTACTGCTTGGCTTTGGTGTTGCTGCAACTGGTTTCTCTGCTGGTTTCTCTTCCGGTTGCACTACCTCTTGTTTAGCAGCCTCTTCGGCCTTTTTCTTTTGTGTTTCAACTTCCTCAATAATGGCTACTATTTGCTTCATTTCGGTAACTATCTGAGTATCATTTAAAACCTTGCTTGCTCTACTTTCTTTTGGTACGCACCCAATCATCCCTGATATATATACGCAAACTAGCAGAAACATAAGGCTTCTTTTTAAAATTTTCATCTATTTCCCCTAATTATGTATTTTTTATTTCAGTAATTCTTTTGGAACTATCATAGCCATTTTCTTATGTCCAACTGCACCCGGATGCAAATGGTCTCCCGAATCATACTCAACAATCAGACGGTCTGGATTTTTTAAATCCTGCATTGCCTTATCAAAATCAATGATACCATCTACCAAATCGGTGGTACGGATAAATTCATTATATGCATGCCTGATGTCATCGCGGAATGGTGCGTATGTACGCCAACCTTCAATCGGAAGCAAGGTCCCTGCATACACCTTATATCCAAGTTCACGTGATATTTTTACATATCCTTTAAAGCCTTCAATTAAGTCCTCTACAGTTGGCATATCACTCCATGGGCGGAATTCGTTCTCTTCCACACCAACAGGATGAATAATATCGTTGATACCATGTAAAATAATAACCGTGTCTGCACCATCTGTTGGCACATCGTGTGGATATCGCTTGTCTCCTGATACACCATAGCACTCATACGCATTACAATCATACTGACGTAAAATACGTGAACCACTCACTGCACGTCGAATAACGGAGGTGTGTTTAAAACCTTCTTCTTTACAGCGAAGCTTTAAATAATCCGGCCATGCCTGAGCCGTAATGGAATCACCAAAGCATACGATGGCTCTATTTTCTTTTTCCGTTAATATAGATACGTTTGTCAAGAAATAAACCTGTGGTGTTGGTCTTGTTGTAGCAGAGTTTAAAGTTACAGTTTCCGTTTGGTCACCGTCTGTGTAATAACCTTTTGATAACGGTCCATCCACAACAACACTTGCACGCATTTGCGCAAATTCACCGAAATAGAAGCTCACTTCCAGTGTGTCTTCTGCTTCTACTTTTATATCCAATGCATCTGTCACAATCTTCCCTTCCGCAGGAATAGTCATCTCACGTTCACCATGATAGAAAACCGGATAAAATACCCCTTGATATAATACAGATACTTTGCTAATTTTAACATCTTCTGTCCCATTGAAATTATCGAAGGTAAGTCGAGGGGACTCCCCTGAAAATGGAACATAAATCGGATAACGTAATGTCATATCCTTTGTATATCTTTCTGGTTTGTTATCGCTGATGCTTGCCGCATTTCCCCAGATACTAACCCAATGTTTTGTACTTTCCATAGTTTTTTCTCCTATATTTCTTGTGTCAATTTACAAAAGAGCATACGTTTTCACGCATGCTCTTATATTATCATTATTTAGCTGAAGGTTCAAGCATTCTTAACCGTCTTCACACCAAATGCGAAATAAATAATATGAAATACCCAAACGCAAGCAAGGACAACTCTTCCAAGTGTCATAGCATGCATCATGGCAAACCCAATTGATATAAGTACCGTGACGGTAACCATAATTCGAATCTTCGTGACCTTTGTCATGCCCTGCCCTTTTACATAACTCTCCAAGTTATCTTTATATAACTTTGTACTGACAAACCAGTTATGAAGCTTTTTCGAGCTTCTAGCAAAACAGTATGCCGCTAACAATAAAAATGGAACCGTAGGCAATATCGGTAATACCGTTCCTGCCGTACCTAATCCCAGACAAATACATCCAACAACAACATAAACTATCTTTCTCATTAACTTACCCTTCCGTGCTCTACCGAATATACTTTATCCACAATCCGCATCGTAGACTGACGGTGTGACACGAGCACAATCGTTTTATTTTCTCTTTCTTCTTTTAGTGACTTCAAAATAATAGCTTCATTCAGACTATCCAGATTGCTGGTGGGCTCATCCATAAGCATAAATGGTGCATCATGAAGGAAAGCACGCGCAATCCCAATACGCTGCCTCTCACCACCTGACAATGCATCACCAAGCTCACCAACTGATGTGTCATACCCCTTTGGAAGACTTACAATAAAATCATGTACTGACGCTTTCTTACATGCAACTTCAATCTCTTCATCTGTGGCATCTAACTTTACAACCCGAAGATTATTACGAATACTGTCATGGAACAAATGTGTTTCCTGTGTCACGAAACTTTCCATGTCACGAAGATTACCAGTGTTGATTTCATTCACATTGACGTCAGAAATCTTCACCTCACCTTTTTGTGAATTCCAGAAACGCATAAACAGTTTTAAGAGTGTAGACTTCCCACTGCCACTTTTTCCAACAATACCAATGATAGAACCCTTTGGAATCTCCACAGATACATCGTCTAATATGTTTTCATTACCTGTTTCTTCACTGTAGGAGAAAGTAACATTTGCTGCAATGGCACCTTCAAAGGCCACATTCTCTTTACCAGACACTTCTTCTGTAACAGGTGTTTCATCTAAAATATCAAGCACACGGTTTCCTGCCGCAAATGTATTTTGCAATGTGCTTCCCAGGTCTGCCAATGCAATCACCGGACCAAAGGAGCTCATCAGCGTAATTGTAGGAATCAGCACAACCAAAAATTCAACTGTTCCATTTTGGTATAGCATAGCCGAAGCAAATAGCATCACAAGGTCAAAGATTAAAATCACCGTATTTGTAAGTGCCTTATTTCTCCCTGCTGTTTCTTTCATACGCTTTTCTTCTTTGGAGAGTTCTTCTGTCCGTCTTTTTATTTCCTGAAGTCGTGTCATTCCTTGTCCATACTGTAAGGTTTCATAAAGACCTCGTAAGTTGTCCAGCACAAACCCCGAAAGTTCCCCTGATTTAGAACGAAACTTTAAACCATCATCTCCACTGAGTTTGGAAATCAACATAGGAATGATAACCCCAACTACCGTATATGCCACAAATGCGATTACACCTAGTCTCCAATGAAAACTTCCTATGAATATGCACAAGATACCGGAAAACAAAGCCCCAATTGCAATCGGGGAAATGGTGTGTGCATAAAACACTTCCAGAAGTTCTATATCCTCTGTAATGACTGAGATTAGATTTCCTTTATCCTTTCCATCTAATTTTGCCGGACAAAGTCGGCGCAGTGCACGAAACACTTTGTCGCGAATGAGCGCTAACAGTTTAAATGCGATAAAATGGTTACATGCCTGCTCTGCATAGCGAAGAAATCCTCGAACAAGAGCAAATATAATGACTGAAACAAATAATACAACTATTGTAAATGGCGTCTCTATTCCAAGCACTTCCGCAACCGCATAACCACCAAAAATTGTAATAAATGAAGCAGTTAAATGACCAACCAATCCCATCATAATGGCAAGCAACATAAAACCTGTCAGTGGTTTCACCAGACCAATCAGTCTCAACATCACTCTTAATCCACTTCGTTTTTTCATATCTACTCACCACCTCTTCCTAAATTTTCAAGGGCTTGTTGCGCATTCCATAGTCTTTTATATGTTTCTCTATTCTTCAACAACTCTTCATGTGTACCGCTTTCAACAACATTTCCCTGTTCCATCACATAAATCCGTTCAGACGAAACAACATTCGCAAGACGATGGGAAATCAGAATCACTGTTTTGGTTTTGGACAAGGCGTGAATCTCCCGCATGATGTCATTTTCACTCTCCACATCGATATTGGAAGTTGCCTCGTCGAAGATGTACACGGGGCTGTCATGCAAAAGTGCTCTTGCAAGTGCCAATCTCTGACATTGCCCGCCCGAAAAGTTGGAAGCCTTTTCCTGAAGCTTCGTTTCTAATCCTTCTTCGCTTCTTAAAAACTCTGCCAGATTTACCCTCTCTAATATGCTCCAAAGTTCCTCATCAGTTGAGCTTGGGTTTCCCATCAACAGATTATCCTTTACTGTTCCTTTGAAGAGATAACTTTGATGACTGACATAGGTAATATTTCTCATAAGGCTGGATTGCGAAATTCCTGACAGTTCCTTATCGCCAATCTTTACTGACCCTGTATATCCTTGATTTCGTCCCATTAAGATGGCTGAAATTGTGGATTTACCACAGCCGCTTTCTCCAACAATGGAGGTTAATGTTCCCATTGGGAATGTCAAATTTACATCGTGTAAAATTTCACGTTCCTGTTCGTAAGAAAAGCACAGATTTTCACAAGTAATGGTACAATTCTCCGTCACTTCTTCCGTCACGACTTCCGCTTCCGGCAAATCAAGTAACCGAAATATTTTTTCACTTGCTGCCATTCCATTCATGGCAATATGAAAGAAAGAGCCTAAAAGACGCATTGGTATAAAAAAGTCTGCTGAAAGTAAAATAATTAGTAATGCTCCGGAAAATGAAACATTTCCCTTTGCATATTGGGTCACCGATAAAATCACTCCAAGTGCCGCTCCGCCATGGGCAATCAGGTCCATAATGGTAATGGAATTCAGTTGCATGGTAAGCACCTTCATAGTGATTTTGCGGAACTTTTCCGACTCCTCGTTCATTTCTTTTTGTTTAAACTCATCTGCCTGATAAATTTTTAAAGTGGTTAAGCCTTGTAAATTTTCCAAAAATGTATCTCCAAGTGCTGTATATTGTCCCCAATATTTAGCCAAAAGCTTCTTCGCCCAGGTTTGCACCGCTGCAATGGATATCGGAATCATTGGTACACAGATTAGAAGCACAATTGCACATGAAAAATTCACAAAACCCAATACTGCAAATAAAGTGAGCGGTGCTAACATTGCATAGAAAAACTGTGGTAGATATGCGCCAAAATATGTTTCCAATTGGTCTACACCTTCTACCGCTACTTGAACAACTTCCGATGTCTTGATTTTCTCGTTATAGGAAGTCCCAAGTCTGAGAAGTTTCTTGTAAATCAGCTCTCTAAGTGTTCTCTTTACTTCCTTTGAAGAAAGATATCCCATCTTACTTGCCAACGTTGTACAGATGTATCTTACAATCACTGTGACTAACGCAATCATCAGTGTACAGATGACGTTGGACGTGGTTGCTGTTTTATAGAATAACTTTGACAGCAATATAGTAATGCTTATCATCATAGCAACATTGGCAAGAAGTGAAACCCATTGAAAAAGCACATTTCGAGCAATATATTTCTTACTCTCCGACACTATTCCAATCAGCCTTTTATTAATCATCATGGCTAACTTCCTCCCTATTTTGCCTTTTTTAAACGTCTGTGAAATATAAAAATATGAATTGCCAAGAAAAATACACTCGCGATTGAAATTGCTTTATGTAACGCAAGTACAATTGGCATTTCGTCTAGTATCATTCCAAACAAACCGCTTGCAAAAGAAATCACAATTACGCCTAATAAAATCCATCTCTTCCACTGCATTTGTCTTCGGTAAATAATCGTATGTATAATGCAAAGCAAGAGAAAGAAGACCGATGCCATCTTGTGAATTGCAATCCCTGTAAGTGGTACTAAATTGGTGATAATAAAGCTGATTAATAGTAGATAATTTAAAACTTTTTTCATTGATGTTCTCCTTGTGTAACTTTAGTTAGTCTTTGCTAACTACTAGAGTATAAAAAAACCACCTTGGTTTGTCAAGATGGGTTTTATTGGAATATCTAAAGATATTATAGTGTATTGTCATTTGAAATAGATGCACTCGCCTCTATCATCGCTTCTACAACATGATTGAGTTGTATTGCATTGTGACTTGTAATAACCGGAATCCCGGTTTGTTCTTCCAGAGCCATTCTTGCAACGTCTGCGACAGAACCGCCACGTTTTGCAACCTGTTTGTTTTCTTCAAATCCACTTGGTTTTGCAACCTTTGATATATCTTTGGTGGCCGTCTCTGCCAACATATTTAAGACTAGTTCTGTTGTACTCATGTTGTCGCGCAAACTTTCTTTTTTCAGTCCCTTATATGTTTTATATTGTCTAGTAGTCATTCCACTCCAAGCCTTTGTAATTTCATCTGTTAAGATTGCATATTCCTTTACGCCTGACACACCTCTGTCTTTCCATTCATCGGTCAATTCTTTTCTTGCGCTAATTGCTTGCAATCTTTGATTAATCCACTCTCTTGTATAGTCTTTCCTTTCATATGTAGCAATCAAACGTTCTGCGATAAGTTCTGGATCCATCGTTTCTTCCATTCGTTCGCGTCCTACTTGTGCCAGCCAAAGTTTGAATGGCTCTGCTTTCTTAGAAGGGACAGATTGAATAATACGAAGAAGTTGTTCTGTGTTGGCAACATCTGTAAATCGTCTTTTGCCATCTGCCGCTTTCATTTTCAACTGGTGACAATTTGTCACCGTTTCATTTCCCTCATCTTTTAAGCGTTGTTTTAATTTGTTCCAATATTTTCTTCCATCCACACTTTCGGTCAAAATTTCAACCACATCCACGATCGAAAAATACCATTCTTCGTTTTCTTCATCCCATGCTGTTCGAATTGTTTGTTCTTCAAATAATTGCAATTGTTCTGTATTCATATCTTTCATCCTTTCATTCATTTTCAGTTGGTTACATTTTGTCACCAACTGAATTTTTAACTTCTATACCAGTTTCCTTCAAAAACTGTTCCATCCTTGTATAATATGTAATTAGACGCAAAACATAATCCGGCATCTGCCGTCTTCCAGCCTCCCACTCTTCCAGTGTTCGAAGTGGGATTTCCATATAATGTGAAAATTCTGTTCTATTCATTCCCAATTGTTCTCTTGTTTTAGTTAATATGTTGATTTGTTTTTTCAGTTGCTCTTTCTTGTCCATAATTACGCCTCCACTCACTGTGTGGTTATTATAGCATATGATAAAACAAAAAACAAGAAGAATGGGAATTTTTATGCCGTTTATCGGTATAATGCCGTGCTACAGTTCGACTTCACTTTGTTCCGTCTCGCTGTTCGGCATTCGCCATATAGTCCACTCGTAAAAAAGATGCTCATACAAGCAAGCTTGCTTCAGTATTATGCCGTGCACCAGCTCGAATCCGTTTCACTACTTCTCGCTGTTCGGCATTCGCCGAATATAAATCAAAAATAGCAGACCAGCCAGTAAGCAAGCTTACGCTGTCTGCTATTTCCGATTTCTGCACGGACTTATTGCTTTAACATATCTTCGATAAATATCCCATACCCTCTTGTTGGGTCATTGACAAGTACATGCGTTACCGCACCAACTATCTTTCCATTCTGCAAGATAGGACTACCACTCATTCCCTGTACGATTCCACCGGTCAACTCCAGAAGTTCTTCATCCACCACTTCAATGACAATGCCCTTATTTACGTTTCCCGTGTAAAAATCCACATTCTTTATCTTAATATCGTATTCCTTCATTGTGCCGTCTACAGTACAACGAATCGTTGCATTGCCAATCTTGATACCATCTTTTTCGCAGATTTCTATTGGCTCCTGGTTTTCCAAAAGTTTATCGATATTCTCGATTTTTCCATAAATTCCGTTTTCCGTGTTCTTCTCGACTGTACCCAGGATGTTATAGCGATTATAAATAATAACTCCTTCTAATCCACCCGGTTCCCCTCTTTGACCTTTTTGTACTCCTACAATACTTGTTTCATAGACCGTTCCTTCTGATATTTCCAACAATTCTTCCGTATCTGTATCGTGAATACCATGTCCCAACGCACCATATTCACTATTTGTCGTTACGTAAGTAAGTGTCCCAAGACCTTGCACATTGTCCTTCACCCAAATTCCTAATTTGTACTTTTGCTCCCCGACCTGTACAGACTGCATTTTTACATCAATATACTCTTCCTCCCGCCTAAGAGTGAGTATAACTTCTGATGAGTTTAACTTTGAAACAGCCTGAATCAAATCCTTTTTTGTATCGATTGTCTCCCCATTCATTCCAACAATATAATCCCCAGATTTGACCAAATTTTTAGCTGGTTCGTACTCATTGCCATCCACGCATTCAATGCACTCTGTGGCAAGAACAAGCACGCCGTCCATTTCCATATATATACCTATTGGCACTCCACCCGGAATGACCGATTTGCTATCTATGGACTTGGTACTTACCTGCTGATTTTCCTCGTCTTCTTGCAATGATGTTACACCAAAACCGGTACCCATGGTCATTGCAAGAAGAACAAGCATAATTAATATTCGCTTATACCACCATCTTCGCATTCCACAACCTCCTTAAAATTTTGAGGCACAAAAAAAGCAGAAACTCTTTTTTTAAGTGTCTGCTTTATTATGTGGATTATTCACCTTTTAAATCTGGTGTTATTTTGTGCTCTTTGCCAATTCCTTCATCTCAGCTGCGCTTTCCCTAACTTTTTCGGTAATTTCTGCGCCGCCTAAAATTCTGGCAAGTTCAGCAATTTCTTCCTCTTTGTTCAAAAGAGAAATGCTTGTCCTTGTTTTTCCATCTGTGACCTTCTTTTCTATTGCGAAATGTGCATCTGCCATGGCTGCAATTTGCGCCAAATGCGTGATACAGATTACTTGATGATTTCTTCCAATCACAGCCATTTTTTCAGATACCTTCTGCGCGGTGCGGCCACTGATTCCCACATCTATTTCATCAAAAATCAAGGTTTCGATTCTGTCTTTTTCTGCCATTACTGTCTTTATAGCAAGCATAATTCTGGATAATTCTCCACCGGAAGCAACATCTCCAAGTGAACGAACCGGTTCACCAGGATTCATGGATATCATAAATTCCACTTCATCTGTTCCAGCTGATGTATAGTGGTCCGTGTCTGTAAATACCATTTCAAACTTCACATCTAAGAAATTCAAATCCATAAGACCTTCTTTAATTGCTTTGGTTAATTCTTTTGATGCTTCTTGGCGCATGTTGGAAAGCTGTAATGAAAGTGAGCTTACTCTTGCTTCCGCTTCTGCAAGATTTTTGCGCAGTTCTTCTAAATAAGAATCATAATCTTGTAGCTTTCTTAGTGTTTCTTCTTTTTCCTCACAATATGTAAGAATTTCCTGGATAGTATTTCCATATTTTGATTTTAAATGATTGATCTCATTCAAACGCTTTTCAACTTCATAAAAATCTTCTTTACAAAATTCAAATGACGAACTATAATCAGATAGTTCACGGTTAAAATCGTTTAACAAACTATCCACTTCTGACAACTGAGCATACAACTCATTTGCTTTTTCGTCATAACGTGCTGCTTCCTGTAAACAATAAATTGCACGACTCAAAGCATCACTAGCATTATGATTTGAACTTGCCGTATAACCGTGCGCTTCTTCTAAATTGGCTGTTATCTTTTGACCGTTAACCATGCGACGATATTGTTCTTCAAGCATCTCATCTTCATGCTCTTTTAAGTTTGCATTTTGAATTTCGTTAATTTCAAACGCAAGAAAACTCAGTTCTTTATTGCGCTCTTTTTCATCCAGATTCGCTTCCTGAAGTTCTTCTTTATATTTTTTATAACTTTGATATGCCTCTGCAACCTGGGATTTGACATCTTTTATTGTATCTTTTGCAAATTCGTCTAAAATCAACAAATGATTTTTCTTATATAAAAGAGACTGATGTTCATGCTGTCCATGTATATCAATTAAGATTTCTGCAACTTCCTTTAATTGTGAAATGGAAACCGTTTCACCATTGATTTTACTCACACTGCGCTTACCAATCATTTTACGACTGAGTGTTACCATCCCTTCTTCCGGATAAACATCTAACGTCTTTAACAATTCTGTTTGTATTTTATCCTCAACAAAAAAGGTCAGCTCCACATATCCCGTTTCCTCTTCATTTCGAAGAATATCCGATGAATACCTTCCGCCCAAGGCAAGATTAATAGAGCCGAGAATAATGGATTTCCCGGCTCCGGTTTCACCTGTTAAAATATTAAGTCCTTCCTTAAATTCCACCTCTATCTCATCAATTAAGGCGAGATTTTTCACATATAAATTGTGTAACATATTTTTTCAACTCTCTCTTGACTTGTTTATGCAGTGTCAGTTTGCCAACCCTTGTGCATCATGGCAGTACATTTTACGATTCAATTTATTACATTACAACACTATCTTACGAATCTTATCCATAACAGCAGCCGTATCTTCAATCGTACGAACTGCACACATAATGGTGTCATCCCCTGCGATACAGCCTACCACTTCATTCCATCTCATTTCATCGATTGCAGCTGCAACAGCCATTGCCATTCCGGAAACCGTCTTAATCACCAGAATGTTCATTGCCATATCCATGGAAACAAAGCCATCTTTCAAAATACGAATATATTTGTCTAGCAATGCGTTTTCCGTAGCCTTCAAAACAACATATTTCTGGCGTCCGTCATCAGTAGCAACCTTCGTCAATTTTAAATCACGAATATCACGCGAAACAGTTGCCTGCGTAATCTGAAATCCTTCATCACGCAAACGGTCTGCCAGTTCCTCCTGGGTTTCGATATCATATTTATTTACCAACTCTACGATTTTTACATGTCTGTTTACTTTCATAGCTAGTTCCCTTTCATCTTCCTTCTCATAATCTCCAAGAAACTAATTTTACTTAATTTAAGAAGTTTTGCAGTAGCTTTCGCTTTTCTGATCTGAATCTTATCACCGGTACGAACGATAACGTCTTTCTCACCGTCAAAAGAAACAACAGCCTCTTCTTCACTTCCATCACGTCCAACACCAACTTCCAGCACAATCTCATCCTCTGCTGAAAGAACAATGGAGCTTGTATTGAGTGCATGAGAGCAAATCGGTGTGATGACAATCAATGATGCCGTCGGCGCCACCACCGGACCACCTGCTGACAGATTATAGGCTGTGGAACCAGTCGGCGTGGAAACAATCACACCATCTGCCCGATAGGTGTTTAATAGTTCCCCATTGACGTAGACATGAAATTGCATCACTCGTACATTTCCGGAACGTGTCAAAACGATATCATTGAGAGCCAGACTTTCGTCCTTTCCCTCTACACTTCCATGGAGCAGCATTCTTTTTTCTACATAGGAGTCCCCTTCCATTAATTGGTCAATGCTCTTTTCCATATCGCTCACTTCAACCTCTGTAAGATATCCCAGCGTACCCATGTTAATCCCAAGCATCGGAACGTCTCCAGAAGGCAGTTCTCTTGCAGCACGAATCAGTGTACCGTCACCTCCAAGCACAAGAATACAATCAATACCCTCCGGCATATATGTATATTCCTCTGCCGAAAAGCACTCGCCGCCTTTGCTCTCAATATAAGCCTTAATACTCTTTGTAACCGATAAATTCTTATCCTTTATTCGATTTGTAATAATATAAAATCTTTTCATGCTTCATTACACTCCTATTTTGCAAGAGTTTCAAATGCATTCTCCACAACCTGTTTCCAATCAATTGCCACATCCGCGATTGTTCCAATTTCTTCTGTCTTTTGCAAATGTGCCAGATATTCTATATTCCCTTCCGGCCCTTTGATTGGGGAGAAATCTAGGTCAAGCACCTGAAAACCAATAGAAACCGCATATGATAATACCATTTCTATCACCTCATAGTGGGTACTTTTCTCTCGTACTACACCCTTTTTCCCAACCTTTTCGCGTCCCGCCTCAAACTGTGGTTTGATGAGCGCCACAATCTGTCCATTGTCTTTCAAATAATTTCTGATAGGCAAAAGCACCTTTGTAAGTGAAATAAAGGAAACATCAATAGATGAAAAATCGATTGCTTCTCCCAAATCCTCCGGTGTCACATAACGGATGTTCGTCTTTTCCATACAGACAACACGTTCGTCCTGTCTTAACTTCCAAGCAAGCTGATTGGTTCCCACGTCAATAGCAAAGACCTTTCTTGCACCATTTTGCAGCATACAGTCTGTAAAACCACCGGTAGAAGAACCCACATCGGTACAAACCTTATCCTGCAATTCTACATCAAAGTTAGCAATTGCCTTTTCCAGTTTCAGTCCCCCACGGCTGACATATGGAAGCTTACTCCCTTTCACCTCGATATGCACTTCTTCCGAAAATGTGCTTCCTGCTTTATCTTCTCTCTGTCCTTCCACAAATACATTTCCAGACATGATAATCGCTTTTGCTTTTTCTCTGGATTCTGCCAGATTTCTTTTCACCAATAATACGTCTAAACGTTCCTTCATGTGTTCTCCTATTTTCTCATTGTTACATGAGCAAATTCCACTTTGTTTACAATAGAATCTGCATCTAAATGAATTGTCTTGCGAAGTAATCCGATATTTCCATGCTCGATATAGGCATCCGGAATACCATTTACAATCACGTCTACATCCAATTTTTGCTCTGCTAAATATTTTACAACACCTGCGCCATAACCACCTGAAACAGACGCATCTTCAATGGTAACAAACAATTTATGCTCCTGTGCCAGTTCATGCAAAATATCCGTATCCATCGGTTTCACAAATCGGCTATTAATCAAACTACACTGATAGCCTTTCTCTTTCAGGTTCTTCCATACATCTTCCGCAACCTCCATCATGTGACCTACAGATAGAATCGCAATATCGGACTCCTTGTAAATGACTTCACTTCGTCCACAAACAATCGGCTGTCTATACTCTTCTAGACCTTCATAGACATTCCCTCTTGGATAGCGGATAGCAACCGGACCGTCATGTCCTACTGCCCATTCCATCATTTTGGCAAATTCAAATCGGTTCTTCGGCGCCAAAATGGTCATGTTCGGAATATGATTCAAGTATGCGATGTCGTAAGCACCCTGGTGGGTCTCTCCATCACTTCCGACAAGCCCCGCTCTGTCAATGGCAAAGATAACCGGTAACTTCTGCATACATACATCATGCACAATCTGGTCATATCCTCGCTGTAAAAATGCAGAGTATACGGCAACCACCGGTTTTAAACCTGCCGCAGCAAGTCCAGCCGCAAATGTCACTGCATGCTGCTCTGCAATTCCCACATCAAAAAATCTTTCTGGAAACTTCTCTTGGAATTTGGATAATCCCGTTCCATCCTTCATTGCAGCAGTAATCGCCACAAGCTTCGGTGCCTTCTCCCCTAAATGGCACATAATTTCAGAAAATACATCTGTATAGGTGTCTTTGGTCTTCTTGTCCAAAACATTCCCTGTTTCTAAATCAAACGGCGAAATACCATGGAATTTAGATGGATTCAACTCTGCAGGTGCATAGCCTTTTCCCTTTTCAGTCAACACATGCACTAAAACTGCATTATCCATCTTCTGTGCTTCTTTAAAGGTACGATACAATTTCTTCACATCATGACCATCTACAGGGCCAAGATAAGTAATTCCCATATCCTCAAATAACATTCCTGGCACAAAGAGCTGCTTAATACTGTTCTTTGTCTTGCGAATATTATTTACTAGGCGTGAACCAACACCCGGTATCTTATTCAAAGCACTGGTAACACCCTTTTTCATATTATTATAAAAATCAGCAGTACGAAGTTCATCTAGATACATATGCATTCCGCCCACATTTTCTGAAATGGACATATTATTGTCATTTAATACAATAATATAATTACTCTTTAAATGAGACGCATTATTCAGCGCTTCATATGCCATGCCACCCGTCAAGGAGCCATCTCCGATGACAGATACCACGCGATAGTCATCTCCCAAAATCTCTCTCGCTTCCACATATCCTAAGCCAGCTGAAATGGAGGTAGAGCTATGCCCTGTATCAAAGGCGTCGCAATTACTTTCCTTTCTTTTTGGGAATCCACTCATGCCCCCAAACTGTCTTAAGTGTTTAAATCCATCCTTACGTCCGGTCAAAATCTTATGGGTATAGGACTGATGTCCCACATCCCAAATCATCTTATCCTTTGGCAAGGAAAAAGCCAAATGCATGGCCATGGTAAGCTCTACAACACCTAAATTCGATGCAAGATGCCCGCCTGTTTTGCTAATATTTTCCACTAAAAACTGGCGAATTTCTGCCGCTAGCACGTCCAGTTCAGCCCAGTTTAGTTTCTTTATGTCATTCGCTTTCTGAATTCGCTCCAATATCATAAGAGCACCCCTTTTATTTTTCTCTGTGAATCAGTGATTTTAAAAGCTCCTCCAAGAACAAATCATTGGTTTCAAAACGATGCAATAATTCAATTGCCTCCAATGAAATCTTCTCTACATATTCCTTCGCTTTTTCAAGTCCAACCAATGTCACATACGTTGTCTTTTCATTTTTCTCATCACTCAAAATCGGTTTCCCAAGCACCTCTGCCGTACTTGTAACATCCAAGATATCATCCTGAATCTGAAATGCTATACCAACATTTTTCGCAATGGTCTCTATATCTTTGATCGCTTCTTCGCATGCCCCAGCAAGAATTGCTCCTATCATCATGGAGCTTTCAATCAAAGCACTTGTCTTTAATTCATAAATAAAATCTAACACTTCTTTGGAAACCGCATTCCCTGCACTCTCTACATCTACTACCTGACCGCCAATCATGCCGTAGATTCCGGCTTTTCCGGCAAGCACCTGAAGCGCCTTCCCAATCTCCAAAGCTTTTGTCGGATACATGGAGAATGCTTTTGCAGCCGTCTCAAATGCATAGTTTAGAAGTGCATCTCCGGCAAGTATTCCCATGCCTTCTCCATACACCACATGTGTGGTCTTTCTTCCACGGCGATAATCATCATTATCAATCGCCGGAAGGTCGTCATGTACCAGGGAATATGTATGAATCATTTCGATTGCCGCCATAAAAGGTTCAATAATATCACCTTGTCCACCAAACAAACGAAACGTCTCTTGCATAAGCATCGGGCGAAGTCTCTTTCCGCCCGCCATAACGCTGTATTCCATAGCTTCCATGATTACCTTTTGGTATCCTTCCTGCTCAGGAAGATATTTCTTCAAAATGGTTTCAATTGCTTCTACCTTTTTGCCTTGCTCTACTTTAAAACTCATGTTGCTCTCCATTTTCATCTAAAATCAACATTTTCTTCTCGATTGTATCAATCTTTTCGTTGCAGACCTTTAATAAATCTACACCCTTATGATATAACTGGAAAGATTCTTCTAAGGACACATTTTCCCCTTCTAATTTTCCTACGATCTCATCCAATTGTTCAAATACTGTTTCCAATGATTGCTCTGTCACTGTAATCCTCCTTCATAGTATCTTCAACTTTTGCCCTTACGATACCATCCGTCATATAGATTGTCAGTCTATCCTCTAACTGAACCTGTTCAATACTTTTTACCACATTGCCTTCCTCAGATGCCACATAAGAAAAGCCTTGGTTTAACTTCGCAAGTGGTGATGCACCTTTCACACGTTCAATGTGAATGGCAAGTCTTTGTTTTGCAAGATTCAGCTTTTTCTCCATTATATTACGAAGCTTCTGCTCAAGTTCCACACTTCTTTGCTGCTTTTCTCGCAGTTTGTTTCTCGGATGCAGATAATTCATCTTAATACGATAACGCTCCAGCTTCATACGTTCCATCTGTAATTTCTGGAAAAGTGCTTTCTTTAGTTTCAGATGCATTTCTTCTAAATAATTTTCCAATGCCTGATACTCAAACACTGCCAGCTCTGCCGCCGCTGACGGTGTCGGTGCACGCATATCTGCCACATAATCCGCAATGGTCGTATCAGTCTCATGACCCACTGCTGAAATAATCGGTGTTCTACAATCGAAAATGGCTCTCGCAACCAGTTCCTCATTGAATGCCCATAGATCTTCAATAGAACCTCCTCCACGTCCAACGATAATCACATCCACACCATGCTTATCCAACATTTCAATACCTTTCACAATGCTTGCAGCTGCACCATCGCCCTGCACCAATGCCGGATATAAAATCAACTGCACATAAGGATTCCTTCGGGCTGAAATATTCATAATATCACGAATGGCTGCTCCCGTCGGCGCCGTTACAATACCAATCTTCTTTGTGAACCTCGGAATCGGCTGCTTGTACTCCGGTGCAAACATGCCCATTTCACCAAGCTCTTTTTTTAAAGCTTCAAATTTCTCATATAGAAGTCCTGCACCATCCAAAATAATCTCTTTGGCATAGAGCTGATATTTGCCATCCCGCTCGTAAGTAGTAACACTTCCAAGCACAATGACCTGCTGGCCGTCCTGCATTTTAAAAGCCAGACCACTTCGATGTCCTGCAAACATGATACACGCAATAGAACCGGACTCATCCTTCAAAGAAAAATAGATGTGTCCCGATGTGTGATATTTGCAGTTAGAAACCTCACCCTTGATATAAATACGATTCAGCATGAAATCCTGTGTAAACATATTCTTGATATATGCATTCACCTGTTTTACTGAATATACATTATGCATAAATTTGCCCTACTTTACAACCTTTGCTAAAATACCATTTACAAAAGACGGACCATCATCGCTACTGTATTTCTTTGCCAATTCTACTGCCTCGTTAATGGCAACACCGGTTGGAACATCCTCATCCCATTTAATCTCATATACAGCCAGTCTCATAATGGTTAAGTCCACGCGGTTCATACGTGTAGTCTTCCATCCCTCGGAAACTTCGTTCAAAAGCGTGTCAATCTCTTCTTTTTTCTCCACAATCGCTCTGTATTTATCTAAAATATACTCTTGGTCTTTTCCTGTAGCCTCTTCGAGTTCATCGAAATAGAAACCTTCCTGTTCCTTCATTTCCTCAGCACTATTAAACTCAATACGGAATAACATTCTGAAAATATGTTCTCTAAGCTCTGTTCTACTCATTTTCCCTTCTCCTTAAGTTTTACGTATAATTTCATATCTCATAATATTATACTAAAATGTGTAAAGCTTTGCAATGAATTATGCATATTTATGAAACAAAGAGTCTGCCTTGACAGACTCTTGCGCATCCGGTGGTCGCCTGCGACATCTTCCACATACGCCAGAGTGCGCATCCGCGCAGAGCGTTTTGCTTTTATGGAAACAAAGTTTCCTATAAAGCAAAAAGGAACCTCAATGAGATTCCTTTTACAATTTCCTTATGAATTTACTTCAATTCCTGCAACACGAATATTCACGTCAGCAACTTTAAGTCCTGTCATGTTTTCAACTGCAACCTTCACCTTTTCCTGAACCTTTTCAGAAACAGCTTTAATATTGAATCCATATTTCAAATTGAGTGCAGCATCAATCGTTACAACATCTTCTAACACGTCAACCTTCACACCTTTTGACAATGTCTTGATACCAATCTTGCTGATTAACTCTCTTGTTGCATTGCCGGCTAAAGATGCAACACCATCGACCTCCATCGCAGCTAAGCCTGTAATCACAGCGATTACCTCATCAGCGATAATAATCTCTCCGCGATTATTCTCTAATTGTATTGTATAATCATTACTTACTTCTTTTCCCATAACTCAAAACCTCCTAGTTTGGTTTACTACTTCTCTTATTATAGCAAATTTACAACTGTTTGCAAATAGAAACTTTCACTAGTTTATGAGCGGCCGAATTCTGATAAAATTAATCCTTCGTTTCTCTCCAAGGTCATTCGAACACTCCAACTATTGACAAACAATAACAGTGGTCTGTCTTTTAAGTCTTTAATCTTCTTCATGTCAGAGGTTCCAACCAATTTATCCAGATTAATATCTTCGTTCTCAATCCAGCGAATGTGTTCGTATGGAAGCGGTTCTAATTTGATATCCACGTTGTATTCATTTTCCAAACGATATTTTAAAACATCAAACTGAAGAACTCCTACAACACCTACGATAATTTCTTCCATACCTGTATTGTACTCTTGGAAAATCTGAATCGCACCTTCCTGTGCAATCTGATTGATTCCCTTAATAAACTGTTTACGCTTCATGGTATCCATCTGACGCACTCTGGCAAAATGCTCCGGTGCAAAGGTTGGAATACCCTCGTATGCAAACTTATTCGGCGAAGTGGTTACGGTATCACCAATGGAGAAAATACCTGGGTCAAAGATACCGATAACGTCTCCAGCGTAGGCTTTTTCTATCATCTTTCTTTCACTTGCCATCATTTGCTGCGGCTGCGAAAGTCTTACCTTTTTCCCACCTTGAATATGGAACACATCCATACCCGCCTCAAATTCTCCGGAACAGATTCTCATAAATGCGATTCGGTCACGGTGCGCCTTATTCATATTTGCCTGAATCTTAAATACAAACGCCGAGAAATCCTTCTCTTCCATCGGGTCAATGCTTCCCTGGTCTGACTTTCTCGGAAGCGGTGATGAGGTCATATTTAAGAAATGCTGTAAAAATGTCTCTACACCGAAGTTTGTGAGGGCAGAACCAAAAAATACCGGCGACAACTCTCCCTTACTTACCAAATCCAAATCAAACTCTGCACTTGCGCCATCTAAGAGTTCAATCTCTTCTAAGAGCTGCTCTTTTTGCGCTTCACTGATTAATGTATCCACATCTGGACGATCTAATGCAATCTTTCTCACTTCTCCCATCTTTGTACCCTTTTGAGTATCTGAGAAAAGTTCGATTTCTTGATGTTCACGGTCAAAAACGCCTCGGAATTCTTTTCCACAGCCGATTGGCCAGTTAATTGGACAGGTCGCAATTCCTAATTCTTTTTCAATATCGTCTAATAATTCAAATGTATCACGCGCCTCACGGTCCATTTTATTAATAAATGTAAAAATCGGAATGTGACGCATCACACATACTTTGAACAATTTTCTCGTCTGGGCTTCCACACCTTTCGAAGCATCGATAACCATTACCGCCGAATCTGCCGCCATAAGCGTTCGGTATGTATCCTCTGAGAAGTCCTGATGTCCAGGTGTGTCCAAAATGTTGATACAATAACCGTCATAATTAAATTGAAGAACGGAGGATGTAACGGAGATACCTCTTTCCTTTTCAATCTCCATCCAGTCAGAAACTGCATGCTTTGCAGTCGCCTTTCCCTTTACGGAACCAGCCTGATTAATGGCTCCTCCATAAAGCAGGAACTTTTCCGTCAGTGTAGTCTTACCTGCATCAGGATGGGATATAATTGCAAATGTTCTTCTTTTCTTTATTTCATTTGTAATTTGTGACATAGATATTTACTCTCCTGTTTTTTTATCAAGAATGCCTAAGTATTTTATCATATTTTCCTATTTTTGCATAGAAGAAATTACAACATTTTCCGGCTTAATCCCTGTCTTTCTTGTTACAATATCCTCTATTTGCGCACGTTTCGCATCTGATAATTCTGTGGCATTTACAACAACGTCTGCACCACCATCAGTCAAAGTTACTACAACCTCCGAAAAGCCTTTTGAAAGTAGCATTGTCTCTACTGCAGCTTCCAGCTCTGCTATCTCGGTCAACTCAATCATCTTTGCAACCGCTTCTTCTTTTTGCTTCTCACTTAGGTTCGCATTATTTATTATACCCAAAAGTGTCTCTTTATTCTCTGCTCTCACTTGTTCTCTCACAACTTTTGCCTCTGCGACAATATTATTTCCATTTGTCAGAACAGCCGCGCCCGGTGTCTCATCAATATCTTCATCTAGCGACTCAATTTCTGCCGTCTCTCCCAGACTGATATCTAAGAGTTCCTGCTCTGCCAGTTCATTATCCGCCTCTTTCGTATCATCTCCAAAAAATCTGCCTGAGTAATTAAGATAGCCTGCCACTGCAATCATTACAGCCAATGCAGTAATCATAATCTGATTTTTCTTAAATATTTTTTTCACAGTATCTCCTCCTATAGATTCTATTTACTATCTATCACCTTAATTTTATGCGAGTCCACGTCAAATAATGCCCGAACCACCTCGGTTATCTTCTGAAGAATCACTCCTTGTTCTCCACCTTCTGCTACAACCACGACCCCCTCGACTTGATTATCTTGCTTGTAGGTAATCATAACATGTACCTCTCCTATCCCTTGCATCTGGCCCAGGATGCTCTCCAAGCGTTTCTCCATTTCTGTTGCATTTGCATCCTCGTTCTCTGTCATCCGAAAGCCGGTATCTTTTTCTGTTCCTGACTTTGTAGGAATCGCAATCACCACCAGCAAAATTCCTACCAGCAATAAAATCAGCCATTGATTCTTCTTATTCCCCAATAATTTGTTCCATATATTTTGTGGCATTTTCGATTTCCTCTAACTCCTTCTGATATTCTGTAACCTGAAACTCGCTCATTCCAAATATTTTTAAAATCGGGCCCGTCAGCATTAGAATTAAAATCATTCCCGCAAAAAAACGAATGTATTTCTTGTAGCTTTCCCCCGATACCATCTGCATGGCAGCAACAACAATCACCATATAAAATGCAATATTTTTCATCCATTCATAAATATAATCCAGCATCTTAACCTCCTGTTGTTGTGGCTACCATGGCAATGGTGATCAGAAACAAAACGCCCGTTGTAAATACAATTTTAAGCAAAATTTTACTACCATCCGCCACACTGCTGACGCAATTAACCATTCGTTTATCAGACACGGGCTGAATAAGTGCAGCAATTAGTTGATACATAAGAGATGTGATTGCAATCTGGATAATGGGAACCAGACACATAACTAGACAGATAATCATACCCGCCACGCCGATTCCATTTTTAATCAGAACTGCGGTACCTAGCACCACCTCTGCCGCACCGCCAATGGCATCACCCACAATCGGAAGTGCTTCACCACCTTTTAACACAAGACTACGCTTCACGGAATCAATGGCGGGCGTTAGTAATCCTTGAACCACATTTAGACCAATTATTCCTGCACTTAAGGTTTTCAGCGACCATGAAATGATGGTCTCCATCAGTTCTGCAAACTTAGAAAGCTGTATTTCCGGAGAAAATTCATCTAAAATTCGGATTACCATATAAATCTGAGTCATAGGAATTAAGAAATTCCGAATCAATAATTCAATCAGAAAGATAAGCAACAACACTATCTGATAAAAGGTAATCGAAGTCGCACTTCCTGTGGCAATGGCAACTGCCATGAAATACAGCGGTCCAAGCAGCTTCATAAACTCCATAATCTGCTCCACATTTGCCGCTGCCGCATCTATGAGTATGCGGAAATTATTTAAGCAGATAGTAATAAGGAGCATGTACAACATGGAGAAACTGATTTCTGCCACCTGCGTGCTTTTAAAAACTCCTGAAAAGTTTGCAAATATGGCTGCAATGATGACTAACAGCAAAATATGTATAATGCCTGTTTTACTACTGTCAATTTCATAGCTTAGCTGGTCACCAATCAATTGCTTGATTAAGTCAAAGGAGAACTCTAAATCTCCGGAAATCAGTCCTACAATGGTATCTTTAAAGTTTAACTTGTCCTCTGGGAATATTTCCTCCAGCATCTTATCTATTTCCGTAAAATCGTATTTGCTGCTTAGCTCCTCTTCCACGTCTGTTGCCTTTACATTTGATGCTTCTACATTTGCCGCCTTTACCTGCATCGGAAAAAACAAGCACATTACAACAATCAACATTTTCACTATCTTCATCCCAGAAACTCCTGTATCGTTCGAAGTAATGCAAGCAAAATCGGAAGACTAAGTACTAATATTGTTAGCTTGCCAAACATTTCAATCTGAGTTGCAATAGAACTATACCCTGCATCCTTACATAGACCGGAAGAAAATTCAGCCAAATATGTGATTCCAAGCATCTTAATTAATGTTAGGATATAGGAATTTTCAATCTGAACAAAATTTCCAATTTCACGCAAGGTTGTCACCAGTTGCTCCAGATGGTCTGTCATGCCCACAAAGATGATAAGGGTAATTACGATACACAGATAGATGGCGACCTCTGACTTCTCTTGCTTTAGCTGCACTGCAAATATAATACCAATGATACCGAGTAATCCAACTTGAATCATACTCATAGAACTACCCTCTAAAATTCAAACAAGACTTGGACTTGATCAAACAAATCAATGATGTAGGGCAGAATCCAGAACAGCACCAAAAGGAGCCCCGCAAAGCTTGTAAGAAAGGCCTGCTCCTCCCTGCCACTATGCTTTAATACCTGACTTAATATGGACACTAATATTCCCACCGCAGCAATTTTAAAAATCAGACTGACACCCATGTTTTCCTCCTATTTACAGCAACAAAATCACAAGAAAGATTCCTCCCATAATTCCCAGACTTTGGCATAATTTCCGCTTTGTTCGGTAGCTTTCCCTTGTATTTTTTATCCGATATTCCATCTGCTCTATGTATAAATCCAGATTCTCTATATACTCTAGGTTTTTTCCAACATTCTTCAGTTCCTTTAACTCGTCCTCTTTGATTCTACTGCCCTTTAGGTTATCTTCTATGGAGCTACACCACATGTCCCAGAACATACCGGCGCGCTTCTCTTTTAATCTATTGCATAAATCCAGCAGCCATGTTTGAAAGGGCTCCCTCGTCTTTTGACCGATTTTCTCAAACACCTCCGCAAAGGGTGCTCTTGTGTATTGGAGTTCGCTCTTCAGTAAGTAAAAAATCTTTTTCAGTTCTTCCAGTTCGTTTAGATGGGCCTGCATGTCATTACTTTTTGAAAAACCAATGCCGGTGCAAGCTACCAAAATCAATATGCTTCCAATCAGTTTCAGCATATCTTG
This sequence comes from Faecalimonas sp., assembly GCA_045593805.1. Lineage (GTDB taxonomy): Bacteria > Bacillota > Clostridia > Lachnospirales > Lachnospiraceae > Faecalimonas. The sequence continues at coordinate 51,277 of JAZNXJ010000066.1, forward strand.
TGTTCCTTCACTTCATCCTGATACAACTGCTTTCCATATGTATCATAGATTCCTGCGATTTCACCAACATGAGTTTTATTTTGAAGCACCACATATCTGTCAAAACATCGTTCATTTACAAGCTGCTCAAATAACGGCTTTCTTTGAATCTCCTCCAATGTCTCCCCATGCACGGTCGCAATCATCTTGCAACCACAATGCATTGCGTATTTGATTGCCTGTACATCCTCAGGTGCACCGATTTCATCTACCGCAATCACTTGCGGTGACATGGAACGCACCAGCATCAACATGCCGTCAGCTTTGGGGCACCCATCAAGTACATCCGTCCGCATTCCCATTTGATTCTGCGGGATTCCTCGATAACAGCCCGCAAGCTCTGAACGCTCATCCACCACACCAACCGTACATCCCTTTACCCACTTATTTCCATCTGATATTTGCCGTATCAAATCACGTAACAATGTCGTCTTCCCGCATCTTGGCGGCGAGACAATCAACGTGTGATACATTTGCTTATTGTGTGTTATGTATGGAAAAAGTTTGTCCGCACAGTTTAAAATCTCATGGGATATTCGCACATTCAGTGATGAAACCTGCTTGAGATTCAACTGCCCCGCCATACCGATTCGATGTCCACCCTCTATCGTGATAAACCCCTGTCGCAGTTCATTTTCGTACGCATATAAAGAATAATTGCTGACGTAATCGAGGGTTTCCCGTATGATTCGCTCTGTTCCATTCATTGGCAGAATCTGCTCTTTATTTTTGTAAAATAAGATAATGGGATACCCTGCTCGCAAACGAATTTCCTGCAAATGTTCAAAGTCTATGTTTTCCCTGTCAATCACATGTTTCACTTCACTTGGAAGTATATTCATAATCTGCTTGTACTTCATGTCCTCACCTCTTTAGACAATATATGTACAAGTTGGGGAAATATGCAAAAGAGACGTAGCAAAATTTGCTACGCCTCATAAGATAATCAATATTATTTTTCTAAATCTGCAAAAAGCTCATCCATATTTGTATATCCTTTTACAGTTGGATCATTTGCAATCCTTTCTGCTTCTTCCAGTGCAGATTGCATTTCCCTTTCATTAAGTCTTTTTTTTACAAACTTACTATTGATTCTCTCTCTCACCGGCGGCATAAATACATCTATCAAAGCAGGAATCTGGCCTTTTTCCAAAGAAAGTTCTGTAATGTTTGTTGGATATGGAAGTTCTTCACCATCCTGTTCCATGCCCCAAATATGAAGTCCCAATGCTTCTTTTGCATTTTGCAATGCTCCCTCTATATCATCCTTCTCCGCACATGGATAACATCCCGGTAAATCAGGAAATTCTATTGTTATTCCATTTTCTTCATACGTTAAAACTGCTACATATACATATCTATCTTTCATCTTTTTTACCTCCGAAACTTTATTACCTTTATATACTATATCATAGTCTTTTCAAGAATGCCACGCTTTTTATAACATTATTCGAAATATGTATTGCGTTTGTATGTACATTTGTGTATACTATATGTAACACAATTCTGAAAGGAGAAATATTAAATGGCAAAAACAGCTAACCTGTATGCAAGAATTGAGCCAGATGTAAAAGAAGAGGCTGAACAAATCTTATCTTCACTTGGAATTTCAGTATCGAATGCAATCAATATGTTTTACAAACAAATTATTTTGCAAAAAGGTATTCCATTTGAATTAAAGCTTCCTGATAATCATCCTCTCAACATGCAGACAATGACAACCGAACAATTGAATATAGAACTAGAGAAAGGATACACGGATATGCTTGAAGGTAGAACTGAAAATGCAGATGTTATATTTGATAATATCCGTAAGGATTATGAAATATGACATATCAAGTAAAAATTTCCCAACAAGCCAAAACAGATTTGCGAGACATATATGAGTATATAGCATTTACTCTTCTATCTCCCGAAAATGCAAACAAATTTCTAAACACCTTAGAGAAAAAAATTCTTTCTTTAGAGAATTTCCCAAAACGCTTCAAACTATATTGTGACAAACTTTGGCATGACCAAGAGTTACGAGTCATGCCAATCAACAACTTTTTAGTATTTTATATTTTTGATCATCAAAAACAAATCGTTACCATCCTTCGTATCATGTACTGTGGTCGTGATATCCCTAAAGAATTACATAATTCAAAATTTAATTAATTTATTTTATTACCCATTATTATCAATTAAATCATCGTTTAGAGGCAAAAAATACTGCCCAAACAATTTCGGGCAGTATTTTTGATCATCCTATTTAAAATATTCACACCAGATTCGAAAATCTTCAAATCTTGTTCTCCGTAGTACCCAAAGTGTTTGGACGGTTTTTGGACTTTATTAATTAAACTGCGAGTGATACAGGGAATAATAAAAACCACCCTGCTTGATGAGTTGGTCATGATTTCCTTGCTCGATGATAGCTCCGTCCTTTACCACAAGAATGGTATCTGCGTTCTGAATCGTTGAAAGTCTGTGAGCAATGATAAAGCAAGTCTTATTATGCATCAGTTCGGTCATGGCATGCTGTATTTGTATCTCGGTACGCGAGTCAACATTTGATGTTGCCTCATCAAGAATAAGTATGGGTGCCTTTGAAAGGAACGCACGTGCAATGGTTATGAGCTGCTTTTGTCCCTTCGAAATATTTACTCCGTCATCTGAGAGTATCGTTTGATATCCATCAGGCAGGCTTTCGATATATGAGTCAATCCTTGCCGATTTTGCCGCTGCATAAATCTCCTCTGGTGTGGCATCCTCTCTTCCATATTTGATGTTGTCATATATTGTGCCACAGAAAAGCCAAGTGTCCTGAAGCACCATGGTAAAGGCAAGTCGCAAATCCTCACGCTTGCAATTTATTGACGGTACGCCGTCTATGAGTATCTCGCCACTTTGCTGATCGTAAAAACGCATAAGCAGATTAATGATAGTTGTCTTACCAGCGCCCGTAGGCCCAACAATAGCTACTGTCTGCCCCTTATTCGCGTTTACTGAAACGTTTCTCAGTATCGTTTTATCCTCTGTGTAGCCAAAGGTAACATTATTCAGACAAACATTGCCCTTCACATCCGTTAATTCCACAGCATTCGGAGCGTCTTCCTTTTCAGGCTCTTCGTCAAGAATTGCAAAAACACGTTCTGCGGCTGAAAAGGCAGACTGGAACTCGTGAAGAATATTGGAGAACTCGTTGATAGGTCCTGCAAATTTTCTTGAATACTGCACGAACTGAGCCACACCTCCAAGAGTGATATGAAAGATAGAGGTCACAAGTACAGTGCCGTTTTGCGAGTACATATACAATATTCCGCCCATAATTGCGATTAGAGTAATCGAAACATTATTGATTAGATCTATCGTCGGATAAAGCAATGCACTTTGATATTCTGCATTATAGAATGCATCCATTGCTTCATCGTTAATTTTATTGAAGCGGCCCGATATCACGTCCTGCATTCCATAAGCTGATATGGTGCGGGAGCCAGTAAGCATTTCCTCTGCAAAACCGTTCAACTCCCCATACTTTTTCGCTCTCTTACGGAAAAGCGGGCGAACCACCTTTGACCGATAACGTGTAAAGAGTATTGTTGCTGGAACGGTTATAGTAAATATGAGTATCATTGGCTTTGATATCTGCCACATAAATACAAGCGAACCGAGTACCGTATAAACGCTCGTCATCATCTGTATAAGATCATGTGAAAGTGTGCTGTTAATGGTGTCAATATCGTATGACAAATGGCTTATAATGTCACCTGTTGCGTGGGTGTCAAAATAACTTACAGGAAGTGTCGTTAATTTCTCAAAGACCTGTTTGCGCATCTTATATGTAATGCTCTGGCTCAGATGTATCATAACGATCGAAAGAACGTATGAAAGCAATGATGACATTACATAACAGGCAAGCATAAATTTAATATTTTCCCAAACAGCAGGAAAATCAACTCCACTGGAAATCTCTATAGCATCGATAGCTGCTCCCGAGTATTTCGGGCCCAAGAGCGAAAGTTGATTTGCTCCAAGCGTAAGAAATATCGCAAGAATAAACAGAGGCCACTGCTGTAGGACATATTTACTAAGTCTTAAAAAAATACCTCTCTTTTTGTCAGTCAAGAAAAACACCTCCCATTTGAGAATCACTTATCTCTTTGTACTCGATGCAGTTCTCCATAAGTTCCTCATGTTTACCATATCCGATGATTGCACCGTTGTCGATAACAAGTATGAGATCGCAGTTTTTGACTGAACTTACTCTCTGCGCTACAGTTATAATGGTAGAATTAGGAAGCGACTCAGAAAGAGCCTTTCGCAAATTTGCATCGGTTTTGTAATCGAGAGCTGATGACGAATCATCAAGTATCAGTATTTCGGGATTCCCAGCTATTGCACGGGATATAAGCACACGCTGACGCTGTCCTCCAGAAAGGTTAGTTCCTCCCGCAGACACATCGTGAGCATAGCCCTCCGAAAATGAGGTTATGAAATCGTGTGCCTGAGCAATTTTAGCTGCCTTTACGATATCCTCTTTTGTAATGTCACGTCCGAAGCGGATATTTTCTTCTATCGTATCTGCGTAAAGAAAATCATTCTGAAATACCACGCCAAACATGGAGGTGAACTCCTCCTGACTATAGGAACGTATATCTTTTCCATTGATACGAATAATACCGGTTTCTGCGTCGTATAAGCGCATAAGAAGGCGTAAAATGGTCGATTTTCCACTTCCCGTCGCACCTATGATACCAAGCGTCTCTCCTTTTTTTAAGGAGAATGATATATCCTTTATGTTGTTAGCTTTCCCAAGATATGAGAAATTAACATTCTCAAAAGATATATGCAAAGTTGGATCACCTTTGCCGTCATCCTTGCAGAGTTGTAACTCACTGACTTGTTCCATTACCAGTGAAATACGCTTCACCGAAGCAACACATTTGGTGTACATAACAAACATTCTTGAAAGCGACATCATTGCCATAGATATTAGTGTAAAATATTGCATAAACGCAATAACTGTTGCTGCGGAAGATCGATTAGTCGCCACAAAATATGCACTGACCACAATAACTGCGACGATACCCATATTCATAAGCAAAGTCATAATAGGATTTACCACACTCATAATGACCCCTGCTTTCGTTTCATTTCGCCTAAGTGTCAGGTTTGCCTGACCATAACGCTCATTCTCATAGTCCACCTTTGAAAGCGCTTTGATGACACGAATACCCTGAATATCCTCACGGACAACTCTAACCATCCCGTCAACTGATTGCTGAATCTTAGAGTAAAGTGGCACACCCATGCGGGAAATACTGTACACCACAATAAAAATCAAAGGCACTGTCGCAATCATGACAAGTGCCAGTTTTCTGTCCATGATTAAGGTAATGATAGTTCCACCAAGCAATAAAATAGGCGCACGAATTCCCACTCTCTGAATCATTCCGACAAAGTGCTGCACATAATATGTATCTGTGGTTATTCTCGACTCAAGCGATGGAATCGTAAATTTGTCAGTACTTCTTGCCGATAGATGCAACGTTTTCGAAAAGAGAGCCTTTCTCATACGAGTGGAAAAAATCATTGTCGTCTTTGCAGCCATTCTATTGGCAATTATATTACCGGGACAGGCAATCAGGGCGCAAACGGCCATCATACTCCCGAAAAATGCTATCTTTCCTACCTCATTGCTATCTATCACATTCTCAAGTATATGAGTCAGCAAAAAAGGAATTAGCAGCTCCGCCACAGTACCGATAATCTTAACTATAATTCCCACCGTTACTCTTGCACGCAACGGCTTTAAATATGTAAAAATCCACTTCATTTGTTTTCCCCTTACAACACGTTCTGATGAACTTATTATAGAAAACATTTTAAAACAAGTCAAAACATTTCTCCACACAAAAAAGAAAGCCCTGCAATACAGGACCTTCTTTAAACATTTTCTTTCAGTAAAGATTTTATTTAAAATATTCCACACCTGATTCGAAAATCTTCAAATCTTGTTCTCCGTAAATATTGATTGCAACAGAATCACCGCGACGTTCTGAGTGAGCCATCTTACCAAGCACACGTCCATCTGGGCTTGTGATACCTTCTATGCTTCTAAATGAACCGTTTGGATTCCATTCTTCATCCATCGTAATGTTTCCTGCAAGGTCACAGTATTGTGTTGCAACTTGTCCGTTTGCGAATAATTCATCTAATACTGCTTCCGGTGCTACGAAGCGCCCTTCACCATGTGAAGCCGGGTTCGTGTACACTCCGCCAAGCTTTGCACCTTGTAACCATGGTGATTTGTTTGTCACAACCTTTGTATAAACCATCTTTGAAATATGACGGCCAATTGTGTTATAAGTAAGTGTTGGTGAACCTGCTGTCTGTCCGCAGATTTTTCCGTATGGAACCAAGCCGAGTTTGATAAGTGCTTGGAAACCGTTACAGATACCAAGTGCAAGACCGTCGCGTTCATTGAGGAGTTTTTCAACCGCTTCTTTAATCTTTGCATTCTGGAATGCAGTTGCAAAGAATTTCGCTGAACCGTCTGGTTCATCACCAGCACTGAATCCGCCTGGGAACATGATAATCTGTGCTTCGTTAATTGCTTTTTCAAATTCTGCAACTGATTCACGAATATCATCTGCTGAAAGGTTCTTGAACACCTTCGTGATTACATTTGCACCGGCACGTTCAAATGCCTTGCGGCTGTCGTATTCACAGTTAGTTCCTGGGAATACAGGAATGAATACGGTTGGTTTTGCTATCTTATTCTTACATACATAAATGCTGTCTGCTTTGTATAGTTTTTCTTCTACCGGTGTTGGTGCATCTACACCTGCTACAGATGCAAATACTTTTTCTAATGGTGCTTTCCATGTTTCCACTGCGTCTGCCAATGAAATTGTCATATCACCATAAGAAATTGCTGCATCAGCTGTTACTTCACCGATTACTTTGTACTCGATTGTGAGTGCATCTACTTTATCTGCCGGAACTTCAGCGATAATATCACCAAATCCAGGAGCAAACAAATCGTTCTTATCTACACAGTCACAAATCTTAACACCCATACCATTACCGAATGCCATCTTACTTACCGCTGCAGCAATACCGTGTCTGTCTAAGGTATAAGCAGATACGATATTTCCGTTTTGGATGTCTTCGCGGAATTTGCCGTATTGATCCATTACTTGACTATATACTGGCAAGTCATAGTTGTCTTTTTCAATCTTCATCCATACTAATTTGTTTTCGGCTGCTTTTAATTCTGGTGTAATAATATCTTTCTGTGTAGCAACGTCTACTGCAAATGATACCAATGTAGGTGGTACGTCGATATCTTGGAAGGTACCTGACATACTGTCTTTACCACCGATTGAAGGTAGACCAAGTCCTAATTGCACATCATATGCACCAAGAAGTGCTGCAAATGGCTGACTCCATCTTGATGGGTCTTCTGTCATACGTCTGAAGTATTCCTGGAATGTCAGACGAATCTTGCTGTAATCCCCACCGTTTGCAACGATTTTTGCCACAGATTCTAATACTGCGTAAACCGCTCCGTGGTATGGACTCCAGCTTGATAAGTATGGATCGAAGCCAAAGCTCATCATGGTTACAGTATCACATTTACCTGTAAGTACAGGAAGTTTTGCTACCATAGCCTGTGTTTCTGTCATCTGGTATTTACCACCGTGTGGCATGAATACAGAGCCTGCACCGATAGAACCGTCAAACATTTCCACAAGACCTTTTTGTGAACAAACATTTAAGTCAGAAAGTGTTTCCAACCATTTTGCTTTTACATCTTCTACTTCTTTTCTCACCAAAATAGAATCTGCTTTATTTGGAATATCAACAGCAACTGCTGTTTCCTGATGAGCTCCGTTAGTATCAAGGAATGCACGTGAAATATTTACGATTTCTTTGCCTCTCCATGATAATACCAATCTTGGTTCCTCTGTAACAACAGCAACTTCTACTGCTTCTAAGTTTTCTTCTTTTGCGTAACCCATAAATTCTGCTACGTCTTTCGGATCAATTACAACAGCCATACGCTCTTGTGATTCAGAAATTGCAATTTCTGTTCCGTCAAGACCTGCATATTTCTTAGGTACTTTATCTAAGTTGATTTGAAGTCCGACAGCTAATTCACCGATAGCAACGGATACACCGCCTGCACCGAAGTCGTTACATTTCTTAATTAACTTACTAACTTCTTCTCTTCTAAACAAACGTTGAATCTTACGTTCTGTAGGTGGGTTACCTTTTTGAACCTCTGCACCACAAGTTTCGATAGATTCTTCTGTGTGAACCTTTGAAGAACCTGTAGCACCGCCACAGCCGTCACGTCCGGTACGTCCACCTAATAAGATGATGATATCGCCCGGATCAGAAGTTTCACGGATAACTGCTCTTCTTGGAGCCGCACCTAATACTGCACCGATTTCCATACGTTTTGCAACGTAGTTTGGATGGTATATTTCTTTAACCGCACCAGTTGCAAGTCCGATTTGGTTACCATATGAGCTATAGCCGTGAGCCGCTTCACGAACCAATTTCTTCTGTGGAAGTTTTCCTTTTAATGTATCTTTCACAGATACAGTTGGGTCAGCTGCACCAGTCACACGCATTGCCTGATATACATAAGTACGTCCTGACAGTGGGTCACGGATACATCCGCCAAGACAAGTAGCTGCTCCACCAAATGGTTCGATTTCTGTTGGATGGTTGTGAGTTTCGTTCTTGAAGTTTACAAGCCACTCTTCTTCTACACCATCAACAACAACAGGAACTACAATACTACAAGCATTGATTTCATCTGATTTTTCCTGGTCTTCTAACTTACCTTCTAATTTAAGTCTCCGCATAGCCATCAAAGCAAGGTCCATGAGACACACGAACTTATCTTCTCTGCCTTTAAAAATCTCGCTGTGGTCATTTAAATATCTCTTATATGCATTTACGATTGGCTCTTTGTAATCACCTTCGCCAAATGTGATATCTGTTAATTCTGTTGCAAATGTAGTATGACGGCAGTGGTCTGACCAGTAAGTATCAAGCACACGGATTTCTGTCATAGAAGGATCTCTTCCTTCTTCATTCTTGAAGTAGTTTTGGATGTGCAAGAAATCCTTGAATGTCATAGCCATTCCAAGCGAACCGTATAATTCTTTTAATGCTGCTTCATCCATATCCTTGAAGCCATCAAAGATTTTGACATCTTCCGGTTCATCAAACACGGTAATTAAGGTTTCCGGTTTTTCCATTCCAGTTTCTCTGGAATCTACCGGGTTGATGCAGTGAGCCTTAACAGCTTCAAATTCTTCATCTGTAATGTCACCTTCAATCACATATGTTGTGGCAGATTTGATAACAGGAAGTTCATCCTCTTTAATGAACTGCACACACTGAACTGCGGAGTCTGCTCTCTGGTCAAATTGTCCCGGCAAATATTCTACAGAAAAGATTCTGCTTCCTTCTTTTACATCAAAGGACTCTTTATATAATGTATCTACTGGTGGTTCAGAAAAGATTCCATTACATGCTGTCTCAAATGTTGCATCTGTGATATTTTCCACATCATAACGAATGAGAACACGAACATTTTCTACGTTTTTAATTCCCAAATAGCTTTTCATTTCGCTCATTAATGCTTTTGCCTGAACGGCATATTCCGGTTTCTTTTCCACATAAACGCGTCTTACACTACTCATAGTACCCTCCAATTACGATTATCGTTTTTGTATTTTATACAATCATACCACATTTTTCTTCATTAGTACAATTAATATAACTAAATAGATTTATTAGTTTTTCTTATGTTTGTTCGTTTTAAAATAACAACACTTATAACTAAAACCATTACCATTAGGATTAGAAAGATAAATCCGATTCGTTTCACCATATCTAAAAAGAATCCTTCCGGTAACATGCGTATTAACAAATCTGTATCCGGGTCTAACAACCACAAATCATTGGTGAAAAATATCTCATGAAAAATCATGAAATACCTATGAAAGTCCGTCATAAAGAGTACGCCGGCTACCAAAGTAACCCCGATGAAACTCCCTATGGTTATAAGAAATGATTTTGGCAGCAATCGTTTCCAGTCTGCTTTTGTTCTGATAAGGAGAACTATAACAAGTGCTAAGGCAAGTATTGCAGCTCTTCTAATCCACAAACCACCAGCAAACAGATTTTTTACATCTACCATATGCGCCTTTTCTCTGTCATTAAAAAATTCCCGTTCTTCTCCATCTACTTTTGTGTCAACCACCAAATCTGCCCTATTTCCACGCAAATACGACATCATCTCTTTTGTAACCTGCATGGCATCTGACATTTCCATCTCCAAATCATCAAGCACGTTGTACTTGGCATAGGTTTTTTCATACCAGCCGAAATTACTGTATGCACCGATTTCAAAGCTGGAAATTAGTAAAATGATAAGCATCGCTATGCCGGCAAGAGCGCTTAGAAGCCTTTGTAAACCTTTCATATTTCATCACTTCCTCTTGTTTTCTTTTATTTTTTACCTTATAATAAAATCATATTTTATAAGGAGGCCTTATAACATGGATATTAATTATGAATTATATAAAGTTTTTTATTATGTTGCAACTACTTTAAGTTTTTCCGAAGCCTCGAAGCAATTGTTTATTTCCCAGTCAGCTGTCAGTCAGGCAATTAAAACATTGGAAAAGAAATTGGAGCAGACATTGTTTATCAGAAGCACCAAACGTGTCCAACTGACTCCTGAAGGTGAAATCCTTCTTAGACATATCGAGCCTGCTATCAACTTAATCCAGCGCGGAGAAACACAGCTAGTGGATGCAGCTTCAACTGGCGGTCAAATCCGCATTGGTGCCAGCGATACCATCTGCCGTTACTTTCTTGTTCCATACTTGGAACGTTTCCACAAGGAATTTCCACACACACATATCAAAGTAACGAATGAAACTTCTATGAAATGTGTGGAACTATTAGAGTCTGGCCAGGTAGATTGCATTGTAATCAACTATCCGAATTCTCATTTGGGAAATCTGTATGCCATGAAAAAAATTGCATCCTTCAAAGATGTTTTCGTTGCAAATCAAGCTTTTAACGAATTGAAAGACAAAAAGGTTACGTTCCATGACCTACTAAACTATCCAATTCTTATGTTGGAAAAACAAACGACCACCAGTGAGTTTTTACACAACCTATTCCAACAACACCAATTGGATTTGGTTCCGGAGGTTGAATTAACCAGCAATGATTTACTTCTTGACCTTGCAAAAATCGGGTTGGGAATCGCATTTGTTCCGGATTATTGTATTCCTAAAGTTTCCAAAAATTTGTTCCTTGTTGAGACTGCAGAAGAATTGCCTTCTCGTGAACTTGCAATTGTGTATAACAATCGCATTCCAGTTACCAAATCTACTATGGAATTTCTAAAATATTTTTGAGTAATAGAACAAAAATCCGTTATACTAAAATCTTTTCTTTAGTATAACGGATTTTTTTCATGTAGAAAACTATTTATTTCTGTGCTAAATAAGCATTTCTTCCATCTTCGTAAAGGTTATTTCCTTCGCTGTCAATGATAACAACTAATGGCATATCCTCTACATATAATTTACGAAGTGCTTCTGCTCCCAAATCTTCATATGCAATGAGCTCTGCACTCTTGATACATTTCGCAAGAAGTGCACCTGCTCCACCGATTGCTCCGAAGTATACGCCTGAGTATTTTTTCATTGCGTCTACTACTTCTGGAAGACGTGCTCCCTTACCAATCATACCTCTTGCTCCAACGCTCATCATGGTTGGTGCATATGCATCCATACGACCACTTGTTGTTGGGCCTGCAGAACCAATTACCTTACCTGGTTTTGCGGGTGTTGGTCCTACATAGTAGATGGTTGCATCTTGTGGGTCAAATGGGAGTTCTTCCCCTCTTGCAAGAGCTTCACACATACGTTTGTGACCTGCGTCACGTGATGTGTAAATGGTTCCTGATACTAATACAGAATCTCCTGCTTTTAATGTTTTTGCTAATTCTTCTGTCAATGGTAATGTAATGCGTCTTTCCATACTAAATTACCTCCGATTTATGACGAGTTACGTGGCAGTTAATGTTAACTGCACATGGCATACCTGCAATGTGAGTTGGAAGTGTTTCAATGTTAAGACCAATTGCTGTTGTCTTTCCACCGAAGCCTTGTGGTCCAATACCTAACTCGTTAATCTTTTCAAGCATTTCTTTTTCCAAATCAGCATAGTATGGGTCCGGATTTTCTGAGTCAACCGGTCTCATTAATGCTTTCTTTGCAAGTAATGCACATTTATCAAATGTTCCACCGATACCTACACCAACAACCATAGGTGGGCATGGGTTAGGACCTGCTGTCTCTACTACTTCAAGGATGAAATCTTTGATTCCCTGAAGACCTGCAGATGGTTTAAACATACGAATCTGGCTCATGTTTTCGCTACCGAAACCTTTTGGTCCAACAGTAACTTTAATTTCTTCACCTGGTACGATTTCTGTGTAAAGCATTGCTGGTGTGTTATCACCTGTGTTTCCACGACGTACAGGGTCTCCTACTACTGATTTACGAAGGTATCCGTTTGTATAACCACCTCTAACACCTTCATCTACTGCTTCTGTCAGATTTCCACCTACTAAGTGAACATCTTGACCGATTTCAAGAAATACACATGCCATACCTGTATCTTGACAGATTGGAACATTTTCATTGTCTGCGATTTCAAAGTTTGTAATAATGTTATCCAATACACCCTTTGCAATATCCCAGTCTTCACAAGCTCTGCATTCACGAATAGCACATTTTACATCGCCTGGAAGATGTGTATTTGCTTCAATACATAATCTTTCTACAACGTCAGTAATCTGACTTACGTTAATCTCACGCATTTGATTTTCCTCCAAAATATTTACAAATCAAGAATGCTCTTGGCATCCTTGCGGCGGTGTGCGCGTCAGCCATGCTGACATACACCCTTGCGCACACCTACCATAATTTTTAAAATAAAATTCCAATAAACTGGCTTGCCAAAACCACCATTACCAGTGCAACCGGATAAGTAGCTGCATATGCAGATGCAACATCATCTGTTCCTGCCACACGGATAAGTGTTCCAAGAGCTGGTGTACTTGTCATACCACCGCAGATAGAACCAAGATTATTAAGCACGCTTAATTTCAACACTTTTGCAGCAAAGAAGTATCCAACAAACATTGGAAGGGTTGTCATAAGTGCTCCGTAAATAAATAACATAACACCTTGTTCTTTTAAGATTTCAACGAACCCCGCTCCTGCTCCGCATCCTGCTCCTAAAAGGAAAAGTGCAAGACCAAATTCACGCATTGTCTCTAAGATACGTTTTTCTACTTTCAAATTCACTGGTCCGATATTTCCAAAGTGACCTAACACAAGTCCTGCAAGAAGTGGACCACCTGATGTTCCAAGAGAGAACTCTCCGCCTCCTGGAAGTGGAATCACAATCTTCGCCAAAATGACACCTAACACAACAGCTAATGCGAAAGCAAAGAATCCCATATCATCCATATCAATGAGTTTTTTCTTGTTTTCTTTCACTGTTACTTCTGCTACTGCTGAAAATTGTGCACGCTCTGCTGCCATATCTGTTTTTAAAATACGTGGCATCAATTGTACAAAAAGCACAACACCAATTACTCCAAATGGATATGCAATTCCATATCCTACAGATGCAGTGTCTGATGTCGCTTCAATTGCTGCTGCAAGTCCTGGTGTACTTGTAAGAGCACCTGTCATCATACCTACACTAATATCAGTTGGTACTTTAAACACAGTAATTGTTAAGACGCAGGTTAATGAACCTGTGAGGATAACCAACAGCCCTAATAGTACATAAGATTTTGCATTTGCTTTAAAGTTACGGAAAAACTTAGGACCCGCAATAAAACCTACCGATGTTACGAAGCATATAAGTCCTAAATCTTGAATTTCCTTTGGAATGGATACACCAAAGTGTCCAAACACCAAAGCTACCAGCAGAATACCTGCTGTTCCTAAATCCAATCCACAAATTCTAATACGTCCTACTGCATATCCAACTACCGCAATTAAAAACACCATCATCATGGTACTTGATAATACGCTTTCTTGGAACCATGTAAGAATACCCATTTTATTTTCCTCCAAATTACAGCATGATTTCCAACATCAGATTGCTCTAATGTTGGAAATCAAATGCCTTTTTTATCTCATTCCTAGTTTAATCTTGTTACGCCTTCTGGTCTGTAGTCTGGTAATAACTTAGGAGATACTACCGTTGGTTCAATACCAGCGTCTGCAAGTGTCTTAGAGAAATCATCCACATGAGAAAGTGTTAACTCTTTCAGTTCAACTTCTTTGCACTTAGCACCTGCTTGTTGTCCGGCATTACGTCCGAATACAATGATGTCAAGTAAAGAGTTACCCATAAGTCTGTTTCTTCCGTGGATTCCTCCGATTGCCTCACCTGCTACGTAAAGGTTTTCAACCTCTGACATACCATTTACGCCAACTTTAATACCACCGTTTTGGTAGTGAAGAGTTGGGTAGATTACGATTGGAACCTTTCTCATATCGATTCCACATCTCAAGTACATACGAAGCATACCTGGTAATCTCTTTTCAAGAGTACCTTCTCCGTGAATCATATCGATCATTGGAGTATCAAGCCAAATACCATCAGCTACCGGTGTTGGAACACCTTTTCCTCTTTCTTTACATTCACGAATGATTCCTGAAGCTGCAACGTCACGTGTTTCCAGTGGGTGCATGAATACTTCACCATCTACGTTTACGAACATAGCGCCCATAGAACGTACTTTTTCTGTTACGAGTGCACCGTAAATCTGCGATGGGAATGCAACACCTGTTGGGTGATATTGCAAAGTATCTTGGTATAATAATGGAGCTCCTGCACGGTATGCAAGTACAAGACCGTCAGCTGTAGCACCATAGTGGTTTGATGTTGGGAAACCTTGATAATGCATACGTCCTGCACCACCTGTTGCAATGATAACTGTCTTAGCTCTTGCAATCAGGATTTCGTTTGTTTCCATGTTCATAAGAACAGCACCTGCTGCCTTACCTTCTGTATCTTTGATAATTTCGATAGCTGCTGTGAAGTCAACAACTGGAATTCCTCTGTTGAATACTTCATCACGAAGGGTTCTCATGATTTCTGCTCCTGAGTAGTCAGCTGCAGCATGCATTCTCTTACGAGATGTTCCACCACCGTGAGTTGTAACCATTCTTCCGTCTTCGTCTTTATCAAATAAGACACCTAATTTATCAAGCCAGTTGATAGCGATTGGACCATCACATACAAGTTTTTCAACAAGTTCCGGTACGTTCGCAAAGTGTCCACCACCCATTACATCTAAATAATGTTGAGCCGGTGAGTCATTTTCTTTATCAGCAGCCTGGATACCACCTTCTGCCATCATTGTATTAGCATCACCAATACGAAGCTTTGTAACGATCATTACGTTAGCGCCTGCTTCATTTGCTTCGATAGCTGCTGATGAACCAGCACCGCCGCCACCGATAACTAATACGTCTACATCATAGTCTGGATTAGAAAGGTCTAAATCCATTCCTTTGATTCTGCTTTCGCCCTGAAGAATTTCTACTAATTCTTTCGGAGCTTTCTGTCCTGCATTTGGACCAACTTTGATTTCTTCAAAGCTTTCAAGATTATAATCTGGATGAAATGCTTCAAGGAGGGCTGTTTTTTCATCAGCTGTCATACGTCTTGGTTCGAAACCGATACGTGCAGCTCTACCAGCTTCAACCTTTTTAATGGATTCCATCATCTCGGCTGTATATGGTAAACTCATAATTCTCTCCTCCTTATTTCTCAATATCTCTGTTGTTATAGAGTTCTTTTAATTCCGAAAGTGGTTTTGCCATGATTGCTTCGATCATTGCTTTGCAATCTCCTCTT
>JAZNXJ010000067.1:0-3921 GCA_045593805.1 Faecalimonas sp.
AATATCATGATGATGTTTGCTATCACATCTCTTTTAGCAAAACTGTTTCTTAAGACAGCCGATACCAAAGATATCATTATTACAGTAATAATTGCAGTCGTAGCTGTGGTTGTACGATACGTTTGTACAACGCTTGCAAGTAAAATGGGATATCTATCTTCAAAAGCAGTGAAAAAGACACTTCGAGAAATGATTTACAAGAAGCTTCTGAGGCTTGGAACTTCTTATAACGAGAAAATCAAAACTTCAGAAATCGTTCAAGTTGCAGTGGAAGGCGTAGACCAGCTGGAGACGTATTTCGGGGCGTATCTTCCGCAATTTTTCTATGCCATGTTAGCACCACTCACATTGTTTGTTATATTAAGTTTTGTGAATTTTCCGAGTGCGATTGTTCTTTTGATTTGCGTGCCACTGATTCCGGTATCGATTGCGGCAGTGCAGACATGGGCAAAAAAACTTCTCTCAAAATATTGGGGACAGTATACGGCGCTTGGCGATACCTTTCTTGAAAACCTACAAGGATTAACGACGTTGAAAATTTATCAGGCAGATGAATTCAAGCAAAAAGAAATGAATGAGGAATCAGAGAAATTCCGCAAGATTACCATGAAGGTACTGACGATGCAACTCAATTCCATCACGATTATGGACTTGATTGCATATGGCGGAGCAGCGCTTGGCGTCATTCTTTCGGTGACACAGTACATAAAAGGAAATGTGACTTTTGAAGGAGCGCTACTGATTATTCTACTTTCAGCGGATTTCTTTATTCCAATGCGTCTTTTGGGCTCTTTCTTCCACATCGCCATGAACGGAATGGCAGCAAGTGATAAGATTTTCAGACTTCTTGATTTACCGGAAGCAGATGTGAAGACAGAAGAAGTTCCAAAGGATTGTACGATTGCTTGCACCAATCTACGTTTTTCTTATGACGAAGACCGTGAGATATTGCATGGTATTGACTTGATATTTCCAAAGGGAAGTTTTACATCTATTGTAGGTGAGAGTGGCTGTGGGAAGTCTACCGTCTCAGCTGTTTTGATGGGAAGAAACAAAGGGTATACGGGCTCTGTAAAAGTGGGTGGCAAGGAATTGTCGGAACTGTCAGAAGCAAGCCTGATGGAGAACTTCACATATATCAGCCATCAAAGTTATTTGTTCAAAGGTAGCGTGAGAGACAATCTTCTCATGGGTAAACCAAATACAACTGAAGATGAGATGTGGGAAGTATTAGAACGAGTGAATCTTGCAGACTTTATGAAAAGTGAGAACGGATTGGATACAAAGGTTCTTGAAAAAGCATCGAATCTTTCCGGTGGACAATGTCAAAGATTAGCACTTGCAAGAGCACTTTTGCATGATAGTCCGGTGTATATTTTTGATGAGGCAACTTCGAATATTGATGTGGAGAGTGAAAATGATATCATGTGTGAGATTCACGCATTGGCGAAAACGAAGACAGTGATTTTGATTTCTCACAGGCTTGCGAATGTAGTTCACTCTGACAATATATTTGTTATGGATAAGGGAAATATCGCAGAGACAGGTACACATCAGGAATTACTGAAGAATAAAAGCGTGTATGTAAAACTGTGGAATGCACAGCGGGCTTTGGAAAATCTGGGAAAGGATGGTGAGTAGCATGAAAAAAAGAAGTGGATTTGTTGTTATGTTAAGACTGATCGGTCTTGTAAAACCATTGACCGGATTTATGATTCTTGCCATTATGATGGGATTAGTTGGTCATCTGTCAGCAGCCTTTATTACCATATTTGGAGGCTATGCTTTGGCGGAGACAATGGGGATACATACACCATTTACAATAACTGTATTATTTATATCAGTAGCCATCTTTGCAGTGGTTCGAGGGGTACTTCGATATGCAGAGCAGGCGTGTAATCATTTTATCGCGTTCAAATTATTGGCGTTGATTCGAGAGAAAGTATTTCGTGCACTTCGAAGGCTTTGTCCTGCAAAATTAGAAGGAAAAGATAAAGGGAACTTAATATCTGTAATCACATCGGATATTGAACTTTTGGAAGTGTTTTATGCACATACAATTTCACCGATTGCGATAGCAGTTTTATTCTCAAGTATTTTGTGTGTATTTATAGGCCGGTTCCATTGGTTGTTAGAACTCATTGCATTCATAGCATATATCGTAGTTGGAGTTGTCGTTCCGATTTTAATTTCTAAAATCAGCGGAGACGATGGTATGAGATTTCGTACAAAATCAGGGGAACTTTCCGCTTTCGTGTTGGATAGTTTACGTGGACTTTCGGAAATACTGCAATATGGTCAAGGACTAAAACGGCTTCAGGAAATTAACGAACAGACGGATGCGCTTTCTGAGGATGAGAGAAGCATGAAGCGTACAACAGGAAGAAACAAGGCAATCACGAATACCGTTATTTTGTTTTTTGATCTTGTTATGTTATTTGTATCAGCAATGATTTATCAAACAGGTCAAATCAAATTCATAGGTGTATTGATTCCGACTGTTGCGCTTATGAGTTCATTTGGGCCGGTGATAGCGCTTGCAGACCTTGGCAGCACGCTTCAGAACACATTTGCGGCAGGAAACCGCGTACTTGATATCTTGGATGAAACGCCTGTAGTTGAAGAGATAGAAGGCAAGAAGAATGTTGCGTTTGACGGAGCAACGGCAGAGCATGTGATCTTTGCCTATGGAGAAGAAATCATATTAGATGATATTTCTATGGAGATTCCGAAGGGAACTGTTATAGGCATCGTCGGTAGGAGCGGAAGTGGAAAGTCTACGTTTTTAAAATTATTGATGCGGTTTTGGAATGTACAGAAGGGCGATGTCAAGATCTCAAAAACAAGTATTGGTGATATCAATACAAGTAATCTGCGTGATATGGAAAGCTTTGTTACACAGGAAACGCATTTGTTTCATGATAGTATTCGAAATAACCTTCGTATTGCAAACTTAAATGCAGTAGATGAGGAGATAGAAATGGCATGTAAAAAAGCATCTGTGCATGATTTTATCATGACCCTTCCAAACGGTTATGACACGACCGTAGGTGAACTCGGAGATACCCTTTCCGGTGGCGAGAGACAGAGAATTGGACTCGCACGTGCATTTTTGCATGACGCAGACCTTATGCTTTTGGATGAGCCGACCAGCAATCTTGACAGTCTAAATGAAGCTGTGATTTTGAAATCATTAAGAGAAGAACGGGAGAATAAAACAGTTGTGCTTGTATCACATCGTCAATCTACGATGCGTATTGTAGACAAGGTATATTCTGTGGAACATGGGAGGATGAGTTAATGAAAAAAGTAATATATATCATAATCGGATGTATCAGTGTAGGATTAGGAGCGACAGGTTCGGTGATTCCGGTATTGCCTACCGTGCCGTTTTTGCTGTTAGCAGCATACTGCTTTGCAAGAAGTTCTGAAAGGTTACACAATTGGTTCACAAGCACAAAACTATATAAGAATCATTTAGAAAGTTATGTAAAAGGGGAAGGTATGACAAGACAAACCAAGCTTCGAATCATGATAACAGTTACGCTATTGATGTCTGTTGGCTTTATTATGATGAGTAGAGTTCCGGTGGGTAGAATCATTCTTGCCTTTGTCTGGCTGTTTCATATTATCTATTTTATATTTGGAGTGAAGACAATAAGTGCAAACTCGCTTGAATCGGCAACTGAATAATGCTAGTTGTGACCAGCGTGTTAAGTCTCGAAGGAATTGAAAATATGACTGAGCGAACCTCTGAGTGATCAGGGGTTTTGTTTTGGTAAAAATTGTGTTAGACTATGTAAAGTGAGGGGAAGATAATTAAGAAAGAAGGACGATAAAAATGGAACAGAAAAACTCACAATTAGGAGAAGGAAGTGTAGGGAAATTAATGATGAAGCTTGCAATCCCTGCGATTGTGGC
>JAZNXJ010000068.1:0-2175 GCA_045593805.1 Faecalimonas sp.
GAAGATGAAGCTGGGAATAGCTATAGCGTTATCGCATAATGCAAAATTGCTCCTTCTGGACGAAGCAACGTCAGGACTTGATCCTGTGGTGCGTGATGAAGTGGTTGAGATGTTCAGCGACTTTACAAGAGATGAAAACCATTCCATTCTTATTTCTTCTCACATTGTCAGCGATCTTGAAAAGCTGTGTGACTACGTGGCCTTTCTGCACAAAGGGAAACTGCTTCTCTGTGAGGAAAAGGATCAACTACTTGCAGAGTATGGCTTGATACACTGCACTGCTGAAGAACTGCATAATCTTCCGGTAGAGGCAATTAAGCATAAGAAGGAAAATCCATACGGCGTCGAGGCTATGATACTGAGAAGTGCAGTACCTGCGGGCGTCAATGTTAGCCCAATCAGTATCGAGGAACTGTTTGTGTTTATGGTAAAGGAGGCGAAATGATATGAAGGGATTGTTGCTCAAAGACTGGTATATGATGAAGAAGTATTGTAAATCGTATATCATTATCGCTGCTGCCTTTACTGTTCTTTCCCTTGCCAGCAAAGGCAATATGTTCTTCGTTTTCTATCCTTGTCTGCTGTGTGGAATGATTCCGGTCAACCTGCTTGGATATGATGAGAGAAGTCGATGGATGCAGTATAGCGGTACAATGCCATATACAAAAGCACAGCTCGTTTCTGCAAAATATCTGATAGGTTTACTTTCTCAAATTGCTATGCTTGTTGTGATGGGAACAGCACAGGGCATCAAGACAATTGTTAGTGGAGATTTTGCATGGAATGATTTTATTGTGCTTATGCTGATGATGCTGATTATGGCCACGCTAACATCGTCAATCTCTCTGCCATTTATATTTAAGTTGGGCGTTGAAAAAGGACGAACTGCTTATTATTTGATGATCGGTATGGTCTGTGGAGCAAGTGTTTTGGCATCTAGCTTTTTCAGAAGTGATTTACAGGCAGAAATCCGCCCAAACACGATCTTAATCGTTATGTCTATTGTTGGAGTCGGTGTCTATATCCTCTCTTGGCTCCTATCCATTCGATTTTTCAAAAAGAGAGAAATTCAATAGATAGAAAAAGGAGGATTATTATGCCTGCATTTATTGTAACAGCTTTAGTTGGCGTTGTATGTATTGTTCTTGGTATTTCAAATATGAAAGGCAATATATCATCGTTACACTCATACCACAGAAACAGAGTTTCCGAGGAGGATCGAATTCCATTCGGAAAGAAGGTTGGGCTTGGAACCATCATTATCGGTGCGGCTATCATTGTGTTCAGTGGGCTGTCTGCTGTAACACTCTACACAGACAACGAGGTGTTCACATTAATTGGAACAGGAATCCTTATTGCCGGTATCATTGTGGGATTGGTAATCAGTTTCAAGGCAATGATAAAGTATAACAAAGGGATTTTTTAGTTCTATTTCGAAAAAAGAAAAATTCAGCACAAAGCAAAGGCGTCGCAGGAATGCGGCGCCTTTGCTGATGCCTATTTTGTGCTTATTCTATGCCTATTTTTTGCCTATAAAAAGACGATTCTTTGCCGATGACATTGGGATGTGAATCATATATAATTGTTATTGTGGAAAAATATAATTTGAAAATTTTTTTGAAAAGTGACTATATTTTGAATTTTTCAGTTGTGTTTATATTATGAAGGGACAAATTAAAGGTAGGATATACTATGTATAAAGCAGAGTACTATGATTTTTCTGGAAATGAAGGAAAAAGAATAAAAGAAGATTTGAAAAATTGGGGGGTTTCATCATCTAACGATATCTAGGTTGCCGGCAGATTTCTTTCGGATGAGCAAGAGTCAATTAGAAAAACTTTTTGAGCATGCATCTGATGCATTTATTTCCAAAGTGTATGATGTTCCGATACATCAAATTCAGAATCGGCGAAGTGATTATGATATTAAGCAATTTAAGAATACTTTGAACCGAATGGAGCGCGAGGATGAGACCGTTCAAGTCTTTAAAGAAATCTTGAGAATCGTGTCAAATGAGTATAATAATGGCAATATTCCACATACTAACTCCACACCATTAAATAGTGAAAAGGAGTTTTTATATATGAAAGCAACAGGAATAGTTCGTAGAATAGATGCTGGTGTTATAATAACACCAAAGTGCGATAAACTCTTATAAACACTGGACTTTCGGGC